>JAZQGF010000001.1:0-2618 GCA_045539875.1 Acutalibacteraceae bacterium
ACAATGTTTCTGACCGATGGTGTCACAGACACCGCCCTATGTTTTCTCCCATAAAAACCGTATATGCCTTAATAGCTCAGTCGGTAGAGCACGCGGCTGTTAACCGCGGTGTCACAGGTTCGAGTCCTGTTTGAGGCGCCAGCAAAAAGAACCATCCGATTGGATGGTTCTTTTTGTTTACTCTGAGCCGAAAAAAACACAGACCGGTGCGATGCGCTCAAGCGAGCAATGCTGCATTGTTCTGACTGACTTTTCTTCAAGTTTGAGGCCTGTTTTTTGTATGATTATTTTGCTTTTATAGTTTATTATGGAGTGTAATCTTTTTTTATTATAAAATGTCATATATTCAACTAAAGAGTATTTAAATTTTATAATGATTATGATATAATCAAAAAAATATTTTTTTGATTACAGTAATATATATTATTTCAAATATAAAATGAGGTTTGTTTATGTGGTATAATGAAAGTGTGATATATCAGATTTATCCTTTGGGGTTTTGCGGTGCACCAAAACATAATGACGGCGTGCTTAAATCACGAATACGAAAGGTTGCGGATTTGACAGAGCATCTTGTGAAGCTTAATGTGAATGCTGTATATTTCTGCCCTGTTTTTGAAAGCACAGCACACGGTTATGATACTTCTGATTTTTCGAAAATTGATGTAAGGCTCGGCACAAACGAAGATTTTAAATTTGTCTGTGATAAACTGCATGAAAGTAACATCAAAGTAATTCTTGACGGTGTTTTTAATCATGTGGGCAGAGAATTTTTCGCATTCAGGGATGTAAGGGAAAAGAAATGGGAATCCCCCTTCAAAGATTGGTTTCATATTAGCTTTGACGGCGACAGTTCCTACAATGACGGCTTTTGGTACGAAGGCTGGGAAGGTCATTACGAGCTTGTGAAACTAAATCTTGACAATCCCCAAGTTAAGAATTATCTTTTTGACCGTATTGGTGAGTGGATAGACTATTTCGGCATTGACGGTCTTCGTCTAGATGTTGCCTATATGCTGAATCGTCAGTTTATGAGGGATCTCAATTCGTTCTGCATGGCAAAGAAGAGTGACTTCTTCCTTGCAGGTGAGATGATTCACGGAAATTACAGAGAGATAGTTTGTGACGGAATGCTTCACAGTGCAACGAATTATGAATGTTATAAGGGAATCTATTCTTCCTTTAACAGTATGAATATGTTTGAAATCGGCTATTCGCTCCGCAATCGTTTTGGCAGTGAGGATTGGTGCATGTACAGAGGTCTACAGCTCATAGGCTTTGTTGATAATCATGATGTTACAAGACTTGCCTCGGTTCTTTCAAATAAAAATCATATTATTCCTGCTTACGGTATACTTTTCGGCATGCCGGGTATTCCGTGTGTTTATTACGGCAGTGAGTGGGGTGTTGAGGGCAGAAAAGAAAACGGCGACGATGATCTGCGACCCGAAATCAATACGATTCAATTTAATGAAATATCCGAATTTATCTCAATAGCAGCAAAGATACACCGTGAAAGCAAGGCACTGTGTTACGGCGGTTTGAAGATACTTCACCAGACCAACCATCAGCTTGTTTTTGAACGGGAATGCGACGAAGAAAGAATAGTTGTTCTTATAAATGCAGATGAAAATGAGTATACGGCCCATTTTGATGTAAAAGCAGGTTGTGGAACCGAACTTATAACAGGCACACATCTTGATTTCAGTGCAGGCTGCAGAATGCCCGGCTATTCGGTGCAGTATGTAAAATTGTAATTCATCTGTATGCAATCAACGAAAAGTAACCAACAATAAGAATACTTGGAGAATTATTCTGTCATCTCAAAAGCAGTTCATGCATTGCATGAGCTGTTTTTTTAAAATCAGCAATTAAAGAATAAAAGAAACTAAACAAAAATACAGGCTTGTGTAGGATGATAACCTATGCAAGCCTGACTTATTGTATTTGAAAACCCCTGGCTGTGCCAGGGGTTCCAAAAAAGCTTTAGCGATGCGTATACAAGAAAAACTCCTTTTGATAGAATGAAGGTGCGGCTACCAACTGCACCAAGAAATCAAAAGGAGGACATTCAATTGAATGACAACAGTAGTTTAGCACATACCAAATGGAATTGCCAATATCATATAGTGTTAGCACCGAAATACAGGAGAAAATTTTTTACGGAAAACACAGAGAAGAAATAGGAAAAATATTAAGAGAATTATGCAATTGGAAACAAGTGAGCATAGTTCAGGCAGAAGTTTGCCCCGACCACATACATATGCTCGTAGAAATTCCACCCAAAAGAATCAGTTGGATAAAGATTTGGTTCACGACCAAATGATGCTCAAAGAATACACCGACCCGTTTACGGGTAGCAAGTAACAAGCCTTTGCGGTTGGTAGCCGCCGGGTACGCCTTAAGGCGATGCCGTTAACCATAGGGCTTTGCCAGCATACGAAGACCCCCCGGCTTAGCTGGGGGTTACTATTTCCAAATGTAAATAAACTGTAAACAATGTTGTTTTTTGGCGTAATATTTTGCGATTTTTGTCATATATATACGGAAGCAAAAATCCGCTGACAAGCTGTTTTCTGATCGGAGATTAACGGTTATGGCTTACCGTGATGCACTTT
>JAZQGF010000002.1:0-67824 GCA_045539875.1 Acutalibacteraceae bacterium
ACCGAGAACAACAAAACTACTCATCCTGCAACAGAAACCTCAACAAAAGAAGCAACGATTCCCGAATCAACAACCGAGCCGACAACCGAACCCGATGATATGGAAGAATGTTGGCTGATAAGGATCATAAAGAAAATCATTAATTTCTTTATGTGGCTTTTCTCGCTTTTGGGCTGTTAAGTATAAATGTTAATCATATCCGATCATAATTATCAACTCAAATAATTTAGATTGGATGATGACTAATGAAGCTCAAAAATAATCTTCATGGATATCGATATTACAGCAGTTGCATCAAATATACCAAACTGCAATGGTTTATAAGAATTTTCCTTTTGAGTTTTCTGTGGTATTGATCAAAAAGCCCCGAACCGTAAAACGGTTCGGGGCTTTCTGTTTATTTGAACGCCAGATAGAAAAATGTTGTTCCAAGTTCATTAAGAAGCGAGGTGCATCCCTTTGCGGTTGAATTGTTTTTTACCTTAAACCCTGTTGAAGTTATTTCAAGTCCAAGGCTTGAGCCCTTTGCCACACCTACCGCCCCCAACGCATAATACTTATTATCCGTCAAGTTGCAATAAATCAGCGGACATCCGCTGCCGACAACAATAACAACACTCGGCTTGTATCCGAGAGAAATTGTCTGCGTAGCATCACCCGTACCAAAGTAAGAGCCGCTTTCAAACGGGGTGCTCAGATATTCCTGCTGCTTTTCGGAAAGATGAATCGAAGTATCGTTAATATGCGAGCCGCAGAGCAATTCTTTGCTGATGAATGACGGAAAATCAAGACTTGAACTCGCCGCAGGGCAGAGGGAGGCATTCACCGTTGCCCACGCACTGAGCACAAATGCATCTGTATCCCTGTCCGAAACAATTCCGTCACAGCCCGAGGTAAGAATATCAAGCCCCGAAGCAAAGGTCAGGCAGTCGATGATGTCGGTAAATGCATCGTGGCAGGCCTCACCGCCCAGAGAATACGGTGCATGAATTGACAGCCTGAGCTTTATTTTAGCCTGCCTGCAGTATTCATTTTCAATAAGCACACCTTCATCGTTTTCGGTAAAGGAATCAACAATTTCCATGCTTTCAATGCCGACCGCAACCGTTGTATTTTTAAGCGGTACGGCTTTTTTTATTGCCGGAAACTCAGTGAGAAACTTGATTTCGGAAAGTTCTTCTCTCTCCTTGAGCCACTCAACGATGTTTGACGGCAATGCACTTATTTCACTCACGGTTTATCCCTCCTCAAGCTCAACAATCACGCGGATTATCGCCCATATATAAAAAACTTCATTGCCTTTATATACCTTCTCCGCCCTATCAATACGGTACTTTTCATTGCCGCAGGCAACATATGCCCCTTCTTCAGCGGCAGTCAGGTCGGGTTCAGGCGGCCCGATATAAAGATAATGCCCCTGCGAATTATATCCGATTTCGGTGTTGACACCGTAAAGATACATCTTGTTTTTATACCTCAGAGGGCTTATAAAAGCCCTCATATCGGTTATTTTTTCTTCGTCCTTTGAGAAAAACGAGGCAGGTCTGCCGTGCGAATCAAAAATCGAGGTTATGTTCATATGCTCACCTGCCTGAAAATGAAGCCGTCATCCTTGAGCAACGGAGCAGCCGCAATCAGTGCGTTGGTCTTTTCATTTTCTGCCTGCTCCATAAGCGCCGAAGCGGAAATGCTGACAGTAACATCGCCTGCTTTAAACGAAGTTACTCCGTCAGAATTTCTGAGCCTTCTGGCACAAAGACGGTAGTTTGCCATTGCCGCAGCAAGGCTGATAAGACGGGCATCGGAATGAACCTTTTCGGATTTAACTTTGGGCAAAAGCTCATTCACTGCCATGCCGCACAGAGGAGCAAGCTCCTCATCCGTGCCTTCGGGAGAATAATATTCACGCAGAACAGATAAAACACTCAGACAGTCAATCAATGCCTGTTCCTCCCGTCAGACAGTCAGCACCTTTGATGCTCCGTCAAAAATCTTTGCAAAGCCTGCAGTGCAGCTGATAACCGCACGCTCAAGCTGACGGTCAATGAGCTTGTCATATTCCGTCATAATTTCGCCTGCCTTAACCATTTCAAGAGCAGCTGTCTTATCAAGACCGACAAGCTTGTTTTCGCCGACCGCCGATGATTTGAGAAGCTTTGCACCGAGAGGCGTAATCATATCTCCCTTGCCGTGGAAATTAAGACCTGCCGCCGCATCCCTGAACTGCTCCATATTGAGCATCTGCGCCATAACGGCAGGGTCGGCAATGATTGTGTTAAGCTCATAAGGGTCAAAGCCGTTCCAGAAATCAACAAGATCGGAATATGCAAGGGTGCCTGACTGTGCACAGCTCAGAACCTCCGCCGCGTTGCCGTTGCCGTCGCCGTTTGCAAGAACATCAATCGCATCTCTGAGAAGGGTTCTTGCAATGTATGCGCCGATCTGCCTGAGAGTAACGGTGAAAAGGTCAAGACGCTGGAATCTGATTGCCTCGTATGAAGCAACAAGGCTTCTGCCTCTCTTCTTGAGCTTTACAAGGTTTTCCTTGGTACGGATGCTTGTTTCGGGAATGAACGCACCTTCCTTAACAACCTTGATTTCTTTTTCATCCTCTGTGGGTATTGAACTGATTGAACGGTAATCAAGGCCGTCAATAACGGTTGTTGATGCAATAACATCTGAAAGAATATCCGCCTGTTCAAGGCCCTGCTTTACGGCTCTTGAAACATATTCGGGGAAAAGCACCGCACTCTCGGAGCTTTTGAAGAACTTGTCAACAACATCGCTCGAGGGGCCGCCGACCTTAATGCCGAATCTCTTGAGCTGACGCTGATATGCATCAAGACCTTCAAGAGAAGTACCCTTATAGTTTTCATTGGGGTCAATACTTTCAAGCGCCTTTGTGAAATTGCCCGATGCATAAAGACCCTTTTCAAGCTTGATATTATCAAAATTTATCATTATTTATCTCTCCTTTCCTTACATAAGAAATGTTACGGTTGATGCCGCTTCGTCAACGGCTATAACAAGATATTCTCTGCCGCTGTCCGAAACAGTAACTCCCTCGCCTTCGGAGGCAAGCATTGCATAACCGACCTCGGGAGCAGTGCCGCTGTATGCCGCCGTAACCGTGCCGCTGAGCTGAACGGAAGCATATCCGCCGCTGCATTCAACCGCAAAGCCGCAGAATACTTCACCGCTTGCACATGCTGCAACGGTATCCGATTCGCTCATCTTAACGGGAGCACCGCCCTGAATTTCTTCGTTTGCCTTGAAAGTTGCCGTGTTTTCATTGAATCCGCTGAATGATACTGACATAAATTTTCCTCCTTAAATTTTATATTCCGAATTTTCGCTGCCGTTATCTGAATCAACCGCTTCAAGCTGTCTGATAACGGGCAGATTTTTCTGTGCACTCATGCGCAAGGCGTTGCGCAGATCTTTGAGCGACTTAAGCGAGAGTGCATCGCAGATTTCGCTGATTGCATCGCTCTGCAGCTCGGGAATAACCGATGCCGCCGAACGGACTACATCCGACTTAAGCTCATCGGTATATTCTCTTGCCCATTCCGCAAGCTTTTCTTTTTCATGTGAAGGGCTGAAAGCCTTGATAACTCCTGCATTCTTCTGCGCCGGAACTGCAACAAAAGACCACTCGTATGCATCAGTAGGCTCAGAGAGCAAATAACAGCAGAGCTTTCCGCCGTAAATATTTCCCTTCTTATGCTCGCAGCCCTCGGTTTTGATGTTTCTGCCGCAGATTGAGCAGCTGATATCCCTTACCGCACAGCCGACGCTGGTTTCTTTTTTGATCCCTGCATCAATCTCCGCAATAAGGTCTTTATTTTTTTCGGTTCTCACCATATATGCCTTGGCTTCGATATATGTATAATCCTCGCCGTCTGCAGTTTTTCTTTTGGAATCGGTGACAACCTTCGCTGTATAAATTCTCGCCGACTGATCCTTGCTCTTCATGTTGTGGTCAAAAATCCCTGTTTTGCCGACAAAAAGCTCCGCAAGGGTGTTAAGCGCCGATAATGTAAATTTCTCATTATCCCTGTCGATCTCGTTATCGCAGAGAATAAGCGTAAATGTGTAAAGCTCTTCGCTTGAGAGTTTTTTTCTTGCAAACCGTCCGATAAGCTCAAGCTCCTCATCGGGCAGTATATTTGTTTTGTTCTCCTGCGTAATTATTCACCTCTCTTTATTTTTTCTGCCTGTGCTCTGTAGAGCATTGCGCGGCTCTGCTCAACCTCATCCTGAAGAGTAATGTCATCCCAGACAACCTTAACACCGCAGTGATAGCCGCTGCCTCTGAGAAAAGCAGTGCAGATTTTCTTTATCACGGGCGTAAGAAGCTGACGGTAAGCCTCAAGCTCGCTTGTGAGCACATCCGCCTGCTGCGACGACATTCTTTCCGTGCTCGACCACGAAAGACCGAGCATGAAGGGCGGCAGACCCGTTTTTGCAACAATCTGCTCAAGCATCTGGCGCACGGGCACCTCGCTGTCAAGAATCTGATTGTCTGCACCGATAACTTTAATCTGAACATCTCCTACAGCAACAAAGTCCCTGATTTCCGAGCCGCTCTGCATAGCCTCTCCCCATTCCTTGGCGACCTGCAGCGCCCTGTCCTTTGCGTATGCTCTGTCCATAGCATCATTTTTCGGGTTATAGGTCACTGCAAAACGAAGATTGCCGACCCTTTCCCAATTCGCACCGATGCTTTCAAAAATTTTGAGCAGAACAGAGCTGACAAACGGCAGACCCTTGAGCATTGAATTGCCCGTAAGCGCGCCCGGCTCGGGATTGAGCACGCTCAAAAGACACATTTCGGGTCTTGCAACCTTGCGAAGCTCTGCGCCGTTGCGCACAAAAATATCAATGTCAAAGCCATTTTTGTTCCGTTTAAGCTCAATGTTTTCAAGCGGAGAATTGAAAAGCGCTCGAGGCACTCCCTCGGTATCCGTCACGATTTCGCCTATAGCCGTGCCGCAGGTCAGAAGCTGCTCAAAATAGGTTGAGATAAAGGTGGAAAGCCCCTGTCTGTTACCGCCGACGGGCACGCTTGCGATAAATTCTTCAAGCGCTGCCTGTGCTGCGGAATCGGTGCATTCTATTCCGAATCCGCCCGTAAGACGGACTATTTTGAATATCGCCGCATCAATGACGGGCACCGCCTCTCTGAGTGCATAATAAAGCCTCATCTGCGGCACTCCGAGCGGCACATAGCCGTCAAGGATTCCGAAGGGGTGTCTGTTTCTGTTTTGCGTTACGGGTGCGGAAACTCTTGAAGCCTTTCGGTTTTTAAATAATCCCATGTTTTAACCCCCCTTTCCTTTTCGCTGCAAGGGCAAAAAATCCGATATCTTCCTCCTGAGATAAAACCGTTGAAACAAAATAACGGATATCGTCCATTGCATGGTCATTTTCTTTTCTTACGGCATCCTTTGCCGAGCTTTCTTCCCAGCGGTAAAGACCGAATTCCCTGACAGACGCCTTGCATTCAGGCGAAAAAAGAATTTTTCCGTCCTTCAGGCAGTCGGAAACTCTTCTTATTCCGTCAATAACATCGTTTCTTGCAGGAATAACCTTGAATTTTCCGTCGCGCCTTATGCACTCCATAAAGCTTGCCGCCGAAGGGTCAACGATAACCGCCTCAATCCTTAGTCCGTCTGCAAGCTCACAAAGCGATGCGTAATGCTCGCTGTCGGTTTTCTGTCTGCCCTCGGTGCGCGAATCAAAATAATATTCTCTGATTCTGTACCACCTGCCGCCGTTTTCGCCCCACAGACCGAACGAAGACGGATTTACCGTTCCGTAATCGCATGAAATATAATATTTTTCAAAGCATGCGGGAGGGTGAACCACATGCTTTTCCTGCGAAAACATCGGGTAAACGCAGCCCTGAGCCGCAACCCATCTTCCAAGCACAAAGCGCTCATAAAAAGCGCCTGAATAAAGCTTTTCATATCTGCGGATAATAGCGGGTGTAAGCGACGGATTATCCTTCATCGTGAAATGAAGATAGCAGCAGTTTTTTTCGTCTTTTTTCTTTATCCATTCTTCATGGAACCAATGCATGGGATGCTCGGGATTGCAGTTGAACCAAAGCTTTGAGCCTTCAACCGAGCATCTTGCGAGCGCCTGTTCAACAAATGAGCGCGGCATCAGCGTAACCTCATCAAGCAGAACACCGGCAAGCGTCATGCCCTGAATGAGAGCCGCTGAACCCTCATCCTTACCGCCGAAAAGATAAAAACGGTTCATTGCTCCGCCGTAGGAAATCTCAATGAGGTTTTTGGAATATTTCTCGCTGCATTCAAAGCCCAGTTCGCGCAAGACGGGCAGAATGACTGTTACAACATTGCGGCGAAGAGAAGAAATTGTTTTTCCGCAAAGAGCAAAGGAACGGTCTGAAAAAGCAGAAAACGCCCAGGCAACAAACGAAACGGACATGCAGAGAGTTTTTCCCGAACGCACCGCGCCGTCGCAGATTATTGCATCGTGAGTATGCAGAGGACTTTGCGGCATCCACCAGCAAAGAGCCGTCATCTGCTTTTTTGAAAACGGAGTGAAGCCCTGCTTTTTTTCGGATTTACTCACCTACATCATCCTCCGAAATCAGCCTTGCCCCCTCCGAAAGAGCCTGAATAAAGCTGCTCTGCGGATTTTCGGCAGGTGCACCGAGTTTTTCAAGCTTTTCAAGAGCCTTCAGCCTGTCAAAAAATTTAATTTCAAGACCTCCGCCCTTAGGCCGCTTTATTTCCGAAACATTAAAGAAATCAAGCTTTTCAATTTCTTCAGCACTCATTGTTTCCTCACAAAGCATCAGTCTGAGCGCATCGGCAACAGATCCGAAGGCAAGCCGATGAAGCCCCCTTTCAACGGCAAAAGCCGTTTTTCTTTCGTTCTCAAGCTGCGCAATCTCCGCTCTGATTTCGTCCCTTGCAAGAAGCCTTGCCGCACTCCGCTGAGGGGTCAGTGAAAATCCTGCCCTCGCGGCGCAGCCTCTTGCGTCACCGCCCTGCGCAAAATATGAGCAGAACAGCCGCTCTTTTTCTGTCAATTTCTTTGACAATGAATCGTCTCCTTTCCGAGAGTGTTTCAATAACTCCTCTCACCCTAAGGCGGAACACCGCGGATTTTTAACCAAAAAAAGTTAAACTTTCTTCCGATCCCGTTGTAAATCACATCTCGAAATCTTCCGTTTTCGACCGTTTTTACCCCTGAATCGCTGTTTTTCTCTGTTTTTATCAAATATTTTTGGATTTCGGATTTTTTTGCAAATTTGCTTGACTTTATGCGTTTTTGGGTGTAACATATAATTGCATAAAAAATTCAAAAAGCGTGGTGAAAAACTTGGGCAGTTCCGACATACCCAACCCCCGAAGTAGAAGTTCAAAAGAATATGCCGCATTGACGGAATTGCACCGAGAGTGATTTGATATAACAAATCGCTTATATTGACTTTGTGCATCTCCTTTGCGGTAAATCCGAAAGGAGATGTTTTTTATGGAAATAAACGAAATATATGATGCTCTTTTAGCTCAGATTGAAGAGCATGTTTCAAAGGGTGAAATTTCGTTTCTCCGTGAGATTCTCACGGAAATCAATGTTGTTGACACAGCTCAGATTATGGAAGAGCTGGCCGATAAAAACAGACTTGCTGTTTTCCGTGTTCTGCCGAAGGACATATCGGCAGAGGTTTTTTCGTATCTCGAACCCGACACTCAGGCAGACATTGTTCGCATGATAACCGATGCCGAGCTTGAAAGACTTCTCGACGAAATGTTCCTTGACGATACGGTTGACTTTCTTGAAGAAGTGCCTGCAAATGTTGTAACAAGAGTTCTCGCACATTCCGACCCCGAAACCAGAAAGCTGATTAACCGTTTTCTTAAATATCCCGAGGACTGCGCAGGCAGCCTTATGACCATTGAAATGGTGCATCTTCGCACCTCGCTGACCGCTGCGCAGGCGATTGAAAAAATAAGAAAAACAGGCGTAGACAAAGAAACCGTCTACACCTGCTACTGCATCGACCGTGAGCATCATCTTCTCGGCAGCGTGCCTCTGCTGTCGCTGCTCCTCTGCGATGAAAACACCCTTGTCGGCGATATTATGGAGGATGATGCGCAGCTTATTTCCGTCAATACTCTTGACGACCGCGAATATGTTGTTGAAGTTGTTAAAAAATACGACCTTCTGAGCGTTCCCGTTGTTGACAACGAAAACCGTCTTGTGGGCATCATCACGGTTGACGATATCGTTGATGTTATTGAAGAAGAGGTTACCGAGGACTTTGAAAAGATGGCATTGCTTGCTCCGTCGGACGACGAATATCTTAAAACCGGCGTATTCAAGCTTGCTCGCAACAGAATTCTTTGGCTCCTGATTCTGATGATTTCGGGCACTTTCACAGGCAAAATCATCGAAGGCTATGAAACACTGCTTGCAGGCTTTGTTGCGTTGACGGCATCCATGCCCATGCTCATGGGTACGGGTGGAAACGCAGGCAGTCAGGTTTCAACGCTCATCATCCGAGGTCTTGCCGTTGGCGAAATTGAAATTAAAGATTATCTCAAAATTGTTTTCAAAGAGCTTCGCGTTGCATCAATTTGCGGACTTGTGCTGGGCATTGCAAACATTATAAGAATGTATCTTTTCTGCGACGGCACTCTTGAAGTTTTTCTTGTTGTTTCTCTTGCGATGTTCTGCGCAATCGTTGTTGCAAAGCTCATAGGCTGTTCACTCCCGATTTTTGCAAAGATAGTTAAGCTTGACCCTGCACTTATGGCAGGTCCGATGATAGCAACTCTGGTTGACATCGTCACTCTTGTTATTTATTTCGGTCTTGCCAAAGCGTTTTTAATTTAAAGCTAAAGGACTGTATCACGGAATGAATTTTTAACTCCGTAATGCAGTCCCTTTTTTATTGACTATTATCCGCTTAAATGATAATATAAAATAGAGTAAACTCAAGTTTACATCCCTTTTGTAAACTTATATTTACATAATTTTTTTGATTTTTTTATAAATGTACACCGAAATTGGTTGAAGTCGGCAAAAAAACACGATACAATTTCGCTGAAAGACAAAGGAGGAAAACCATGAGTATTGCAGACAAGATAATTAAACTTAGAAAAGAAAACGGACTTTCGCAGGAAGCTTTTGCAGAAGCACTGGGAGTTTCCCGTCAGTCCGTATCAAAATGGGAATCGGGAAGCGCACTCCCCGACACCGATAAAATCATCGCAATGAGCGAGCTTTTCAGAGTATCAACCGATTACCTTTTAAAGAATGATGCTCCCGAAAACATTATTAATGATGCTCCCGTCAGCGATATCCCTGTTCAACCTCAGAATACAACTCCCGAGCCCATGAAGCCCGTAAAGAAAAAGGGCAAAAAGATAATCGGAATCATCGCTTCAATTGTTGCCGTATGCATCGTCATTACTGCAATCGCAGTTCCCGTTCACTACGGCGGAATCCGCGAGGCATGGTGGGAGCTTAACGGCGGCAAGGTTAAATATCCTTATGTACTCGTCCATGGTCTCGGCGGCTGGGGCGAGGGTGACGGCGTTAACGATACAGTTCAGTATTGGGGTGCAACCGCATGTAACTTAACCGAACAGCTCACTTCTCAGGGCTATGAGGTTTACGCTCCGAGCGTAGGTCCCGTTTCAAGCACATGGGACAGAGCCTGCGAGCTTTATGCACAGATTACCGGAACAACCGTTGACTACGGCGAGGCTCATTCAAAAGAACATAACCACGATCGCTACGGCAGAGAATACACCGAGCCTCTTATTGCAAACTGGGGTGAAAAAATCAACGGCGGTCAGAGAGTAAAGATAAACCTTCTCGGTCACAGCTTCGGCGGCGCAACAGTCCGTCTTCTTACATCGCTCCTCGAGCACGGCAGCGAAGCCGAACTTGCCTTAACAGGCGAAGAAACCTCTCCCCTCTTCACAGGCGGTAAGGGCGACTGGGTATACAGCGTCACAACCCTCTGCGCACCTCATAACGGCTCATCGCTCACCGAGGTTCTCAATTCTGTCGGCGGTATTGTCGGCATAGGCAGCACAACAGAATTGCTGATGACTCTCTGCTTCGGCGTTGCAGGAATCGCCGCACCTGCCGAAAACATCTATGATTTCAAGCTCGACCATTTCGGAATCAGCAACGACAGCGCCGAAAGCGCAATCGGCAAAATCACCGCAGCAGGCAACGACCATGCGGCATACGACCTCAGCCCCGACGGCGCAGCAAAACTCAACGAAACAATCAAAACCGTTGAAGATGTTTATTATTTCTCATATTCTTACAGCACAACAAGAGCAGGCTCGCTTCTCAGAGGTCAGGTTCCTAACACCTCAACACTGCCCATTCTCTATCCCTTTGCGCTTGCTATGGGTTCATATAAAGGAACAACAGCAGGCGGCATAACCATTGACGAAACCTGGCAGGAAAATGACGGTCTTGTAAGCGTTGTTTCCGCAAGATATCCGTTTAACGAACCCTATGTTGAATATACCGACTCATTTGAAACAGCCGAAGAAATTCTGCCCGGAATCTGGAATGTTGCAAAAACAAAAGACGGCGACCACGGCAAGGTTATCGGACTCGGCGCCGAAGCGGATGCAACTCAGGAATTCTTTATTGAACTTTTTGAATTCATTGACAGACTTGAAAGATAAAAATTTCATCTTTCGCAAAAACAGTTTCCGAATACAAGGTGATAGCTATGAAATGCAAATTCTGCAGAGCAAAAATGAGCCGTTCCGATAGTTTATGCCCCGAATGCGGAAGGCTTAAATCAACTCCTCTCGAACCTGTTCCCGACTATTCAGACCGTGAAAAAGGCAAATCCCAAAGATTCTTTACTATGGGCAAAAATCTGTTTTACAGATATATTCTCATCCCTCTCGTTCTGATTCCTCTTGCGGCAATGATGGCTTTTACAATCCTGCCTATGATTTTTGACAGTACCGGCACCGTTAATGCTATACTTACATGTGCTGCAGCTATTGTGCTTGCCTACATAATTCTCACCGCCGTTTCAATTTCTAAATGCTATGTTGAGGTTTATAAGAACTGCATCGAAGGCAGAATTCCGGCAAAAATCCCCTGCTTCACAAAGCATTTCATTGTTTACTACGACGATATCGTCAGAGTCAATATGCACGGAGTAGGTATGAGCATGAGTTCAACAAGAAGAAGCTCGGATTCTCATCCCGGATTTGTTCTTGTCACTGACTTCGGAGCAATTCCCGTAAAAGGTCTGACTGACTCGCAGGCAGCAGAAATCCATGCATTTCTGCGTGCCTACAGGGGAAAATAATCATTAATCGAAACTTTATATCGATATAAATGTATATAATATATAACTTTTCAACAAAAAAGACCGCATTGTGCGGTCTTTTTTAGTTGCGGTAATCATTGACTTTAATGGCAATTTTAGGGTATGATAACAGAGTAAAAAATATAATGGCGGGAGTTTTGGATATGATGAAAAACACAGATAAAACAATGGAAAAAATTGTTGCGCTCTGTAAGGGCAGAGGCTTCATATTTGCAGGCAGCGAAATCTACGGCGGCCTTGCAAACACATGGGATTACGGTCCTCTCGGCGCAAGAATGAAAAACAATGTCAAAGACACATGGCGCAAAAGATTCATTCAGGAAAGAAAAAACAGCTATGAGGTTGACGCAGATATCCTCATGCATCCCAGAGTTTGGGAGGCAAGCGGACATGTTGCAAGCTTTTCCGACCCTCTTCTTGACTGCAAGGAATGCAAAAAGCGCCACAGAGCAGACAATCTTATCGACGATTTTAATCCTGATGCACACGCAGACGGCATGACAAAGGAAGAAATGTTTGAGTACATCAAGGCTAACTCTATTCCCTGCCCCCACTGCGGCAAGCACGATTTCACCGACATCAGAGAATTCAACCTCATGTTCCAGACCTTCAGAGGCGTTACCAACGACAGCAAAAATGTCATTTATCTCCGTCCCGAAAACGCACAGGGCGAATATGTTAACTACCTCAATGTTCAGAGAACAATGAGAGCAAAGCTTCCGTTCAGCATCGGTCAGATCGGTAAGGCTTTCAGAAACGAAATCACTCCCGGTAACTTCACTTTCAGAACAATCGAGTTTGAGCAGATGGAGTTCCAGACCTTCTGCAAGGAAGGCACCGACAGCGAGCTTTACGATTACTTCAAGGAATACGGCATGAAGTATTATCAAGATCTCGGCATAAAGGCTGAAAACCTTCGTTATCACGACCACGAAAAGCTTGCTCACTACGCAAAGGCAGCCTGCGATATCGAATTCCTCTTCCCCTTCGGTTGGGGCGAAATCAACGGCACCCACAACAGAACCAACTTCGACCTCACAAGACATCAGGAATACAGCGGTCAGAAAATGGACTATCTTGATCCCGAAACAAACGAAAAGTATATTCCCTTTATCATAGAATCAACCTACGGTCTTGACAGAACTGTTCTTGCTCTTCTCTGCGAAGCTTATGACGAAGAGGTTATCGACGCTGAAAAGAACGACACAAGAGTTGTTCTTCATCTCAGTCCTGCAGTTGCTCCCTTCAAGGCAGCTGTTCTTCCCCTTTCAAAGAAGCTTTCACCCGATGCGCTCAAGGTTTATGAGAAGCTCCAGAAGAAGTTTATGATTGACTTCGACGAAACAGGCTCAATCGGCAAGCGTTACCGCCGCGAAGACGAAATCGGAACTCCCCTTTGCATCACCTTCGATTTCGACTCACTCGAGGATAACTGCGTAACCGTCAGAGACCGTGACACTATGCAGCAGGAGAGAATTTCAATTGATGCTCTTGAAGATTATATCGCTGCACGCATTGAATTCTGATTTTCGGCAAAAATATTCTTATTTATATAGAAAGGAACCCGGCGAATTATGAAAGTAAATTTCACTGAAACCGTGCTCAGAGACGCTAACCAGTCTCTTATCGCAACAAGAATGCCTTTCTCGGATTTCAAGCCCATTCTTGAAAAGCTTGACAAGGCAGGCTACTACTCACTTGAATGCTGGGGCGGCGCAACCTTTGATTCATGCCTGCGCTACCTCAACGAAGATCCCTGGGAAAGACTCAGAAACATCAGAAAGGCTTGCCCCAACACCAAGCTTCAGATGCTCCTCAGAGGTCAGAATCTTCTCGGCTATAAGCACTATCCCGATGATGTTGTCCGCGCTTTCATCAGAAAGAGCGTTGAAAACGGCATCGACATCATCAGAATCTTTGATGCTCTCAACGATGTGCGCAACATTGAGGTTGCCGTTGACGAAACTCTCAAGTGCGGAGCTCACGCATCGGGCACAATCTGCTATACCCTCAGCCCCATCCACAACCTTGAAAGCTATGTTAAGCTTGCAAAAGAGATTGAAGCTCTCGGCGTTCAGTCAATCTGCGTCAAGGATATGGCAGGCATTATGAGTCCCAAGGAGGGCTACGACCTCGTTAAGGCTCTCAAGGCTAATGTTAAAGTTCCCATCGTTGTTCACACTCACTCAACAACAGGTCTCGGCTTTATGACACTTCTCAAGTGCGTTGAAGCCGGTGCGGATGTTATTGACTCGGCTATTTCATGCTTCTCGGGCGGTACCTCACAGCCTGCAACCGAAACCCTTGTTTACACCCTCAAGCAGTACGGCTACGAGGTTGATGTTGACGAAAAGATTTGCAAAGAAATCAACGATTTCTTCAAGCCCATCCGTGCAAAGGCACTTGAAAGCGGTCTTCTCAACCCCGTTGTTATGGGCACTCAGACAGATGCTCTTATCTATCAGATCCCCGGCGGTATGCTTTCGAACCTCGTTGCTCAGCTCACAGCTCAGAAAAAGCTTGATAAGCTTGATGAGGTTCTTCTTGAAACTCCCAGAGTGCGTGAAGACCTCGGCTATCCTCCCCTTGTTACTCCCATGAGCCAAATGGTCGGCGTTCAGGCAACAGCAAATGTCCTTGCAGGCGAGAGATATAAAAACATCTCCAAGGAAGTCAAGAGCTACATCAAGGGCGAATACGGCAAGGCTCCCGGCAAGGTAAGCGAAGAGCTTCAGAAGCTTGTTCTCGGCGATGAAAAGCCCTACACAGGCAGATTTGCAGATACTCTTGCTCCCGGCATGGAAGAAGCAAAGGCTTATCTCGGCGACAAGGCAACCTGCGAAGAGGATGTTCTTTCCTATATTGCATTCCCCACACAGGCAGAGGCTTTCTTCGAAAAGCGTGACGCTAAGAAGAACAGCACATTCACTTACACAATCAAGAGAATTGACTGAGGGGATTAATTATGTTTGCAGACAGAATTTCATTAACTATGCAGGAAACCCTTCTGGTTGCGGTTGCAGGCATTATCGTTGTTATCCTTGAGCTTGCGCTCATCACCGTTCTCATCCTCGGTCTTTCAAAGATTCTCAGATCAATTGAAAGCAAACTCACAGGCGGAGCTCCGGAAGCAACAGAAATCGGAACAGCTCAGGTTTCAAATGCAGCAGCTCCCGTTGCTGTCCCCGTTGCACTCCCCGCAGCAGCTCCCGTTCAGACAATTCAGCTCATCGATGTTGACGAACAGACTGCGGCGATGATAATGGCAATCGTAAGCAACGAAAGCGGTATTCCGATCGAAAAACTCAGCTTTAAATCAATCAGATCAACAACTCTGCTCGAAGGCGTTGATGATAACGCCGCAGCAGCAATAATGGCAATCGTAAGCAAGGAAAGCGGCATTCCGCTTGAAAGACTCAGCTTCAAATCAATCAAAAAAGTGGAGGAATAATTATTATGAAATACATTGTAAATCTTAACGGCAAAGCATACGAAGTAGAGGTTGAAGAAACCGAAGCAGCTATCATAAATGTTGCTCAGGCAGCAGCACCCGTTGCAGCACCCGTTGCAGCTCCTGTTGCAGCTCCCGCAGCTGCTCCTGCTCCTGAAGCTGCACCCGCTCCCGCAGCTCCTGCAGCACCCGTTGCAGGCGGAACAAATATCACTGCTCCCATGCCCGGCACTATCCTTGCAGTTAACGCAGCTCCCGGTTCAACCGTTAACGCAGGCGATGTTATCATCGTTCTTGAAGCTATGAAAATGGAAAACGAAATTGTTGCTCCCTGTGCAGGCACAGTTAAGCAGATTCTCGTTTCAAAGGGTTCAACAGTTGAAACTGATGCAGTCCTTGCAGTTATCGGCTAAGGTGAACGCCAATGGACTTTATTGTTGAAATCTTAAAAGGAATATGGGAAGGCTCGGGTCTCGCACTGCTCCAGTGGCAGAATGCGGTTATGATTCTTGTTTCCTTTGTTTTCCTTTATCTTGCAATCGTCAAGAAGTTTGAGCCGCTTCTTCTTGTTCCCATCGCATTCGGCATACTTCTTGCAAACATGCCGGGCGCAGGTCTTATGGATGACCCGACAGGTCTTATGGACACTTCCAACATCGTTGAAGGCGCTCACTGGTATGACAGCGGTGTTCTCAGGCTGATTTATGCAGGCGTTAAGAGCTCTATCTTCCCCTGTCTTATCTTCCTGGGCATCGGTGCAATGACCGATTTCGGTCCCCTTCTCGCAAACCCCGTAAGCCTTCTTCTCGGTGCAGCGGCACAATTCGGCATATACATCGCATTTGTTATTGCAATTCTTCTTGGCTTCACTCCTCAGGAGGCAGCTTCAATTGCAATTATCGGCGGTGCAGATGGTCCCACGGCAATCCTCGTTGCTTCAAAGCTTGCAGGTCACCTTCTCGGTCCCATCGCTCTTGCTGCATATTCATATATGGCACTTATCCCGCTCATTCAGCCTCCTCTTATGAAACTTCTCACAACCGAAAAGGAAAGAAAGGTTGAAATGAAGCAGCTTCGCACCGTAAGCAAAACCGAAAAAATTATTTTCCCGATTATCGTTTTCGTTGTTGTTTCGTTCCTTATTCCCGATGCTGCTCCCCTTATCGGTATGCTCATGTTCGGTAACCTTCTTAAAGTATGCGGCGTTACCGACAGACTCAGCGATACCGCACAGAACGCACTCACCAACATCGTTACGATTATGCTCGGCGTAACCGTCGGCGCAACCACAAACGGCACCGAATTCCTCAAGCTTGACACAATCAAGATTGTTGTTCTCGGACTTATTGCTTTTGCTTTTTCAACAATCGGCGGACTTCTTTTCGGAAAGCTCCTTTATATTGTTACAGGCGGCAAAATTAATCCTCTCATCGGTTCGGCAGGCGTTTCCGCAGTTCCCATGGCAGCCCGAGTTTCACAGGTTGAGGGCAGAAAGTATAACCCCACCAACTTCCTTCTCATGCACGCTATGGGACCCAATGTTGCAGGCGTTATCGGCTCAGCTGTTGCGGCAGGCTTCCTGCTTATGATGTTCGGTAAATAATTGAATAAATGACTGCCACCGGGTAGTCGCTTAAAAGAAATTTAAGCATCCGCAGATACATCGTTAGGTCTTTGAAGATGTATCTACGGATGCTTTTTTGGAGTTAATTATGATTAAAAAACTTATAAATTATTTTACGAAAACCGAGATTATCCTCTGGAGCGTATCGACTGTAATGATAATTATTTCATTCGTATTATTTGACAGAGAAAATTATCTCACACTTGCCGCATCTTTAATCGGAGTAACCTCACTGATTTTTAATGCAAAGGGCAATCCCTTCGGACAGCTATTAATGGTTATATTCAGTATTCTCTACGGAATAATTTCTTATTCATTTGCATACTACGGCGAAATGATAACTTATCTCGGCATGACGGGTCCTATGGCTCTTTTCGCGCTCATTGCATGGCTGAAAAACCCTTATAAGGGCAAAAAATCCGAGGTTGCCGTCAATCGCCTGAATGAAAAAGAAATTGTTTTTATGACGGTTCTTACGGCAATTGTGACTGTTGTTTTTTATTTCATTCTTGAATATTTCAACACTGCCAACATCATTCCGAGCACCGTTTCGGTAACAACAAGCTTTGCCGCTGTCTATCTCACCTTTCGTCGCAGTGCATACTTCGCAATCGCCTACGCGGCAAATGATATTGTTCTCATCATTTTATGGATTCTCGCCGCAATGCATGATGCTTCCTACCTTTCCGTTATCATCTGCTTTGCTGTTTTTCTCATCAATGACATTTACGGCTTCATAAATTGGCAAAAAATGTCCGAAAGACAGCAGGGCTGATATTGATATATCAGTTTGTTTTTGTTATAATGAGAGCATGATACAATCAAGCGAAAACACCATAGGAATTCTTGCACATGTTGATGCAGGAAAAACAACGCTGACTGAAGCCGTGCTTTTTAAAGCAGGCGCAATCCGTCGGCTTGGTCGCGTTGACAAAAAAGATTCTTGGTTTGATTCGCATGAGCTTGAAAGAAACAGAGGAATAACGATTTTTTCAAAACAGAATCCGTTCACTCTCGGTGAAAAACATTTCACTCTTGTTGATACTCCCGGTCATGTTGATTTTTCGGCAGAAATGGAGCGCGCACTCGGAGTGCTTGATTATGCAATACTCGTCATTGACGGCATAAGCGGAGTGCAAAGCCATACGGAAACAATCTGGCAACTGCTTGAAGAATACAAAATTCCCGTTTTTGTTTTTATCAACAAATCAGACCGCGAAGGCTTCGATAAATCTGCCGTGCTTTCTGAGCTGAAAAGCATTCTTTCGGAAGGCTGTGCGGATTTCGGTGAGCCTCTCAGCGAAGCTCAAGCAGAAGATCTTTCAATGCTCAGCGAAGAAATTCTTGATGCCTTTCTCAGCGGCAAAACAGACGAAAATTCTCTCAAGCCCGAAATTGCAAAAGCAGTTTTGAAAAGAGAAGTTTTTCCGTGCATTTTTGGCTCGGCACTCAAAGGAGACGGTGTTGACAAACTTCTTGAAACAATTGAAAAATTCACTTTATATAAAGAATATCCTGATGAATTCTCTGCAAAAGTATATAAAATTCTTCACGATTCTCAGGGTAACCGACTGAGCTTTTTAAAAATCACAGGCGGCAGACTGACGGTAAAAGCGCCGCTCGGCAACGAAAAAATTGATCAAATCCGCATTTATTCGGGGGAAAAAAGCGAAAGCATCAGCGAGGTTTCAGCAGGCAGTGTATGCGCTGTTTCGGGACTTTCAAAAACCGCACCCGGAGATGTTATAAACAAAAACGGCGAAACAATAAACAGTGTTCCCACGCTTCGTCCCCTGCTCTCGTCAAGGGTTGAAATTCTTGACGGCACTGATATCCACACTGCCGTGCAGAAGCTCCGCATTCTCAGTGAGGAGATGCCCGAGCTTTCGGTAAGGACCGTTTCATACGCAAAAGAAGAGCAGATTCAGATAAGCGTTATGGGCAAAATTCAGCTTGAAATCATAAAATCGCTCGTTCGCGACCGTTTCGGAATTGAAATTGATTTCGGTCCATGCCGCATACTCTATAAAGAAACCGTTGCCTCGCCCGTCATGGGTTACGGTCATTATGAGCCTCTCAGACACTATGCGGAAACCCAGCTTCGCATTGAGCCTGCCGAAAGGGGCAGCGGAATCAGCGCAAAAAGCGAATGCAGCCTTGATTTTCTTGATTCCAATTATCAGAATCTTATTCTCACTCACATTCTTGAAAAAGAGCATATCGGAATCCTCACGGGCTCACCGCTGACGGATGTCAACATTATTCTCACAGCAGGAAGGGCACATCTCAAGCACACTGAGGGCGGCGACTTCCGCGAAGCAACCTACAGAGCAATAAGACAAGGTCTTGAAAAAGCTGAAAATATCCTTCTTGAGCCGTATTACTCATTCACTCTGCGCATTCCTGTTGAAAATTTCGGCAGAGCAATTTCGGATATCCAGCGCCTTTGCGGCGAATTTGAAGCTCCCGAAATGACAGAAACACGGGCGGTTATCAAAGGCTGCGGACCTGTTTCGGAATTTATGGATTACCCCGAAGAGGTTACGGCATACACAGGCGGCAGAGGCAGCATTTCTCTGCGCGAATGCGGCTACAGACCGTGCCATAACGCAGAAGAAACAGTCAAAAACATCGCTTATGAAAAAGATAGAGACCTTGAAAATCCCTCGTCCTCTGTGTTCTGCTCTCACGGCGCAGGCTTCGAGGTAAAATGGCAGGATGTCGACCAAATGAGACACATAAAATAGTGAAATAAAACTAAGGAGATATATTATGGCAAAGATTATCGGACAGAACATCCCCAATATTCCCTGGCAGGATAAGCCCGAGGGCTACAGATATCCCGTCTGGCGCTACAGCGGAAATCCCATTATCACACGCGACAACCTTTATATGGCTAACAGTATTTTCAACTCTGCCGTTGTACCTTACGGCGACGGATTTGCCGGCGTTTTCAGAGTTGATGTTATGAGCCGTGACCACACACTTGTTGTCGGCTACAGCAAGGACGCAATCAATTGGGAGCTTGAAGAAAAGGTAATCTTCAGAGGCTATGACCCCAGACTCTGCGAAATTGACGGCAAATACTATCTTTCATGGGTTAATCTCACTCCCCATGGCACAACTATCGGCATTGCATATACAACCGATTTCAAGGAATGGACTCAGCTTGAGGATGCTTGCTATCCCGTTGCAAGAAACGGCGTTCTCTTCCCCAGAAAAGTCAATGATGAGTTTCTTCTTCTCATCCGTCCCTGCGACAGAGGACATACTCCCTACGGCGACATTTTCCTCAGCCACAGCAAGGATTTAACCTATTGGGGCAAGCACCGTTTTGTTATGAAACCCGAAAAGAACTGGGAAATGACAAAGGTCGGCGCAGGACCCACTCCCATTGAAACCGACGAAGGCTGGCTGATGTTCTATCACGGCGTTCTCACAAGCTGCAACGGCTTCACCTATGCAATGGGCGCAGCAATCCTTGACAAGGATGAGCCTTGGAAGGTGCTCCACAGAGCAGACTGTTTCCTTCTCGCGCCTCACGAGCTTTATGAATTCGTGGGCGATGTTCCCAATGTTGTTTTCCCCTGCGCTGCTCTTGCGGATGCTGATACAGGCAGAATAGCTATCTATTACGGCGCTGCAGATACAACGGTCGCTCTCGCATTCACAACCGTTGATGAAACAATTGATTTCATCAAAAAGAACGATTTAATTAAATAAAACACAAAAACAAATTTATAATTTCAAATCAAAAATAAAAATGGCTTGCAAAGGTAATTCCGATGCAAACCATTTTTTATTTATTCTGTTTCTTTTGTTCTTCGCTTAGTGAGACAGTCAGTTTCTCACGCCGAGAGTAACAACATCAATTGCGCCTACAGGGCATTCAGCGTGGCAATTTCCGCAGCCCGTACACTTTTCATAGTCAACCTTAGCGCAGAATTTATCAATAGTAATTGCGCCTGCTTCGCAAGCCTTGACGCACTTCATGCAGCCGATACAGCCTGTTTTGCATTCCTTACGCGTAACGGCGCCCTTATCATGGTTTTTGCAGAGAACAGCCGCTTTTGTTTCCTCAAGGGGCATCATTTCAATAAGACCCTTCGGGCAGGTTTTAACGCACATCTTGCAAGCCTTACAAACATAAGGATTAATTCTTGCAATGCCGTCGCAAATGCTGATTGCATCGTACTGACAGACTTCAACGCAATCACCGTAGCCGATGCAGCCGTAGATGCATTCCTTGGGACCGCCGAAAATCTGAGCAGCCATGCGGCAGCTTTTAACACCCTGATATTCAAGTTTTACTTCTGCATTAACATTATGACCCTGGCAAAGAACAACTGCCGCCATGGGTTTAACCTCGCCTGCTGCAAGACCCGTAATTTCACCGATAGCCTTTGCGGTATCGTTTCCGCCGGGTGCACAGAGAGCAGTTTCTGTTGTTTCGCCCTTTGAGAGTGCGGCAGCGTAGCCGTCACAGCCTGAAAATCCGCATGCACCGCAGTTTGCGCCGGGAAGGCATTCTCTGATTGCCTCTGCCTTTTCGTCAACGGGAACAGCAAAAACCTTTGATGCGATTGAAAGTCCGAGACCTGCAATAAGACCGATGGCGGCAACAATTATAACTGCAATAAGAATAGAGTTCATAATTCCGCTACCTCCTTAACCGAAAATTCCGTCAACGAGGCCTGTGAAGCCCATGAACGAAAGAGAAACAATGGATGCCGCAATCAGAACAATGGGAAGACCCTGAAGGAACTTGGGAATATCAGCGCCCTCAAGTCTGCTGCGAACGCCCGAGAAAATAACCATAGCAAGCATAAAGCCCAGACCTGCACCAACGCTGTTGACCATTGATTCGGCAAAATTATAGCCCTTAGTCTGGTTGAGAAGAACAACGCCGAGAACAGCGCAGTTTGTTGTGATAAGAGGAAGATAAATGCCGAGCGCATTATAAAGAGGAGGCATAAACTTCTTAAGAATAAGCTCAACAAGCTGAACCAGAGCCGCAATAACAAGAATGAAAACGATTGTCTGAAGATATTCAAGGTCGTTTGCAAGAAGAAGATACTTGTTGATGGGATATGTAACAGCGGTTGCAAGAGCCATAACAAAGATAACCGCAGCCGACATGCCTACAGCAGTGTTAAGCTTCTTTGAAACGCCGAGGAAGGGGCAGATTCCGAGGAATTTGCAAAGAACGAAGTTCTCGGTGAGAACCGAAGTCAGAATAATTGCAAGAAATGATTTTACAAGAATTGCCGTCATGCCGTTACACCCTCCTTCTTCTCTTCTTCGCTGCAGCCCTTGCCTTCTGCAAGGAGTGCGCAGTTTTTAGCCATGGGACATGCCTGACAGCCGCCGAGCTCTGCCTTGGGCTTGCCCTTGCTTTCTGCAAGTCTGTTTGCGCAAGCCATAAGCAAACCGAAAGTAAGGAAACCGCCGGGAGCAAGGATGAATACTGTCATGGGAGTAAGATATTCGGTCCAGGGAAGAGTAAATCCGTTGAAACCGTTGAGAACATTATCACCAAAGAGAACAAGAAGATTCTGTGCGCCTGCAAGGAAAGTGCCTGCACCGAGAATTTCTCTGACGGATGCCATGCAGCAAAGAGCAATTGTGAAACCAACGCCCATGCCGAGACCGTCAACAGCTGATGCAATAACGGAGTTTTTGCCTGCGAAAGCCTCAGCTCTGCCGAGGATGATACAGTTAACAACAATCAGCGGCAGGAAAACGCCGAGCGCTGCATCAAGCGCAGGAACAAACGCCTTGACTATCATCTGAACTATTGTAACGAAAGATGCGATAACAACGATATATGCAGGAATACGCACCTTTGAAGGAATAACCTTTCTGAGAAGGGAAATAACGATGTTTGAACAAACGAGAACTATCATCGCAGAAATGCCCATACCCAACGCATTGACAACACTTGTTGAGGTTGCAAGGGTGGGACAGGTGCCCAGAACAAGTCTGAAAACAGGGTTTTCGGCTATAAGACCTTTTGTAAATTCCTTACCGAGAGATTTTTTCTCAGCCATTGTTTGCACCTCCCGCTGCTTCAATTGCGGCATTGACTGCTTCAGTCACTGCTCTTGATGTTATTGTTGCGCCTGTGATGGCGTCAATTGAATTTTCGCCTGCCTTATCCTTGGAAACGGTGATTCCACCGATAAGACCGATAAATCTGTCGCGGAAATCCTGCTCGGCAGCCTTTGCGCCGAGACCTGCGGTTTCTGCGTGAGAAAGAATGTTAACGCCCGTAACCTTGCCTTCTGCATCAACACCCGTCATAACCGAAATATCGCCGCCATAGCCCTTTGCAGAGTTAACAACAACATGACCGATTAAATTGCCTGCCTCATCAAGCGCAGCAACAACGCTTGTTCCGTCCGCAAGGATTTCGGCTTCACCAAAGCTCTTTGCATCCGCAAAAACAACCTGTCTTGATTTTATTTCGGTTTCAATGGCAAGCTGCTTGATAATCGGAGCCGTTACCTGATTTGTAAGTCCGAGAAGGAGAGTTGCAACAAGGCAGATAACGAAAAGTGTTACCGTAGGAACAAGATATTCTTTCAGGTTTTTCATTTTGCCTCACCCTCCTTTGCCTTTTTTTCTTTAACCGTACCGAAGGGCTTTGGAGCCATTATTGTTTCGATATGGGGAACAAGAAGATTCATAATAAGAATTGCGAAGGATACACCTTCGGGAAGAGAGGCAAAAAGTCTGATAACGCATGTCAAAAGACCGCAGCCGATACCGAAAACGATTTTTGCATTTGATTTGATGGGGCTTGTTGAATAATCGGTTGCCATGAAGAATGCACCGAGGAGAAGACCGCCGCTCATAAGTTGGTATGCAACAAATCCAAGGTCACCCTTGCCTGCAATAAGCATAACAACTGCAACTGTGCCGATGAAAGCAACGGGGATTTTATAAGAAATAACTTTTCTTGCCATGAGGTAAATTCCGCCGATGATAAGTGCAACCGAGCAGGTTTCACCGAGGCAGCCGCCTCTGATTCCGAGGAACATATCAAGAAGCGAAGGAAGCTCTTCAGCTGATTCTCCGCCGAGAATTGCAAGCGGAGTTGCAGTTGAAACCGCATCCGTTTTCCACGAAAGAGGAGCAGTCCAGCTGCCCATTGCCTGTCCGAACGAAAGAAGAAGAACTATTCTTGCAACAATTGCGGGGTTGGCAAAATTCTGACCGATACCGCCAAACATCTGCTTAACAACAACAATCGCAAAGAAGCTTCCGATTGCCGCCATCCAAAGAGGAATGCTGACGGGCAGATTGAATGCAAGAATAACACCGGTTACAACCGCGCTCAGATCCTGAATGGTGTTATGGCGCTTCATAACCTTTCTTGCAAGATATTCCGAAAGAACTGCTGTTGCAACCGTTGTTGCGGTGACAGCAAGAACTCTCGGTCCGAAAAGAATAACAGCTGCAATAAGCGAAGGTATAAGCGCTATTACAACATCAAGCATAATCCGTGATGTGGTGTCTTTTGTGCGAAGATGGGGCGACGCACTGACAACAAGCTTTTTTCCGTTAACCATTACTTGCTGCCCTCCTCTCTGAGAATTGCCTTTGCAAGGCGCATATGCTGAACAAGCGGCTTGCCTGCGGGGCATGCGAAAGCACAGCTTCCGCATTCCATGCAAACCATGATTCCGAGCTGTTTGAGTGCCGATGCATCCTTTGCCTTTGCCGCTCTTACGATATTGGTGGGCATAAGGCTCATCGGGCATGCAATCGCGCATCTGCCGCAGCGGATGCAGTCCGTTTCAGGCTTAAGAACGGCATCATCCTTTGAGAATGCAAGAATGGCATTGTTCTGCTTGAGAACGGGAAGGTCTGTTCCGACTATGGCAAGACCCATCATCGGTCCGCCCGTGATGATTTTTGCAGGCTCTGTTTTAAAGCCGCCGCAGAAATCAATGATGTCACCTATGTTGGTGCCGACGGGAACTCTTACATTTTTAGGCTGAGCAATTGCCGAACCGTCAACCGTCAGCGAACGGCTAACGAGAGGCTTGCCTGTTTTAAGATAACGGGCAATGAAGGCAATTGACGCAACATTCATAACAACGCAGCCAACATCTGCAGGAAGTTTTCCGGGAGGAACTCTTCTGCCTGTTGCAGACTGAACCATCATCTTTTCAGCGCCCTGAGGATATTTCGATTCAAGAATCATAAGCTTTACCGAATCGTCAACATCATCCTTATGGTCTGCAATATTTTTAAGAACTTTGAATGCCTCGGGCTTATTATCCTCAGCCGCAATAACAACTTTCTTGAAACCGAGAAGCTCCTTAAGAGTGTAAATGCTCGAAAGAATATCCCACGAATTTTCCATACACTCACGGTAGTCAACTGTTATGTAGGGCTCACATTCCGCAGCATTGATAACAAGAGTGTCAATATTCTTATCGGTAGGGAAATTAAGCTTAATATGTGTCGGGAAACCTGCGCCGCCCAAACCGACAAGACCCGATGCCCTGACCGCTTTGATAAGATCCTCTTTCGTTTCAACATGGGGAGGCTCAATGCCCTCCCAGAGTCTCATTTCGCCGTCTGATTCTATTGTTACTGCCTTCGACATAACGCCGTTGGGCAGCTTAACATCGCCTACTGCCGTAACCTTGCCCGAAACCGATGCATGAATCGGTGCGCTGACAAACTTATCGGTATCGCCTATAAGCTGGCCTACCGCAACCTCATCGCCGACCTTGACAACAGGGTCGCACGGTGCACCGATATGCTGCTGCATGGGAATAACAACCTTTGAAGGTGTCGGGATTCTGACAACCTCCATCTCGGCTGTGTTTTTGTGGTGATCAACCTTAACGCCGCCTCTGACCTTTTTAACGGCCTTTAAGACGCCGTCAACTCCGGCCTTAACCATAATATCTCCTCCTTGACTTATTCGAATTCATTCAAGTGTTTTTTCATTTTTTCGAGTGCCGGCATAACCGACCCGAGAATAATGCCTGTCAGCGCTCCGGTTATGATTCCGAAAAGTGCAAGCGCAGGCGCATAATTTATAACATCCGCCGTGCCTGTAATAAACACTGCCGCGACAAGCTGCCCCATGTTGTGAACAACCGCGCAGATAACGGATATTCCTACCATGCCGAGAAATCTTTTTGCATACCGCATAAGCAAAAACATTGCAAATGCTGAAAGCAAGCCGCCCGAAAGGCTCATTATCCCTGCCGTTACGCCTCTTGTTGCAAAAGCAAAAACACCTTTGACAAGTGCGATAGCGGTCGCCGTCGAAAGTCCGAGACTGCCTGCGGCAAACATGGTTATTATGTTTGAGAAGCCGGGCTTTGCACCCGGCGGAAAAAGCGGCAGTGGCGGTATCAGACTTTCAAGAAAGCCGAGCGACAGCGCCAATGCGCAGAGTATCGCAGGAAGTGCGACTTTATATGCGGGATTTTTTTTCATAATCAATAAACAACGGCATCTACATCCGAGCCCGTAACGGTTATAACCGTTTTTGCAGGCAGACAAACCGCCGTATCTCCGCCTTTTTTAAGACTTCCCGAATTAACGCAGAGCCTGTCCTCGCATTCTGCGGATTCAAATCGGATTTCTCCGTTTTCCGCAACGATAACAACCTCCGGGTCTGTGTCGGGAGTGATAACAATTTTTTCTTTGACAGAGGATAAATCAATTGTTTCGATAACCTCACCGTCAACCGTGATAACCGCCTGCGGATTTTCGCTTTTTGAAAAACTGCCGAATGCAAAAATCAGCGCTGCCGCGGCAATTACAGCAATAACAGCGATATCCCCTTTTCTGAAAAGCTTAATTTCCATAGCTGTATGTGTTATCGGTTATCTCAACGATATCCGCATCACCTTCAATATAAATTTTCTTATCTTCGGTAACAAAAATTGCCGTGCAGCCGTATTCCGCCGCAAGTGCCGAACCTTTTTCTATGCCAAGCACAAAGCATGCCGTTGAAAGCGCATCGCTGAGAAGTCCGCTTTCCGAAACGATTGTTACTCCGACCAAACCGTTATCAACGGGATATCCCGTTTCGGGGTTTAGGATATGATGATATCTTTTTCCGTTTTCTTCAAAAAACTGCTCATAGCTGCCGGAAGTTGAAACGCAGCCCTCGCCCATATGAAGCTTTGCGATATAACTGCCTGAATTGCCCTCGGGGTTACGGATTCCTACGGTGAAATCCCTGTCGCCGAAAAGCAGAGAGCTTCCGCCAACGCTGACAACCGCATTTTTGATATCGCGGGTTTCAAGATACGCCTTGATTGAATCAAGCGCAATTCCTTTTCCCGATGCACCGAAATCAAGCACCGCCGCTTTATCCTGCATTGAAAGCGTGCTACCCGAAATATTTATCTTTTCATATCCGCTGTGAGAAAGAGCTTCCGAAAGAGTTTTTTCGTCGGGTAT
Source organism: Acutalibacteraceae bacterium (assembly GCA_045539875.1). Classification (GTDB taxonomy): domain Bacteria; phylum Bacillota; class Clostridia; order Oscillospirales; family Acutalibacteraceae; genus CAG-177. Next base: position 26,887 of record JAZQGF010000002.1, read on the forward strand.
CGACGGGTCTGAGCCGAAATTCCAAAGGTCACTTACTGCACCGAGCGTGAAGTCAAATGCTCCGCCGCTTTTCTTGCATACATCAAGCAACAAAGAAACATAAGCCGCCGTCTGAATATCAAGCTCACCGCCGCCGTTTCGGTTGAGAGACGAAACAAGCGAATCTCCGCTTGTCCTTGAAAGAACCGCGGTATCAAGATTTTTAACAATCTTCTGAATCTCTGCCGTGCAAAGGTCGGATTCATAACCCGTTACCTTTGCCGTAACATAGGTATTCATAGAGAAGAAATCGGCTTCGGAGTTTTTATTGAGCACTCCGTCATAAAATACAAATACCGCCAGCACAACGGCAAAAACCGTTACTGCAGCAACAACTGCTTTTTTCATCGCCTTCCTCCCCACAATAACAGTTTTATATAATAATATATAATACACCTATTTTTTATACATTTCAATAGTTTTTGTTACGCCTTTAAAAAAATCACACGAAAAATGTTTCAATTTCTGCTTTAATATGGTAATATTTTATAAAATAGTCCGCAAAGGAGAAAAACCATGACCTATTCAACATATATGCCCGTAAAATGTTTCTGGGGCAACGGCTGCGTCAACGAAAACTCCGCATCCCTCGCTCTCGGCAAAAGCTGTCTTATCATAACCGGCAAAAACAGCGCAAAGCTCAGCGGTGCGCTTGACGATGCAATTGAGGCCCTTGAAAAAGAAGGAATATCTTACGGCGTTTTTGACGGCATCGGTGAAAATCCGCTTATCTCCGCATGCCATAAAGCAGGCGAAGCCGCAAGAGAAATCAACGCCGACTTCATTCTCGGCATCGGCGGAGGTTCGGTACTTGACGCATCAAAAGCAATCGCAATTTACACCGCAAACGCCAACCTTTCTCCGATAGATATTTATAAAAGAGAATATTCAAATAAAGCCCTTCCCGTTGCGCTTATCGGAACAACCGCAGGCACAGGCAGCGAGGTTACCGCCGTTGCAGTGCTCACAAACGATGAAACGGGAATAAAAAAGAGCATCTCGGGCCCCGACTGCTATGCCGCAGTATCCTTCTGCGACCCGAAATACACCTGCTCAATGTCATATAAAACAACGGTTTCAACCGCCCTTGACGCTTTCGCACATGCCGTTGAAGGTTTCTTTACTGTCAAATGTGACGGCGTGCTCCGTCTTTTTGCCGAAAAGTGCATTCCCGAGCTTTATTCCTGCCTTGAATCTCTTTCAAAAACAGATAAAGTCCCCGATGAAATCCGCGAAAAGCTCTATTATGCCTCAATCTATGCGGGTCTTGTTATCAACACCTGCGGCACGGCATTCCCCCATCCTCTCGGCTATGTGCTGACAGAAAATTACGGAGTTCCCCACGGCATGGCATGCGCCGCATTCTTTGCCCCGTTTATTGACAGATGCGCAGAATTCTCCCCCGAAAAATTCGGTGATTTCTGCTCTATGACTGACGATACAGGCAAAGTAAAATCCGTTATTGCATCCCTCACCGACCTTAACGGCGCCGTTATCGGCAAAGAAAACGCAGAAAAATACGCCCTGCGCTGGCAGAGCGTAATTCCCCGAAACTTTACCGCTTCCCCCGGCGGATTAACCATGGAAGAAGCGGCTCAGATTCTCGCATCGGTTTAAGTTTTAGCAGCCGCAGCCACAGCCGCAGTCATTGCTTCTGTTCATCTGACAACCACAACCGCAGCTGTTATTACCGCAATCGCCGTTACAGAAGAGAAGAATAAGGATGATGAAAAGGCACCAGTTGTTATTGCATCCGCAACCCATGAATCTTACCTCCGTTTCCGGTTAAGCAGCTTTATCAACCGCTTACATCCACATCTTATGTCGGCAGATAAGAATGTGTTACAGCCTGCAAGAAAATTATTTTCTTCTGTTTGAGATACACACCGCCGCAAGATAGGCTGCAACCGCAATCAGAGTAATGTTGCCGCTTTTAAACAGCATTATTACACCTGCAACAGCCATGGGAATCAAGATTACAACCGAAACATCTGAGCTGATTTTTTCTGCTCTTTCTCCCTCGGTAAACATTGAAATCACCTGAAAAACAACATTTCCCCCGTCAAGAGGGCGGCAAGGAATGAGATTAAACACACCTACGCAAAGGCTGATGACAGCCGCCGTCTTTATTCCGTCATGCCTCGCACCTAAAGGAAAAAGAACGGCAGAAAAAATAATATTCATTGCAGGACCTGCAATATAAACCGCCAATTCCTCCGCTGCCGTGAGAATTGACGGTTCTTTTCTTTCAAGCTTGATTCCGTAAAACGAAAGCTCAACCGAAGCCGGCTTTTCTCCCAGAACCAAAAGGCATATTATATGCCCTGCCTCATGGACAATGCAGCAGAAAAGTCCGATGGCGCACATTCCGCTTTCATCAAGTATCAACATCAGCGTCATAACCGCAGCAAAGGAAATATTTATTCTCAAAGCGGTTCTGCCGAGATTAACCCTCATCGGAATTCTCCGGATAAAGCAATTTTTCGGGGTCAACCCTGACACCGTTTATTCTTACCTCAAAATGCAGGTGGGGACCAGTTGACCAACCTGTTGAGCCCACAAGTCCTATAATTTCTCCCTGACGGATTACCGCGTCCTCACTCACAAAGATTTCGGAAAGATGGCAGTAATAGGTTGCAAATTCGTCGGAATGCTCCAGAAGCACATATTTTCCCCAAACATCGCTCTCACCCGTTTCGGCAACTCTTCCGTAAAACGCAGCGGAAACAGGAGTACCCTCTGCCGCCGCAAGGTCAAGACCCGTGTGAAAGCCGTAGTTGCCAGAAACGGGATTTGTGCGGTAGCCGAAGCGTGAGGTTATTCTTGCATCCTTCACAGGAATAACAGGCTCAACGCTGACATAATAGGGCGCAAACGAAGTGCCTTTCACTGCCTCAAGGTTTTCAATATCTCCGCCACCCGAGCCGTTCTGAATTATCTCGCCCACAGCAACCGTCTCGCCTGTTTCATCGCTCGTAACTTCAAATGAATCAACCGTTATCTTTTCGGCAGAAGTTTCTGTTGCAACATTTGCCGACATCGCGGCCTCCGCTGATTCCGACGGCTTAAAGACAAAATCCGCTGTGTCCTTAAGCTGCTCAATCATCTCGCCTGCCGACATATCCTTCTGCATTATGCAAAGATAGTCCTCACGCATTTCTGCATAAGCAGTCGGGCTGACTTTTGAAACAAGAAAAACTCCCGACACAACAACGATGCACAGCACACTCTGCAGCAGAATCAGCCTTACAAGATAATCCGTTTTTGTTTTTTCTTTGGACTTTGACGCACTTCTTCTTTTGGGTATATCTTCATCCGTAAATTTAAATCTGCTCCTGTATTCCTCTCTCTCCGTGCGCTGCGACGGATATTCAAAATCGTTCATTTCAATTCCTCCAATATATTATCAATTGAAGTATATGAGGAATCCATGTCGGAATATGATAAAAACCTCGGCTGTCAACCGAGGTTTTCCCTTTTATAACTCCGCTATTATCTGCCAATAATCGTAGGAATAATATTTTGTAAGTCTTTTTTCAGCTTCCTCTATGCTTTTAAAGTATTCCTTATCGAATGCACCGTCGGGCTTTGCGTAAAGTCCCCATGCCGAGGCTTCGCTCACGCTCGGAAAATATTTATCCCATAAAAGTGCGCTGCCCTTCTTATCTCTGCCATAGTTGAGATATTTTGCATCCTCACGGATTGAATCACGCACCTTTATATAATCATCGGCAAGCTCCTTTTTCTCTTTATCGGGGCAGCCGTCCGAATAATATTCCGCTCTGACAGCTATGCTCTGCAAAGCAAAAATATAGTCTGACATCCGCTTTGCAAGCTGTAAATCCGTTAATTTTTCAAGTTTTTCCATTACCACTCATCGCTTTCATCAATCAGAACGGCATGCGCGCATCTTATTCCGTCAACCGCCGCCGAAACAATTCCGCCTGCATAGCCTGCACCCTCGCCGCAGGGATAAAGTCCTCTGATATTCGCCTGATAAAGCTCATCGCGCAGAATTCTCACAGGTGCGGAGGAGCGTGTTTCGGGAGCAGTCAGCACACCGTCGGGAAGCGCAAAGCCGTTAAGACTTCTGTCCATTTTAACAATTGCCTGCGCCATGATATCCGTCACCTTTTCGGGCAGAACTTTTCTGATATCGCCCGGAGTGACACCCGTTGCGCAGGTCGGCTTAACATAAGAAAGCGTTGTTGAGGGTGTGTTATTAAGAAAATCGCCGATCGTCTGGCAGGGCGCGCTGTAGTCGCCGCCGCCAAGCTCAAAGGCGGTTTTTTCGATTTTTCTCTGAAGCTCAATTCCTGCAAGCGGATGGTCGCTTCCGAAATGCTCAGGCTCAATACCCACAAGCAAAGCAGCATTTGAATTTTCACCGTCACGGGCATATTCACTCATGCCGTTAACAACAACATGACCTTCCTCCGATGCCGCGGCAACAACCGTACCGCCCGGACACATACAGAAAGTATATGCTCCTCTGCCATGCTCAGGATGGCACGCAAGCTTATAATTTGCGGCACCGAGTGCGGGATGACCCGCAAACGAGCCGTACTGCGCCTTATCAATCATCTCTCTCGGATGCTCAATGCGAACACCCACCGAGAAAGGCTTCTGCATAATTTTTATACCCTTTTTATAGAGCATTTCAACCGTATCTCTCGCCGAATGCCCGATGCAGAGAAGAAGCGTGTCGGTTTCGATATCCTCGTTTCCTCCGTCGGGTCTTTTGCAGCTTATTCCCTGAATAACACCGTTTGCAACAATAATATCCGTAAGCTTCCAGCCAAAACGAACCTCGCCGCCGAGCGAAATTATTTCTTCTCTAAATGCCTTGACAACCGCTCCGAGCCTGTCTGTACCGATATGCGGAGTTGATGAATACGCAATTTCTTCGGGTGCGCCGTGAAGCACAAGCTCCTCAACAACCTTGCGGCAGAGAGGGTCTTTTATGCCTGTTGTCAGCTTACCGTCGGAGAATGTGCCCGCGCCACCCTCGCCGAACTGAACATTGCTTTCGGGATTGAGATTTCTTGTTGACCAGAATCCGTTGACATCCTTTGTTCTTGTATCAACATCAGCACCTCTTTCAATAACAAGCGGTCGCAACCCTGCCCTTGCAAGAATAAGGGCACAGAAAAAACCTGCAGGACCGAAGCCTGCAATAACAGGTCTGAGCGTGCTTGTTCTTCTGATTTCGGGCATTTCATATTTATATGCAACGCCCGTCTCAACCTTCGGATTTTTTGCGTGAGCAACTACCGCGTTTTCATCGGAATCAACCTCAACGCTGACATTATATACAAAGAAAATATTATCTTTTTTTCTTGAGTCAACCGCTTTCTTTGTAATTTGCAGTGACTTGATTTTATCCTCTTTACATCTGAGTGCCTTCGCCGCCGCCCTTCGGAGCGCGGATTCGTCGCTGTCAAGCGGAAGCTTTATTTCATTTATCTTAATCATTTTTTATCCTCGCAAAAATCAGTCTTTCAGCTCGCCGGCAAGCATTCCCGAGCTCCATGCCCACTGCAGATTAAAGCCTCCACAGCCACCGTCAACATCAATTATCTCGCCTGCCAGATACAGACTTCTGCATTTTTTTGACTGCATGGTTTCAGGGTCGATTTCATCGGTTTTTATGCCGCCACTCGTCACCTGAGCATTAACAAAACCCTTCGTTCCCGTGATTTCAAGAGGAAAATTCTTGACTTTTTCGGCAATCAGCTTTATTTCCTTAATGCTCAGTTCATCTATCCGTCGTTCTGCTTTGTAAAGGTTCTCGGCTTTACAAATCGCAATCCCGACAGCTTTCGGAAGAAATCCCGTCAAAAGATTGTCCATATTGCAGAAACCCTTGATTTTGCTGAGGTTTTGCAGGTAATCAACTATTTCATTATATGTCATTTCGGGCATAAAATCAATGTAAGTAAAGGGGGTTCGCTTTACACTATCTATATATTTCTGTGCTAAAGCCGCAAGCTCCATTGCCGCAATTCCCGACAGCCCGTAATCGGTAAAAAGAATTTCACCCTGCGTTTTTTTAAGAATTTTTTCTCCTTTGAGCGTAAGAGTCACATTTCTGACTCTCATACCCTTCATTGTCTTTGTAATTTCGGCCGATCCGCAAAGAGGAACAAGCGCGGGAACGGGTTTTATTATCTCATGTCCGAATTTTTTGGCAAGCTCATATCCGCTTCCGTCTGACCCCTGAGAGGGCGAAGATTTTCCGCCGACCGCAAGAATGATTTTTTTGCATCCGTATTCACCGTTAACCAAAAATCCACTTCCGTTTTTCTTTATTGCAGTTACGGGCATATCGCAAATAACATCAACCTTAAGCCTTTCAAGTTCAAACCGAAGAGAATCAACAACCGATGCCGCCGTATTGCTTTCGGGATAAACCCTGCCGCATGAATCAGAATAACAAATCAATCCGAGTCCCTTAAAAAAATCAACAATCTTTTCGGGAGAATATTCTTGCATGGCATAAGAAGCAAAGCCCTTGCCGACATAGTCATGCTCAAGAGCGTAAATATTTGTGATGTTGCATTTACCGTTGCCTGTTGCAAGAAGCTTTTTGCCTATTCTCGGATTTTTTTCCAGAATGGCAATTTTTATTTCGGGATAAAGCCTTTTTGCATTTATCGCTGCCGTAATTCCCGAAGAACAGCCGCCGACAACAATAAGATCGTAATTTTTCATTTGCGTTTCCTTAAATCATGTATAATATTATATTTTACCTCTTAGAGCATAGAATGTCAAACAGTTCTTTAACACACTTTAAATGATTTTAATATCCATTGACTTTTAATGTTCGCAGTGATATTATTAATTAAATATAACTATTACATTTATAATGGAGAAGAATATGCAGGAATTAGTTTTTGAAACCGCGCACTATATGCTGCCCGTTCTTGCCGTTGCCATTTTCATTCTTTGCATTTCGGCGCTTTTTAAACGAAGACCCGCCTCGCTCGGCAGAGCAAGACTGATTAATACGGTAAACGCGGATGTTTTTCCGCTTACAAGCAGAGAAACCTCAATCGGACGCCATAAAAACTGCGATATAATACTTAATTATCCCACCGTTTCCAGAATGAATGCTGTTATCATCTGCGCAAAGGACGGCTGGTATATAACCGGCATAAAATCCGACACCCCCGTAACCGTTAACGGCACTCCCGTTGAAAAAAAGCAGCTTTTAAAAACGGGTGACAAAATATCCCTCGGCAGCATAAATCTTATTTTTGAAAACAAGTAGGTAAACAGATGACTGAAATAATAACACTTGAAAACGGGCTTCGCATTATTTTTGAGAAAGGCGAAAACTCAAAAACCTGCGGAGCTGAAATATGGGTAGCAAGCGGTTCGGGCTATGAAACACCCGAAACAGCAGGCATCTCGCATTTTATTGAGCATATGATTTTCAAAGGTTCCGAAAAGCGTTCCGCCCTTGATATAGCGGTTGATATGGACGAAATCGGCGGACACCTTAACGCCTATACTGCAAGAGAAGCAACCTGCTTTTATGCAAGAACTCTTTCCGAGCATATGCCGAAGGCTCTTGATATACTTTGCGATATGGTTAAAAATCCAAAACTTGACCGCAATGACATTGAACTTGAAAAAAGCGTTATCAAAGAAGAAATTGCACTTTATGAGGATGAACCCGAAGACATCTGCACCGACATGTTCTATGAAAAAATCTGGGAAGGCAGTATGCTCGGCTCAAACATTCTCGGTTCTGCAAAAACCGTCGATTCAATAACAAAAGAATCTCTGACCTCACACATAAATAAATTTTTTGTTCCTGAAAGAACAGTCATAAGCATAAGCGGAAATTTTGATAAAAATGCAGCGCTTGAAATTATCAACAGTTATTTTTCGGATGCCGAAAACACAGGCTTTTATCTGAATCCTACTTCGGCTGAATTTCATACAAAAATCATACCTTTAAAAAAGGATTTCTCACAAAATCAACTCATAATCGGCTTCCCCGGTGTTTCGGTTACAGACCCAAGGCACGAAGCTTCTCTGCTTATTTCAGCAATGCTTGGCGACACTCCGTCATCAAGGCTGTTTCAACATATAAGAGAAAAACTCGGACTGGTATATTCCGTAGGCACAACCTGCGTATCTTATCTTAAATCCGGTTTGTTTAAAATTTATATGGGACTTAATGAAAAATCCGAAGAAAAGGCAATAACAGAAACTTTGAAAATAATATCGGATTTTTCTGAAACGGTTACCGAAAAAGAGCTTGCAAGGGCAAAAGAACAGTCAGTTACCGAATTTGTTATGAGCCTCGAAAATCTTTCATCTCATGCCTCACGCAACGGCAGAAATCTGCTTTTATATAACAAAGAAATTACAGAAGATGAAATCATAAAAAATATCCGTAAGGTAACTCTTGACGACATCAGAAAAACCGCATCGGAAATCTTTGATATGTCAAAAATTTCTCTCTGCGTTGCAGGCAAAGTAAAAAACCAAAAGGCATATGCCGCAATAATAAACTCAGCAATTGAAAGAAGTAATGCAAAATGATTAACAAAAAAGACGCAAAAAGAATTGTTATAAAGGTAGGCACCTCAACTCTCACCTATGACACCGGAAAAATCAACATCCGCCGTCTTTCAAAGCTCGCTCAGGTGCTCAGCGACCTGAAAAACGGAGGCAGAGAAATCGTGCTTGTAACCTCAGGCGCAATCGGTGTTGGTGTCGGTAAGCTCGGTCTTAAGGAAAGACCGCACGATACCCCGGGCAGACAGGCAGCAGCAACAGTCGGTCAGTGCGAGCTGATGTTCCTTTATGATAAATTTTTCGGAGAATACGGCAACATAACAGGTCAGCTTCTTGTTACAAAGGGTGACTTTGAAAACGAAGAAAGACACACCAATCTCCACAACACTTTTATGAAGCTTTTTGAATACGGCGCAATTCCCGTTGTTAACGAAAACGACAGCGTTGCCGTTGAAGAAATCGTTTTTGGTGATAACGACAGCCTTTCGGCTCATGTTGCAGAAATTGTTGATGCCGATGTTCTTATCATCCTTACCGACATTGAAGGGCTTTTCAGCGCAAATCCGCGTGAGGATGAAAATGCGGTGCTTATCCACAGCGTTGACGAAATAACCGACGATATCCTTGCTCTTGCAGGCGGTACGGGAACAACCCGCGGCACGGGCGGAATGATAACAAAGCTCCATGCTGCTCAGATTGCAACCGCCGCAGGAATCGACACGGTTGTTATGAACGGTGAAGACCCCGAGGACATTTATAAGCTCCTTGACGGAAGGCAAATCGGAACCCTGTTCAAAGCACACACGGAGGGAAAATAAATGAATGAAATGATAAATATCGGAGCACGCTCTAAACAGGCTCAAAAATTGCTTGCAAAATCAGGCGGAGCTGCTATTGATAAAGCGCTCAACGCAATCGCCGCTGCTCTCGAAAAAAACGCAGGCTATATCCTTGAAGAAAATTCCAAGGATATCCGTGCCGCATCCGAAAACGATATGTCTCAGGCAATGATTGACAGGCTCACCCTTACCCACGACCGCATTTCAGGCATGGCTCAGGGTCTGCAGCAGGTTGCCGCAAGCGAAAATCCCATCGGAAAGGTTCTTTGGGGAGAAACAAGACCTAACGGATTGAAAATAGAAAAGGTTGCAGTTCCCATCGGCGTTATTGCCGTTATTTTTGAGGCAAGGCCCAATGTTACCGCAGATGCTGCCGCAATCTGCCTTAAAGCAGGTAATTCAGTCATCCTCAAGGGCGGCAAGGAAGCCATAAATTCCAACAAGGCGATTGCAGCCGTTATGCGGAATGCGCTTGCAGATTCGGGTCTGCCCGAGGATTGCATAATTCTTATTGAAAATATTTCAAGACAGGCTGCAACAGAGCTTATGAAGCTTAACGGCTATGTTGACCTGCTTATTCCCAGAGGCGGTGCAGGACTTATCCGATCCGTTGTTGAAAACGCAACCGTACCCGTTATTGAAACAGGTGTCGGCAACTGCCATGTTTATGTTGACTGTGATGCGGATATTGAAATGGCGTCAAGCATCGTTGCAAATGCAAAAGCATCCCGCGTTTCCGTCTGCAACGCATGCGAAAGCCTTCTTATCCATAAGGGCATTGCAGAAGATGCGCTCCTTGTTATCGGTGAAAAGCTCAAAGAAAAGAATGTTGAAATCAGGGGCGATGAGGCGGTATGCGAAATTCTTCCCTACGCCGTTCCTGCAACAGACGAGGACTGGGATACCGAATATCTTGACTATATCATCAGCGTTAAAACAGTTGCAGACATTGATGAAGCAATTGCTCATATTTCTCAGTACGGCACCGGACACAGCGAAGCAATCGTTACCGACAGCTATGCAGCCGCCGAAAAATTCAAATCAGAGGTTGATGCCGCGGCAGTTTATGTTAACGCATCAACACGCTTCACCGACGGCGGAGAATTCGGTTTCGGCGCGGAAATCGGAATTTCCACCCAGAAGCTTCACGCAAGAGGTCCTCTCGGCATTGCCCATATGGTAAGTTCAAAATATGTTATCAGCGGCAACGGACAAATCCGATAACGGAGGTTGAATTATGGCAGCAAAGAAAAGAAAAAAGAATAAGCTTGCATTCCCCGTCGGCGTTATTGCGGCTATTCTTGCAATAATCGGTCTTATAACCGTAGTTAAATTCTCGGTTGATACCGTACAGAATCTGACGGATAAAACCGCAGAAAAGAAAGAATACGAGGAAATGCTCAAGCCTGTTGTGTTGTTTGACCCCGACCCGTTTGATGACCTTACTCAGGCGGATGTTTCACAGCTTCTCAACAGCGCAGTCTGGGCTCTTCTTATGAGCGAAGACGGCGCAGATAAATATCCCTATTCCGAGGGCGAGAATTTCGGAATTATCGTTCCTCAGGCAGACATCGAAAAATATTTCGTCAGCCTTTTCGGAACTGAAATTGACATTGCGTCAATGCATTCGTCAATCGACATGAGCGATTACGATATAATCTATGACGCAGCATTAAAGAGCTATATTCTTCCCATCACGGGCGTTGAATCCGCGTATACTCCGAAGATTTATGATATTGAGGAACAGGGCAGTTCACTTATCCTCAGCGTCGGATATATCGGCAACAGTGCGTGGGTTCAGGTTGCAGACGGTGAATACACTGCTCCCGAGCCTGATAAATATATGAAAATAACCCTTCGTGAGCGCAGCGGCGGAATGATGTATGTTTCATCAATTCAGTCAACCGACGGTCAAGAGGTTATCGGCACAACTCAGCGCAGAGAAGAGCGTCCTTCGGAAACAGAGCCTGCTTCAACTCTTCCTGTAACCGCCGAGGCTTCAACCGTTGCTGCTACCGACGAAAACGGTGAAATTCTTACCGAGGAGGCTCTCACCGACGAAAACGGCGAAATCATCACCGAAGAAGAAACATCGGAAGAGGAATATGAAGAATAATAATAAAAAGCTCTTGAATTTCAAACAAAACCTCAAGGAGTTTTTAAAATGAATTCATTCGATAAACACGCAAAGTCAATTGAATTTGACAAGGTGCTTGAAAGACTTGCGGAATTCACAAGCTGCGATGATGCGCGCTACAACGCCCTGCATCTCAGACCCGAAAGCAATCTTGACCTTGCAAAAGCTTTGCTCAGCCAGACCGTTGATGCCCATATGCTTCTCGCAAGATTCGGCGGCCCGTCTTTCGGCGGTCTTAAAAATGTTAACAACGCACTCAGCCGTGCAAACGCAGGCAGTGTGCTCAATACCCGTGAACTGCTCGACATAGGCGGCGTTTTGAGAGTTATAAGAACTCTTTCTCAGTGGAGAGCCTCAAATGCAGGCGTGCAGAGTGTGCTCGACCCTCTTTTTAACGCTCTTTCTCCCAATAAATTTCTCGAAACCGCAATTTTCAATGCGATTATTTCGGAAGAAGAAATTTCCGATAACGCTTCTCCCACTCTTGCCGATATAAGGCGCAAAATCCGCCGTCAGGAGGCAAAAGTCAGGGAGCAGCTTGAAAAATTTTCCCGTTCTCAAGTGCATTCAAAATATCTTCAGGAAAACATCATCACCCAGCGCAACGGCAGATATGTTGTTCCCGTCAAAAGCGAGCATCGCAACGAGGTTGCAGGTCTTGTTCACGATACCTCGGCAAGCGGCGCAACAGTTTTCATTGAACCGATGGCGGTTGTTGAGGCAAACAACGAAATCCGCGTTCTTCAGACAAAAGAAAGAGAAGAAATCGAACGCATTCTTGCCGAGCTTTCGGCATCCGCAGGTGATTTTGCCCAGAGCATAAAGAACAGCTACGAATGCGCACTTGAACTCAATCTGATTTTTGCAAAAGCTCAGTACGCTTATAAAATCAAAGCTGCGCCGCCGGTTCTCAACGATAAAGGAATTGTCAATCTCAGAGCAGCAAGGCATCCTCTCATCGACCCCAAAAAAGTTGTTCCCGTTGATATCATGCTCGGCAATGATTTCGATACCCTTGTCATAACAGGTCCCAATACAGGCGGTAAAACCGTTTCAATCAAAACGCTCGGTCTGCTCTCGATGATGGCAATGTGCGGACTTATGATTCCTGCAGGCGACTTGAGCGAAATTTCCGTTTTCGATAAAATTCTCTCCGATATCGGCGATGAGCAGTCCATCGAGCAGTCGCTTTCCACATTCTCGGCTCACATGACAACCATTATTGACATTTTCAACGAAGCCGATGAAAGCAGCCTTATTCTTATTGACGAATTGGGCGCAGGCACAGACCCTGTTGAAGGCGCGGCACTTGCCATTGCGATTCTTGAAGCTCTTCATTTTAAAGGAGCAAAAATTGCCGCAACAACCCATTACGCAGAGCTTAAAGCCTATGCACTTGAAACTCCGAGAGTTGAAAACGGCTGCTGCGAATTTGATGTTGCTACCCTCCGACCGACTTACCGCCTTCTTATCGGCGTACCCGGCAAATCAAACGCTCTCGCAATCAGCGAAAAACTAGGTCTTGATATGTCGGTAATCAACAGAGCAACAGAGCTTGTTTCAAACGAAAACAAGGCTTTTGAAAATGTTGTAGACCGTCTTGAAGAAACAAGACGCCGCATGGAGGATGAATACGGCCGCGCAAAGCAGCTTTCGGATAAGGCAGATAAAGAAAAAGCCGATGCCGAAAAGCTGCGTGAAGAGATAAATCAGCTGCGTGAAAAAGAACTTGAAAAAGCAAGAGGACAGGCATTGAAGGTTGTTGAAAATGCCAAGCGCGAAGCATATGCCCTTATGCAGGAGCTTGAAAAGCTCAAAAAAGAACAGCAAAAAACCAAAGATGCCGCCGAGCTTGCAAGGCGCGCAAAGTCGCTCGTCAGAAAGGGAATAGAATCCATAGATTCAGCCGCCGACCCGATTATCGGCATTGAAGACGACGATAAGGATTATGTTCTCCCCCGACCTCTCGTTGCAGGCGATACGGTTATCATCCGCGATATTGCAAAACAGGCAAAGGTACTTTCCCCTGCCGATAAAAACGGCAATGTTGAGGTCCAGGCAGGCTCAATAAAAACAAGAGTAAAGCTCTCAAATCTGAGGCTGTGTGAAAATGCTCCCAAGAAAAAGGAAAATAAATCAACCGCAAGACTTCAGGGCGAAAGCCGCCTTAACATGGCAGCCTCCACACGCCTTGACCTGAGAGGAATGACGGTTGATGACTGCCTGATTGAGCTTGACAGATTCATTGATATGGGTCTGCGCACGGGACTTAATGAGTTCACAATCGTACACGGCAAGGGAACTGGTGCACTCAGAAGCGCAGTCACCCGATATCTTAAAGCTTCGCCATATGTAAAATCAAGCAGACTTGGTGTTTACGGCGAGGGTGAGGACGGCGTTACAATCGTTGTTCTGAAATAATTTTGCCGTAAGGGCGATTCATAAATCGCCCGCATTGTAAAGCTGCTTACCTTTACAAAAGCTGAACACCGACTGCGTGTGCAAAAAGTTTTCCACTTTTTAAAAGTGAAAATGTGAATACATTTTGTGTTTCACCATGCATTTTTCCACAATTTGTGGTTTTATCCACACTTTTTTGTCCAAAATGTGAGAAAAAAGTGAAAAAGCCGTGGAAATGCTGTAAAAATAACACTTGACATACGCTTATATTTTTAGTATAATATCGACCTGTAAAGCAATTAAACTTTACAGGTCGGTTTTTTCAGCGTTAAGATTCTCAGACGCTTCCGGCGTCGGAGGTTCTTTTTTTGCGCTTTTTAAAGCGAAATATGTGATTTCCAGAGAAAGGAGGGTCAGAATTGGCAAAGAATTATGAAATGGCAGTGCTCATTGATTTCTACGGCGAAATGCTCACTGCAAAGCAGCGTGATTTTTTGGAATACTATTATAATGACGACCTTTCCCTCTCCGAAATTGCAGAAAACGAGGGCATAACCCGTCAGGGTGTGCGCGATGCAATAAAGCGTGCTGAAACCCAACTTCAGGAAATGGAGAGCCGTCTCGGAGTTGCAAAGCGCTTTGAAGATATGCGCCGCAGCCTCAACGAAATCATTGATTGCTCAAATCAGATTTCCGAATACAATCTTCGACACAGTCTTTCAAAAGAAATCAACGACTGCAGCGTGCGAATCAAAGCCGCGGCAATGGCTCTTCTTGAAAGCTGAGATACATAATATTAATAGTATAAGAGGTGAAACAATTGGCATTTGAAGGTCTTTCAGACAGACTCGAATCTGCGTTTAAAAATTTACGCAGCAAGGGCAGCCTTACCGAAGCGGATGTGCGCAGCGCAATGCGCGAAGTTCGTATGGCTCTGCTTGAAGCTGATGTTAACTATAAAGTTGCCAAGGATTTCACAAATACCGTAACCGAAAAGGCAATCGGCGAAAAGGTTATGGAGAGCCTCACACCCTCCCAGATGGTTATTAAAATCGTTAAAGAAGAGCTTGTGAGCCTCATGGGCGGAACCCAAAGCCGCCTTGCATATGCAAGCCATCCGCCGACAGTTATCCTCATGTGCGGCCTTCAGGGCTCGGGTAAAACAACCCACTGCGCAAAGCTTGCCCTCAAGCTCAAAAAAGAAAATCACCGTCCCCTGCTCGTTGCGTGTGACATCTATCGTCCCGCAGCTATCAAGCAGCTTCAGGTTGTCGGTGAGCAGGTAGGCGCACCGGTATTTGAAATGGGTCAAACAGACCCCGTAAGAATTGCCCGCGAGGCAATCGCTTATTCAAAAGACCACGGCCACGACTATGTTATTCTTGACACGGCAGGCCGTCTCCATATAGACGAAGAACTTATGAACGAGCTTAAATCGGTTAAAGCCGAGGTTAAGCCGCATGAAATTCTTCTTGTTGTTGACGCTATGACAGGTCAGGACGCAGTTAATGTTGCAACTTCATTTGATGAAGCGCTCGGAATTGACGGACTGATTCTCACAAAGCTTGACGGTGACACCCGAGGCGGTGCTGCTCTTTCGGCAAGAGCCGTAACGGGCAAGCCTATCAAGTTTGTCGGTATGGGCGAAAAGCTCGATAATCTTGATGTTTTCCATCCCGACCGCATGGCTTCAAGAATTCTCGGCATGGGCGATGTTCTTTCGCTTATCGAAAAAGCCGAAATGGCTATCGACGAAAAGAAAGCGGAAGAGCTTGAGAAAAAGCTCATGCAAAACAAGTTCGACCTCAACGACCTGCTCGACCAGTTCGATCAGATTCACAAAATGGGTTCGCTTCAGGATATTCTTGCTATGATTCCCGGTATCGGCAATAAGGCAAAGGATATTGAGGTTGATGAGCGTAAATTCGACCGCATGAAAGCAATCATCTATTCGATGACTGAAAAAGAAAGAGCAAATCCCGACATAATCAACCCCTCTCGAAAGAAGAGAATCGCAGCCGGCTGCGGTCAGCCTGTTGAGGAAGTCAACCGACTTCTTGCTCAGTTCAGGCAGATGCAGAAAATGTTTAAGCAGCTTGGCGGCAAAAAGGGCGGTAAGCGCCGCAGAAAGCAGCGTTTCAATATGCCCAAGGGCTTCGACCCTTCACAGTTTGGAATGTAATACAGCAAAAGCTGATGCATTAATAAATATTTTTATATATAATTTTTTGGAGGAATTTATCATGGCAGTAAAAATCAGACTTCGCCGCATGGGCGCAAAGAAAGCACCTTTCTATCGTATCGTTGTTGCAGATTCAAGATATCCCCGTGACGGCAGATTCATCGAAGAAATCGGCACATACAATCCCGTTGCTAACCCCACAGAGGTTAAGGTAGACGCTGAAAAGGCAAAGCAGTGGATTGCAAACGGCGCACAGCCCACAGACACTGTTAAGGCTATCCTTAAGAAGGAAGGCGTTCTTTAATCCTTAACGGATAAGGAACGAGGTTTAACCAATGAAAGATTTACTTGTCAGCATTGCACAGGGTCTTGTTGACGATCCCGCAGCGGTAACAGTAACCGTTGATGAGCCTGCAGAGGACGGCACTGTTGTTTATCACCTTCATGTTGGTGAAGACGATATGGGCAGAGTTATCGGCAAGCAGGGCAGAATCGCCAAGGCTATACGCACAGTTATGCGCGCAGCCGCAACCCGTCAGAATGCAAGGGTAGTTGTAGAAATTGATTAAGAGTTTTCTTGAAATCGGTGAAATAGTCGGCACTCACGGCATACGCGGCGAAATGCGTGTTAATCCGTGGTGCGACTCGCCCGATTTTGTATGCAAATTTAAAACCTTATACTACGACAGCACCGGAAGCTGTGCGGCGCAGATTAAGTCTGCAAGGCCGCACGGCAATGTTGTTTTGCTGTCTGTTTCGGGTATAGACACTGTTGAAGCGGCGCAAAAAATGCGAGGAAAAATCCTCTACATGAAACGAAGCGATGCTAAGCTCCCCAAAGGCAGCTATTTTATCGCGGAGCTTATCGGATGCACCGTTTATGATGCAGATGAACCCGAAAAAATTTACGGCACGCTCACCGATGTTAGCGCAACGGGCGCAAACGATGTCTGGCATATCACCGACGAAAACGGTAAGGAATATCTCATCCCTGCCATCCCTGATGTATGCATTGAAACAGATGTTGCAAATAACCGTATTGTTATAAGCCCCCTGAAAGGTATTTTTGACGATGAGGATTGATATTTTAACCCTCTTTCCCGAGATGTGCGAAAGCGTACTCGGCGAGAGCATTATAGGCAGAGCAAGGGCCAACGGCTGCGTTGAAATCAACTGTCATAACATCAGAGATTACACTCTTGATAAACACAACCGTGTTGACGATGCGCCCTACGGCGGCGGCACAGGCATGATAATGCAGACTCAGCCGATTTATGATTGCTACGCCTCTCTCTGCAAAGAAACAGGCGTAAATCCCCATCTTATTTATCTTTCGCCACAAGGCAAGGTTCTTAATCAAGAGCGCATCAAGGAACTTTCAAAACTCGATAATATTGCCCTTCTGTGCGGTCACTATGAGGGAATCGACCAGCGTGTTATTGACGAAATCGTTGATGAAGAAATCTCAATCGGCGATTATGTTTTAACCGGCGGTGAGCTTCCTGCTTTAATTCTTGCGGACAGCATTTCAAGAATGCTTCCGGGAGTGCTAGCAAACGAAGATGCTTTCACCCTTGAAAGCCATTATTCGGGACTGCTCGAATATCCGCAGTACACCCGTCCCTATGAATGGCACGGAGAAAAGGTTCCCGATGTTTTAATCTCGGGACATCATGCCAACATTGAAAAATGGCAGCGTGAGCAAAGCCTTAAACGCACCCTTGAGCGCAGACCCGATATGCTCGAAAAAGCAGAACTAACTAAAAAAGATAAAGAATATCTTGATAAACTCAAAACCACCGAAGTCGATTGACCTCGGTGGTTATTTTTATGCCGCTTTAGCGGTTGTTTTGTTTTTTTCTTTCTTCTCGCCGATTTTCTGAAGAACAATAATAAGAATCATAATAGCAACGCCTGCGATATCGGTTTCCCATCCGGGAATAACCATGAGCAAGCCGCCTGCAAGTGCCAGAAGTCTTTCCCATATCGGCATCTTCTTATACATATAGCCTTCCATACCTGCGGAAATAATGTAAATTCCGCAAAGAGCCGTTATGACAAGAAGAACAATATCATACCAAGGCTTGTCGGAACCGATGATAAGCATTTCAGGGCTGAATGCAAAGATATAAGGAACAATGAAAGCGGTAATTGCAAGTCGGGTTGCGATTACACCTGTTTTCATCGGATTCGATTTTGCAATAGCCGAGCCTGCGTATGCCGCAAGAGCTACAGGTGGCGTAATATCGGCAACAATTCCGAAATAGAAAACAAACATATGAGCTGCAAGAACGGGAATGCTCAGACTTCTCATAAGAATGGGAGCAACCATTGATGCCATGATAACATAGTTTGCCGTTGTGGGAACACCCATGCCGAGAACAATACACATAATCATTGTGAGCGCAAGGGCGAATATAGGATGAATCTGCGATGCCGACTGAACAAGAGATGAAAGAACATTTGCAAGACCCGTCTGCTGAACCATAGCCGAAATACAACCTGCAACAGCACACGCAAGAGCCACGCCGATTGCGTTCTTTGTTCCGTTGGCAAGAGACTGGATATAGAGTGAAAAATCAAACTCAAACTTCTTGTGAACAATAGATTTAACAGCACCTTCAACCAGCTTAACTACGATAGCCGCAAGAATTGCAATAATTGCCGCCTTTGCAGGTGAGAAATAATTCATTGCAATAACAAGGGTAACAACAGGAAGAAGAAGGTAGCCCTTAGTCAGAATAAGCTTAAAGAAATTCGGAATTGCTTCGGGAGGAAGACCCTTAAGACCAAGCTTCTTTGCTTCAAAGTGAATCATCAAAAAGATGCCCGTGAAGTAAAGAACGGCGGGAAGAATAGCAGCAATCGCTATCTTTGAATAAGGAAGTCCCGTGTATTCCGTCATAAGGAATGCAGCCGCACCCATGATAGGCGGCATAATCTGACCGCCGGTTGATGCCGCAGCTTCAACAGCCGCCGCAAATTCGGGCTTGTAGCCGCAACGCTTCATTGTGGGGATTGTAACCGAGCCGCTTCCGACTGTGTTTGCAACAGATGAGCCCGAATACATGCCTTCCATTGCACTCGAAATAACTGCAACCTTTGCAGGGCCGCCTGTTGCCTTACCTGCAATGGAGTTTGCAAGGTCAACAAAGAATGCTCCGATACCCGACTGCTCGAGGAACGATGCAAATATAATGAAAAGTACAATAAATGATGCGCAAACATTAAGAGGTGTGCCTGCAATGCCTTCCGTTGTATAGAAAAGCTTATACATTATAACTCTTAACGGGTTACGGTCAACAACAATGAATGCATACGCAATGAACGCCGCCGATACGCACACAATCGGAAGACCGACTACTCTTCGGCATGCTTCAAAAAGAAGAATCGTACCGATAATTGCAATTGTGATATCAAGCTCGTTGATTCTTGATGCTCTGTCAACGATAGCCTGACAATTGATTGCATAATAGAAGAATGAACCTGCACCGACTACCGCAAAAATATAATCATAAAACGGAACATGGTTGAGTCTTTTCTTCTCTTTTTTGCTTACAGGATAGAGGATATAGGCAATAAAAACGATAACACCTATAAACCACGCCATCTTCTGTCTTTCCTCCATTGTTCCGGTCCAACCGTCAAACATAACATAGAGAGAAAACAGCACCATGGCAACCTTGATTATTTTCTCAAATATTCCCGAAAAATGGCGTGTGTTTGATTCCTTATCAAACTCGGCCATAAGTTTGTCAACATCAATAACCTCATCTTCATCGGCCTGCATGCCGATAGGCTTTGTGTTTACATCTGACATTAATCACATTCCTTTCGTCAGAATTTCATAAGCGGTAACAATCTCAAAAACAACCCTTGCATTCCTGCCACAGGTATCTCTGAGACTGATTTCCTCACCGCCGAAGGTGAGAATATGGTCAGAAACCGTTCCCACAATATATCTCAACGGGTCATAGGTAATATCAAAACCGGTGATAATCATATTTCCGTTTTCGTCATATGTCATTTTCTGATTTCCCTCAAGCGCAGTCTGTACTCCTGCACCGAAGGAACGGTAAGTTGTTGAATACGCCCTTATTTCACCGTTTTCGATTATGTAAGTATCCTTAACGGGTGTCTGATTTACCGAATGAACAAATTCAACGGAAAACATCAATCCGTCTTCGGCTTTTTCGGTTATATATTTCTTCCCGGTATCCGAATCATATAAAACCAGATAATCAGCCGAAAGGATATTTATAGCGAAAGCAGCCGCTGTAATGACTATCATTAAAACGGCTGCTGCGATTAACTTTTTTTTGAGATTAGCCGAAAGCTTGCAGCTCATCAGCTGATAGCGCCAACCTCTTTAAAGTATCTTTCTGCACCGGGATGGAAGGGAACTGAAATGCTTGAAACAGCATATTCGAGGCTCATTTCGGATGCCTTTTCATGTGAATATTCATCCTTGTTTTCATAAATAGCCTTTGTGAGCTGATAAACAGTTTCTTCGTCAAGCTCGTTGCTTACGATGAATGTTGCCTTAACAGCAACTGTTGTTGCATCAGCGTCAATGCCTGTGTATGTTCCGGCAGGAACAGTGTATGCTGCATAGAAACCGTAGTCTGCCTGAAGCTTTGCAAGATGCTCTGCATCGATTTCAACAAGAACAATACCTGTTGTTGTTGCAAGATCAGTGATAGCAACTGTGGGTGCGCCTGCTGTGCAGAAGAAAGCGTCAATCTTGCCATCCTTAAGAGCATCAGCCGATGCCTGGAAGCTGAGATTCTGCTTGTCGATATCTTCAAAAGTGATGTCGTATGCGCCGAGAATCTGCTGAGCATTGAATTCAACACCGCTGCCGCTGTCGCCAACAGAAACCTTCTTGCCCTTGAGGTCTGCAACGGTCTTGATGCCTGAATCAGCCTTTGCAACTATCTGGCAAACCTCTGCATAAGCAGCGCCGAGAGTTGAGAAGCTGTCGATAGCGCCAACATCTGAGAAGAGCGATGTGCCGTTGTAAGCATAGTCCATAACATCGTTCTGAACGATAGCCATGTCAACGATACCGTCATCGATATCAAGGATGTTAGCCTTTGATGCACCTGATGACTGAATCATAAGGTTTGCGCCGGTCTTCTCTTTAAGGAGAGAAGAAATAACATTGCAGAAGCCGTAGTATGTACCTGTTGAGCCGCCTGTACCAACATTGATGTTGATTGATGAAAGGTCGCTGCCTGCAACTGCGTCGTTTGCAGCATCGGGAGCTGTTGTTGTTTCGCCGTCAGTGTTACCGCCGCAAGCTGTGCAAAGAATCATTGCGAATGCAAGGATAAGCGAGAGAACGATTGCTAACTTTTTCTTCATTTTGTTTACCTCCTGTTATTATGAACACCGAATCTGAATAATTCAGCCTTCGGAAATTCAGTTACTCAATAATTATAACCTAAAACTGTAAATAATGCAATAGTTTATGCATTTTTATATCATAATTCTTGCATTTAATACCAAAGGAATCCGAGAAGAAGAATCCAGATTATCCACTGCCACCATGCAAAGGATACGCTCACCTGAATTTCATCCGTTGCTCCTTCATATTCAACCGTAACGGTCTGAACACCTCTTTCGGTGCAAACCGACGGGCTGAGCTTAAAGCCGCTGCTTATAACTTCACTGCTGCCGTCCGAATAAATAACCTCAACCAGCATGCCGTAAGCATTAATTGCTTCTTTGTAATAATAGCTTGTTTTATTCGGAAGCTTGTCAACCGAAATTGAAACAACTTTTTTGGTTGTTGAAGGTTTTGTGGTGGGTTCTGTGGTGGGCTCTGTGGGTTTAGTCGTTTCGGGTTCTTCGTCGCCGTCATCCTTGAATTCGTAAGGAATACTGTTATCAACAGCATATGTATGGGCTGACGAATTCTTTTCAACAATAAGCTTAACATTTTTGCAACCGGTAAAAGCTTCATTTCCTATAGAAGTTACTGTTGCGGGAATTTCAACATCTCCGAGAGCAGAGCATCCCACAAATGCGCCAAGCTCAATTGAAGTAACGCTTGAAGGAATCGTTACACTTTCAAGGCCTGTGCATCCCTCAAAAGCTTTTGCCGAAATTGCTTTAACCCCATTTGAAACGGTTACACTTTTCAGACCTGACATGTAAAATGCGCTGTCAAAGTTTGTTACGGAAGCGGGAACAGTTATGCTGCTGAGAGAAGAGCATTTTCCGAATGCCTGCTTACCGATTTTTGTCAGAGTTGAAGGAAGGTTAATCTGAGAAAGTGATGAACACTCATTAAACGCATAACTGTCAATGGTCTTTACGCCTGCAGGTAAAGTTACCGTTGATATATTCTCGCTGCCGCCGAAAGCATAGTCACCGATGATAACGGTTCCTGCCTGAACGGCATAAGCTTTATCAGTGTTCCCTACAGGATACTGAATAAGAGTTTTATCGGTTACGGGTGCGGAATAATCGGTGTCATAAGTACTCTGATAAGGTCCGTAAAGAACACCGTCAACCGATGAATAAACCGAATTACTCTGCGCAACATTATATGCCGTTACTCCCGTGCAGCCGAGAAAAGCATTTTTCTTGATAACCTTAACAGAAGCAGGAATATCAAACTGAGTTATGCCCGAGCAAATTCTGAAAGCCTCTTTTCCGATAACCTCAACCGTTGAGGGTATGGAGATTGAGGTAAGCCCCTTGCAATCATAAAAAGCTTCGTCCGGAATTGCTTTGAGAGCCGAAGGAAGAGTAATATCCGCAAGATTGGTACAATATTTGAAAGCGGCTGCGCCGATATTGCAGCTTGCGCCTGCAAAAACAACCTTTTCAAGCGAGGTGCAGCTTTCAAAAGCATTATCGCCGATTCTTGTTACGCTTGCAGGAATGTTAACCTGAGTTATCTTGTTGCAGTCCTCAAAAGCTCCTGCACTTATCATAACAACAGGAACACCGTTCTTTTCGGCAGGAATGTCAATAACTCCCGATGCAAAATCATAGCATGAAGTAACTGCGGCAATATCGTCATAAACTGTTATTGTCAGCGAGCTTTCGCCTGCAGCATAAACAGATACCGACAGACCCGAAAAAACAAATATCATTGCAAGCAAAACGCTGACTGCCTTTGCGATTTTTTTCATATGTAGTCCCCCTTGGTAATTAGTATCGCATTTTAAATTATATATTATATTAAATCAAAAATCAAGAAGATATTGAATTTTGGTTAAAAAAGGTTAGTTTTTTATTGACAAATCTGTATGAAATAACTAAAATTGAGTTAAATATTGATATTCGGAGATTTTATTTATGATTGACGAAAAAGGCAATTTCTATAAGCCCGAAAGAGGCTCATCCGCCGCACCCGACCATATCATGCTCTCTTTCTGCGGAGACCCGAAAACAGAAATGGCGGTAAGCTGGCGCACAAACACTGAAACAGACTGCGGCTATATTCTTTACCGCAAAAAAAGCGATTCGAAATGGAAAAAATCCGAAAGCACCTTAAGATTTAAAGAAACGGATATTGACATCAGCAACTATCATTCCGTAAATCTCATAGGTCTCACTCCCGGCACAGAATATGTTTATACTGTCGGCTCCGACGAATACAGAAGCGAAGAATTCTGCTTTGAAACCGAGGCTGAAAACACCGATAAATTCAGCTTTATCGTTATCACCGACCATCAGAAAGGAAATCCCTGCCACCTGCCCGATTACAGCATGGTTGGCGATATGCTCAAGGATGCATTAAAAAGACACCCCGAATGCAAATTTATTTTCACCGCAGGCGATAACTGCGATAACGGGCAGAATGATTTGCAGTGGAACGGCATGTTTGACGGACTTAAAGGCATTATCGAAAGCAAGCCCTATATGATGACTACGGGCAACCACGATAACCGCGGCTTCATCACATATTTTCCCGAACCTACGGGCAAATTCTATCTTGAACACGCCGATTTTTTTGATTTTCAGTTTGAGAAAGCCTATCCTCAAAACGGACCCGAGGGCTATGAAACCGAAAACTATTCCTTTGATTACGGCAACGCGCATTTTCTTGTTCTCGGCATCAATGCTCCTGCCGTTGTTGAAGATTGGGCATATAACGACCTGCAAAACAGCAGCAAAACATGGAAGCTCGGCGCATACCATTTCCCGATTTATCCCGTTATGCCCGAGGGGCAGAACAATGACGGCTATCCGTGGCTGAGGAAGCCGATTGAAGAAGGCAGGCTCGACATCCTTTTTGAAGGTCACGAGCATTCATTTGCAAGAACCTTCCCTATAAAAAATGATGAAATGTTTGACAAACCGTCTGAGGGTACCGTTCACTATATCGTTGGTAACGGCGGCGGCAACATTTATCATTCCAATGCACGCAAAATCTGGCATTCTGCCTTCTATCCTCAGGAAATTCGTGTAGGTTCATACACTCTTGTTGAAATTGACGGCGAAATGCTCACCGCAACGGCATATCTTGCCGATGGCAGAATAATCGATATTTTTACAATCGACAAATCAAAGGATTTGATTACTCCCCATGCCCTTGCTCCGACCTATGACTGGACTAAAATGGCATTCAAGGGGCAGATGCTCGAGCTTATCGCCAGAGAGCATTATGCCGAGAAAAAAGGCGGCATATGGTATGCACCGTTCGGCGTAGTTATGCAGTTCATCGGCGGAAATGTTGTTAAAGAAAAAGATACTCTCTATGTTGAAGCTTATGATCACCGCGCGCTGTTCACCGTCGGCAGCAGGCTTGCAAAAACTGACCTCGGAACTGTTGAAATGCAGGGAGAACCTTATTTTTACAGAAATCAACTCTATGTTCCTGTTGATGACAGCGCAAAAATGTTTGAGCTGGAATGGTATCATGCGGAAAGAAACAATTATATAAACTGGAACACGCCGAGCGAAGACAAGCCGCTTTGTAAGCATCCGGAATAACTTTCCGAATAATAAGGAGGAACAAAAATGCTTTATAAGAAAAATACCTCACCTTCACTTTCGGAGGAGCTTTTCAGAAATCCGACCTGCGAATACAGAGGTACACCCTTCTGGGCATGGAACAGCGACCTCAAGGCAGAGGAACTTTGCCGCCAGATTGAAGTATTCAAAAAAATGGGTCTTGGCGGCTTCCATATGCATGTTCGCACAGGCATGTCAACCCACTATCTTTCCGATGAATTCATGTCACTCATCAAATGCTGCTGCGAAAAAGCGGATAAAGAGCATATGCTCGCCTGGCTTTATGACGAAGACAGATGGCCCTCGGGCGCTGCAGGCGGTCTTGTTACCAAAGACGAGGAATACAGGGCACGCTGCCTGCTTATGACAACCGTTCCCTGCGACAGCATTGCAACAGATGCAAAATATATTGATTCAAGAGCAGAGGGTGGCAGAGAAGGCAAGGGCTGGCTCATTGCCTGCTACGATGTTATTCTTGATAAAAACGGATACCTTAAAAATTATAAGCTTATTGGCGAAAACGATGATGCTGAGGGCACAAAATGGTATGCCTACATCAAAATTCATGCGCCCTCACCCTGGTACAATAACCAGACCTATCTCGACACCCTCAATCCCAAGGCTGTCAAGCGTTTCGTTGAGGTTACACACGAAAGATACAAAGAGGTTATCGGCAATCATTTCGGCGATATCGTGCCTGCAATCTTTACCGATGAACCCCAGTTCACACGCAAAAAGGTTCTCGACAATTCAACCGACAAGGACGATATTCTCATGCCCTGGACGGATGATTTTGCAGATACATATAAGGCGCAGTATGGCGAGGATGTTATTGAAACTCTTCCCGAAATTTTCTGGGAGCTTCCCGACGGCAAGGTTTCAACCTCAAGATATCATTATCACGACCATGTTTCCGAGCGTTTCACCGAAGCTTTTGCGGATGTGTGCGGCGAATGGTGCCGCGAAAACGGAATTGCACTCACGGGTCATATGATGGAAGAGCCTTCTCTTCACAGCCAGACTGCAGCTCTCGGCGAAGCAATGCGCTCTTACAGAGGCTTCGACCTGCCCGGCATTGATATGCTCTGCGCAAGCTTCGAATTCACAACCGCAAAACAGGCACAGTCTGCCGTTCATCAATTCGGCAGAGAAGGCATGCTCTCCGAGCTTTACGGCGTTACGGGCTGGGACTACGATTTCAGAGGATATAAGCTCCACGGCGACTGGCAGGCATGTCTCGGCGTAACAATCAGAGTTCCCCATCTTTCATGGTATGCAATGGGCGGAGAGGCAAAGCGCGACTATCCCGCATCAATCCATTATCAGTCTCCATGGTGGAAGGAATTCTCATATCTTGAAGACCACTTTGCAAGAGTCAACACCGCCATGACAAGAGGCAAGCCCGTTGTTAAGGTAGGCGTTATCCATCCCATTGAAAGCTACTGGCTCCACTGGGGTCCCAACGATAAAACTGCGCTTATGCGCGAAAACATGGATGAAAAATTTGAAAATCTTGCCGACTGGCTTCTTAAGGGCAGCATAGATTTCAACTATATCAGCGAATCTCTCTTCCCGTCCCTCTGCGAAAACGCAACCGCACCTCTCAAGGTGGGCGAAATGGAATATGATGCAGTCATCGTTCCCGATTGCGAAACACTCCGTTCAACGACACTCGAGCGACTTGAAGCCTTCCGCAACGCAGGCGGAAAGCTCATTTTCCTCGGCAGCGCCCCCACACTCATCGACGGAATACCTTCCGATAACGGAAAAGCTCTCTATGAAAAATCAACAGTTCTTCCCTTTGACAGAGAAAAAATCCTCTCTGCTCTTGACGAAAACAGAACCGTCACTCTCCGCCTTGCAAACGGCAGACTTTCCGACGGCTTCATTTATCAGCTCCGCCGTGACGGCAGCAGTCAGTGGCTCTTCATCAGCCGATGCACCGAACCCTATAACAAAGACTGCGTGCATGAGTCGAATCTCCGCATAACGGTTAAGGGCGAGCTCACACCCTATGTTTATGACACAATCAGCGGAGATATTTCTCCCATCGCCTGCGAATATATAAACGGAAACACCGTTATTTCAAAGGTCATGTATGATTATGACAGCCTTCTTCTCAGACTTGATGAAGGCAGATGCACGGTAGAAATTCCTGCTGTAAAAGAAGTTTCTCTTACAGATTCAACCGCAATAACCTCACTTGTTCCCTACACGCTCTCCGAGCGCAATGCTCTTCTTCTCGATATGGCTGAATTCTCGCTTGACGGCGGCGAATTCATGGCAGAAGAAGAAATTCTGCGTCTTGACAATGTATGCAGAAGAATGCTCGGCTATGTTGAAAGGGGCGGCAGCGTTGCTCAGCCGTGGGTAATCGAGCCCGAAACAATCGAGCATTATGTTACTCTCAGATTCAGAATTAACAGCAATATCGTCTGCAGCGGCGCAGAGCTTGCACTTGAAGATGCCGAAAAAGCAAAAATCACCTTCAACGGCGAAGATGTTGCAATCAACATCACCGGCTGGTATACCGACAAGGATATCAAAACCGTTCCCATGCCTGAAATCAAGAAGGGCGAAAACATTCTCGAAGTCACTCTTCCCTTCGGCAGACGAACCAACACCGAATGGTGTTACCTTCTCGGCGATTTCGGCGTAAAGGTTGCAGGAACACAAAAAACATTAACCGCTCTTCCCGAAAAGCTCGGCTTCGGCTCAATAACCTCTCAGGGACTTCCTTTCTATGGCGGCAACATCACCTATCATCTTGAAGCCGAAGGCGAAAACCTCCGTGTTGAAGCAACTCGCTACAGAGGCGCGCTCATCGGCGTTAAGGTTGACGGTGAGGAAAAGGGCAAAATCGTTTATCCGCCCTATGTTCTTGAGGTCGGCGGTCTCGGTGAAGGAAACCACAAGGTTGATATCACGCTCTTCGGCAACCGCTTCAACTCATTCGGCGCCGTTCATCTTACCGATGTAAAACATTCATGGCACGGACCCGACGCATGGCGCACCGACGAAGAACGCTGGAGCTACGAATACTCACTTCGTGATGTCGGCATCCTCAAGCACCCGATTATAACATCCAAATAAAACAGCAAAACGGTCTCACTTTCCTGTGAGACCGTTTTTTGACTGTCGATAAAGTTGTCAGAACATGAACAAAATCATATATAAATCAATCCGATACGCAACATGTATTTGCGGTAATTGATATTTGTAGCGCGGCTTGCTCACAAGCCGCCGTTTATTTTTGTTCATTCGTCGTTTTTTCTCCCATCGGAGTACCTTTGTACACCTTCGGTCGAAGAAAACGCCGTCTGACTTCCTTCCTCAGCATCCACTCAGTTTGTCAAAAAAAGTTTTTCGACAAACTGAAAACGGTCTCACTTTTCTGTGAGACCGTTTTTATCATTTTTTCTTTATTCTCGCCCAGTATTCCCTTGCCGCCTGCTCGTTTTTGTTATCGCCGAATTCATAATATTTCTTATACTTCAGCGCATCGGGCAGATACTGCTGCTCAACCCAGTGGCCGGGGTAATCATGGGCATATTTATAAAACTGACCCTTGTTGGGATTATCCTCGCCGTCATAATGCATATTCTGCAGCTGACGGGGTACGGGGCCTGTTCTGCCTGCGGCAACATCTGCCATTGCAGCGTTTATCGCTCCGTAGGCGGTGTTTGATTTCGGGCTTGTTGCAACGAGAACAACCGCATCCGCAAGAGGAATTCTAGCTTCGGGCAAGCCGAGCATCTGCGCCGCATCAACCGCTGCCTTAACAATCGGAATTATCTGCGGATATGCAAGACCCACATCCTCACACGCGCAAACCATAAGTCTTCTGCATGCCGAAGGCAAATCTCCCGCTTCAAGAAGCCTTGCAAGATAATGCACCGCCGCATCGGGGTCCGAGCCTCTCATGGATTTCTGAAATGCGGAAATTATATCATAATGCTCGTCACCGTCTTTATCATATCTCATTGCGCTTTTCTGCGTAAGGGATTTTGCATTATCAAGCGTTATCAGCTTTTTCCCGTCAACGGAATTTGCCGAAAGAACGCAAAGCTCAACGCTGTTTATCGCTTTTCTGACATCTCCTGCGCTTGCAGTTGCGATATGGGAATAAACTCCGTCATCAACGGAATATTCCTCTCCCCTGTCGGCAGCCATAAAGTCAAACGCACGCCTCACCGCTTTTTCAGCTTCCGAAGGAGTTACGCTCTTGAATTCAAAAACGGTTGAACGGCTGAGAATTGCGCTGTAAACATAAAAATAGGGGTTTTCGGTTGTTGAAGCAATAAGGGTTATCGCTCCGTTTTCAATATATTCAAGCAAGGTCTGCTGCTGCTTTTTGTTGAAATACTGGATTTCATCAAGGTAAAGCAGAATTCCGTTGGGCGCAAGAAAAGTATCAAGCTTTGCAACAACCTCTTTGATATCAGCTGTACCAGCCGTTGTGCCGTTAAGCTTCACAAGATGCCTGTCGGTCTTTTTTGCAATGATGCTTGCAAGAGTTGTTTTGCCGACACCCGGAGGGCCGTAAAACACCATGTTGGGCAGCTCGCCCGATTCAATTATATTGCGCAACGGCTTACCCTCACCGAGAAGATGGGGCTGACCGATAATATCTTCAATTTTCTTCGGACGCAGTCTGTCTGCAAGCGGTGCCGACATAGCAAATCTCCTTTTTGAAAGATAATAGAAATATTATATCAAACAAAACAAAATAACGCAACAAAAAAATGTACCGAAGGCATCTTACCTTCGGTACAATGATTATCGTTTGATTATGCCTTATTGTCGCAGCCGAGAACATTCTTGATTTTGTGTTCAACCATGCCCTGGATAGCTGTACGGGCAGGAGCAAGATACTGTCTGGGGTCAAAGTGACCGGGATTCTCAGCCATATACTTTCTGATAGCAGCTGTCATTGCAAGACGAAGGTCGGAGTCGATGTTGATCTTACAAACAGCGTGTGAAGCAGCCTTGCGAAGCTCGCTCTCGGGGATACCGATAGCATCTTCCATCTTACCTCCAAATTCGTTAATCTGATCAACAAATTCGGGAACAACTGATGATGCGCCGTGAAGAACGATGGGGAAGCCGGGAAGCTTCTTCTCGATTTCTTCGAGGATATCAATGCGGATTTTGGGGTCCTGACCGGGCTTAAACTTGAATGCGCCGTGGCTTGTGCCGATAGCGATTGCAAGTGAGTCAACGCCTGTTCTTGTAACGAAGTCAATAACTTCTGCAGGGTTTGTGTATGAAGCGTCTTCAGCGGAAACATTAACATCGTCTTCGATGCCTGCAAGCTGACCGAGTTCGCCTTCAACAACAACGCCGTGAGCGTGTGCGTAATCAACAACCTTCTTTGTGAGAGCAACATTCTCTTCGTAGGGAAGGTGTGAGCCGTCGATCATAACTGATGTGAAGCCGCCGTCGATGCAAGCCTTACATGTTTCGAAATCGGGGCCGTGATCAAGGTGAAGAGCGATGGGGAGACCTGTTGTTTCAACAGCAGCCTCAACAAGCTTAACAAGATAAGTGTGGTTTGCATAAGCTCTTGCGCCCTTGGAAACCTGAAGGATAAGGGGAGCATTGAGAGCCTTACCTGCTTCAACAATACCCTGGATGATTTCCATGTTGTTAACATTGAATGCACCAACAGCGTAGCCGCCCTTGTATGCATCTTCAAACATTTTCTTGGTTGTTACTAATGCCATTTTTATCACTCCTGAAAAATTTTTAAACTAACCTCATTTATTATATCAAAAATTCAATGAATGTCAATATTAAAAAGGGCAGGGCATCGCCTTTACTCCAGTTTTTTCATTGCGGGATTATCAATCAGATTTCCGTCAACATCAAATCTTGAGCCGTGGCACGGGCAGTCCCAGCTTTTCATCTCGGAATTAAACGAAAGACGGCAACCGAGATGCGAGCAGTTGGGATTTGAAATATGAAGCTTACCGTTTTCATCCCTGTATGCAGCAACTGTTCTTCCGTTATGCCTCACTATATCACCCTCACCGCTTCTTAACTGTGATGAGCTTTTTGCAGGGATTTTCAGTTTTTTGACCGCAAGTCCGTTAACGGAACGGATTGCATGCCTGCAAAGCTCACCCGAAGCCGCCGAAAGACTTCTCTGCGGCGAAAAAATCTCTGAGTTTTCATTTTCTTTTCCGCAAATCATATCTGAAATTATTTCCGCTGCAACCATTGAATTTGTCATTCCCCATTTTTGAAATCCCGTTGCAACATAATAATTTTCTGCACTTTTGGAGTATCTTCCGATATACGGCACGGAATCGGGCGGCATACAGTCCTGCGCAGACCACTTTGCGGTTTCCGAGGCATCACGCCATACTGCTTTAACTTTTCTTGCAATATCCGAAAATTCATTGCCGCTGCTTTCACCTGTTATGTGCGCTCCGCCGCCTGCGATAATCATATTTCCGTATTCCCTGAAAGAAAGCGCGCCATCATCAATTCCGTAAAACATTCCGCCGATTTCGCTGCAGTTTTCAAAAGCAACGGCATAGCTTCTCGCCTGATGCAAACGCAGAAAATAAAAGCCGGGAACATTAATAAACGGATAATGCGTTGCAACAACAATATGCTTTGCCCTCACCGTTTTTCCGTTTGCCGAGATTACCCCTTTTTCGGCAGAAACAATCTTCGTATGCTCATATATTTTCAGTTGCTTTGCAACGCCCGATGCAAATTTCAGCGGATTGAACTGAGCCTGCTTTTCAAAACAAAGCGATTTCTTTATTTCGAACGGCAGCGGAGAATCACTGAAAAATTTTGCTGAAATTCCAAGGCGTTTTACCGCTTCATATTCTCTGCTCAATGCTCTTTCGTCAGCCGATGTGTAAAGATATGACGGCATCCGCTTGAACGAGCAATCAATTTTTTCTTTTTTAACGATTCTTTCATACTCATCAATCGCTTCTGCATTAGCCCTTGCATACTGCGCCGCCTTTTTCTCGCCGAACGCATCAATCAGCCTGTTATAAATCAGCCCGTGCTGGCAGGTAATTTTTGCCGTTGTATTTGCAGTCTGCCCCGAACAAATTCTGTCAGCCTCAAAAACCACGGCATCTATCCCTTTCTCTTTCAGCTTATAGGCAATAAGCAGCCCCGCAATTCCGCCGCCGATAACGGCAGTTTCAACGCTCAAATCCTCATCAAGCTTTGCAAACGCAGGCATTTCAAAGCTTTTACTCCAGACAGACTCCATAATACACCTCCGAATAATATAGTCTATTATTTGCAGGCTCTTTAATGATATGCAAAAGGACTGCTTCGCGGAAAGAAACCGCGAAACAGTCCTTGTAAAACCGTTTTATGCAAATATGCTCTTTATCTGCATACCTAAAACCGTCATAATATTTTTGATTGCCGCAAAAAAAGCTTCAACTTCATTGTCATAAACGGCGTAAGGCTCATCAACCTGAAGCTCAAAGCGCGCATTGCCGCTTTTCACGCTGCCCTCGTAGGTGTAAATCTCATTATCAAAATTCTTTATATCATTTTCATAAAGAGTGAAAACTCTTATGCCGTAAGGACCCGTTTTTGCAAATTCGCAGCCGTAGGTCATGCCAAGCTCGATGCCGTCATAAACACCCGTAAAGCCTTCGGTATGCCAATGGCCGAAATATGCACCGATAACATCGCCGCATTCCTTCCATGCCTTGAATTCCGCGCTTGTATCATCGGGAATTGAAAACGCACTTGCATTATATCCGCTTGCAAGCTCTTTGTTAAGACGGACATACTTTCCGTCCAGAAGTCTTGCACCCTCATCCCAAATGTTGCATTCTTCGAAGAAAAATCCGGGGTCGCTTGTGGGAATATGCTGAAAAAGAATTGCAGGAACAGGCTCACCGCCGTTTTCGGCCTTAAGAGCAGCACTTTCAGCCTTATACCATTCAATCTGCTCCTCGGTAACAGAGCTTGATTTTGTATCCATCATCCAGATGTTAAAGGCGGTTTTTCCGTCGCAGCCTTTGATTTCAAGGTTAAAATCAATTCTGCCTTCGGAATCGTTGTTTTCGTCAACCGTAAGACTGTTTTCATAGCTGTCATAAATTTTCAGCCAGTCCTCGTTTGTTACACCGCTTTTATAATCGTTGTTGCCCTGACAAACCGCAAAAGGAATTCCACGGCTTTCAGCCTCGGCAAAAACAGCCGCACTTGCTGCGGTAACATTTGCAAGAATCTGCTCATAATCGCCTTCAACAACGCCTTCTCTGAAGCTTTCACCGTCAATGCCGAAGTCACCTGCACGGCTGTCCTCAACGATGTCACCCGTAAAAACAATAAGGTCGGGATTTGTCTGTTCAATTGCAAGCTTAACAAAATTCACCATATCGTATGCAGGATAATGGTCATCCTGAGGGTCGCTAATCTGCAGCACGGTAAATTTTCCGTCTGCGCCGAATTTCAGTCCGTTATCCTCTGCGTTTGCGATTATGCAGAACGAAAACAGAACAGAAACGGCAAGCAATATGCTTATTATCTTTTTCATCATTATTATCCTTTCAAGATGTTATTTGACAGATTAATATTTATCCATGCTTTCAACATCAAGCACAAACACCGTTGCGCCGCCGACGGTTATTTCTTCCTCAAGGCTGTCTTTCTGGAGTCCTCTGCCGAGAGAATCGGTTGTCATCGCAACCTTGTTTCTCGTTCTTGAATATTCGTTGATGATTTCCTTTGCCCTTGCAACACGGTCATCCTCCGCACCTATGAGCAGAGTGGTGTTGCCTATCATAAGAAATCCGCCCGTTGTTGAGAGCTTTGTTACGCTGTAGTTTTCTCTTGTAAGAGTTGCGGAAACAACCGCACTGTCGTCATTATTTACTATGGCAAGAATAAGTTTCATATTATTGCTCCTTTCGATTTAATCTGCAGTTACAAAATTACATGTCGGGAAGTATGAGCTTCTGACTGCGTTTGTCAAGCTCATAAATATTCGGAATTTCATAGCGGTTGTCGTTGCCGTCTTTTATGAGAATCCGCTTATCGTAAAACATCTTCATGGACTGGATGTGATTGATAATTTCAAAGGTGTAATTTCCTCTGTCGGTTTCAACATTCCAGAGCCAGATTCTGTGCTTTTCGCTTCGGCTTATGAGCCTTGTTATCTTGGGAATTCTGTAGTATTCCTCAAGGCATCCGAGCAAAAGCTCTTTTTGAAACGGCTCCATATTATCAAGCTTTCGCAGAATGAATTTTTCTTCTCCCTCGCTGTCAAGGAAGGTTATGTATTCCGAAAGACCGCTGACGGGGAAGAGCCTTCTCGGCTCAAGGTCGGTGAATTTTTCTCCCGTGAAGAACTCAATATCACAGAAGATTTTATCCTTGACGGTTATACGGATTTCGTTGCCGTCAATAAAATGTCTTGACATATAAGCTCCTCCTTATTCAAAATTCTCTGCCGCTTTTTCGGCAGCAACCTGCTCGCTCATAGACTGTATCTTAATAAGCTTATAGTATTTGCCCTTCATCGCCATAAGCTCATCGGGCGAACCGAATTCGATGATATTGCCCTTGTCAACAACAATAATTTTGTTTGCTTTTCTCAGCGTTGAAAGACGGTGGGCAATCATAAGGGTCGTTCTGCCTCTGATAAGATTATTGATTGCATCCTGTATCAGCTTTTCCGTTTCGGAGTCAACCGCCGAGGTTGCCTCGTCAAAAATAAGAATACCGGGATTTTTGAGAACAGCTCTTGCAATTGAAAGCCTCTGCTTTTCACCGCCCGAAAGACCGACTCCTCTTTCGCCGAGCATAGTGTCATATGCATCGGGCAGCCTTGAAATAAAGCCATGGGCATTGGCAACATCCGCAGCGTTGAGCACCTGCTCGGGATGCGCCGAGGGAAGCGAATACGCAATGTTATTGAATATTGTGTCGCGGAACATCATGGGTTCCTGCTGAACATAACCTATCTGCGAACGGTAATACGCCATATCAATGTCGCGGATATTGACATCGTCAATAAAGATTTCGCCCTCATAGTCATCATAAAAACGCATGAGAAGATTAATCAGCGTTGATTTGCCCGAGCCGGTTGTACCTACTATACCCACAACATCGCCCGGTTCAATAACAAAGTTGATATCGTTAAGAACCTTTTTTGAACGGTCAAATGAGAAATTGACATTTCTGAATTCTATTTTGCCCTTTATATGGTCAAGCCTGTTGTCCTTGCCGAAATCATGCTCGGGCTCGGCATTGATTATATCCATAATCTTTTCCGTTGATGCAAGCGCATTCTGATAGGAATCACTGAGATTCGCAAAGAAGTTAACGGGATTATAGAACATACTGGTATATGAAATAAACGAAACAAGAACACCGAGCGAAAGTCTGTCGGGCGTGTCGATAACCATGTTTCCGCCCACAAACCATATAATAACAGAACCGCAGGTGATAAGGAAGGTTATAACATTCGGGAATATCGCCGCAACCTTGCCTGCTTTTTTATCCTCATAAAGCCAGTCATCAACATGCCTTGCAAATCTTTTGACTGCCTTATCTTCGCTCGAGAAGGATTTAACAACCCTGACTGCCGGAATCGTATCCGAAAGAATACTTGAAATTGAAACGCCTCTGCGCCATATTCTGCGGTAAAGAGGTCCTATTTTTTTGCCGAAGTATCTGCTGCAGAGAACAACAATCGGAACCGGAATCAGCGAAAGAAGAGTCAGACGCCAGTTCATGCACATCATAATCACAATAATGCCTATCATCGTGAAAAGCTGAACCACCGCTTCCTGAGTTATTCTGAGCATAAACTGCTGCAGAACGGTTGTGTCGGAATTCACGCGGTTAATAACCGAGCCCGTTGAAGTCTTATCATAAAACTTCATGGGCAGATACTGCGCTTTTGCGTAGATTTCCTTTTTGAGGTCGGCGATAATTCCGTCGCCCGCAATTCTCAGATGATACGAACGCAGAGCACCGATGCCGTATTGCATCATGTAAACAACAAGCAAAAACGCAATAACCGCAACAAGCATTTTCTTATCGCCGCCAGGGATAACCGAGTCAACCATAAGGCTTGTAACATAAGGCGGAACAAGCGCCGCAACGGTCGTTACAACCGAAAGAAAGATGCAGAAAATCAACTTGCCTGTGTAGGGCTTTATGTAACGCAGCATGGTTGCCGCCATTTTGCCCTTGCCCTGACAGTTAAGACAGTCTGCATTCGGCGACGGCAGCTTTCTGCCGCATTTCGGGCAGAATGAACGGAGATTCTTAAACGAAACCTCAACCGCCGCAAATCTGCTTTCAACGCTTTCGCCCTCATTGACCTTAGAAACGAAGTCAGCCGCAGCATCGCAGATATCAGCCATTGCAAAGGTGAAACGCATAAGGTCGATGGATGATCCGCCGGTTGTTTTTGCTTTCAGCACCGCATTGCCGTACATTCTTTTAACGGAAATCTCGGCAATGTTTGCAAAATCAAGGCTTAAGAATCCGCCGTCAAAATTTTCGCCGATTGCAACAAGACGGTCTTTGGCAACATATATTCCGCCCTCACCGTAGTTGCTGTTGATGTCAAGGTCACCGATAACCGCAAACAGCGGAGCATCGTCTTTTTTGAACTGCTTTTCGGCAATTTTTCTGATTTCAGAACTTGCAGGTCTGTTAATGAGTAAATCCTTGGGAATCATTCTTTTCCCTCCCCTTTTAAAGGTGATTTTGTCTGCATTATAGGTCGATTTTTTTGATTAGTCAACACATATTTACATATTTTTTAAATTTTGTTTTTTTGACGGATAGAATGCATTATTTTTGTTCAATTTTACAATATATAACAAAAGCCTCCTGCCGCAGACTGCACGACAAAAGGCATAATAATCACATGAATCTTTCTGAATTTTCTGCAATGAAATTTCCGCCTGCAGTGCAGACAGCATCCGCATTTACAAGAGATGCAAACTCTTCATCAAGCTTCGCAATTTCTTCGGGGATAACGGAAGCTTCCTCGTTATCGGGATCAAACGAATTATATTCAGCCTCAAAAGCTTCGCACACTCTGCCGTTAAAAAGCAATTTTACGGCATCAAGCGCAATATCGGTAACAGGCTTTCCGTTTATACGGAAAAATTCGCTGAGCTTTTCGCCGCCGTCCTCAACCACAAACGAAAGAGCATAAACCTTTTTCTGAGCATCATTAAGATTATCAAATTCCGCATTCATATCCGAAGCATCGGAAATTTTCTTCTGAAGATTCAGGGCAACTCCTTTGAAAAGGCGTACTGAATCCGAGTTTTTTATTTTAGATTCCGTAAGTACGGCAAATTCATTGCGAAGCTCGTTTTCTTCCTTAAGCTTTTTTATAATCGCTTCGTTTGCTTTTCCTCTTCTCGCACTCGCCTGCCCTGCTTTCACGCACACAAAAAGAGTCAGCACAACAAGCACAGCCAGAATCGCTATAAGATAAGGTCTTTCAAGAAAATATGCAATCATGTTTTATCTCCTATACCAATAATTTATAGATATCGCCTTTTTTTAGTCCGCTTTCCTTTGCTGCAAGCTTCGCCGCATCGGATTTGCCCTCACCGCCCGCGATAAGCTCCTTTGCATATTCTGCCGCCTGTTCAAGCGTCATCTGCACCTTTTCAGGCTTTTCCGCGCCCTTGACAATAAGAACGATTTCGCCCTTTATCGTTTCCGCGGAATATTTTTCGGCAGCTGCAAAGAGATTTGTTTTTATAACCTGCTCGTGGATTTTCGTAAGCTCGCGAACTATCGCAATTTCTCTGTCACCCAATGCATTTGCAAGGTTTTTAAGCGTCTGCGAAAGCTTGTGAGGAGCCTCATAAAAAATCATTGTTCTCTGTTCGCCGACAAGCGATTCTATATGCTCTCTTCTCTCGGATTTCTCCATCGGAAGAAAGCCCTCAAAGGTGAAACGCTTCGACGGCATTCCCGAAACTGCAAGGGCAGTTGCAAATGCGCACGGACCGGGAACAGACTCAACTCTGATACCCTTTTCAATGCAAAGCTTCACCAAATCCTCTCCCGGGTCGGAGATTGCAGGCATTCCGGCATCGGTTACAAGAGCACAGCTTTCACCCGAAAGAATTCTATCCGCTATAATCGGACCTCTTTCAAATCGGTTATGCTCAAAATAGCTGACCATCGGTTTTTTTATTTCAAAACGGTTGAGAAGCTTGAGCGTTACCCTCGTATCCTCTGCCGCAATGAAATCGCAGTTTGCAAGAGCCTCAAGCGCTCTCGGAGAAATATCGCCCAGATTGCCTATCGGCGTTCCGACAACAAAAAGAGTTCCGTTCAAGAATTTTCACCTCTGTTTTCCAAAAGATAATCACCGTAGATTTTTTTCATCTCTTCGGAATATCCGCCGTCCTCTCCGTGCACAAAAAGCTCGGGTTCAACAGTCATTCCGCTTTTGCCGCCTCTTCTGCCCTCAACAAGAGCAAGCCACGGCGCTTTACCGGGACATTTCGAAACCAGCCTGAGCCTTTTCGGCTCAATTCCTGCCGATTTCATCTCAAAGAAAAGCTCGCAGAGCCTTTCAGGGCGAATGCACATACACAGCCTGCCGCCGAAATTCAGGAGCTTTTTTGCCGCTTCACAGATATCGGAAAACGAACACATCGTTTCGTGCCTTGCGATTTTATCGGCACTGCTTCTGCTTTCAACTCCCGCACCGCTTGCCTTATACGGCGGATTCATTGTCACAACATCAAAACAACCGAACGGAACAACGCCCTTCAACTCCTTTAAATCGGCATTGACAGCAGTCAGTCTTTCCGAAAGAGTGTTATATTCGATTGCGGCATTTATTTGCTCGGCACCAAGCGGCTGAATTTCAACCGCAGTGATTTTACCTGTCTGCTTTTTGCACCAGAGAAGCGGAATTATTCCGCAGCCCGAACCAAGGTCGCAGCACACCGCCTTTTTTGAAGGCGCGGCAAAATCCGCAAGCAAAACCGCATCCGTGCCGAAGGTGTGCGCTTCCGAAACAAAAACAGTCACTCCGCCGCCAATATATTCCTTTCTGAATCCGTCCATTTTTCACTCCGTAAATTTGATTGATATATTATATCATTTTCTCATAAAAATGTAAAGGGTACTTGATTAATGCTGTAGACAAACAAAAATTCATATGATATAATTCAAATGTATGTCCGTGATTTCAACAAATTCATTGTTTTTTCGGAGCGTTTATATGAAAATACTGCTGAGAATAACTCTCATCCTTGCAGCAGTTGTTGTTTGCATGGTCGGCGCAAAAATCGGCTATTATGAATTCACCCATAAAAGCGGATATGCCGCCGTCACCGTTTCCGCAAACAAAGCAACCGCTGTTCATTCAACTGAATTTCAGACAAAGCCCCATAAATCAACACCCACTGATGCACCCGGGCTTCCGTCGGTAGAAGTCCCCGACAGGTTTATTCTATATACTGCTGAAGACACAACCGGTTCGCCGAAAGGCTCAACCGTTAAAAGCCCTGACCTTACAGACTCCGTTTTCATCGGTGATTCCGTATCGCTCGGTTTTTCACGCTACTGTGCCAAAAAAGGGCTGATGAAGGATACCGTTTTCCTGACCGTCGGCTCATACTCCGTCAGTCACGCCCTTAACAGCAGTACTGCCGAGGATAAAGGCTTCAAGCATCCGATGTATAAAGGCAAGGAAATGCCCGTAAGAAATGCAATCGCAGAAATCAAGCCTAAAAATATTTATTTCTGCCTCGGAATCAACGATATTGTTGATTCCGGTGTTGAGGGAACGGTTAAAAACTACTGCAAGCTTATCAACAGCGTCTGGAAAGAAGTGCCTGATGCCAAAATTTATGTTTTAAGCACAACCTTCCTCGTTGAGCCTGCGCAGAAAAAGAATCTCAACAACCTCAATCTTTCAAATCTTAACCACAATATGAAGCTGCTCTGCCTTGAATACGATAATCTTGAATATATTGATATCATGTCATCCCTGCAGGATGAAAAATTCGCTCTCAAGGCTGAATACTGCAGTGACGAATACATTCACCAGACCGATAATGCATATGCCGTCTGGGCCGAAAAGCTCGGAGCAAAACACTAAAAAGGAGTTGCATGTTATGAAAAAATTTCTTTCGCTGATTCTCTGCGGAATAATTTGCATTTGCTGTCTTGCATCCTGCACAAAAACTCAGGCACCGCCGCTGACAGAAGTATATTCTTCCCTGCAGAAAGTACCCAATATGCCATCAATGACGGTTATGCCCGACGAACTCATCAGCACTCTTTTCGGATTTGACACTGCAAAATTTGAGGAATATGTTTTTGCAGAAGCTACCGACCCCTCAGTCAACGCAGACACAATCATCCTCATAAAGCTCAAAGACATTGCAGACCTCAACGCAACCTGCGATACACTTGACATGTATCTCAGCAGCGTCAAGGACAACACTCAGTCATATTCACCGGTAAACTACGCAAAAACGCAGTCAAGCGCGGTTACGGTTATTGACAGCAATTATATTTACCTTGTTATAACGAGTGAATACTTTGAAGCTCAGCAGATAATTCAGAATGCACTTCATAACGGAAACACCAAATCCGCAGTGCAGACTCTGGTTGCGGAATAAAATTGAATAATAAAGCTTAACGGCTGTGCAATCAATGCACAGCCTTTTTTTGTTTCTAAATGTAAATAAACTGTAAACAATGTTGTTTTTTGGCGTAATATTTTGCGATTTTTGTCATATATATACGGAAGCAAAAATCCGCTGACAAGCTGTTTTCTGATCGGAGATTAACGGTTATGGCTTACCGTGATGCACTTT
>JAZQGF010000003.1:0-8014 GCA_045539875.1 Acutalibacteraceae bacterium
TGAGAAAGACCTACACTTTCACGGAGCGCTTTCAGTCTTTTGCTGATGATTTCCATCGTTTCACCTCCCATATTATATTGTGTAATCATTGTAGCACAAATAAATATAGTTGTCAACTACAATTTTGCATAAGTATCAAAAGGGATTTATTCAAATAGTAACCCCCCGGCTAAGCCGGGGGTTCTTCATATGCGGGCAAAGCCCTATGTTACTGGCATCGCCTTAAGGCGTACCCAACGTATTCCTTTTGCAAAGGATGCCTTTTTAAAGACAGAGTTGACATTTAATTTCTTTTTTCCCTTGCTTTCATTTATTTATTATTCTGTTTACAAATTCTACTTCTTTTATGATATACTGCTAATAGCATTCTTTTTGAATGTTCTCCTTTTGCTTAGCTGTGCTGTTGGTAGCCGCACTCTCTGCAAGAGGAGTTTTCTTTTCATCGCTAAAGCTTTTTCGGAACCCCTGGCACAGCCAGGGGTTTTCAAATACAAAAATTCTCCTCCGACAGATTAACCGTCGAAGGAGTTAAAAATCTTTTTCAGATTCTTTTGTAATTTCGTTACTTCATAACCTTGTGATTCATAAAACTTATGAGCATTCACACGCTCTGCTCCTGAACAAAGCCTGATTCCAACTGCACCGTTTTCTTTTGCCCAGATTTCAGCTTGTTTCAGCAAAGCCGAACCGATGCCGTTTCGTTTGTAATCATTATCAACTGCTAATCCCAGACAGTTTTTGAAATTATCAGCATAGATTACATCGTAATTTACAAGATGAATGTAGCCGACAACTTTGTTTTCGGTTTCAGCTACAAAGATAACTTGTGTTTCATCATTCAGTACCGCCTCGATTTTACGTTTTTGCTTTTCAAAATCATATTCGTAACCAAGACTTGTTTTGTTGATATAGTAAATATCTTCCGCATCGGAGATTACGGCTTTTCTGACAATAAAATTTATACTCATTTTATCATCCTCCTAAACCGGATTTTGTTAGTCTTAACCTTATATTTCTTTTTGAAAAGTGTACCCAACTCTTTCTTTACCGTCTGCGGTAGTGCAAGGTCCTATTTCTGTTACTGAATAACCTGATGATAAATAAAGTGTACGGGCAGCAATGTTATCTTCTGTTGTATGAATACCGATTTTTTTATAATCTTTTTCTTTTGCTATATCTTCAACCACAGACAAAATGTATCTGCCAACACCTTTATGTTGATAAATCGGTTTTACTTGAAGCATACCTATCCATAATTCTTCAGCTTCAACATCTATTCTGAACCAAGCAACAGGATTATCAGAACTGACAACATAGTATATGCAGCCCTTATCCGAGAGCAGTTTCTTCCAAGTATTGTGATTTCTGCGAACACCGTGAAGTATGTTTATATTTTCGTTATATGTTTCATTAATAAAACCAATATCTTTTTCTGTTACAACGGAATATATCAGTTTATCCATTCATAAACCTCCGTAAAATTACATCTTCCTCAAATCCTCATAAGCCTCAATCAGCCATTGATGAGGCATTACCAACAAGTTGTTATCAAATTGATATTTGATATAAAGGTAACAAGCTTCATCCAATGATTCTGCTGTTGCACTTTTTAATAAATCATCGCATGAAGGTATGCCTTTCTGATCCCAAGATATTTTATCTGCAATAAATATAACCTTATCATACACACTCGCATTTTTCCTTAAAGTTGTGTGACACTCAATCGCATTCAGAATATCCGAATCGATAATATCAAAATCTTCTTGTGCAATTATTTTTGAAACTCTTTGATGCAACAGAGCGTGATACTTTTCTTCTGCAGGGTCTATTTCCAAACCATGCATTATTGCAAAGTCATACATTTCTTGCGGTGTCATTATTCCGCTGATATCGTGAAGTAATGCGGCAACCTTTATCTTATCAACATCAAGATTATATGCTTTTGCCAACTCAACAGCTATGCTTGCTACATCTTCCACATGATTTAATACATCAGCTTTATTGTTATTCAGATATTTGTTTTTAACTAAATCAATTAAAGCATACTTATTCATTAAATATCACCTTTGAAATCAGCGTTCCGATTTTAACAATGCATAATAACAAGCATCGCAAAT
The DNA here is from genome assembly GCA_045539875.1 of Acutalibacteraceae bacterium. Lineage (GTDB taxonomy): Bacteria > Bacillota > Clostridia > Oscillospirales > Acutalibacteraceae > CAG-177. The sequence continues at coordinate 2,118 of JAZQGF010000003.1, forward strand.
GCCCTGATTATTCCAATCGGAACTGCGTAAAGTTCCCTCATATTTCATTCCACATTTTTGCATTACTTTGCCTGAATTCGGATTTCTCGGGTCGTGTCTTGCTTCAATGCGGTTTACATCTACTACATCAAACAAGAAATCCATAACCGCCTTCAGTGCCTCTGACATTATTCCTTGATGCCACCACGCTCTGCCAAGACAATAGCTGATTTGCGTTGATGAAACCTCTTCGTTCATAAAACCTACAGCGATAGCGCCAATCGGTTCATCGCCGTTTTCTTTCAAAACAATACCCCAATGATAATATTTTTCGTTTGAATATTGTTTTACCCAATCATCTATTATCCTTTGGCTTTCTTCATGATTTGAATGAGTTTTCCACATCAGGAACTTTGTGACTTCTGAATCGGATGCCCAATTCTTATACATGGCGGCAGCATCTTTAGTTTCATATCGTCTTAAAATCAATCTGTCTGTTTCTAACCTTTGCGTTCCGCAATGTTTCATATCTGTCACTCCTTTAAAATCCGTATTTCTGAATTTAATTATAATGCTCATCAGTAATTTTTGCAACACTTGAATTGACGGTAAATCAGATATATAATTTCAGTATATGATAAACCAAACAAATCGTATTTGTTCAAGAAAACATTTTCATTTGCAGATATAATTGTGTTGTAGAAATCGATTTTTACAATCAATCTGAACATAGGAGAATGTATTATGGAGAACACAGAACTTATTTTCAAAGCTGTTGAATTTGCAAAACAAAATGCATCCGACAACGAAATATCCGTTGAAGATGTTGCCGCAAACGCAGGCTTTTCCATTGACTATTTTAATCGCATATTCCTCACTCACACGGGTTTTACCGTGACAGCGTATATGAATTATGTCCGTTTAAAAAATGCAACAAAATTGCTTCGTACCACAGACAAATCCGTTTTGGATATTGCTCTTGAAATCGGTTACGATTCTCACGAAGGTTTTACAAAAGCATTCAAGAAAAAATACGGAGTTACTCCGAGCGAGTACCGTTCCAAAACAAAAAATCAGATAATGTATCTCGGGGAGATAACAGACAAAACTGTTGCTGCCCGTTTCATTCACAGCAATCCTGATTTTCAACTTATTGATTCCGACATCGTTATTGATTATCTTCTTGAAAAAGATGCAAAGCGATACGGTTATTTTTGCACAACAATAAAATATTGCGGTCTTGAAATTGCCGCACCGAACGGAGATTTCGAAAACGGTTTTATCGGAATCGGTGACAACGGAAACGGAAAAAGCTATCTTGAGTTTATGACGGATGATTTTGATATTTTATCGGAATGGATAAAACGATTTCCGCAAAGAAAAACATTTTATTCAATGAAAGACGAAACAGAAATTTATGAAATTCTGAAGTCTTACGGAGTTGAAGAAAAGCTGAAAGTTACACCGCAAACGTTGTATTCGGGAGAGCTGATTGAAGCAAAACTACCCGACGGAATTGTTATCCGTTTGCTGAATCCTTCCGATAAAAAATCAATTCTCGAATGGGCAAACGGTAAAAAAGACGGTTATATAAATCATCTGCTCAATGATAAAGATTATCTTGATGAAAACAATCTTGAATACGGCATCTTTGAAAACGGAGAATTGATTGCCGTTGCCGGATGCGGCATTGATGAAGTTCACGGAATGAAGCTGAACAACTGCTGTACAATCCGTTTTGCCGACGGCAAAGAAAACGAAATTTTGTATCGCACAATATTCGCTTTTGTTACTAACGATATATTGAACAATGGTGCGTTACCTTTTGATGATATTCAGCACGGTGATTATGCAAAAACTCACGGCAACTTCACTTCTGTTGATTACGGATATGAAATTACAAACAGAAGATATGACATAATTTAATTTTACAAACAGTTTCAGCCTGCGTAATCACAAAAATCCGCAGGCTGATTTTTATATAAGTTTTATTGATAAACACCTTGTTTTACTGCTTGCTCATTCTTTAGCAAGCAGTGCAAACCTACGTAGGATTTGCATTTTTGCTTGCCGATTTGCCCTATTTGTAAATTGGCAAGCAAGGCAAATGTGGATACAACCTTGCCAAAACCAGCTTGCAAGTTGTTCCGATTTTCAACCGTTCACTAACTTTGCAAGCAGGGCAAGTGTATATACACTCTCGCAAATACCGCTTGCAAAACCGTTCCCGTTTTCACCGTTCACTATCTTTGCAAGCAGGGCGAGTGGGTACCCACTTTTGCAAAAACCTCATTTTCAAATTATGCCGATTTACAATTCGTTCATAATTTTTCTCGTCGGTTTTTTACCGCTTGTTGGTGAATTTCTTCCCCAAACCCCTAACAAAAATCGGAGAGAAAATTTAAAAATCTTCTCTCCGAGCTGCGCCCGTCGGGCTTAAGTGATGTTTTGGTCAATGAATAAACATAATTTTAAAACCGCTATTTTTTGTAATATTTGTTATTAACTTAAAACTTGATTTTTCAACGCGATATTTTTCTTTCAAATAATCTACAGCTTTCTTATAATCGTAGATTACACCATCAATTCGATATCTTCCATCTGCAATTTTGTGATCGTTAATAAACTCGTCACAATCCGCATCAGTCGGAACAACCAAATCATAATTGATAATTTCATAGTTGTATTCTATTGTACAACTCTTCAAAAACACATTATCACGAATTATATTGCTATTGTCAAATGGTATTTCTTTAATAAGAGCAGACAAACTTGAAAACTCTTCTTTTTCTCTTGTTTCTTTTGAAATAGCATAATCATTTATGTATTCGTAATTTCTATACTTATATTCTGATTTTCTTAACTCTTTCAACAAAGTTTTTGTTCCGTTGATACCGAAATCAATTTTTACAGTCCGTAATCTTTGATGTATAAATTCGTTTATAATTTGATGTATTTCTTCGACTTTATATGTTGCAGCATTATTAACATCAATTAAACTGGTGTGTTTTAAATATGGCTTTGTTGTAACAGAAATTGCATTCTTCAATGAAAGATTCTTGTTGCGTTTAAATACACTTTCTTTTTTTAAGTGCGAGTTTATTATATCTACAAGATTTTCAATACGGCACTGCGTTTCTTCAATCGAATTTTGGTCATCAGAAATTCGCAATTTAGCTAGTTCATCATTGAAATATTCCAGATTATATTTAATAAAATGTTGTGGTAAAATTCTGCTTTTTCCTAATGTTTTTTGTAATGTTTGTATATCTTTGGAAATATGTTTGTTAAAAGTGATTTCCTCATCAACATCAAACATATTAACTATGGTTTCACAAATCATCACTTTTGTTTTTACATCATTATTTTCAGGCAACAAAAACCCTTCAGCTGGAAATATTCTTGTTAATCCATAACCTAATATTGCATATAATTCAAATGCAAATTCAAGTAAGTTTCGCCTTGACCAAATAATATTTTTACAGAACATTGCATAAGGGAAATAGTCAAACATACTTATCCGTTCATCAAATTTTACCGCATCATCACAAAGCCACTTAACAATTTCATCTGAATTTCTGTAAATTAAATTTGCAATATTAACGCTGTAACCACAGTTGTCATTGTTTCTGTACGAAAACAGTTCAAACAGTGATTGACGATATTTTTCTGAAAGTGTACTCTTTTCATATTCCGAATAGAAATAAAGTGCTCGGAACATTTGGGAAACAACCGAAATATAACAAACATCTTTATTGAACTGATTGTTTTCATGAAGCATATTTATTATTAAGAGAAAAACATTTTTGCGGGTTTCCTCAATTTCATTTTCAAAAACACAATGTTTGCAGATATAAAGCAGAACCTTGCCTCTAATTGCGCCTTGTTTTCCTTCTCGAAGCAAAGTAAGATTGCATATAATTTCTTTCATAAGTACGTTTTTTGTTGTTTTATCTATAACGGAGTTTTTAAATACTGAATGAAAATACCTGAAAGCATACCTTATAATGCTATTTTCATCAATATCCATGTTTTCAATTATATCGTTAACCGTACTTGGAATGTTATATTCATATATTTTATTCGCTGGGCAAAACTTAATTGACTCAATATAATCCGTAACTATTTTATCAGTATAAAATATAGAATCATATTCCCAATCATTAAAGCAAATAACCTTTCTATATGCATTAACGAACCCTAAATTAAAACAAGCACTTTTAAAAATATTACCGAGTTGTTTTTCAATCATAGGCGTGTTGAGTATATCTTTTTTCACACCTGCTTCTATCGCTCTTTTTAATAAATCAATATAATCATCTTGAGTTTTTTCAGAACTATTTTCAAACAAACTATCTAATTCGCCAATTATTCTTAAACATACATCTGTTGTTTTTTCTTTATCTTCAGATTTATTAAATACATATTTTATAATTATATTTTTAACATATTTATCATCTGAAACCAGTTTCCAAACAATATAACTTGAATATATTATTATCGCAACAACAACTACCATTAAAAACGTCAATGCGGTACAATAGTCAATGGACATAAAAAACATCGCCGGAACAATTAAAACCAACGGAAAAGCTATCAGAAATTTTATACTGAACTGTTTGGGTGCCATTTTCAAAATATCTTTCAAGGAATAACCATATAACTTATGGTCATTTAATGACCCAATAATAACAGAAAGGATACCACTACCCAAAGCTGCTATCGTACACAACGCAGCAAATGTCTCTTGAGAATATTCATCAATTATCTCCAAAAACGGAATTTTACTTTTTTCAATCAAAAAATCAATAATTACCCCTATTACAATTATTGGTGTAGTTACTGCTGAAACCTTCAACCATAATTTCATATTTTTACAACCTTCCATAAGAACTAAACATAAACTTATATATTATATTGTAACTTATCCTTTCGTTTTGTCAACTTATCTATTCGGTATTCTGTTTTCTACAAACTAAGACTTTATCCCCATTGACATTTATTCCGTTTGCAACTAAAATTATATTATCTCAACGAAAGGAACATCTGCTATGCTCAATATTGCTGTGTGCGATGATGAACTGATTGAAATTGAATATCTGACATCGCTCACGCAGGAGTGGGCGAAGGCAACAAAAAAAGCCGTAAACATTTCGGGTTTTGCGAGTGCGGAAGCGTTTCTTTTCAAGTATGAGGAAGATAAAAACTTCGATATTCTTCTGCTTGACATTCAGATGAAGGCGATGGATGGCATTGAGCTTGCCGAAAAAATCCGTGAAAGCAACAGCGGTATTCAGATCGTTTTCATAACCGGTTTTCCCGATTACATTTCTCGTGGTTATGATGTTTCAGCACTTCATTATCTGATTAAACCCGTTGAGAAAGAAAAGCTTTTTGAGGTCCTTTCAAAGGCTTGCGACAACCTGAAGAAAGAAGAAAAATTCGTTCTGCTTTCAGTTGATAACGAGAGCCTCAAAGTAAATTTAAAAGATATTATTTATGTTGAAGCCTTCGGACATTCAAGCTGTGTTGCTTGCGAAAACGGTGAGCACAATGTTAAGCTCCCGATTTCGGATATTGCTAAAATGCTTGATGAGAGTTTCGCTCAATGCCACCGTTCATACATAGCTAATATTCAGCATATTTCAAGAATTACCAAAACAGATGTAGTCTTTGACAATGGCAAAAGTATTCCTGTTTCAAGGCGAATGTATAACGATGTCAATATGGCTTTCATCAATTTTTACAGAGGTATCAGTCAATGAATTATTGGATTATTGCTGCAGCGGTTGCAGGTGTTTTGCTTGCAATAGTTCTGGCGGTTGTTTTCACGAGAAGATATATCCGCAACTTTACGGACAAGCGTATTGCTGAATATCAGAACGACCTTATCACAAAGCATTGCGAAGAAGTTCAGA
>JAZQGF010000004.1:0-35756 GCA_045539875.1 Acutalibacteraceae bacterium
ATTGCGTAGTGTTGTTACAATCGTTATGTCACGTTATGTGATAGTGACGGATGTAACGCTATAAATAAATAAGAATATAAATAAATAAATAAATAAGAAATACATATATAAAGGGTGCGTTATGTTACGTTACGTAACGAAATTTTACAATTATTTTTTCAAAAAGGTATTGACTAAATTTTAGTAATGATGTATATTTGTATCAAACAAACCGAAAAGGAGCGAATCAATGAACAAAAACTCACAGAATGCCTGTATAGCCATTTGGCTGAAACAGGGTAACTCAATCACACCTCTTGAAGCCCTGCAAAAGTTCGGATGCTTCCGTCTTGGCGCAAGGATTGCCGACCTGCGCAAGGCGGGTTACAATATTGAAACGAAGATGGTTGAGCAGAACGGCAAGCGTTTTGCGCAGTACAGGCTTGCACCGATTGATGTTAAGGTTTGGGCAGACGAGGTTTAGTATGAGCGTAAAGTACAAGCGTTATGAATGCAAGCGTTGCTTGCATAAATTTGGACTTGCGGGAATTGTTAATGTTATAGCTTTTTTCGCCAAAGGAAAAGAAGAATTTAATCTTTGCGTTGATTGCTACAAAGAGCTAATATCAGTTAAGATTGACCCGAAGTCAAATCCTGTGGCGATTCAGCAGCGTTTGAAAAAGAAGGGGTGGTAGTATGAAGATTTTCATTGAAGCATCAGATGTTGGTAAGCGTGACGATATTGTTGTCAGTATTGACTTGGATGGAAGAATGTTAAATATTCTTGCATCAAAGAAAGTCCGTAATGAGTATGGTGCTACGGAAACTCGTTTACTTGACATTTTGCACTTTGATGTTGGAGAGGAAAATAAATGATTAAGTATATTCTTTTGACACTTGCTTTATTTCTCATTGCTTGCGATGATGGTAATGGTAGGTTCGTTGTGATGGAACAAGGGTTTTGGTGGGCTGCGTACTGCGACAAGAAGGAATTTGTAGCGTACATCAAATTAGGTCGTGGTGTATCAGCAATGCTAAAACAGGATGGTACTCCCGTAAGATGCGAGGAATACTAATGATTGTCAAGTATTATTTCAAGTTATATGGCGATGGCGAGGTGCATGAGTTTCACAGCAAGGAAAAGACACCCGCAGAAGCTGAATTTGACCTCTATCTGAATTTCTACGATAAGCCTGTGGAAATCCTTGAATACATTCCCGATGCTCCGATTGAGCAGAAACAGGAATCTTTACAACTTTCACTTTTCTAGGAGAAATTAAATGCCTAAACCGAAGAAACAATATCCGTTCCACATCTGTTTGTGTGGTAAATCCAAAATTCGCGATATGCTTGACGAGCTTATCGCACTTGAAAAGCCGCTGAACCCTTCTGCGGGTTACACATCCGTTACCCGTCAAGCAATTACAGAATACTACATCCGTCACGGGGGCAAGTAATGGCCTTGAAGAACCAACCTATTACATATGTGTATGTACCGCTTTCTGAATGGCTCTTGGAAGTAGGCAAGGTAGATGCTGCCGAAGCAAAAACTTGGATGCTTGGGGTGATTGAAGCTATCATCCGTCAAGAACGTGGCAAGTACGATTTTGCTGACAGGCTTATTGACTATTCTATGGACTACAGGGCGAAGGCCGCAGAACGCCAAAAGGCGTATCGTGAGCGCAAGAAAGCTGAAAGCGGTAACGATGTACCCGAATCGGAAAATAACGGCTCTGATGTGGCTGAAACGCCAAAAGAAGGGGCTTTGGTGCTTACGAACGAACCGAACGTGACAAAAGATACTTTTGAGTTTTTCAGAAAGCTTTATGGTGGGCGCAAGGATGGTCTTGAAACAGAATACAAGCGTTTCACTACAGCTTGCAAGAAACAGAAGCTTGACCCTGCCGTGGAAGTGACGAAGCTTGCTGATGCTTGGGCGAACGAAGATGCTGCCCGTCAAGCCGCAGAAACACATCATCAGTTTTACCCGCAGCCGAAGAACTTGGGAACGTGGCTCAATAACTTGTGTTGGCAATCTGAACCCGAAAAGCCGAGGTTGTCGCAAGCTGTGGGTAACTTGTCGCAGTCGCAGCGTTTGCTGATGCAGATGGAAGGTGGTATCTAATGGCTTGGAACATTGATAACGTAGCTACTCATTGCTTTTATTGCGGTGAACCTCTTGATGTTGGCGGTTTACACGGGATGGAAGCGGTTTACTTTCACGGAAAATTTGTTTGCAGAGTTTTTTCTCACTCTGATTGCTATAACAAAGCTGTTAAAGAAAATAAGAAGAAAAGAAAGTTTAAAGTTTACACAGGTGGTGGAATATGGGGAAAGATAGAATATGATGAAGCGAATTTATGGGATAAAAAATTCTTCTTAAAAGAAGATGTTGAAAAGTTTTTTAATGACTAAAGTGTGAAAAGGAGTTGAAAGATGAGCAAACTGAAAGCAATTGATATGATTGTTAATGACGATTACAAGACTAAAGTCTACTTAAAATCCGAAGCCGACAAGGTGATTGCTCACAACAAACACAGGCGATGCTTGGCGATGGCGAAAATGTGCTGTGGTAAGTCAACGATTTGTATGCTCGGAGAACATTACGATAGGAAGCGCTTCTACAACAAATGGCATCTGCGTTGGCTTGAACTTGCAGAGAAATTCAAGGAGAGGTAAAATGCCGAAGATTAACCGATATTGGAATAGTGACCCCGATTCTTTGGTTGAACGTGAACCAAGAGAAACGTATGAATTGTGCAAGGTGTGTGAAATTGTCCGTATTTTGGAATTGAGAGAATCTTACCAAAAGTATAAGAGGTGTAAAAATATGGCGTTAAAGTGCGCTGCATATTCTCTCATATTTAAGTACAAAGTGTCAATACTTGACGATAAACATAATCTGCGAAATTTTTACAGCCGAAAAAGGGATAGAATGGATAAATGGGCTTTAAGGTGGTTCAAACTTGCAAAAAAATTTAAAAATTTAAACAATCAGAAAAAAAATCAATGAGAAAAATTCTAGGAGTAACAAATGGCTGATAAATCAATTATGATTCCTGTAAGAAGTTACAGGGTTGAAAATGAATTAGAATCTATCTTAAGGCATATTGACGAGCCTATACCTTTAATTGAAAATGGTGTGGTTGACACAAGAGAGATAGAACTTAAAAGAGTTGTGCCTTTGGTAGATTTTTGCCGTGGATTGCTTTGTGGTATAAAGGTAGGTAAAAATGGATAACAAGATGCGCAAGATTCTGATTCAGCTTGGCGCAAGCTATGAGCTTGCAGGGAGAAAGCTTACCGATGATACCCTTCTTGGAGCTGCAAAGGAAATCTATGATACAATTGAAATAAACGAAGATGAAGTTGAAAATCTTTTCAGAAAAGCCCGTGTGATTGCTGATATTCCTACAATCAGAGTGCTTAACGAAGCGTACAAGCTTGTATGCAAGGAACGCCCGATTAAGAACGCTTTGCCGCCACCGCCATCGGAGCGCATCAGCAAGGCTGAATTTCAAGATATGTTGAATCAGATTAAAGAAAAACTTGTTTTCAAAGGAGTATAAAAATGTCTTACGGATTGAAAATTTTTAATTGGGTTGAAGATGCAGAAAAAGATTTTGGTGGCGTAAGAAGCTTTTACGAAGCTAAAGAAGTTGACGATTATATTCGTAGTCTTAAGGCTGAAAACAAAAGGCTGCAAAAACAATATTTACAGGCTGTTAAATCTGCGAATGAAAATATCGCAAAGAATGTTGACGGCAACGCAAAATATTGGCAAGACCTGTGCGAGAAGCGTACAAAGATGTACCTTGAAGAACAGGCTGCACATATTGCTGTAGCAGATGAATTGCAGAAGCAAATCCACAAGCCGTTCCAGTACATTGAAAAAATTGAAGTGATGAAGGTTGCTCTTTTAAGGGAAATGGCTACAAGAGCTTTTTATGAATCTAAATATCTATGGAATAAATGTGAAGGTTGTTCACCAACCGAAGTTAATTCGGGTATATTTAAAGCAAAAAAAAGGGAACGGCAATATCATTTATTTATGAAGAAAGCTGCTAAACTTGAAAAGGAGCTTGGAAATGATTGAAGGCGTATTTCAGCAAGCACCTTTTGACAAAAAGCTTGATGATGAAATTGTCAAGAAAATAGCAAAGGAATATAGTGATTTTAAGTATATTTCAAGCGGTCATTGCGACAAGTGCGGTGGATTCTATGCGGGTCAGCATGATATTGTAAATTGCAGGTTTATATGTAAGCGTTGCCTGTTTGAAGAAAACTTTGAAAGAAGGTATAATGAAGAAAGAGCGAAATTGGGGTAAGATAGGGGCATTGGGGAACATCTGTTTAATCATTATTAACATTATCAACTTAATAATCAACATAATGAGGTAAAAAATGGAACATCTTCCAATCGTGATTTTTGAAATAGTTTTATGCGTCTTTCTCGCTTTTGCTGCTTTAGCTGAAATCCTGTTTTTGCAAATAGCAAATAAGAAGAAGAAGATAAAAGAGCTAGAATCAGAGCTTGGCATTCTAATTCATCAATATAACGAGCTTGAAAAATTCGTACATTCAAACACGGAAATGGTTAGCTGTATGGCTGAATTTGAGCCTATTTGGTACGAAAAAGACCCGAAGTATCTTGATAGTCTGTGCGAACGTATTGGTAATACTTTGGTTATAAAAATGCAAGAAACATTCAATGAACGAATGTTGGAGAGAATAAAAGAGCTTGTAAAGCAAAGATATTTTCATAAGTTTCTGCATACAGATTTAATATCTTTGACTACAAGGTTAAAGGTGAGTGTGCCAATATTCAGAGTAGATTACGATTACATTAAAATTTCGGACGCAGAGGATTTTTTAAGATGATTAAGTTTTTGAGAAAAATGTATATAGGTTTTCTTTCAATTTTTGACAGGGAATTTGTGGCGAGAGCGTTGAATATTCATCACCCGTCAGAATTAAGTGCTTGGTATGTTTACAATAAAACCTTACGCAAAGATTATGATGAATATTGTAATGTAAGAAATGAATTGAGAGAATGGCATTGGATGATGCGCAAATACGGATGCCAAACAATAAACGAGTTAGAAAATCTGATTGAAGATTTGGCGAACAAGCCACATCAAGAGCTTGATGAACTTAAAGCTGATGCTGAATTGAAGGGTATTGAATTAAGTAAATGGGTGGCTCTTGCAAAGAATTACGGATGTTACAGCCAAAGCGAGCTTTATATGATGATAAATAGTATGAAGAATCAAGTTGATTTTTTATGCAAAAACAGAAATCCCGCTGACCCGCAATATGTGGATGAATGGTTTAGGTTCAAGAAAATGTTTTGATAATTTTACAATAAAAATTAAAGCTACCTATTGACAATGGGTGGCTATTAAGCTATATTACATAGTGTTCTAATGAACAAAGGAGTAAATCAATGAACGAAAAAACAATCAATTTCTCTGTCAATACTTTCCGTAACAGAAAAGAAGAAAATGAAAGGGGTGAATTTATCACGTTCAGCTCTTATTCAAAGAATCTTGAAACGGCTCTGCAAGAACTTGCAGATTACCTGCATTTTGCCAACAATAAGTTTCAAGATACCTACATTCTTATGTGTGAAGGGAAAGATACTATTTGGCAAATAAGTTTTCATTCTGATGAAGAATTTTTCAATTTCAAGAAAAAGGTAGAAGATGCAAGAATTGACGATTATAAAGAATGGCTGCTGTCTTACAATAAATACGGAGAAAGGTAAGGTTTACCCGATTGCAACAGGGAAGGTGCCTAAACAGCTCCAAAAGGGAATTGATGAAATCCGTGGACTTACGATGCTTCCCGAACAGGCGATGAATCTACTCAAACACCAATTCTAAAAGGAAAAAACAAATGGAACAAAACAACGAACGTGAACAGCGAGCAAAGCTCACTATCTACGATAAGCTCAACGATTGCCGTTTGGCTTTCAAGAATGCGAACGTGAAGAAATCGGGTAAGAATACCTACGCAGGCTACGATTACTTTGAGCTTGACGATATTCTGAATGCGCTTATTCCGATTCTTGCAAGCAATAGGGCTACCACGATGGTTAATTTCACTCCCGAAGGCGCAACGCTTACATTTACGGATTGCGAAACCAAGGAAAGCATCGTATTTACAAGCCCGATGTCTACGGCATCCTTGAAGGGTTGTCACGAAGTTCAGAACCTTGGAGCCGTGGAAAGCTACATCAAGCGTTACCTGTATCAGAATGCGTTTGAAATCGCTGAACCCGATTCTCTTGATAGGACTATGGGTAAGGGCGAAAATCAGAACGGAAAGAAACCTGCGCAGAATCAGCAGAAGAAGTCTCCAACACAGGAAAGCCCCGAAGAAAAAATGAATCGTTTCTGTGCAGTTGTGGAAAAATACGCAGCGAAAAACACGAAGATTACCTTGGAAATTATGGCTGCTTATGGCGGTGGAGCAAAGACACCCGCAGAAGTTCCCGCTGAAAAGCGTAACGATGTGGTAACAAACCTCAAAGCAAATATTCAACTCTAACAAAAGGAAAAAACAAAATGGCAAAAGAAGTTGCAATTATGGAACCTTCCGATATTTCGGAATTTAAGGCAACCGAAGCAGCGTTGGTCGCATACCGATTTGGACTTGAAAATGCAGGTCTTAATATGGATGATGAAGGCGCAGTAGCAGATTTTATCGCTTTGCGCAACGGCAAAAGCGGTTGGCGTGACCTTGTGGAATTGCAGAAGAAGGCTGATGCGCTCTCCAAGAGTATTAAGGAAGTCTTGAAGCACACTTGGAATGTAGGCTCTCCCGAAGATTTGCCCGATACGAAGGAATTGAAGGTTTCGTGGAATAAGCAGAGCTACACCTACGATTTTGTGGAAGGTGAAGCCCGTGTGATTGCACAAAGCTTGATTGATTCGGGCTTGACTACCAAGGAACAGCTCTTTGACCAACTCTCTGTAAGCGGTATGGTCAAGGCTGCGGGTATCACCACGGAAAAGATGCTTGAACTTTTCGGTGAAGGTATCATTGTCAAGCCCAAGGAAAGAGTTCTTAACATCAAGTAACAATCAAACAAAAGGAAAAAAAATGAGTAACGAAAATAACGAATATCAGCACACGATTGACCAAGAGCTTTTGAACCTCTCTCGCAACCTGCAAGAAGCGTACAAGAATCTTGACGCATCCACAAACAAAGCCTGTATGGTGCAGATGCAGCAGAAGCGTTTTGACCTTGATATTCTTGATGCCGAAGCCATTAGGGTCTGCAAGTTTTCTTCGGAACTGATGGCTTACTCTTTCAAGGTTAAGGATATTCTGAAAAAGCTTGCTGCTACACGAAACCTGTGGGTTAAGCTTAACGGAATCACCAAAGAACAGGCTGATGAACTTGACAAGAAGTACGATGAAGCCCGTGATAAGGCTGTAAAAGAACTTGATGCGCATTTGAATGAGATTTTCAATGGATAAAAGCGTAAAGGATGATAGGGGCTTTTTTACCTGCAAGGATTGCAAATTCCTTAAAGGTTGCCCGAAGTATTACATGAACGAAAAAACAGAAATGGTGCGCTGCACCGAGTTCAAGAAGGCGTAATTATGGCATATCTTAACAAAGTAATGGTAATTGGCAATGTTGGTCAAGAACCGAAAATCTTCACTTTTCAGAACGGAAAGAAGAAAGCATCTTTTTCTGTAGCAGCAAGCAAGCGTTATCGTGATGCTAATGGCGAACAGAAGGAACAGACCACTTGGGTTAATTGTTCCGCTTTCGGAAAGCTCGCTGATGTGGTTGAAGAATATGTTGGGAAGGGTTCGCAGCTTTTCGTTGAAGGTGAACTTTCGGTAAACAACTTTACCGACCAAAACGGGAACAAGAAATCCGTTACAGAAGTTCGTGTAACAACTTTGCAGATGCTTGACAAGCGTAACGCAGGTAACGGCAACAATAACCAATATTCAGAATCTGCTGCAAGCGGATTTGAAGAAGATGATGGAGATGTCCCGTTCTAATGCGTACCGATTACATTCTCTTGAAGCCTAGAAAGCTTAAAGCCACAGCGGATGTAATCAGAGCCGTAAAGAAAGAAAGGAAAGCGGGTGTTCCTTACCGAACAATCGCTAGGAAATACAAGCTTTCCTTTTCTTACGTTTACTACCTCTGTCTTACAGGCGATGAAAAAACGGAGTACAGGCAGAAGATGGCTGCATCTTCCAAGCGTTACTACGAAGAAAATCGTGAAGAAGTTATCCGCAAGAATGGCGAACATACCAAGAAGGTTCGTGAAGCAAAAAGAAAAATCCTAAAGAAGAAGGTCAAGAAAGGATGCTTTATAGGTCGCAATCAGAATCTGTAAAACCCGTTGAAATTGACTATTCTACAGGACAAGCCAAAAAATGCACTTACACCCGTGACCAAAAGCCCGAAAAAGATCCGTTTGATTGCAAGTCTTTAAAAGGTGAATGGTTATAAACCAAAAAAGGAAAATCAAAATGGGAATCATTGAAATCCTCACAATCGTTTTCATCGTCATGAAACTTGCAGGTGTTGGAGCCTGTGCTAATTGGGATATTATCGCTTGGCCTTGGCATTGGAGCTGCCTTTGTCTTGAAATTTGGGTATTCCTTGTTTACATTGCGATTATGATTATCGCTGCATTCTTGAAAGGAGTAGCAGAAAGATGAAAACCGAAATTATTCAGAAAATTGCAAATCATCTTGAACACGCAAAAACCAAGCACCCTCTTTTCTGCGTAAGCGTTTGCGGAGAAGGGACTACTTTGGAAAACGTGAAAGCCCTTCTCAAAAGGAGCCGTGATAATCGTGACAATTTCAAGACTGCTGATTGGGTTCTTTCGCAAGAAGTACAAGAAGTCTTTGAAGCTTATCTTGAAGGTCGGTACGAAGATTGCCGTGAGGAAATATACGATACTATAGCTGTTCTTTTGCGTATGGACGAAATGCTTGATAGCAAGGTACACAAAGATGGATGCACTGAAACAGAAGCTGATTGAATCAAGCGAGAAGATGTTCCGAAGCTTTTTGTTGAAACAGAGCCTTAAGAAAGACCCTGTGGCTAACAAAAAGAACTACGAACATCAGCGATGGCTTAAAACAAAAGAGCGACTTGATTCAGACCCCGTTTTTGCGGCAGAATACCGAGCGATGCAAAAAGCTGCGCAAGCGAAACATCTTGCAAAGAAACCAAGACCGCCACGAAGAATTGAGCTGCAAGACCAACCCGAAAAATACGAAAAGTATCTTGCTGATAGGAGAAGGCGGTACGCAGAACGATGCGCAAGTGACCCTAATTACAGGGCTGATTGCGCAAAGAAGAATCGTGAAGCAAAAGCAAGACGAAAAGCCGCTTTACAGGCTTCACAGGCTGTTTAATTACCAAGGCTGTAGCAATACAGCCTTTTTACTTTTTAAGGCTCCAATTGCCCGTTCTAGCCCTGTGCAGGTAATTTTCTGCCTTGGCTACATCTTCTTCCCAAGATTCGCCTTTTTTCAGACCAAGGCGCAACAGGTATTTTATAGCATTGCCGATATTGTAAGCAGCTTTTCGTGGTATATTTTCTCTGTTGACCACGTTCTCAATGATTACGATTGTTTCAACCCCGCATTTATCGTAATGCTCTCCCTTCACCTTATTGTAATTTTTATTTTTCATAGTTTACTTTTACATTTTTGATGAAAAAATCTATATTATAAGTGGTCAAGAAAAGGACTCATTTCTTACCTCGTTGATTACGATTGCTCCCTATAGCTCCGTGGGTTTTGTTTGTTTTCCCCACGGAGCTTTTTTTAGTATTCTGAAATCACCACGTTCACAGAAGGTTCTTTTGTTTGAGTAAGAAGTGCTACTGCGCTGATGCGCCTTACGATTTGCCAATTATCATCTTTAATGACTTTAGCATCTTTTAGCAAATCAAGTATGCTAGAAATTTGATTGTCTGTGTCACGGGTTCTATTGTCCGTATGGTAAAAGAAAAATTCAATCGTCAAAGGCTTTTCTAGCGGTGGGCATAAAATGCCTTGATGCAGCAGCTCAATATGCTTTGCTTTCTTCCATTTCTGATAGCGTTCGGATGGAATGTTTTTACCGCTTCGTAACCCGATTCTGCTATTCTTCTTTGAAGGAGTTTCGCCTGTAAGCAAGTAATTAGATATTATCATAGGGAAACCACCTTGCGCTTACTTTATTTACATTCTTGTAGCACCAATCGTTTTTCTTTGGTTTGCCGAACCAAGATTTGCTTAAAGAAACTGCGTACTTGATGATTGAAGCCTTGAATTTGCTGTATCCGCACAGGTAAACAAGCATAGCCCAAAAAAGGTAGTTCGTGTCGGAAAATGACAAGTCCAAATCATAGCCGTTTACATCGTGTGTAAGCCAAGTGAATCTTTCTTCTTTTGTGCCTAGGTTAGGTGCTACGCAATCAACGATTGGTGTGCCGCTGCGCCCGTCAAACTCAAATCCGTTTTTAAGAAAGATGTGCAATTCGCCTTGATTCGTAATAACACGATATTCTACATCGCTGTCAAGAGGGTATCTGCGCTTGAAAGACTTTGATTCTTCCAAAGCCATAACGCAATCCTCACCGCTGATACAGAAGATTTCTTTGACAACTAGATTTTTGAAATCAAGCTTGTTCATTCTAACAGCTCCACACAAAGACCGCCAATCAATACCACACAAAGTAATATAATCATTTCTTCAATTCCTTTATTACATCAACCAATGTAACAATTCTTTCAGAAACGATAGCGAGATTCACGTTCAATTCGTTGACCTGCG
The DNA here is from genome assembly GCA_045539875.1 of Acutalibacteraceae bacterium. Lineage (GTDB taxonomy): Bacteria > Bacillota > Clostridia > Oscillospirales > Acutalibacteraceae > CAG-177. The sequence goes on from JAZQGF010000004.1 coordinate 10,796, forward strand.
ACCGCAAAGTATCAAGAATTTCGTTCTTTTGCGACAATTCTTCTTTAAGATGCTTTATTTCTAAAGCATTCTCTTTGCACAGGTCATGCAAATCCTGTGATTCCTTATCAATGTTCTTTTGCGTTTCTTCTTTATCTTTATTCATTTGTTCTGAATTTTGCTTACAACGAAACCAAAGATAAAGATAGAAACAAGCTACAGCAATCACAACGAATGGAATTGCTGCGGGTGGGATATACTGAAAAGTTGTCTGTACTACATTTTCCATACAAACCTCTTATAATTCGGTTTGAATAACTTGATAATGACAAGTTTCAATGAATACTTTATTATGGATATTAGACGGGTCGGCATCGCCTACCATATTAATGAATAATTTCCCGTCATTGCTAGAAAGTAAATCCCAAGTAGTATTAAGAATGTATGAGTTGTACTCTGAATCGTAAGCTCCCGTTCTTACCGCAATTCTACCATATCCCGAAGGAACGCCCAAGTTATTTTCTTGACTTGCCGCAAAAACAAAACCCGCTGCAAAATTCTGCCTGTACGCAACACTCAAGTTGATTCGGTGCATCTTGTTCGGTGTAAGGTTTTCAATGACAATTGCAGCCTTGCTGAAATTAGACGATGTACCCGAATAATTCCAATTCACCTGTACATCCGCAAGCCTGCTTGCCTGTTTGATTGAAGGCTTAACTTCGCCCCAAATCGGATTTCCGTTAGCATCAACAATAAGAGCTTTGTGGGCATCTTGCTGCGTTGCAGAAGGTAATTCCCTTGGAGCGTTACGCCAACCAATAACACCGCCCGCACCGATACCTAGAATCTTACCCACATCACCCGCTACAGGGTCGGGAGCAAGCCATAACTTAACTGAAGCATCGTCATTCTGCAAGCAATAACCCGCTTGATACTTCACTATGCTTATACCGCTCCTAACAACTACAGGTGTTTGCCCACCCATAGTAACCCAAGGGATTTTCCCGTCACCCGCACCAATATTAGTTCGGGCTTGCAGCTTTTCTGCATCGGAAAAACCGCCATTCTGTTCGTTACTTTGGTCAAGATTAACGCAAACCTTATTCTGTTTAGCCATAATAAACTCCTTAAATCACCCAAGTTTTTATTCCATCGCTCAATCGCAAGTACATACCACGTACATTTGATTGATATTCACCATTGCCGTTGCCTACAATCCAACTATTAACATTGTACAAATTCTTTGCCAAAAGCAAATCGTTATATACAGATGGTGTCTGATAATTGATTATCCAATCGTTACCTTGGTTTGACAAGTTGCCGCCAACCAAGAACCAATAGGCTGTATTAGCTGTAAGGTGAACGGGTGTGCTGAACGTAAATTCGTGAACATAATGTGTTCCGTCAATCTTCGTTTGGTCGGAATCGCCCAAAGTCCAAGAACCATCTGCTATCTGCTTGATTGGCGTATATGTATCGTCAAGCAATACGGGTACAGAAGTGTTCTGATTCACGGAGCCGTGATAGTCAACATAACGGAACGAAACAATATCCACGTCTTGCTGCGGAATAACCTTGCGGAAAATACCGCCATTAGCATCGGGAGTGAGCGAGAAAACATTGCTTACACGATTTATGTGTTCAAGAGTGTACGCACCAATATCTGTAAATGGTTCTGTTACGGGAATGGGTGGGACAGCATCACCATTGCGCAACATCATAAACAATCTAGGAATAGTGTTATCTTCATTGTAGCCTTGGAACCAAGCACCTTGGAGAGTACCTGTAGACCAATCAATGTACTGATTCATATTGCTTACAAGCAACGTGTACTTCGGGTTAGCGTTGTACGTTGCAGCGTAGTTAGGCGCAGCAGCAAGGAAAAGCCCCGATGCAGGTGCATCACCCGCAATAGCTACAACAGCGTAGTAAAGCTTTGAGGACTGCAATTCGTGAACATCTTGGTCTACATACTTCAAAGGATATTCATTTTCACCTGCGTTGACTTCTACAACGCCAGTGTCTGCAATCCAATAGGTAGAACCCGAACCATTGTTGCCTTCAAAATCATACTCAAATATACCGAACGAAACTTTTCCGTTGAAACTCTGCAAGGCGTTAATGCATATCATAGTTTCGTTCTTTCTGATTTCCGATGCAATAGGAACTGCAAAAAGCTGACCAATCATTCTTGATGTATTGGTCACACCAAACCCTGCAAAATCGCCCTGCATCGTAATCTGTGCGAACGGATATGTTGTGGTAATTTTTTTGTCAAGGTCTTCCGTCAATTTCTCAACAGCTTCCACAACATCTTCAACATCGCTATCAATTTCAACTTCAAGCGATTCTTCGTTGAATTTAAGTCCATTGCCAATCTTTACTTTCAGCTTGTTTGTAAGCGGGTCAACTTCAAGACCGCTTCCATAGTCAACGCTGATTTCATCGTTTTCAATCTTGATGCCTTCCCCTTCGGTGTATTCAGTACCGCCACCACCATTACTCATTATTGATTCAATACGATAAATCGTTACATTAGATACCTCTAATTTTACACCCGTTGAAGGCACACTTCCAACTTGAAGGTCAAAAGCAATTTTCTTGGATGCGTCTGTTATATTGATTAAACCTGCAAGTTGAACATCAGTCCATTGGTCAATACTGAAATCTATATTGTGTTTTGCAACCAATCTGTTTTGGTCACTAGAAGATGTGCTTTGTGCAACAAACCATAAAGCATTGTATTCATTAACTAATGTTTCGGGCTTAACACTCATGTTACAAGTGAATAAGAATTTACCTGTACCTAGTGTCTGTTTTATATCCAAATTACCATCAAGCTTTGTTAGATTTGCTGCAATATTATAAACCCCCGAACCCGACAATGTAGAACGAGAAATTGTTGTTTCGCTCAAAGTTCCTACATAATAGTCAAGATTTCCTTTTTTTACATCAAGCTTGATTATCTTGTGATTACCTTCAACTTCTTCTTGTACATCAAGAGTACCATTAGGGCTTACAACATCAACATCGGGTGCTTGCTGTGGAAATTCAATATCCTCAAATTCAACCTCAACTTCTCCGTTGGGGTCTTGTGTTAATTTCTTGATTGTCTTTACGCTAGAACCATTTGCCGTGTAAGAGGTTTGTCTGACAATATCCTTTTTATTTTGTTCAAGACTTTCAACATCTTCTTCAATACCATCAATTCTATCAAGGAAATCTTGGTCAATATCAATAGTAAAGATAAGACGATTGTCGCCATCACGGGAAGCTGTAGATGTGATGCGGTGTTCAGTTCCATCTACACGAACAACGATTGTTTCGGGTAGGTAGCCACCGCTGCCACCTGCCGTAATGTTGTCCCATTCACCAATCTTTACATTATTCTTATCGCAAAGAACGAACTTGTACGCCATATCACGGGAAATGACGATATTCGCCATGCCCATCATATCAAGAATAATCGGGTTTGTGTTGGTATTTGTCGCATCAACAGAACCGATTTTCTTGTATGTTGCTATCGCTGTAGAAGAACCTGCGATATAAGTGTACAGCTTTCCACCGACAAGCGGTTTCCCGTTCTTGTCAATGAATTGCTGAAAGTACGCACTAGGGAACGATAAATTTACATTGTTTGCCATTGTAAAACCTCGTTTAATATTTTACATCTTCTCAAATTCCACAAGCCATTCAATCTGCGGAATAAATGTAGTGTAATCGCTAATTGGAACTTCATCGCCATAAGCTACGTAAATGCTTTGAGATATTTGTACATTTCCGTTTGTTGAAACTTGAATCATATCTGAAATAGGCAGAATCTGTGCAGAATCACCTTGACCGAAATAACATTCTCTTAATTGAGTTAATGGTTTTGCGATAATAGTGAAATTATCAATAATTCCCAAATAGAAAAGCTTGTTTCGGAAAAAGCTGTAATCAGAGAATTTGTTGGCAAAAGCTAACAACCTGTCCCTAGATTTTGTGGATGTTGCAGGGTATGTATAGTTTGTCAAAGAACCTATAGAAACCTCTCCATCGCTTGCTGTAGGAGTTGTAGAACCATCGGTAGATGATGTCAGCTTAAAGCAAACTTTTTTTACAGGCAACAAGTAAGCATCGCCAATAAAAGTGTTACCTTCAAACTTGTAACCCTGCAAGCTTTCGTTTGCCCAAGAACCGCCATTGTATGCAATATCATTTATTGCTGTGATAGGAGTTCCGCTGTTATTTATGTTGAAGCAGCATCCATTCACAACAACGAAACATCTAGTAACAGCTCCGCTTGCTGTGTAAAGAAGAAGCTGTTTGCTGAAATCGCATCCAATGAATTTCTGTTCAAGTCTATTGTTGATGTTTGCTAAAAGAGCTACAGCTCCGTTAAAAGAGCTTCCATTGGCATAGCATTCATTGACTTTCAATTCAAAATTCTGTGCAGGTTCTACATAGCAATTTCTGATATTGAGAGAAATTGGATTCGTAACCGCATAACCTAAAAGTTTTGAATTTTCTGCTTCAATGTAAAGAAAACCTTCAGTACAAGTAAATTCGCAATTTTCAAGCTTGATGTTGTCTACAACGGAACCGCCACCCGTCTTTGTCAATTCCAAAGAACCATTCTTGAAGCTAAATGTTCTAGGTTGAGAAACATTGGCTGTATCAAGAGTGTACGAATAACTACCGCTTTCAAGGTCAATAGTTTTAGGATGGGCGAGAGAATAATCAACGCAATTACTAAAATCGTTATACTGACTTGCGTACAGCGTGTCGGAATTTTCAAAACCGATTTTGCCGTGAAGCTGCCAAGACCTATCAAGATACTTCAAAGTGAGTTCAAAAGTAGAAACGATTTTGGCATCGTTACCAATAGCCTTAATGCAAGAGTTGTCTACAACACCCGTATAAGCCTTCGTCATACGTATATCATTGCACACAAAAGTAGTTCCTTCGGACTTGATTTCACCCGTAGAACCCCAAATAACATCGTCAGTAATCTTCGTATCGTTGGCGCAGATACATTCTTGATAGAGCGTTCCGCAATCATAGAACCTTGCGTTGTTGACTTGAAAGCACTTGCCTTCAAAGCTGCAAGATTGGAACAGGGCGTTACTACCGACCACTTGATACAAGGCCTTGTCGCAACCTTTAAAATGCCAATTCTTGATAGTCTGCCCATTGTTATAGAAAGTCTGTGCGCTTGACTTGTCAAGGATGATTGTCAATCCTTCGTAAGAAAGACTTGCTACAACGTGTTTTTCAATATTCTGTAACCACGATGTTCTTACATAACCTGTTCCAAAAGAGAATGTTACATAATCATCGTTTTCACTTATTGGACTTTTCTGTTCAAGGTCAAGACCGCCAATGAAAGCAATTTCAATAGTTCCGCTTGGTGTCTGACCATCTTCAACGTACATACCGAACTTGATGGTAGTTCCCGAAACAACGCTTGCGCCTGTAATAACCTTCTTTGTGAAAGAAAGTCTTGCGCCTTCGGCAAATTCGTAATTGCCACGATTGAACTGAATCGCTGTACAAACGGGGCTTAATCTTGCGTATTGCGACAAAGCCGTAGCCTTTGTTGTCAATTCAGAAGGCGTAATGGTGGAAGCCCTGTTAGGAAACACACCAAACGTAGTTGCGCAAACAATAGGAGATTCGCAAAGCTTCCATCGCCCTGCGCTTGTATAGCCTGTCACGCTAGAAACAATGGTGGAGCCGTAATCTTCTGCATCGTTGTTTCCTTCAACCCAAACGTAAGTTCTAGGCTCAATTCCATCTTCTTTAGAGTAGTAACCGATAACAGATACTACCCCGTGTTCAGACGGGTTTACAAGTCGCAAAGCTGCGATTGTATCGCAGAAACCTGCTGCTAGGTCGCTGCCGCCTTCAACATCATCTGCACCGCCATAAAGCTTGAAAGACTTGTAATTATTCCAATAGGTATCGTCATTGGCGTGGTCACGCATAGAGCTTACATCTGTTCCAAGGAACTTTTCAACCCTACAGGTATAAACACCCGAACCGATAAATACTTGATGTTCAAGCCTACCATCCTGTAAAGTGTACTGCGGGTTCTCGCCCTGTGTTTCTCCTTGTATATCGTAATAGATGGATTTATACTGCGTAGAATCTGCGTTAAAGAACTTGACACGCCCGATAAGCGGTTTGCCGTTTTCGTCAAGTAAAGTCTGCCATTGGTCTGTAAAGGAAATGTGAATCACTTTTTAGCTCCTGTTTTAGAAATGTTGAAAGAACCTGCCTTACGCATAAGGATAAGAGGACTATTGTAATAATAGCCGATGTTCGGAATATTCGCACCTATAGTTTTCAAGAAATTACTCTCGTTAGTAACGGGTAAATATTCTTCATCTTCTTCGTTTTGAAGAAGGCTTCTATTAGACTTTGCGTAACCTATTGCTTTTGAAGCCATACTCAAAGGATAAACAATAGGTGGAGCAAAACCTTGCTTCATCGCTCTAATTTCGTTAGCCTTTGAATCAAACTGATTTTTTCTTTCAAAAAGCTTTTCTGCTGTTTGCTGCTTAATCGGTTCTACACCTTCATTAAGGTTTGAAATGTTGGCTTCTTTTTCTCTTATTGCTTTTTCTGTAGCTTGCATTTCATTGCGAAGGTTCTGCGCATTCTGTGCAAGAGAACTTCTAGCCTTGTGCATTTCACGAATAGCCTTCACACGTTCAAAAGAAGAATTTGTAATTAAATTAGGGGTTACAGCTTTACGAACATTAGCTGCAACATTCCCTTCTGTGATAACAGCTCCATTTGAGTTCTGAAGAACATCTGCGATTATACCCGCAATTTCTTCTTCCGTCTTACCATCTTCTTTAGCTGTGTTAAGCTGATTCAATAAAGATTGTTTCTGCTTTTGGTCAAGTGTCAGTGCGTTGTTGATTGTTTCTCTAACCTGCTTGAAATAATCAGAATCTTCAATACGGCCTGTGTTATACTTTTCGGGAATAACACCCGTTCCACGTTTTCCCCAATAATCGCTGTTTGCGATATTGAGCTTTTCAAAGAAAATTCTCTGTGCGTTATCGTAATCTTCAACGCCATTAGGATAGTTGCGTTTCAGCCATTCGCCAAAAGAGTTCTTAAGCGCAGCATCGTGTTCGCCTGTACTACCAAAAGATTTTTTGTTAATTACGAATTGTGCAATAGGTTCATCTTCATACATCTTCATTTCGTTGAAGATTCTTGCGCCAAAACCAAATTCCTTGTCGCCCGAAATATCGGGGTTGATAGCCTTCAATGCGTTTTCGTATTCGGGATTTCTTGTGATAAACTCACCCGCACGTTCAACCATATTGCCAACATTTTCACCTTCACCAACAGGAGTTCCAGCTAAAGACGGGTTGTAGCCCGTGGCTTCATAGAACTGATAAGAAGGCGATTGTGTGTTAGGTGCAGAAGGTCTACGCATATTCTGCAACGGACTTTCGTAATCAAAACCCGAAACTTCATAAGGAGCTGCTTCAATGTTCCGTACAAATTCGGGGTTCTCTTGAACAAAAGTATCTTGCTTATTGCGCATCCAATTAACAATATCTTTATTCTTTGCAGAAACGGGGTCTGTAGGCTCTTTTAAGTTGCGAGCATACGCTTTTAAGCCATTAAGATTTTCGGTGCTAAAAATGTCTTTACGGAGCTTTAAACCACGATTCTGTTCTTGGCGTTGATTGATTTCATCAACATACTTTTCTTTAAGAGCTTCTTGCTTTACACGCTGCTTTTCAAGATTTCTCAAATCAGTAGTTTCTGAACGAATTTTATTTTTTATATCATCCAAAGCTTCTTTTTCAGCGTTTTTTATACCCGCAACATCATACTTAAAAGAAGCGTTAGCTTCTTTCAAGCTTTTGTCAAGACCGCTACCTGCCGATAATTTAGGGAATCTTCTACCCCAACCATAGATGATACCGCCTGTTCCACCGCCTAAAACACCGCCTAATACTGCGCTTGCGTATGTAGACGATTTGTCAGCCCTTTCCTCTCCTTCAAAAGCACCTTTAGCACCTGCCGTTGCACCTAAAGCCATAGTTTTGACAAGAGCGTTTAAAGGAACTTTTTCAACGGGTTTGAATTTTCCCCAAGGAGAAGCGACCATTGCAGCATCAAAACCGATTTCTCCAAAGTTCTTTGCCGTTCCTTCTACACCTTGAATCGGATTGAACATTTCATTAGGTGCGATTGCGCCCGATTCACGGGCTTGTGCCATTGTGTTAAAATAGGGTGCGCCCGTAAGACGGGAGCCGAAATCAACAAAACCGCCTACGCTGTTACGGGAATCGGCATAAGCCAATTTGTTCTTGAATCTGTCCGCAAGAGTTGTAGAACCAAACCTGTCTACAACGGGCTTGTTATTGTAGGTTTCTTTCACCTTCTTGAAGAAATCCATTTCGGGGTCTGCGCTGCTTCTGTCACGCTTGTAATCAAGCATAAAGGAGCCGTAAGCACTACCGCCCTTGTACATCTTGTAAGCTTTCTGACCTTCACCCGTATTTTCGTCAAAAGTTTTCTGCTGAATAGCTGCGCTGCCCGTAGGGTAAACCTTGCCATCGCTCTGCAAAAAGTTATTCATATCCCTATTAGTCCAATAGGGAACATTGTAAATATCCTTGTATCGCTGAAATTCAAGGTCTGCTTTTGTTGCGTTCTTTGTCAGATAGTTGATTTCATTTGTCAAAGACCTTTCGGTTCTATCCATAAAGTCTGCTTTAGTAGCACCTTCTTCACCCGAAGCTGCCTTGAATGCGGGAACAAATTCCGCACCCGCATTGTTGACAATATCGTTAAGATTGTCCTTAAGGAACTTTCTTTGTTCCAATGCGTTCATCTTCTTGAACTTGTTCAAGGCATCTTCATTACCATTGTTCTGCTTGATGTATTCTGTAGCAAGGTTGTTGAAGCTTGCAAAGAACCCGTTTTGCTGATTAGCGGATGCAGATGTAGACTTCTGTGTGATTGCTTCTGCGTAAGGCTGTAGCTTGAAACCTTCCCTAAAGAGAGAATCAGCTTCTTTAAGCTGTTTGATTTTTTTTCTAACAGCTAAAATTTCTTCTTGGTTGTTTCTGAATCTTTTTTCTTCCAAATCCTTTTCAAGAGATTTAGTGTTTTCAGAAAGAACTTTGTTTACCTGCTGTCTATAATCACTTTTCGGGAAAATGTCTGCCATAAAAACCTACTTGAAAGAATCTTTCAACGGAACAAAATATAGCTGTTCTTTATCATCAAGCATCGGAGAGCCATCGGGGTTTGTGGCCTTAAAGAACTTAATTTTTAATCCATTCTGCTGTAAAAGCGGTTTCTTTTCGCCCTTCAAATTAGTTACGGGAAAACGCTCTGTAAGCATTTTTTCAAGATGCTTTACTTCGGGCATTGTTAAAGCACCGCCTTCATTCAGAATGGCGAGGTAGTCTTGCAAATCACCTCTTTCAACTTCATCGCCCGTAGCGTTGAACTGATTTGCGTAGTAAGACAAATCGTAAGATTGGGGTGGGTTTGCAGCGGCTTCAAGCAACTTGTTTGTATCGCCAAACTGATTGCCCGAACGGATGAAATCAAAAAGAGGTCTATGCTTTGCGAAAGATTCGGGGTTGTTCCTCAAATCAAGAGCTAATTTCTGCTTAACTCCATTGATTTTTCTCAACCAATTATCATCTAAAGCTCTGCGCTGTACCTGTGTATCAAGGTTTTGCCAAGCACCGCCTACACCGAATCTACCAATCTTGTAATATTCATTTGCGAGGTTTTCAAAATCACGCTCTGCGGAACCTTCTTCAAAAATAGAATCAGATTTTGGTGCAGAAGCTTTGCCAACCTTGCCGTTATTAAAGACAAGATTTCCTTTACCGCTTGCGCTGCTTGTAGCTGCGGGAATTGTCGGTGTAGTTGTGTTTGGTGTAGATGCTGCGGGAGCTTCATTTTTAGGATTGCTGAAATTCCCATAAGAACCTGCTCCATTTTTTCCAATATCGCCTTGACCTGCAAAGCGAATATCGTTACCTGCAATCTGCGGAGCTGCAATTTCTTCACCACCGCCAAAATCCAAACCAAGTTCCCAATCTTTAGAAACCTTGGATGCGCCATTTCTGAAAGCCTTGGATTTTGCAAGATAGGATTGAGATTGTTCTGCCTTGCTCTGCGCATCATTCTGAAACACGGCTTGCTGTCTTTTTAGAACATCGTAAGCCTGTGCAAGATTCTGCAACTTTTCATCATACTTATTTCGTACAACTTCAAGAAATTCGGGTTTTCCCGAAAGAGCCTTCATTTCATCGGGCATCTGACCATAAAGTGCTTTCGCCTGTTCGCCATAAACATTAGCGTTTCGCTGCGATTCTTCTGCATCAGCCTTGAATTTCCTTGCTTGAATATCGGCTTGGATTGCGTTAGAAGCGTACTGCGTTGCAAGACCTGTAGCCATCTTGTAAGCATCCGATGCCATACCTTGACGGGTTGTGAATTGCTGCATTGCGCTCTGTGCAAGACCATTCTGCTGACCCGCAAGCTTCGCCATAGGTTCAGACAATGTGTCTGCTTCGGGGAAAAACACAGGCTTGTTCATAGCCGCTGCGATTGCAGCATCACGCAAGATGCCTTGATTACGCATCTGTTCAAGTTCATAAGGTGTGTTCTGCGGGTGCTTCAAAAAGTCATACCACGGGCTTGCCTGTGAATTAGATTGGTTTTCTATTGAACTAGAACCATAACCGCCATTTTGTACAGGTGCGCCCGAAGCAGCTTCCGCTGCCGCTTGCTGACTTGTCTTGTCGCTTTCTTGCTGTAAGATGGCTTCTTCATCAGCGGACAACGGAGTAGGATTGCCGTTTTCATCCGTCTTGAAAACAGGCTTTCTGCGGAACGGCATTACCATATTGCTGCCGTGGGAACCGAATGTAAGCTTACCATCGGGTGTGATGCCAAGGCTTTCAAGACCCTGCGAAATTGAAGGGGCTTTACCCGCAAAAGGCTGTGTCTTGAAGCCGTTCTGAATAGCAAGACCCTTATCGTAATACCCGTAGTCCTTACGGGCATTCTGTTTCTGCCAAGCATCAAATTCTGCGGCTGCTTGCTTCGCTTCCCAATTACGCTTCTGATTGGCAATATCTTGCATAATGCGGTCATTGCGAACACGCACATCAGTAATATCGCTGAAAGCATCGGGTTTTACTCTTGCATATCCAAAAGCCATTAGATAACTCCATAGTCAAAGTTCATCAAGGGTACTTCATTCATTCCGCTTGTCTGCTGCAAATACTTTTTCACAATTTCGTCATATTCCTTTTGTGTCAAAGCAGCCAAAAGCGGATTTCCCGCTTCGGTAACAGAACCACCACCACCTGCGATAACCAAATCATTCTGTACAGGTTCACCGCTATCAACACCGAAATACTTGTTCGGGTCTGTCTGCGGATTGGTATATTCCTTTTCGTACATCTTTTTCAGAATATCGTCAACACGCTTGCGCTGTGCGTAAGCTTCAACGCCCTTGCCGAGAAGGTTCAAACCTTCAACGGCTGCATTTGCGCCCCACATTCCTTCACGGGCTGCTTGCACTCTCTGACCATAGTCAAAGTTAGGCTGATAGTTCGGGTTAGACCATCTTGTATTTTCAAACATAGCTACCTCTAGTAAAGTTTCTGCTGTGTGGGTGCTGCGTAACCGCCAAAGCCGTTCACGCTGCGATTACCCGCCTGTGCGACAAGGTTTGAATAAGTACCCGCAAGATTTGCGTAGGCATCCGCTGCGCTGTTGTTGTTGCTGATTCTTGCGCTTGTAATATCGCCATACAGACCCAAACCATTGTTAATGTTCTGCCCGTATGCTTCCATAACTCCAAGCTTGGAAGAAGCCTTGTTTTTGAGCATATCGTTGTAAGCCTTCCATTGGTCAAGAGCCAAGCCCTTGTCTTGGAAATAGGCTTCACGGGCTTCCTTGTAAGCCTTGTTTGCATTTTCGCTCATAAGGCTTGCGGTATTGTTGATTAGGCCGCTGCTGTACAAACCACCGCCATTAGCTGCGGAGCGTTCCAAAGCTCTCTGCTGTGCGTTTGCGTTTGTTTCCCAAGCCTTATCGTAGAAATCCTCAATGTTCTTTGTGTAGTCAAAGTCCGTAGGATTGTACATAAATTCATCGGGACTTTCAAGCATTTTACGATATTGCGTAGAAAGACTTTGAAGCATTTCGGGGCTGTAGGTCTGACCAACCTTACCTTCATAATCACGCAAAGTCTGTTCATTTGCGGTGTAGTTACCGCTTAATTCGCCCCAGGCGGCTGCTGCACGATTAGCTGCATTTGCTGCGCCCTGCTGCGCTTCACGATTTGCCCTTTTCTGCGCATCAGCGTTAATCAAAGCACCTGCAAGAGCTGCACCACCTGCGATTAGCATAGGAATTGGCATTTTCTAATTCTCCTGTATGAAAACACCCTCTACTTGCCATCGGGTATCTTCGGGTTGCGAAATGGTAATCTGCTCTTTTTCAGCTTCAATGAAGATGCTGCCAAGAAAGCCGTTGTCACCATATATTTTACAATAGTATCTGTATTCACATTTCGGAATTGTGAAAGTTTTTGTCCCTGCGCCAAGCTTTTGCCAAAAAACGGCTTTTCCGAACTTTGCGACCTTTACGCCATCTTCGCTTTCTTCATTACCCCATACGCCCTTCAAGGCTTCAAGGGTCTGCGAAATGCGCAATTCGTCAAAGTTCTTTGACCAAGCTTCGCTGATTCGGGTAAATTTACTTTCTGCGGTATCTGTCTGCATTAGAAACCTCTTGTGCGGGTGTACCGAATCTTGCTGTTTGTAATCACCCAATCAACGGGAGCCGTGAGCGAAACTTCAATAACGCCCAAACGAGCCATTCCAAGCCCAAGGAACTGACACAGGTAATCATATTCGCCTGTACGCCCCATAAAGGCATCGTTAAGGTCTTGCCAAGTGTTACCACCATCTGCACTAAACTTGCCCATTACAGCGGGTTTATACCCTGCATTCTGCCAAGCTTCGCCATCGTGAGGAATACTCATATCGTCAAAAGGATTTTCGTAAGGCGTTGTACCTACATTGCACTCAATCCTAAACTCATTTACAATGAAATTTGTCAAATCAGAAACGATAATCGGGGTTCTGCGCAATCTGCGAATCGGGCGACCATCCCATTCAGTATGCTTGTTTTCAACCACTTTCATCAAGCAATTGTTTTCGTAGTTACCGAGGTAAACTTTGCCGTTGAACTGATGGGCAAAAACGGGGAACCAAAAATGGTCAATATCAAGCAGCGCATCACGGGTGCTTCGGTTGTGCCAAAGCTGCGTATCAAAATCGTAGACGAAAGTCTTGTCCGCAGCGGGGAACGTGATTACATAGAAATGATGCCCTGCGTAGTTGTAACCGAAACCAAAAGCATCTTCTGTAATATCCATCGCTTGAATTTCCCTATCCAAAGCGAACGTGGAAATCTTCTTCGGTTTTCCGTCAAGCGCAACGCTCCAAATGCCGTTATGACCATCGTCACCGCTGCCAAGCCAACAAAGCTCATTCTCCGTCTTTGCTAGGCTCTGCGGGGCTGCTATACCGATGTTGTTACCCATAAGCGTATTCTTCAACTGATACTCACTATCTTCCATCGTGAGAACTGCATAGCTGTGGCTACCGAACACGAATAGAGTACCATTGTTGATACACTCCATAGCTAGAACCTTGTCGCCCGTATCGGAAAGCGGGGTGTAGTACATATATGCTCCCCTATCATCCTTCCAACCCCATTCGTTTGCGGGAACATCCTTGTAACGAGGTGTATAGCCATCTAATCCATACTGAATCTTGCCATCGGCATCAAGGTCATAGACCTTTATCATACCGCCTTGGAAAGCTCCTACACGGGAAATAAACACCTGCCCGTAATCGGCATCGTTGATGATGATTCTGCTTTTCATTTCAACGATATGGGTAGACCTGCAAGGCGTTACGTTAAGATTAGGGTTTTCGTTTTGGTTTGCAGGGTTATAAGGATTGATTGGGTTTGCGATAACCTGCAAACGAATATCTTCATCTGTATCAAGTAAGCCGCAAACCAATGTATTTGTTTCACCAAAAGCCATACAAAGCTGCGAATTTACACCACCGCTTTCAGCGAATCTTACAGGCTGCTTGACCGCTTCAATACCGCCAATCTTGATGCAGCTTTCAGCCTTCATATTAGGCTTGATGCGCCAAAGGCTCTTGTCAAATACCGCATACATATACGGAACACCTTCGGGGCTTGAAGAACTTGTGTAAAGACCACGGCATCCAACACCGAAGGTAAAATCTTCATTCGGTTCATTTGAAGCTTCGGTTTCTCCAAAATAGAGAACGGCTTCGTTGCCATCAATGGATTTCAGAATCTTGTCCGTATATCCGTTGTTCCCCGTGTTCACGGGTTCAACAAACATATTCAAGGATATTTCGGGAGAAACAACCTTGAACCTGCCTTCATAGGAACCGCCAACAATGGAAGGTAACTCAATTCCGTAATTTTCGCTCATTACCAACCTCTAGGCGAAAGAATGTTGTAGAACGGATTTGCATCCGTATTCGTATAAAGGATGTGATGGTCATTCTTGTTCCTGTCTTGAATCTTGTTAAGAATATCATCCTTTTCTGCGATAAGAACTTCCAAATCTGTTGTAGGTAACTTATACTTGCGAGCCAAGCGGATAGCAAGTGTTATAATGAACAACTGAATATATTCGGGTGGTGCATCAAGCACATCATCAAGCGTTACTTTATCCAAATTCCTGTTATAAACGATTCTAATATCACGGGTTGTCGGGCGATTAAGATAAATGAAACCTGCTTTGCCTGTGCGCTGATATGTAGCCAATGCGGGAACTGCGGGTACATTAAGGATGTAAGGTGTAATGGCTCCAAAACCGACAACATCAATTGGTGCCCAATTCAATCCGTTCCTGTAAGCGACCTGCAAGATGCTCACGGGCTGAACTTCGTCAATAATATGCGGAATACCGCCAAAGGTAACTTGCGGTGCAGGGGCTTCTTCGCCTTCTTCTTCGGGTACGAAAAATTCATAGGTCTGAAAACCTGCGGGCAGCTCTCTCACGTTCTGACAATATGGAAGGTAGTTCTCCAAGTTGTAGTTGTAGATGATTTGGTTGAGAAACCCTTCGGCTTCGGTAGCCCTATTGCCATCGGGTTCTGCCTTGTCATTCAAAATGCCCGAATATCTGTAGGCTGCTGTGATAATATCCCTAATTGTAGCCATAATTTTACCCTAAAAGAATCTTTTCGTATATATATTTTACGCACAATAAACTATATTGTTCAATAACAGGAGCTATTTATGCAAACCAAACCAAATGTAAAGACCTATGAAGGTCAAACCTTCATCATAGGTTATGTAGGCGATAAGCAGGGCTGCGGATTCTACAGATTCCGTTCTCTCGCCACTTACCTCAACAATGTTGAGAATTGCAAATACAGATTCCTTGAACCGCCTTTTGAAATCAATGACGAAAGAATTTTGTCAAAGACCGCTGCAATCGTGTTCAAGTCCGATGCATCTGATATGACAAAGTATTGTATTGAACATTATATCAAGCTGCGCAAAGAAAAGGGTTACAAGTACAATCTTGTGATGGACTTTGACGATTTGCCGTTCAAGGCGGGTGACAATGGCGCATCCGATGTGCTTGACAAGAAAACAAAGCTTGCGGTTGATAGAATCGTGGTGTTTGCAAAGCAGATGGACTTGATTATAGCTTCTACCGCATTCCTTGCGAAAAAGCTTGAAGAAAACGGAATGAAGAATGTAAAGACCATTCCTAATGTTGTGTCACGTTATCTTTTCGGCTACCCCACACATAAGCTTAACAAGAAACCGCTTATTTGCTACACAGGTTCTATTTCCCACTTTGGCGACAAGGGCGCAACCCTTGATTTCTCCGAGAAATGGCGAACCTTTATCAAGATGGGTGTTGAAAACGATATTTTTGATGTTGTTGTTTTTGGTAAGTCTACACAGAAAATCAAATTTTTCGGAAAGAAGATTGGCGAAAAAATCGGTAACATCCAATGGTCGCACACATTTTCTTACCCGTCTGTGCTTAAGGCAATCAATGCTGACTTTATGATAGCTCCGTTGGCTCCCGTAGATTTCAACAGGGCAAAGTCAAATATCAAGATGCTTGAAGCCGCTGCTTTGGGTGCTGTGTTTATGGGCGATGTATTTGAAGGCTCCCCGTACAACGGATGCTTGAAATGCCAAGCCGTTACAGAATCTGACACGCCAAAGACGATAATGGAAAAGTTTAAATTTCTATCAACGCCCGAAAATTACTATTCGGTTCAGAAGGCACAGGCTGATTTCATTTCCGAAAGCAACCTGTACACAGAATCTGAAAAGTATATCGGGTATTACTTCAAAACCATAACAAGTGAGGTCAAATAATGGAAGCAACAGATGGTGTAGAAAATGCAGAATTATGTGCTGCATATAGTAGGCGTAAACATCTTTCTATGAGAGTGGAAAGAGAAGATGTTATTTGCGAACTTTCTTACGAAAGGCGTGATGTTTCTTTAAATCTTGAAAAATTGAAAAATGCTATCAATGCAAACCCCGATGCCGTTAGTGAAAAGCACAAGGAGCTTTGGAAGAAACAGGCTGCGGCTATGGAAGAATACAAGCGCATCCTTGGTGAACGAATTAAGAATTTGATTGGAGAATAACAATGTCCAATTTCAGAGTTACAGAAGAAAAGATTAAGGAGAAAGCTATGCCCTGTGGTACAAAGAAGGGTGGCGGTAAGAAGCCCCCGAAAAAGTAACGAATGGCTGATGTAGCTCAATCGGTAGAGCAACCGCTTTGTAAGCGGTAGGTTGGCGGTTCAATTCCACCCATCAGCTTTACGGATGTAGTTCAACAAGAATATTCTTGCGTTGTGCGCACTAGCGTAAGAAAGATGTGGGTATCGCTGAATCGGCGCCATTATGATAAAGCCTAGACCCGCCATCCAAGCATTTGCCATCGCTCCTTATGGTAAAAAAATGGGCTACCCCAATCGGGGTAGTCCTTTTGTCATTGGCAAACCAACAATGACTATTCTTACGGGAGCTTGACCACAAGCAAGCGGCTGCGCCTTCCGTCAATCATCTGCGAAATGTACGGAACATCCACACGGACAATCTGCTGACGGGTGTACACGTTAGCCCACTTTGCGACCTGTGCGGTAATCTTACCCACACGCTGCGTAGATTCGGTGCAACCATCAAGCTTCGGATGCTTGTAGGTATCCCATTCAAGGGCATCGGCATCACGGGCTTGGATGATGGTGTAATCACCCGTAGCGGTGAGAAGGGTCTTTGCGGTAAGACCTGCGGTGCAAATGGCGGTGAATGCGCCATAGGTGTTGCAGTTTGTGATTTCTGCACCCGTCACGCTTGCAGTACCATCGTGGGTAACAATCTTCTGCGAGAGCGTACCTGCGGTCTTTGCTTCGTTCACGGATTCAACGATGAACACCTTGTCTTCTGCGGTTCTGCGACCGAACATATCGGTACACTTGGCTTCAACGCCACTCAAAGTGAACATCATACCAACATACAGGTTTGTACCCGTGATGCTGATACCATCTGTTCCGATGGCGGTCACGTTGGCAGCGGTCTGTGCGCCCGTCACAGAGAGGGTCGGCATATAGGTTTCAGAAACCCAATCCACATCCATATAGTTGCCGATGAATGCGGAGCGGTAGATTTCACGCATAATATCGCTAGGCAAGAACAAAGAGAGATTCTTTGCGCCAAGCGAATGGTAGAATGCGGGGTGTGCGAAACCACGGAACTTACCACGGCTACGGATAGACTTCAAGGAAGCAGCAAGACCTGCCAAATCATCCATACCGAGTTCATTGGCGTTAATCACCTTTGCACCATCAGAAACCTTCCAACCACGATTGATAGAATCAATTTCAATTTCGGTTGCGAGGGTCTGACCACGGGGTTCAGCGACTTCGTTCACGAAATCTTCAATTTCGGTAAGGCGTTCCCAAGTACCGAGGTCAACGCTTGTACGGGCGTTCATCAGAGTACAAGATACTTCACGTTCTGTGATAGTTTTAAGGTCATTGGTAATGTCAACTTCGCTTGTACCCGCATAGGCTTTGCCTGGGTCGGGGAAATAAAAGTTGTATGTCATACCGCATTTCTTGCCTTCAACCTTATCTTTGAGATAAGAGCGAGAAGCTTGAATGTACGGAACATTGTCATTGACCGCAGCAGCAAGATACTGCGTCTTGCGGTTTAGGCTGAAAGAATTGGTTTCACCTGCCATAGTTATACCTGCTTGTTAAGCTGTGTACTTGCGATATGACTTCATAATTTCTGCTTCTGATGCCGTATCGCTGTTAGACTTGTCACCGCCTTCGCCAATCTTCCCGATGATGGGAACCCGCTTATTCGGTGGCGTTTGATTAGTAACATCCGAATTTTTCGGGGGCTGTGCTTCACCGCCATTGTTGGGCTGTGCCGCACCTTTATTCAAGACGAAAGTCCGATATAAACCTTCTTCCAAACGAGCCAATGCGAACTTGCGAGAGGTCGGGTTCGGGTTGTTCACGATATTGAAGAAATCTTCGGGCTTCAATGCAAAGTGATAAAGCAAACGTGGTGCCATTTCGCTGTTATCAAGAAATTCCATAACATCGGGGTTGGCATTCAACGCATTACTCATACCCGCTTCCATCGCTGCATTCACAACATCGCAATATTGCTTACGCTGTTCGGCAGGGAATAAGGCTTCTTCTCTTTGGAGAATGGTCATAGCTCTCTGCTGTTCTTGGAGATTGGCGAGAGCCTGTTCCGCTTGCTGCTGCTGCGCTTGCTTTGAATCTTGCTGATATTGCTGATGCGCAAGATACCTAAAGTAATCTTCCTTGCTTCGGAAATTTTCTTCGGTATATTGCTGCTCCGAAGGCTTTTCTTCCTTGAACTTTGCAATCTGTTCTTGAAGCTGTTTGATTTGGGTATTCAAGGCTTCATTCTTGGCCTTAAACTCCTTATTTTCGTTTCGGAGCTTCTGCCAAGTGTACTTGCGCTGTTCTTCGGGAGAATGACCCTTATCGTTCGGGTTTTCGTTATCCTTCATTTCTACGGAAGGCTCGTTAGGTGTTTGCTGCCCACCTGTAGCACCCGCTTTTTCCGCTTCAGCGGGAGTTTCAGCACCGCCTTCACCTGTCACATTCGGTTCGGGAGTGTTCGGATGGTCATTGTCTACTACTTTAGTTTCTTCTCCATTCGGCTGTTGAGGGTTCGGGTTCTGTGACTTCTCCAAATCCTCAAAAGTTTGAGAAGATTCCTGTTCACGGGCAATAACCGCATCAAGTCTTTCTGTAGCGTTCATCTTTCTACCTATCTAGTTTTGGTTTGCAAAAATGAACAAGGCACTAGCTACCTCGCTCATTTTATATATTACACACTATTCGGGTGTTTTTTGACCTTGTGTCAAAATTTGTCGGCTCTGCTTTTCAATTTCAAGCTCGTTTTTCTGCTTCTGAATATCAAGCTCGCCCAATTTCTTCATCAAGTCAATGCTTGCAATCTTCTGTTTTGTTTCAATTTCAGCCTGTGCCTTCTGCTGTTCAAGTTCAGCATCCATATACATCTTCTGCGCATCAAGTGCGCCCTTCTGTTCTACTTCTTGCTGCTTGCTCATAAGATTCATCGCAGCGATTTTTTCCTTGCTTGCGTTGTTCATCGCTGCAATTTCGTAATCGCTCTGTGTCTTAAGCTGCAACTGCAAAATCTGATTCTGCAAGCTCTTGATTGTTTCATCCTTCTGTGCCATCTGCTGCTTGTCAAATGCGATAACCTGCTGCATCTGCTGTTGCAACTGCGCAACCTGCGGAATTTCATCAGAAAGAACTTCGGGCGGTAACAATTTCGCAAGCATATTGCTGATGCTAGAAATTTCAATGTTATCCAAAGTCTTTGTGATGCCGTAAGCAATCACGGGCTTCATATTTTCGGGGTAAAGCTGCGACAATGCGAGAAGCTGCCTACGGGCTTCCATCTTGGATGTGATGGTTTCGGGGCCACTACCGATAACAGGGCGAACACCTACAATCGGTTCATCGCTGTACATCGTGTAAAATTCCAAGAGAATTTCTGCAAGCTGCTTCATACTCTGCTTGGCGTGTTCAATGTAGTGAGAAACATTGCTTTCTGTAGACTTTGTTCGTAACAGAATACTTTCAGCCGTTTCTTCTGCACCCAAGCTGTTTGCGATGCCAGTTGATGGCATACCGACAATACTTGACATAAGGTCAATCTGACCCGAAACAATCTGAATAATATCGTCACATTGTACGGAGTTGTCAAAGCGAACGGGCGGGTCAATCTTCGCACCATTGCTTGTAAAGTCATTGAACGGCAGCAACGGGGAAAGATTCTTGTCCGCATTTTCGTAATATTTTTCATTACCCTGCAAAGCTGTCTTGCCGATAATGATTTGAGATTTAGGGGTACGGGCTAGGCGTTCCATCAACTGACGGACTGCATAGTTAATGACCATCTGCGGATATTTGAGTTTGTGCGTAATGCCGACAAAAGTACGATGCTTGTCAAGCCAAGTACGGGAACCGCAAATGGGAACAACGGGAATATGTTTCAGCGGGAGCTGCTGCTGCGAAATGATTACGCCATCAAGGAATCTTGTATAAAGGATATACTTGTATTCCTTTTCAACCTTTTTCCCGTTTTCGTCAACTTCCACAATCTTGCCCCATTGCATTTCATAGTAGTGAATGATAATGCTAGAATCTTCTTGCGGTCGGTAGTTGTCACCCAAATACGGAGAAATGTTTCCACGGGCTTCTTCATCGTAATATTCGGAATACTTTGATTTCGCCTTGTTCTTTGAAATGTATTCAACCACGGCTACCTGCTCCGCATCGGAGCCATTGATTTCCGTAGAGTTCGGGTCAAACATCACCATCGTAGGGTCATCTACTGCGAATATCGCAGCCTTCTTTTCTTCGGTATTGGTTGCGTAGAAGAAACCACGCCCACACTTGATAGCCGCATCAAGACCCGTTTCAACGGCATTCTTTGTCTGCCATTCGTTCTGCAATTCCTTGACCCACAGGTTAATCTTGTCAACGGGTGTGGATGTTTCGTCAACCTGCGTATAGGTAATGTCAAACGGCTTGGATAGGAACGGGTTCAAGATTGCGTTGGCAAAATTGTCAATGATGTTGAACACGGCTTCGGGGCGACCGCTTTCTGTAGAAACGTATTCGTTCCATTGGTCGCCACAGGCGAATTCCCTGTCCTTGCGCATACGGACAATATCTTTTCCGCATTTTGCGTCAAAATCCTTTAGGAACTTCTTCAATCGTTCCAAAGTATCTTGGTCAAATTCTTTCTCTGCCATTATGCCTTTCTCCATTCGTAAGAGTTGTTAATCGCTGCCATCGCAGAATCAAAATCGTAATTCGGGTCAAAAACGCCCATTTCAGCCCTAAACGGATTTTCCAAGTCACCCTGCGCAAAGGTCAACGCAATAGCATCGGAATCATCGGGGGAATATCCTAGAATTTCCTTAATCTGTTCCTTCGGGATGATTCTACGCTTGCCTTGCCCGTCTATAAAATATCTTACACAGGATAGCTGCATTTCAAGCTGTTCATCGTAGGGAACTGAAAGCCCTCGTTTGGCGGCTTCGCTGAAATTGAAATACATCAATGTTCTCAAATTCCCGAAATAATCGCTAACATTGTTTGCGATTGCGTTGAAATGCAATTCGTTCACAAAAAAACCGCCCTTGCGACAAATATCAACTGCACCCGATGCAAAACCGCCCGTACCATCAAAGTTCAAGATTGTGCGGTTCTTTTTCAAGTTGTGGCTCATTATGCCTTGACGGACTTTTTCGTAGATGGCGAACGAATCAGCCCCGTTCACCTTGAACAGGAGCTGAACATTCCTACCCCTGCGCAGGTAGGCCGTTGTGGTATCGTCACCGAATCGGGCAACATCTATGCCGATAACGGGAATGTCAAACTCCGTAAAGCCCGTCTGCCTGTTCATCATCTGCGATATAATCGTGGAGCTGAACAATTGGTCGGGCGTGTCCGAATCAAGGATTTCGCCTTCAAGTTCCTGTCTTGCGAAAACGCCCGAATAGGTAGCTTCAAGGCTCCTAAAGAACTTTTCGGACAAGGTTGTGTTGTCACGGGAACGGGCGTAGATGATTTCAATATCTTCGGGCGGGGTTTCTCTGATAACCTTTGAGAAAAAGTTCTTGCCGCCCTTCGGAGTTGACATCATATAGATTCTTGGGTCGCCAATGCCTTCGCCACGAAGTGTAGCCATAGCAACATCCAAAAATTCCTTGGAAGCCAAGGCCGCTTCATCCATCACCAAAGCCTTGATGTTGGTAAGACCACGCACGTTGTCAATATTTGACTTTTCGGCTGAATAGAAATAGGCCGTATGCCCGTTCAAGCGAATTTCCATCTTCGTCTTGTTGCATTCGGGCTGTATTCCCATTTCTGAAATCTTTTCCACAACGCCCTTGAAAAGCACACGTTCCAAGGTCTTGTAGCTCTGTGCGGTACAGAGAACATCAAATCCTTCAAGAAGCCATCTGACCACAAGCCAAGATGCGCAGAAGGTCTTGCCACAGGAGCGACCGCCACAGAGAATCGTGAAGGTCTTTTCGCTCTGCAAGAACCGCTTCTGATGCGGTAACAGGTTTATCCGCATCACGTTTTCTGCTTTCGGATTCAGATGTTGTTCTCCTTAACGAAATTGTCAACGCCCTGCCAACCGACACGCTCTTGCGGGGTCTTGGTCTTTTCCTTTTCGCAGAAAAGAATCTGTGTAGGTGCGTTGTTGTTGATGCTTATGGGTTTATCACCCCAAGTTTCCTTTTTCAGAACGGAGAGAACCTTTGCCGCTGCGCTCTTTTCGTTGCCCGAAGCAATCCAATCGGATGCGAGCTGAATTTCGTAATCACGCTTTGCCAATTCGTATTCGTCATAGAGGAACTTTGCGAGCTGCTGATGGATTTTCGTCTGCGGGTCGCAGATATAGTCAATTATCGGGCTGTCCCTGCGAATATCAAGCCTGTAGAGAAGGTATTTCAAAAACGGTTTGTTCATATCATCGGAGCTGAAACAGGCCAATCTGACTTTTTCATCGGAGCGCATAGCCCTAACAGCCTTCGTGACGAAATCGCACAAAGAAGGGTCGCTCTTAATCAGAACGTCAAGCGATTCTTTCGGGATTTCAATATCTTCTTGCTTAAACATTGATTCCCGCCTTCAAGATTTTCGTGTCGCAAAGCTCGTATTCGCTGTCACGGGTACGGAATGGCGTAATACACGTCTTTTCAGCCCCTTCACGGGCTAAATCAACACCTGTCAGTAGGTGTGTAGCCATCTGCTTCTTTTCGGGCTGCAAGGCGTGTTTCTGTGCAATTGTGACCAATGCGTTAGGTTTGCGTTTTCTTCCCATATTACAACCCCATAAACCGCTTTCTGCGGTCGGCTAGTTCGTTGTTGTGTAAACTTTTGATAATGGCGTAGTCCGTTGCTTCGTTCGTGTACGGAACTCCCGTTTTCGGGTTAATCGGGTTGGGTAACGTGGATTCGCTACCTAACATCGTTCTAGCTACGCTTTCGGGTACAATCTGACAACGGCAATTCGGGTGAGAAATTTCAAGGATGCTTGTACCTGCGGGTACTTCCATACCGCTCATTCGGGCACATTCGGGGCAACAGGCGATGTTGCCGACAAAGATGTATCTTTCTGCGGTCGGGTCTTGGATGTTTTCGGCAATTCCCGTTTCGGGGTCGGGTTCGCCCTGCGCTCCCGCAAGACCAAGCTCAACGGCTGTTTCGGTGGACTTTCCAACGCCCCTACCTGCATCAACGGCTCCTACAGCCCAACCAAGCCCCCTGTCTACCATCTGTCCGCTTCTCCCCAAGAGAAGGGAAGGCTGCATAACTTGGCTACCCTGCCTTAACAGGTTCAGAATCTGCGGATTTGTTATTGCCATACTTTTCCTTTATCCTCTGCTTGGCTTGCTGTTTAAGTCGGTTGAAATAGGCGTGAGAATCTTCAAAGACCCTGTTATCGCCTTCATTAGATATTTTACGCCCGTCAAAGTAGGTTTCCTTGGTAAAAGCACCCAAACACACGTAAAGTTCGGGATTTGCGAGGTTTCCGTTCTTTTCTGCCCTCTTGATTTGATTGATAATCTTGTTCTTGTGCCGTGTCAGCGTTCCCTTCATCCTTCTGATGATGCAGTAGGTCAAGAACGAATAGGCGGGTTTCTCTCCCTTGCCCTTTCTTTCGGGATTCCAATACTTGATTGCGTCAATTGCCGCCCGTAAGCCATCGTCACGCAGGTTCTCCGCTATTCGCCCCCTGTAGCCGTGGAAATCGTAGCCACGTTTTCGGTCGGAGTTCTGCAAGATAAGGCTCACAGCCCTCATTATGTACACTCCTAGCTTGTCGGAGCGCATACCCGTGTTCTTCGCTATGGTGAGAAGGGCGAAAAGCTCCCTGTCACTCTCCATAATCTTTATCTGCGGGTTGATTCCCGCATAGAGGATGCGCCCAAGCTCATAGCAAGATAGGCTATCGTGGTAAGGAAGCTCACCGAAGGCGTTGCTCTGCACAAGGCAATCGGGTGAGCTCTTGTCAAACAGGCCTTCACCGAAGAAGCTCTTTACCTTGCGCTGAATTGCGCTGCCTGCGATTCCATTGTCATATTTGCTATTTTCCATATACGGAAATATACAAACAAAAACGTAACGTTCGTTACGTAACGTAACATAACGCACCCTTTATATATGTATTTCTTATTTATTTATTTATTTATATTCTTATTTATTTATAGCGTTACATCCGTCACTATCACATAACGTGACATAACGATTGTAACAACACTACGCAAT
>JAZQGF010000005.1:0-113646 GCA_045539875.1 Acutalibacteraceae bacterium
TCCGTAGGTTGCTACGAGGTCTGCATAGGAAAGGATGCCGGTTGATTTTTCGGATGTTTCAGCACCGTTGGCATCGGTTGATTTTTTTACCGTTCTGGTAGCGCCAACCTGAGTCTCTTCTGAGGCTGATGCTACAGGTGCTGCGAGATCACCTGCAAGTACAAATGAGCCTGCAAGAATTGCTGCACAAAGTACAAGGCTGATGACCTTTTTAAATGTGGACATAGATTTTCCTCCTTAAAATAAATTCTAAAGTCCGGGGTTAATCCCCAACAAGAGCAGATGCCAAACCGCATTCTGCTCCAATATGCATAGCAATTATGACACAACTATTAAAATAAAGCAATAGAAAGTTGAGATATTTAAAAAATTATTTTAATTTTTTGTGAATATTCGCTAAACAAGCTATGTCAAATTCGTGCAATTCCACAATCGCGTGCCGCCTTTGCAACTGCCTTTGCAACTGCCGGACCGACTCTTTCGTCAAACGCTTCGGGAAGAATATATTCCGGGCAAAGTTTTTCCTCTGAAACAAGCTCCGCAATAGCGTGTGCTGCGGCAAGCTTCATCTTTTCGTTTATATCCGAAGCTCTCACATCAAGCGCACCTCTGAATATACCGGGGAAGGCAAGAACATTGTTAATCTGGTTGGGATAATCGCTTCTTCCCGTGCCGACTACCGCCGCGCCTGCGGCGAGCGCCTCGTCGGGCATAATTTCGGGGGTGGGGTTTGCCATTGCCATGACAACGGCTTTTTCCGCCATTGATTCAACCATTTCCCTGCTGACTATTCCGCCTGCAGAAACGCCAACAAAAACATCTGCGCCCTTCATTGCATCGGCAAGAGTACCTGTTATGCGGTTTTTATTAGTGAAATCCGCAAGCTCCTCAAAAGCAGGAGAAAGCTCCTGACCCTTGCAGATAATTCCCTGCTTATCGCTCATTATTATATTTCCTGCTCCGCATGCATTAAGAAGTCTTGCAATCGCCGAGCCTGCAGAGCCGGCACCACTCATTGCAACCGTGCAATCCTCAAGCTTTTTGCCCACGCATCTGAGCGCATTGAGCACGGCTGCAAGAACAACAACCGCCGTTCCGTGCTGATCGTCATGGAACACGGGAATATCGCATCTTTCTTTAAGCTTTCTTTCAATCTCAAAGCATCTCGGAGCCGCAATATCCTCAAGATTGATTCCGCCGAAGCTGCCTGCAAAAAGTGAAACGGCATTAACGATTTCGTCGGTATCCTTTGAACGGATGCAAAGAGGAATTGCATCGATATCCGCAAAAGATTTGAAAAGAAGACACTTGCCCTCCATAACAGGCATACCCGCCTCGGGGCCGATATCTCCGAGACCGAGAACCGCTGTTCCGTCGGTGATAACGGCAACGGTGTTCCATCTTCTTGTAAGCTCATAGCTTTTATTTATATCTTTCTGAATTTCAAGGCACGGGGCAGCAACTCCGGGAGTATATGCAAGCGACAAATCCTGCTTGCTGTTTGCACTCGCCCTTGCTTTGGTTTCAAGCTTGCCCTTCCATTCGTAATGGAGTCTTAATGACTCCTTTAAATAGTCCATTTTTACATCTCCGTAAACAAAATCTTAACGGGACGACACAGAGGTCGTCCCCTACACATAAAACAATAATCGGAGCGTTCCATAATTACGAATTCATAATTATTTCGCCCAGCCTTTTGAGCATTCAACAGCCCTTTTCCAGCCTGCATAAAGTTCATTGCGTTTCTCTTCATCCATTTCTGGAACGAAAACTCTTTCAACCTCGCGGTTGTGCTGAATTTCATCGGTGCTTTCCCAAAGTCCGACCGCAAGACCTGCAAGATAAGCCGCGCCGAGAGCCGTTGTTTCAACATTCTTCGGACGGTTAACGCTGCATCTTATCATATCCGCCTGAATCTGGAGCATGATATTACTCACGCTTGCGCCGCCGTCAACTCTCAGCTCGGTAAAATCAATTCCCGAATCTGACTTCATTGCTTCAAGCAAATCTGTCATCTGATATGTAATTGCCTCAAGAACGCTCCTTGCGATATGCGCTCTGTTAACGCCTCTGGTTATGCCGACCATCGTTCCTCTTGCATACATATCCCAGTAAGGCGCGCCGAGACCTGTAAATGCAGGCACAAAATAAATTCCGTTAGCATCGGGAACGCTTTCTGCAAGCTCGTCGCATCTTTTGGCAGTGTCAATCATATGAAGCTCGTCACGCAGCCACTTGATAACCGAGCCTGCGTTGAAAGCGGAACCTTCGATTGAATATTCAACCTTATTTCCGATGCCCCAGGCAACACCCGTAAGAAGATTGTTTTTTGATTTAACTCTGGTTTCACCCGTATTCATAAGCAGGAAACAGCCTGTGCCGTAGGTGTTCTTTGCCTGACCGGGTTCAAAGCAGCCCTGACCGAAAAGAGCAGCAGGCTGGTCGCCGATTGCGCCGCAGATGGGAATGCCTTCGAGCGCCTCAAGACCGAGAATACCTTTTGAAACCCTGCCGTAAACCTTGCTTGAGGGAACGGGCTCGGGAAGAATCGACATGGGTATGCCGAGCTTTTCACAAAGGAACTTATCCCAGCAAAGATTATCAACATCAAAAATCATGGTTCTTGATGCGTTTGAATAGTCGGTGACATGAACACTTCCGCCCGTAAGATTCCAGATAATCCATGTTTCAACCGTGCCGAAAAGAAGTCTGCCTTCGTCGGCAAGCTTTCTTGCCTCGGGAACATTGTCGAGAATCCACTTGATTTTCGTGCCCGAAAAATATGCATCTATAAGAAGACCGGTTTTTTCTTTGATGTATTCTTCAAGTCCCTGAGCCTTAAGCTCCTCGCAGATTTCCGCCGTTCTGCGGCACTGCCATACGATTGCATTATGAACAGGCTTTCCCGTCTGTCTGTCCCAAAGAATTGTTGTTTCTCTCTGATTTGTTATGCCGATTCCTGCAATATCCGCAGGGTTTATTCCGCCGCTGATAATGCATGACGAAACAGCCTGAAACTGGCTGTAAAGGATTGACAGTGGGTCATGCTCAACCCATCCTGCCTGAGGATAAATCTGCTCAAATTCGTTCTGTGCTTTACTGACGATATTACCTTTTTTATCAAAAATAATCGCTCTTGAACTGGTCGTACCCTGATCTAATGCAAGAACATATTTTGCCATGATACACCCTCCTTTATTTTATACCGAAATATTTAATTGAATTGTTGTATGAAATATCCTCCGCTATTTTGCAGATTTCCTTTTCATCGTATGGATAAAGTCCGTCTGCAACCATATCGCCGAGAAGACCGCACATGATTCTGCGAAAATACTCATGTCTGGGATATGAAAGGAATGAACGGGAATCGGTTACCATGCCTACGAACTTGCCGATTGCACCGAGGTTTGCGAGAGCCTTCATCTGCTCTCGCATGCCGTCAATGTTATCGTTGAACCACCATGCGGAGCCAAACTGAATTTTGCTCTCAGCCTCACTGCTCTGGAAGTTTCCGAGCATCGTTCCGAGAACATAGTTATCCTTGGGGTTGAGGGTGAAGAGAATTGTTCTGGGAAGCTGTTCTTTGACCGCAAGGCTGTCAAGGAATCTTGAAAGCTTGCCTGCAATTTCTCTGTCATCAATCGAATCAAAACCTGCGTCGGGTCCGATTTTTTTGAACATAAGAGTGTTGTTGTTTCTCATGGGGCCGATATGAAGCTCCATTCCCCA
Source organism: Acutalibacteraceae bacterium (assembly GCA_045539875.1). Lineage (GTDB taxonomy): Bacteria > Bacillota > Clostridia > Oscillospirales > Acutalibacteraceae > CAG-177. Next base: position 3,730 of record JAZQGF010000005.1, read on the forward strand.
GTCGCGCTTTGCGTATTCTGCGGCAAGAAATGAAAGAAGAGCGGTTTTGAATTTATCGGTTTCAAGGGTGTCTGCTTCGCCGCCGTTCTTTACCTTTGCAAAAATTTCTTCAAGCTCATCTGCGGTTGCCTCTTCATAAGGAACATATGAGAATGCATGGTCGCTTGCGCGGCATCCCATTGAAGCAAATAACTCTATTCTTTCTTCAAGAGCCTTGCAAAGCTCTTTAAATCCGCCGATTTCTCTGCCGACCGCCTTTTCCATATCGGCAAGCCAGGGTCTCCATGAGGGAAGGTCAATGCTCAGAGCCTTGTCGGGTCTGAACGCGGGAAGAACCTTGCATTTGAAATCGGTTTCAGCGATAAGCTTATGATATTCAAGACTGTCTGCAGGGTCATCGGTAGTACAAAGGTGAGAAACATTTGATTTTTCAATAAGCTCTCTCGGAGTAAAACCGCCTGCTTTTATGGCAGCATTTGCTCTTTCCCATATGCTGTCTGCATTCTCTGTGTTAAGGATATCGTTTATGCCGAAATATCTTCTCAATTCAAGATGGCACCAGTGATACATGGGATTACCGATAAGATTGGGCATTATTTCAGCAAATGCCTTGAATTTTTCATATCCGCTTGCATCACCTGTTATATACTTTTCATCAACGCCGCACGAACGCATTGCACGCCACTTATAGTGGTCACCTGCAAGCCAGAGCCACGCAATATCCTCGGGCTGTTTGTTTTCATAAATCTCCTTGGGTGAAAGGTGGCAGTGCCAGTCAAAAATCGGCATTTTATCGGCCGCCTCAAACATTTTCACCGCAGGTTCGTTATTAAGTAAAAAATCCTTGCCCATAAATTCTTTTATCATCGGACATACCTCCCGGATATAATAATACATTTTAATTTTATCATATATCGGCAGATTTGCAAGCAAAAAATAAAAATCTCCGTCATTCATCATAACGGAGATTTTCAGCAAAAGATTAAAGCGGCTTTATTTAATTTCCTGTTCAAGAGAATTAAATTCGTCTGTATCAAAAAATTCAGCAAGCGTTATACCTAAACCGTCGCAAATTATCTTTATGGTCAAAAGCTTGGGATTCCGGCTTCTTCCGTATAAAATTGCCTTGATTGACGAGGGCGGCAAAGCTGATATATTTGCCAACTTGTTGATTGTTATATTTCTTTCACCGCAAAGCTGCAGTATGCGGTTTTTGACAGCATTTATTGTGTCCATAAATTCACATCCGTAATTTGTTTATATAAGATAGGATATGAAATTTCGATTGAAAATATAGGCAATACATGATACTATATAGGCGATACATTGCCTATATGTTGAAAGGCGGTTATTTGATGAATAAGCTGAAACACCTCAGAACAGAAAAGAATCTCACACAGTCTGCTTTGTGTGAAGAATTAAAAAAGATGGATTTTTATATAAGCAGAAGCACATATTCAAAATATGAAACAGGCAGCATAGAAATGACTGCGGAGACTATTATATTATTTGCCCGTTTTTTCGGCACATCAGCCGATTTTATTCTCGGAATTACCGATTTTAAGTTTTAATATTGAAATATTGTTAAATTTGTGTTAATTTATACTGTAAGGAAAGAGGTGTCAAAAATGAAAAACATCAAAAAAATCATTGCAGTTCTTCTGGCAATAACGCTTATCGCCGCTTATCCCGTCGGTGCAGGTGCACTTTCTGTTGAAGGCGGACTTGACCCGATTAAGGAGCAGTTTGTTTTTGGCGAAGGTCCCGTTGCAGGCGGTTATTCGGTTGATTACCGCTATTTCTCTCCCGTTGATGATGGCGACACAACAAAATATCCTCTCGTTGTGTGGCTTCACGGCATGGGCGATGGCGCCGAGGACGGCACACAGGTTGCAAAAAGCAATATTGCTTACTGGGCAAGCAACGAATTTCAGTCGCGCTTTGAGCCTGCAGGCGGTGCGTTCATTCTTGCCGCACGCTCAAGAGAAGAAAACAATATGTTCTGGCCCAACGAGCTTGTTGAACCGCTTCGCGCCGCAATTGATGACTTCATTGAAAAGAACAAAGAAAACATCGACCTGAGCAGAATCTATGTCGGCGGATACTCAATGGGCGGCAAAATGACTTATAAAATGGCAATCGCTTATCCCGAGCTTTTTGCGGCAGCATTCCCCATCTGCCCTGCATGGGCTCCTTCGGACGAAAAGCTTGAAAAAATCGCTGATATGCCGATATGGCTCACATCAAGCAGAAGAGATCCTCTTGTTAACTATTATCTCTGTGTTTCTCCCACATGGGACAGACTTACCGCAATTTCCAATGTTTCCGAAGACTGCAGATTTTCAGCAATGACAAAGGTCTGCTATGAGGACGGAAGCGCAACCTCCAGCAGTCATCATGCGTGGTTTGCCGTTAATCACGATATGTTTTCGTCTGAAAACGGCGATTATCCTTATATGACAACCGTCAACGGTCTCGGCGAAGAGGTTAAGCTTGAATATCCTGACGGAATGATTTCGTGGCTGTGCAGCCATACTTCCGATTATGACGGCGCAAAGGGTGTCGGCTCGGGAAATGTCAGCCTTGATGATTCGACAAGCATGATTGAATGTGACGGCTTTTTTGGATTTATGGAGCTTCTTTTTAATGCAATACTTAAAGTTTTGAGAATTAAATAAAGGTGAATTGAAGAATGTTTATTATATTACCCTTGATAAAAAGTTTGTGCAAAACCGTTGTTCTCGTTGTTGCAATTATTCCGATGATTGCAACAATGTGTCTTCCGGGCAATCCGAACACTCCCGTTATGGTCAATGCCGAAGCAGAGAACCCTTATATCACCGGATATCCCGGAACCGAGGTTTCAGCTCACCGTTCAGGTGCGGGAATAGCACCTCAGAACACCCTGATGGCATTTGAATATGTTCTTGAAGAGAATGAAACTCTCGGAGTGGATATTTTTGAGTTTGATGTGCGTATAACCGCCGACGGAGAGCTTGTTCTGCTGCACAACAAAACCTATGACGAAACCTCAAATGCCGTTGAAGCTTTCGGTCGCAAAAATCTCAGTGTTTCGGAGCTTACTTACGAAGAAGCCTATGAGGTTCTCAATCTCGGAGAAAATTTCACTCCCGACGGCGAAACCTATCCTTACCGCGGACTCAGAGGCAAGGATATTCCCGAAAATCTCAGAGTTGTCAAGTGCGAAACGGTTATTGATTATATTGAGGCAAACTGCGGCAGCAAGGAATACCGCTACATAATTGAAATAAAGAGCAACGGCTCCGACGGAATGAGGGCTGCCGACAAGCTTTATTCCATCATAACCGAGCGCAACCTTAAAGACAGGGTTATCTGGGCTTCGTCAAGGGAGCTTGTTTCGATCTATATGGAACATAAATATCCCGACATGCCGCGTTCGGCAAGAGTAACCGAGGTTATACCGTTTTATATTTATTCGAGAATGAACTGGGATTTGCAGGAGCTTGATGTTTCATATATCGCGCTTCAGATTCCCTACGGTCCGAGCTGCGCAAACAATCTTATCAATCTCGGAACAAGAGAGCTTATAAATTATGCTCACAAAAATGATATTGCCGTTCAGTATTGGACTGTCAACGACGCAGAGGATGCCCGTCTGCTTGCAGAAAACGGTGCCGACTGCATCATGTCCGATTATCCGCAGATGGTTTACGAAGCAGTTAACTGCGAATAACTAAAACAGCAAAGCCCTTGCATAAACAAAAAACGCGTTTATGCAAGGGCTTCTTATTATAATTGTTTCTTCAGTCTGATAACATTCCAGCTGAAGGGCTTGAGCTCAACCTCGAGCTTTGTTCCGTCTATAGCAGGAACGGGATTATTATGGGGCTTGACTTTTATATTGTCAAAGGTGTTTTCATCCTTCTTGTGATAACCGTCCATGGAAATGAATTCGCAGGGCATATATCCGTCGAAATCCATAAGGTTAACATCAAGAACAACGCTTTCGTCTTGACTCTTATTGACGCAGAAAATTGCCATTTCTTCATTCTCTTCGTCATAGGTTGCAATTGTTTCGATATAGGGAACATCGGTGAATGCCTTGCAGTCATATTTCGGGCAGTCGATGAGGGGAAGAAGTGCACTGCCTCTGCCGTAGTTTGAAAGATGCATGAAAGGAAAATATGTTGTCTGCTCAAATGCACCGCCGCCTGTCTTTGTAAAGATGGGAGCGATAACATTGACAAGCTGAGCAAGACAGGCAATCTTAACTCTGTCGCAGTGGCGCAGAAGAGTTATGAGAAGCGAGCCGACGAGAAGCGCATCCTCAAAGTTATAGATATCTTCAAGAAGCGCAGGTGCCATGCTCCATTTTTCATAGGGAGCGTTGTTTGAATGATACCATACATTCCATTCATCGAATGAAAGATTGATTGTTTTCTTTGAACGCTTTCGTGCTTTAATATAGTCGCATGTGCAGATGATTGAATAAATGAAATCATCAACCTCAAGGCTTCTTGCAAGGAAGCTCATAACATCGTCATCGTGGTTGCCGTAATACTGGTGGAGCGAAACATAATCGATGCTGTCATAAGCAATTTCAAGGCTTTCGGCTTCCCACTTTGCAAAGGTTGCCATGTTTCTGCTGGATGAGCCACAGAGAACGGTTTCGATTCCCGGGCTAGTCCACTTCATAAGCTTTGAAGCTTCAAGGGCTGCTCTGCCGTATTCAACAGCAGTTTTTGCGCCCATCTGCCAGCCGCCGTCCATCTCGTTGCCGAGGCACCAGAGTTTTATGTTGTGGGGATCTTCAACGCCATGTGAGCGTCTGAGGTCTGACCAATATGAACCGCCCTTATGGTTGCAGTATTCAACGAGATTTCTTGCTTCGTCAGCGCCTCTTGTACCGAGGTTGACTGCCATCATGCATTCGGCATTGGCTTTTTTGCACCACTCCATGAATTCGTTGGTGCCGAAAGTGTTAGGCTCGGTTGTTCCCCATGCAAGGTCAAGTCTTTTTGGTCTATTTTCAACAGGACCGACCCCATCCTCCCAGTTATAGCCCGAAACAAAGTTTCCGCCGGGATAACGCACAACGGGAACATTCAGCTTTTTAACCATTTCGATAACATCCTGACGGAAACCGTTTTCGTCTGCCGTAGGATGTCCCGGCTCATAAATGCCGCCGTAAACTGCTCTGCCGAGATGCTCGATGAATGAGCCGTATATACGCTTATCGATATCGCCGATTCTGAATTCTTTTGCAAGAGTTATTTTAGCTTTCATAATTGCACCTGCTTTGTTTTATTTTTCGTTCTTTCTCAGCATCTCATGCTTAAGGTCCCAGAGAGGCTGAGAAAGATCAACATAATAATTATGAGGATTTTCAAATCTTGTAACTTCATCCCAGAGAGTGTCAACCTGCTGCTTGCAGTAGTCGCGGATTTCCTTTGTGCTCTTTCTGTTGAAAACGCAGACGCCCTTATCAAACACAGGCTCAAGAAGCTCTCTTGCAACATAATCCGCAACTGTTTTGCGCTTCCATGTGAAGTCGGGGTCAAACAGCTCATAGGGCTTTGAATCGTCAACGGTTTCATCAACGAGAGTGATAAGGTCGGCAATGGCTTTGCCGGTTTCTTTGTCATAAAGACGGTAAACTCTCTTGTTGCCGGGAGTTGTGATTTTAGCAACATTTTCGCTCAGCTTGATTTTGGGTATGATTTTTCCGTCCTTCTGAACTCCGCAGAGCTTATAAACTCCGCCGAGCATGGGGCTTGAAGATGATGTTATCAGCCTTTCGCCAACGCCGAAGGAATCAACCTTTGCGCCCTGCGCAAGCATATCTCTGATAATATATTCGTCAAGCGAGTTTGATGCAACAATCGAGCAGTCGGGGTAGCCTGCTTCGTCAAGCATCTTTCTTGCTTTGCGTGAAAGATAGGCAATATCACCGCTGTCAATGCGGATTCCCTTGGGTCTTTTGCCCATAGGCTTGAGAACCTCATCAAATACTTTTATTGCATTGGGAATACCCGATTTGAGAGTATTGTATGTATCAACAAGAAGAGTGCAACTGTCGGGATATTCCTTTGCGTATGCCGTGAAGGCTTCAAGCTCACTGTCAAAAAGCTGAACCCAGCTGTGAGCCATTGTTCCGAGTGCCGGAACGCCGAACATCTCGTCTGAAATGGTACAGGCCGTGCCCACGCAGCCGCCGATATATGCGGCTCTTGCGCCGTAGATTGCGCCGTCAGCGCCCTGCGCTCTTCTTGAACCGAATTCCATAACCGTTTTGTTGCCTGCAGCACGGCAGATTCGGTTTGCCTTTGTTGCAATAAGGCTCTGGTGATTGATGCAAAGAAGAATCATCGTTTCAATAAACTGAGCCTGAATAACAGGACCTTTTACCTTAACAATTGGCTCGCCGGGGAAGATGGGAGTACCCTCGGGGATTGCCCAAACATCGCAGCAGAATTTGAAGTTGGCAAGGTAGTCAAGAAAATCTTCGCCGAATCCCTTGGCTCTGAGATATTCAATGTCATCGGCATCAAAGGTCAGGTTTGAAAGATAGTCAACAAGCTGCTCAAGACCCGCCATAATAACAAATCCGCCGCCATCAGGCACCTTTCGGAAAAACATATCGAAATATCCGATTGTATCTTTAAAATTGTTTTTGAAATAACCGTTTGCCATGGTGATTTCGTAAAAGTCTGTCAGCATGGTCAGATTTCTCTGCGGTTTTGTGTATTCCATAATTATCCGCCTCTTTTTGCTGATATTCGGCAAGCCTGCCGTTAACTGCTATTATGCAGCAAAAAACAAAAATTTACAATATGTAAACGAAAAATTATTTCAAATAAATCAGTTAGGTTGAAAGAAAACTGAAAAAAGTTGTTTTTTAATTGGAAATTAAAAGAATTTATGCGGAAATGTTAAAATTTTGACAATGCAGTTTTTTTCTTTCAAAAAACAGTTGCATTTTTATATTTTGTGTGTTAAAATGTCACCCGAAAACGCAAATAGTGTAAAAACGGGCAGATGAGGCGCGCTGTGTTATACAATTTGTATAATTTGGCAATTTTGTCCGACGCAAACATTTTAGGAGGATACACACCATGAGAATCAGAAAGCAGGCACTCGGTGACAGAAACATCGTAGGTGCTAAAATCGAAGCAAGACGCAAGGAAATCAACATGAAGCAGAAGGATCTTCTTACCCAGCTTCAGATTAAGGGTATCGACCTTAACGCATCGGGACTTTCAAAGCTTGAAGGCCAGCTTCGTTATGTTACCGATTTTGAGCTTAAGGCTCTTTCCGAGGTGCTTGGCATGACCTTGAACGAGCTGCTCGGCATAGATGAATAAATTTTGACATCTTCTCACCCTCTTATATACAACTCCTCAAAGAAGCCGCATCAGCAATGATGCGGCTTCGCCCTTTCTACTATTATCTTTATAAAAAGTAAACAACAGTTTGCAGATTCAGCCAAAATGTAAAGCAGAGTTGCTTGTGTTTTGTGCTGAATTTTGCTATACTTGCATTATCGGGATTATCCCGAAAATGCATAATATGAAACGGAGGAAAATTTATGAAGAACAAAAGATGCAAATTCAAGGTGTTTGCGGTAGTTATGATATTGATTTTACAGACATTCTCATTGAATGCGTTTGCAGCTGATGCTGACGAAGCTGTTTTTTTCAGCGGCTTTGCAACTTTCGAAAGCGGTTATTGGACTGTTGATACAGAAGGTAATGTTGCTCAGGGAACTGAAGAGAACTATAATGTTGCTTACAATGCATCAACCGACACTTTAACCCTGAACAATGCTGTTATCGATTCAAGTGATTTTGAAAGCCTCAACGGTGTTGATTATAACCTCAACTGCGGTATTGCGGTGTTGGGCGATGTTAATATTGTTCTTATCGGCAAAAGCGAAATCCTGGCAGACAGCGGAATTTATTTTGAAGGTACTTCTTACGGTATTATTAATCTCAGCGGCGATACTTTTATCAGCGGCAACGGTGAGCTGACCGTAACTCTCGGACAGGGCGGCGACAGATATGCTTTATATTCGGCTGAAAAGCTTATAAGCATCAAGGATGCAACATTTAATGTTAACACGGTTGAAACCCGACATAATTTGAGTGCCGCAGTATGCGCACCGAAAATTGAGGTTAAAAATGCATCCGTTAATTTTGATTTTAACAATCAGAAAAGAGCATACGGATTTTATGCCGTACCTGAATACTGCTATGCGAAAATTATTGACTCCGATGTTTACATCACTCTTTATGACTGTCACGATTCGGCAGGCTTCAATATCTATGAAACCAATATTTCGAACAGCGATGTTGATATATTTTCGGAGCTTTGTAATAATCCCGGCTACGGTATTTTCAGCTATAAGTTTATCTGCGAAAACAGCTATGTTGATGTTAAGGTTGATTACAGCATGACTTACAGAAAGGTAAGCGCCATTGCATACAACAACGCATTAATCAATAATGACCCCACTCAGCAGATCGATACTCTTGTCACATCCGTAAAAATCACACCCGAGGAAACTTGGTGTTCGGCAATTTATGTCAGCCCCGACAGAAGCATATATAATCCGCTTGAAGGCATATACGGCGGATACCGTAAATGTGTAAACGGAGTAACACAGCCCGCTACTTATGACGACTGGAACCTTTATTTTGACGGCATAAACAACACTCTTTACATGAAGGATGCACACCTCGGTCAGACACTGCGAATTCTCGGCAGTGCAGATATTGTTCTTGAAGGGGAAAGCACCATTATCTGTGATGACTCTGCGGCAATTATCAGCAACCTCAGCCAGAATTTTTCGGGAAGCGGAAGCCTCACCCTCATTTCACAGACTGCCGCTTATCAGTGCTATAAAACATTGGAATTCGGCGACGGCGTAATCGTTACTGCAAGCACATCCGCAGACGGAAGCAATCCCGTTGAGTTTAATGCAGAAGATTCCGCATCGTATAAATGGATAAGAATTCAGGGTACAGACGAACCCGAACCGGAAGAACCCGAGATTCCGGAAGAGCCCGTCAAGCTTACCTTCTGGCAGAAGCTCGTTGCATTTTTCGAAAGCATTTGGGAAAAAATTGACGATTTCTTTGAAGGAATCTATCAGTCAATCAAACAACGATAATTCTTCAGGTTAATCACGAACAGATAAAAACCTCCTGCAGTCAACTGAACGACTGCAGGAGGTTTTGCTTATTTAACCCAGTTTATGAATTTGTAGCTGTCGAGAACTCTGAAAAACTGAGCAAGCCTTTCATAAAGCGGATGGGCTTCCTCTCCAAAATGAGCGTCAACATCCTTTGCAAGGTCGGCGATGCTCTTTTTCCCGTCGATAAGCGGCCACACAAAACTGCCCGTTTTATCAAGGTGAATGTAACTGATTTTCGGCTTTTTGAAAAGCTTCTGTGCGATTCTGTTCATCGCACCCTTGTTCTCAATTTCAAGAGTTACAATTCCATTTTCATCCGTTTTCCAAGGAATATCGGGATGCACGGGAATTTTATCAAGATAATTCGTTTCGTTTTTCTTCTTCATGGCTTATTTGCTCTTCTGCTTCTTCCATACGGAGAATTTAAGAAGTGAAAGCACAACAAGACCGAAAACAACAAGACCTGCCGCCTTTGCAACTCCTTCGGGAAGATTGAGAAGTCCCGAAATATCGATGAACTTGTCAACGCCAAACACTGCAAGCACCGCAAGAAGAATACCCACAAGGCCTTCGCCTGCAATCATACCTGAACAGAAAAGAATACCGTCGTTTGTAATTCTCTTTTTCTCTTCCTCGGGCTTCTTCATCTTATCAACCGCAAGGCGCACAAGTCCGCCGACCATGATGCATGCATTAAGCTGCACGGGAAGATAAACGCCGATTGCAAAGGGAAGAACGGGAATTCCGATGATTTCAACAACAATTGCAATGAAAACGCCGATAAAAACAAGTCCCCAAGGCAGATTGCCGTCCATAACGCCTTCAATAATCATCTTCATAAGAGTAGCCTGAGGTGCTGCAAGCTGATCGCCGCCAAAGCCCCATGCGGAATCAAGAAGATTGAGAGTTCCGCCGATTGCGAGTGCTGCGGCAACAACGCCGAGAATCTCGCCTATCTGCTGCTTCTTGGGAGTTGCGCCGAGAAGATATCCTGTTTTCAAATCCTGCGATGTGTCGCCTGCGATTGCGGCAACAATGCAGATAATTGAACCGATTGCGATTGCAGCTCTCATTCCGTGAGCACCCGTATCGCCTGTGATTTTAAGTATAACCGTTGCGATAAGAAGAGTTGCGATAGCCATGCCCGAAACAGGGTTGTTACTGCTGCCGACAAGACCAACCATTCTTGAAGAAACGGTTGCAAAGAAGAATCCGAAAATAACAACAATTGCCGCACCGATAAGAGAAACGGGAATTGCAGGAACAAGCCACACAAGAATTGTGAGAACAGCGATTGCAATAAGCACAATTTTCATGCTGATGCTCTGATTGGTGCGTTCTGAGCCTACATTGCTGCCGCCCGACATGCCCTTGATTGCATCTCTGAAGGTGCGAACAATGAGAGGAAGTGACTTGATGAGGCTGATAATGCCGCCCGCAGCAAGTGCACCTGCGCCGATATAGCGGATGTATGAACTCCATATTGCGCCTGCGCCGCCCTCGGCAAACATTTCGCCGATGGGTACATTTCCGGGATAAAGAACAAGAGTTTCACCGAAAAGAACAATCATGGGGATAAGCACAAGCCAGCTGAGAATGCCGCCGCCGAACATATAGGATGAAATTCTCGGGCCACAGATATAGCCGACGCTCATAACGGCAGGATAAATCTGAGTTCCGATTTCGCCTGCATATCCTTTGATTCTGAATGAAATCTCACCGGGAACAGCCTTAAGACCGTCAATGATAAGCTTAAAGAATGCCGCAAAGCCCATGCCTGCAAAAACGGTTGATGCGCTTGAGCCGCCGTTTTCGCCTGCAAGAAGAACCTCGGCGCATGCCGTGCCCTCGGGATAAGGCAGGGTTGCGTGTTCCTTAACGATAAGTGCATTGCGAAGAGGCACCATAAAGAACACGCCGAGAAGACCGCCGAGAAGGGCGATAAGAGTTATTTCAACAAGACCGGGCTTTTCCATTTTGCCCTCAGCCGCCCAAAGATAAAGGGCAGGAAGAGTGAAGATTGCGCCTGCCGCAAGCGATTCGCCTGCAGAGCCCGTTGTCTGAACAATATTGCTTTCAAGAATTGAGTTTTTGCGCATGATGACGCGGATTACGCCCATAGCAATAACGGCGGCAGGGATTGATGCCGAAACCGTCATGCCGACACGCAGACCGAGATATGCATTCGCCGCGCCGAAAACAACCGCCAGAATGACACCCATCACAACAGATGTTAAAGTTAATTCGGGAGTTACCTTGCTTGCGGGAACATAGGGTTTGAACTGTTTGTTATCCTGCATATGCTTCTCCTTTTAGTTGAATTTTAACATTAGTCTTTATATATTACAAAATATTTGCGGATATTGCAAGATGTTTTTTTAAATTTCCACAATTTCGTAAAACACAACCGCATTCGGGTCAAGATTGACTTCAAGAACAATTTCGCCGTTTATAACTTCTGCAGTATGCTCCGTCGGAACAAGCTTTGAGCATTCGGTATACTTGTCATAAAGCTCGTTTTTATAAAATTCTCTTGCTTCGGGGTCTGCAAGAGTGGTGGGATTATCAATCAGAGGGTCATCAGGCGACCAGGCGAAGCAGTCATCTCCGATTCCGTATTTTTCTCTGTCCTCAACCCATTCGTCAAAATAATTGCAGTCATCGTCGATAACATATGTTGTTATTTTAACCTGTTTTCCGTCAAACTGCGATGCTTTAACAGTAAATTTCAAATCGGCATTTGCCCTGTAGTCAACATCGTTTTTGAAGTTGTATGCCATAATGCGAAGGGTATTTGTGTTCTCATCAAAAGCCGAAACCGCATCAACCTCCGAGCCGAAAAGCAGACCGAAACGGCTGCGTTCTGTTTTCGCAAGTCTTGCACCGCCGAATTTTGCTGCATTCCTTGCAACATGGTAGCTTACGGTCGGATTGCCTTCGAGAAGTCCGTTTGAAAGATAGTACCATGATGAGAAATAATTGATGTCATTCTCAAACATCTGCTTATACATTCTTGCATCATAGCCTGCCTGATATGTGTAGCCGCAGGTTCTTGACAGCAATTCCTCACCGATTGAACCGCTTGTGTTTCCGCAAAGGATTCTTCCTTCGTCAATGCCGTAAATAAGGTCCGTAAAGCCTACGGATTCGGCAACATCCCTGATATAATCAATTGTTTCGGGAAGAGTGTAGCCCTTGGTGTATTTACCGGGAGTTGAATCATAAAACGATGCCGAAAGATAGCAGAGCCTTGAGCCCTTTTCGCCCGTTTTATAGTTTGTTCCGTTTGCACAGTGTTTAATAAATATCGCTTCATCCCAGAGTCCTTCGGTAACAGTCATGGAATGTGCGCCCACAAAAACCTCACCGATTTCGTCCTCAAGCGCAGCAACGGTGTAGTCATAAAGCTTGCAGTATTCAACGGCAGAATCCTCGGGAGTTTCGCTGTTTGCCATAAACCACGAAGCATTTTCATATTCTGTCATAACGCCGAAACGCCAGGTCAGCACTTCTTCTCTGCCGAACTCATCAACAAGCGCCTGCGCTATTGTTGCTATATAGTTATAGTATACATCATAGTCATCGGGAGGATATATGTTAGTGCTGAACTCTGCATCCGTATTCGCTTTTGAAGAATATTTCAGCGGAACACTGCCGAGCTTCAGAAACGGCTTTGCGCCGAGATTGATTACTCCCCTGCAGTTTTCGATAAGAACGGTGAAATCATAATCATCAAGCACCGTTCTGTCATAGGGGTCAACAAACAAATCTCTTTCGGCGTTGCCGCCCGTGCACTGCATGAGCTGAACATAATTAACAAAATCAAAAATATTGTTTTCTTCGTTGATTTTTGCACCAACAAAAGGATCGCCGTCTATTGACCATACATTGACATTACTTGCAGGATTGCTGAGAACAGCTCCCGTTTCGCTTGCATCAACAATAAATTCGTAGTTATTGACAACATCAATAATACCGCTTGATATTGTTCCGAAAAATGCAATTACCGCTGCAATTAACGATGAAAAAAAAGCCTTCATTTTTTATACCTCCGTTTGCTTTTCTATCCATGCCATAAGCAGATTTACTATTTTTTGCTGCTGGTTTTCGGTGAGCGCCTTGCCCTGCGGCACTTTATACCACTTTTCAAGGCAACCTCTGCAGCAGCAAGCGCAGGCATGCTGGGCTATGAACACGGGATGACCCTTCATCGGAGTCTGTCTGCCGTCATTCGGAATAACTGCGGGGGCAAGACGCTTGCGGATTATATCCTCCGCATGGCTTCTTACCGTTTCAATCCCCTTAGATTTCACATATTTTTTGTCATTCTCGCTCAAATAAAATCCCGAGCGAAATTTTGATTTGGCAAGCTTTTTCAAAGCCTCGTCTACAGTCTGCATAACTTCACCCATAACAATATATCACAAAACCATTCTCATAGCAACAAAAAATCCCCGATGCAAATCGAGGATTTTAATTTCAGAAATTAAGTGTTGCAGTGCTTACATGCTCAAGATGAGCTGAGCTTCCCGTGCCTTTTTGGCGGTAAACCTTGGATTCATCTGCATAAATCATATCAAGCGTACCCTTTTCGCCGCCCGTTATCATCAGCATAAGATGAGCAACTATCGGGAATGGCGACGGAATGAGGAAATCTCCCGTTGCCTTATTCCAGACGGAATAAGAGAAATAGGAACAGTTAAAAATCGGATCCCAATGATTGAGATAACCAGTAAGGTAATCATTCATTCTTTCAAGCTCTTCTGCCGTCAATGGTTCGCTCTTTGACCAGATTCTGCCTTCCTTGCCTTTCTTGTTTTCTCGGTAGGCTTCAAGATTATAATAGATTCCCCAGCCGTCATAAGCGGAAAAGGCAAAGCAGCCCACCGAAACACCCTCACCGACAGGCACTTCATAAGCACCGACCTTTATCGGCTCATCCGAAAGATTTTCAATATAAACATAGGTATGACCGATAACAAGCGGAATTGACATATTGGAGCATACCCAGATTTTTGCAACCGTTTCTTCTGTATCGACGGCTTCGTTTCCTGCGAATGCAGTCACTGAAACCGAAAAAACGATTATAAATGACAGAAAGAACGAAATGATTTTTTTGAATGCCGGTTTTTTCATTGTGCGCCTCCGTTTTACAAGTCTTTCCCACAGGGTTCTTTATTATTATAAATCTGTTTTTGGCTTTTTTCAAGTGCTAAAAAACGCTTTATTGAAATCCCTGTTATCCTCAACCATAAGAATTTTGGACATACATAACACCTCCTTTTCCGATTATGCCATATATCGCAAAAAATTCTATATATTCTGCGTCATAAATTTATTGCTGAAATGTTAAAGTTATGTTGTTGACAGCCGTGATATAATATACCTGTTTCAATTTCAAAGGAGTGAAAAAATGAAAAGAATAATGTTCGTATGCCACGGCAATATATGCAGAAGTCCGATGGCGGAATTTATTTTCAGAAACATGGCGGAGAGAATGAAGCTTACGGATAACTTTTCGGTTTCGTCCTGCGCAACAAGTACCGAGGAAATATGGGGCGATACAGGCAATCCCGTTTATCCTCCTGCAAAGGCGGAGCTTGCAAAGCACGGAATATCATGCGAGGGTAAGCGCGCGGTTCAGCTTAAGAAAAGCGATTATGACAAATATGATTTGTTCGTCGGCATGGACAGCATGAACATACGCAATATGCACCGCATTCTGGGCAACGACCCCGAAGGCAAAATATGCAAGCTCATGGAATTCACCGACAGAGGCGGCGATGTTGCCGACCCATGGTACAGCGGCAGATTCGACATTGCCTACCGTGATATTTATGACGGCTGCGAAGCTCTCATCAATATTCTTAACGGCGAAGATGCTTGACTTTATTATTTTCATAATATAAAATCAAATCGGGAAGGTGATATTTATGAAATATATAATCTTTAATTGGCTGAAAAAGGGCTTAGCAGCACTCGTTGCCGCAATTATGTCATTAACGGGAGGGCTTGGCGAAACAAATCCGCCCGATATTGAAAGACCCAAGGCTAACACCGTTACCGCCTACAGCACTGAAGATTCAGACTACACGCTGAACATTGATGCAGGCGACGAAATCCACGATATCAGCGATTTGCTTTTCGGAATTTTCTTTGAGGATATCAACTTTGCTGCCGACGGCGGACTTTATGCCGAAATGGTTGCAAACCGTTCTTTTGAATACACCGAAATTGCCGCCGGCGATGCACTTTATGCATGGAATTCCGTCGGCGGTGCCGAGCTGAATGTAACAAACGATGTTGAAACCGCACTTAACGAAAACAACACAAGCTATCTTGTGCTCACAAACAATTCTCAGTCCCGTGCAGGCATTGCAAACAGAGGATTTCTTGACGGAATGTCGGTTGAAGAAAATGCAGACTATAATTTCTCTGTTTATGCAAAGGGACTTGCCGGCTATACGGGAGCTCTTTATGTGCGTCTTTGCGTCGGCGATAAAACCGTGGGTGAAGGGGTTATTGAGAATATCACAGGCGAATGGACGAAATACGAAATTTCGCTTCATTGCTCGGAAACGGCATTTCAGAATGTCACCCTTCAGGTGCTTACCGACAGCGGAAGCGTTGCGCTTGACATGATTTCGCTCTTTCCCGATGACACCTTCAAGGGCAGAAAAAACGGCATGCGCAAGGATCTTGGTGAGATGCTTGAAGAGCTTGAGCCGAAGTTTCTCCGTTTCCCCGGCGGATGCGTAATTGAAGGCTATGACTACGAAACCGCATATAACTGGAAAGACTCAATCGCAACGGGCAGCAACGGTCTGCCGCTTGAATTCGGCGGAGGCTACGGCGATGTTGCTGCAAGAAAGCAAGGCATAAACCTCTGGACAAACATTGCGGCAACCGACGACCCTAATCCTTGCTTTATGAGCTACGGTCTCGGCTTCTATGAATATTTTCAGCTTGCCGAAGATATCGGTGCGGTAGGCGTACCTGTTATCAACTGCGGTCTTTACTGCCAGATGAGAGGCAGAGGTCCCGTTGACATGAATAGCGATGAATTCAAGCAGTATATTCAGGATATGCACGACCTTGTTGAATTCTGCAGAGGCGATGAAAACTCAACATGGGGCACGGTGCGCGCTTCTCTCGGTCATCCCGAGCCGTTTGAACTCAAATATATCGGCATCGGCAACGAGCAGGAGGGCGAGGTCTATTATGAACGATATCAGGCATTCCTTGATTCCTTCAACGAAGCAAAAGCAAAAAATCCCGAACTCTATGAAGGTCTTGAACTGATTTATTCCTCGGGGGCATCCGACGGCACTCACAGCGGTCAGTATCTCCCCTCTTATGAATACGCAAAAGAGCAGCTCGGCGATTCTGATAATGCCGCTGATTTTGCAGGTGCAACAGACCATCATTACTATAACGAGCCTTCATGGTTCTTTAAAAATGCAGACTACTATGATGAAGATAATTACAAGCGCTCCGTTGACGAAATGACTGACACCTTCTACGGCGGAGGAATTCAGGTTTTCCTCGGCGAATATGCCGCAAGGTCAAACAGACTCAGTGCCGCACTCGCAGAAGCGGCATACATGACGGGACTTGAGCGCAACGGCGATATCGTTCGCATGGCGGCTTATGCTCCCCTTTTCGGTAATCTCACTGCAACCCACTGGTCTCCCGACCTTATCTGGTTCAACAATCATCAGGTAACAGGCTCAATCAGCTATTATGTGCAGAGATTATTCTCCGTTAATCAGGGAACAAAGCTTCTCAAATCCGTACTTGACGGCGCAAAAATCGAGCAGACACCCCTCAGCGGCAGAATAGGTATCGGCACATGGTATACCTCTGCCGAATTTGACAACATAAAAATCACCGATAACGAAACCGGCGAAGTTCTCGGCGAGCAGAAATTCAATCTTCCCACTGATTTCTGGTGGAACTGGGAGAACATTCACGGCAGCAACGATTTCAAAATAAAGAACGGAAAGCTTGTGCAGACAAACACATGGATGCCCTATTCCGACACGGGAATGGTCGCCTATTTCGGCTGTGATGACTGGACAAACTACACCTACACTCTTGAAGCAACAAAGCTTGACGGCGATGAAGGCTTCATCATTCCCTTTGCCGTCAAGGACAAGCAAAACTGCTATTTCTGGAATATCGGCGGCTGGCAGAATACAATTTCATGCCTTCAGCACATTGAAAATGGCATCAAAACAGGTCAGGTAAACGGCACTCAGAAGCCTTTTACTGCCGAAACCGGCAAAACATATAACCTCAAGGTTGTTGTTTCGGGCACACAGGTCAAGTGCTACATTGACGATGTGCTTTATGTTGATTTCGACTTTGCAAGCAAAGCGGAGGCTGAGGCATATCATGTTGTCAGCACCGACGAAACAGGCGATATCATAGTAAAAATCGTCAACACAACCGAGTCAAGCAGAGTTTTTGCAGTTAATGTTAAAAATACGGATATCAAATCCTCGGCAACCGTTCATCAGGTTGCAGGCGACAGCCTTGACAATGATAATATTCTCGGCGCGAAAGAAGACTGCATCATGGAAGAATTCACGGTTGACGGCTTCTCGGAAAAATTCAATTACACCGTACCTGCCTATTCTGTAACCTGCATAAGACTTGAAAGGAATTGACTCCGAAGATTCGGAGCAGCTTGACTATTGAAGAATATATCAAAAACGGGTGTGCGATAATGCACACCCGTTTTTTGAGGAAAATATACATTTTTCGATTTTTCTGTAGATTTTTCTGCTGATATGATTTATAATTGTTCTATCAAAACCCGAAAGGAATATTCATATGAAAAAACTCGTTAAAATAATTGCGGTTGTTCTCACCGCCGTAATCGCTCTGTCGGTTATCATGCCTGCAACGGTTTCTGCAGACGGCAAGCTCAACTATCTTGTTCTCGGCGATTCAATAGGCGTCGGTGCAGGAATAGTTAATCCCGGCGAAGCATGCTACGGCAGAATCGTTGCCGACACCAACGGCTACAACTACGAAAACCATTCCGTCAGCGGATACAGCACCTCTGCTCTGCTCGCTCACATGAATCTCCCGAATGTCAGAAACTCAATCAAAGATGCCGACATAATCAGCCTTTCAATCGGCGGCAATGATTTCCTTACAAGCAACATGTTTCAGCTCGGCTTTGAAGCGGCATTGCTTAATGATTTTTCAACCTTTGATAAAATCGCGGAAAGCTTTTACGAAAATTACTGCAAAATCATTGCAGAAATCAAAGAACTTAACCCTGATGTAGTTATCCTTGCTCAGACACTCTATAATCCTATGAACAACGCAATCAGCGATTTCTATCAGGAGGGCGTTGACAGACTTAACGCAGGCTACAGACGCTATCTTTCCGAGCATCCCGGCAGCATTCACATTGTTGATGTTGCGGCAGCATTCAAAGGACATCCCGAATATATCGCAACCGATTGCGTTCATCCCAACGCACAGGGCAATGTTGTTATCGCAAAGCTTGTTCTTCAGAAGCTCAGCAGCCTCGGTCTCGGCAGCAGCACAACTCCCGTTATCAACAACGCGGGCGTAAACAACCGCTTCACAAAACCCTTCAAGGAATTTGTTTATTTTGCGGTTAACCTCGCCGCAACATTCTTCCCCGATTTATTCGCAATCTGAACTCAATAAAAACCAACGGGCATCCGAAATGATCGGATGCCCGTTGGTTTTTATTCATCTTTTAATCTACTCATTTTATGTCAATTTTTCCGTGCTTTTCTTCATATTGCTCAATTGCATCTCTGATAAGAATCAGTATTTCGCTGTTGGCAGAGCGACCTTCATAATCCGCAACAACATGAAGCTTGTTTAGCATTTCCTCATCAATTCTTATTGATAAGCTTTTAATCGCCATAAAATCACCCCAAAATAAATTTATTTTGGCTTTATTTTATGTTTGTTTCATGCTATAATGTTAAAAATAGACACATTATATATTCAAAGTATATCTAAAAAGAAATCCCCTTTTGAGAAGGGGATAAAACATTATTTAAAAATCTTCGTTTTTTTCAGCGCATAAAAAATCGGTATTCCTCCGATAAGGCATACTGCAAGCTCACCTGCGCCGACTTCAAGGGCGGCAATTGCAAATGCAGTAAGATTTGCTTCGTCGGTCGGCATAAGAAGGGTAATTTCCGCACCGACTATCACTGCGTTGAAAATTACGGGCATTATTATCGAAAGCAGCGGAAGCCCTTTAACCGTTATTTTTCTCAGCATTCGCCCAAAAATTGCCGCAAGAAGAGTTGCGAGCGAACCGAAAACGATATCCCAGATTCCGAACGGGCTGGAAAGGTTACCGATAATGCAGCCGATTGTCAGTCCCGGAATTGCTGCGGGAGTAAACACCGAAAGAACGGTCAGTGCCTCGGAAAAGCGGAACTGAATCGGACCGTAGGCGATTTGGAGAACCGCACTCAGATAGGTTGCTGCGGCATAGCCTGCCGCAATCATCGCTCCGTAAACGAGATTCATAATTCTTTTGTTATTCATTTTTAATGCTCCTTTTGCTGCCGTGCAGCGCCTTTAGTTTTGTTTGGCACCGAGCAGATGCCTGTCAGGAAGGTTTCGAACTGACATTTTAATTTGCTCTATCTATGATTAAAGATACTCGGCAAGCGCCTTGAGATTTTCAACAGCAACGCTTGCTTTTATATCTGAATTTTCATATTCTTCGGGAGTTGTGACACCGCTGTAAACAAGAGCGCAGGGAATGCCGTGATTCATGCCGATGGCAATATCCGTTGCAAGTCTGTCGCCGACAAACGCAAGCTCCTCACGCTCACAGCCGAGCATTTCGGTTATATAATCAACCGTTGCCGTCATAGGTTTGCCAAGCACAACGGGTCTTTTTCCTGTCGAAGCGGCGAAAAGCTCAATCATCGAGCCTGTATCGGGCATATAGCCGTCTGCCGTGGGGCAGTTGAGGTCGGGATGGGTTGCAAGATAAACCGCACCCTTATCAATATATTTAACAGCATCCCACATCTTCTGATATGTGAGGGTTGTGTCAAATCCGAGAACAACTATATCGGGATCGGAATCAACAAGATTGATGCCTGCTGCCTTGAGATCACCCGTCAGTCTTTCATTGCCGAGAAGGAACACCTTTTTGCCTGCATAGTTGCGGTTGAGATAATCGGCAGCTACATGAGATGAGATTATAACTCTGTTTTCGTCAACGGGAAAGCCCATTTTTTCGAGCTTTGCTCTGCAGACTTCAACATTATTCGAAGAGTTATTGGTAAAGAAATAAAAATCTCTGCCGGACTCTCTTACCTTTTCAATAAAATCCTTTGAGCCCTCAATAATATTACCGTCAAGATAGAAAGTTCCGTCCATGTCGATAATAAAATACTTGGTTTTTTCAAATATCGCACTGCTCATATGAATATCTCCTTATTTATTGTAAAAACTGTGACTATTTGGAACAATCGCTGAATTTCAGCTGAGAAACCTGTATAATTGGATTTAATATGTCAAGGATGGTGATGTTATGGGCGATTATTTTGATTCAGACCGCGAGCTTCTCGGAGAGATTCTTCGCGATTTCAGAAAAGAAAACAACTATACCCAAAAGAAAATTGCCGATTATCTGGGCATAGACCGTTCAACCTATGCTAAATACGAATTAACACGAAAGCCCGAACTTGACATTATCATCCAGCTTGCCGCGCTCTATAATGTGTCTATTGACGAATTTCTCGGCGATTATCAGAATAAAGCCGTCAGCGGAAAAACCGTTACTCCCTTTGCAAAAGCATCCGCACCGGAAAACAATGAGGGAAACTGCCTTTCACGGGAAGAACTCAGGCTGCTCAGTCTTTTCAGAAAAAGCATCCGCAAAAATGAGATCATCTCGTTCGCACGAAAAATCGCAGCCGAAGACAGCGACAGCAGCTCCTCGGCTGACTCAAAAAACTGAATATCCGATAAATTGCCCTCTGTCATAAGCGACAGAGGGCTTTTAATTATTTCAAATTATTCTTCAATTGCCTGTGCAGCCTGTATGGGAGGCTCGATTTTGCCGGTTACATTTCTGATGTTGCTGCGTGCACTCTGAATTTCCGCAAGACTGTGAGAAATTGCATCATCTGCAGTCTTCATTATGTCCTCAATGAAATCGCCTGCCGCAATTCTGATTTCTGCAGACCATTTATTTGCCTTGTCAATAGCTTCGTCGGAGCGGCGTCTTGCATCCTCGATTGTTCTTTCAGCCTGCTCTGTTGCGGCATTGACAATGTTTTCAGCCTGAGCCTTTGCGCCTGCAAGAGTTGAAGCTGCTTCTTCCTGAGCAGCAGCAGTTATTGCTTCCGCGGTTGTTTTTGACTGAATAACGATTTCGCTGCTGTCAACCATAGCGGCAGCCTCAAGCTGCGCGTTTGCTCTGATGATTTTTGCATCCTCGTTTGCGGAATTGATAATCTGCTTTGCCTGAGCCTCAGCCTCTGCAACCTTATTTTTTGAATAATCTTCGGTTTTAAGAACAAGAGCACGAACCTTATCTTCTGCAGTTGAGATAAGAGCTCTTGACTTTTCCTGTGCGCCTGTTACGGCATTAACAGCTTCATCCTTAGCCTTGATAAGAATGTTGTTTCTGTCAGCAACGATTGCTCTTGCCTGAGTTATTTCATTCGGAAGGTTGAGTCTGATATCCTCAATAGCTGTTCTTATTGCGTTTGCATCAACGCCGATTTTGCTTGAAAGGGGGACTTTGGTACCCGCCTCAAGAATATCTTCAATCTGGTCAAGTAAATTCTCAATATTCATTTCGAAAACCTGTTCCTTTCTTTAATTCGTCTGATTATATCTTCACATATCTCGGCAGGGACAAATTCGCTTATATCTCCGCCGAACTCGCAAACCTGTTTTACTACGCTTGAGGACAGATACATATTCTCCGCGTTCGCGGTAAGAAACACCGTTTCAAGCTCGGGATTGAGTTTTTTATTTGTCAGCGCCTGCTGAAATTCATATTCAAAATCGGAAACGGCACGCAGACCTTTCACGACGGCGCATGCACCTTTTTCTTTTGCATATTCCGCAAGCAGACCGCAATGCATTTCGATTTCAACATTTTCAACATCAGTGAGACTGCGCCTTAGCAGCTCAACTCTTTCTTCAACAGTGAAATATCCGCCGGACTTGCTTCGGTTTATCATAACGCAGACAATAACCTTATCAAAAAGCTTTGCCGCGCGGTGGATTATATCTATATGACCGATGGTAACGGGGTCAAAACTGCCGGGGCAGATAGCCGTTTTCATTAAATCAGTCCTTCCGATAAACGGTTACAGCCGTTTTGCTGTATTTATATTCTCTGTATTTTTTCAAGCTTCCGATTTCATCCTCAAGCTCTTCCTTGAAAGGATGCTCGCAGATAACAACGCCGCCTTCTGCAATGTGCTCATCGATTTTTGAAAGTGCTTTTTGAAGAAGACCCGTTTCATAGGGAGGATCAAGAAAAGCGATATCAAAAATCTTATCGGTCATCGTAAGAAACGCAATCGAATCCGTCTGCGCTACGGTTGCGAGAGAATCGAGCTTTGTTTTTGCAAGATTTTCTTTAACTATTTTAACTGCGTTTTTATCTGCATCAACAAAAACCGCATTTTTTGCACCTCTGCTGAGAGCCTCTATTCCGAGCTGACCCGAGCCTGCAAACAAATCAAGAACTCTGCGTCCTTCAAGCTCAAACTGAATCGCGCTGAAAACAGCCTCTTTCACCTTGTCGGTTGTCGGTCTTACATTGTCGCCTTCAAGAGTTCTGAGTGTCATTCCTCTTGCGCTGCCTGTTATTACTCTCATCTAAAGTCCTCCAGAGTATTATCATCTTATTATCGCACTAATTGCAATTAATTGTCAAGACAAAATGTTAATATAAGGAAAAATTTTGTTAAACAATCTCTCAACTGTCTGTATTTTTACCGTGAAATGCTTCAAAAACCGCCTTTGCGGCATTTTTATTCATGCCTTTTACGCCTGCGAGCTCCTCCTCGGATGCCTCTGAAACAGCTTTCACCGTTTTAAAATGCTTAAGAAGTGCCTTGCAGCGGCTTTCACCGATACCCTCGATTGATGTGAGCGTTGACGAAAGGGTTGATTTTTTTCTGCGGCTGCGGTGATATTCAATCGAGAATCGGTGCACCTCTTCCTGTATGGTTGAAACAAGGGTGAACGCCGCACGCTTTGATGTCAGCGAAAGCTCGTCACCCGAAAGGGCAATAGCCCTTGTTCTGTGGTGAGAATCCTTAACCATGCCGAAAAGCGGAATGTTGAGATTATATTTTTCAAGCACGGGCTTTACCGCATTCACCTGACCGCTGCCGCCGTCAAGCAGAATAAGGTCGGGCAGTCTGCCGAAGCCTTCTCCGCTGTCCTTTTCTTCGAAATAACGAAGAATTCTGCGCTCGATAACTTCTGCCATTGATGCGTAATCATCCTGGCCCGAAAAGCCTTTGATTGCAAAGCGTCTGTATGCTTTTTTATAGGGCAATCCGCCCTTGAAAACAACCATACCCGCAACATTTTCGCTGCCTGCGGTATGGGAAATATCGTAAGATTCAATGAATTCGGGAGGAGCCTTGAGTCCGAGAAGAGTTCCGAGTTCATCAAGCGCGGCGGTGGTTTTGCCTGTTTTGCCGAGATAAATTCCGAGCTTCTGCGCCGCATTTGAACGGCACATCTCAACGAGAGAATGCTGCTCTCCCCTCTGCGGAGTGACAATATTAACCTTTCGCTTTGCAAGAGATGAAAGCCATTCACAGAGCACCTCGCTGTCGGCAACCTCGCCGTCAACTGCGATTCTTCTCGGCACAAAATCCCTCATGGAATAATAGCTTCTTATGAGTTCATACCTTACCTCGGGCATATTTTCAGGCAAGTCGATAATAAAATGCTCGGTATCATAAAGCCTTGCATCCTTGAAACGGATAACCGAAAGGCATGCCTTGGCATCCGAGCAGACAACGGCAAAAACATCCTGCTCCTCAACCGATGCGGCAACAACCTTCTGCTTCTCCGTCACCTTTTTGATGGCGTTGATTTTATCTCTGATTTTCGCCGCCTTTTCAAATTCAAGGTTTTCGGAGGCTTCTAGCATTTTTTCAGTCAGAGCATCAACCGCCTTTCCCGAGCCGTTGATGATAAAATCTATCGCCTGGTCAACCGCCTCGGCGTGCGCCTCCTCCGTCATCTTGCCTGCACACGGGGCAGCACACTGCCCGATAAAGAAATTCAGGCAGGGTCGGCTTTTATTAAAGTCCCTCGGAAAAATCTTTGAGCACTGCGGCAACAGAAAAATCTTTTTTGCCGTGTCAATTGCATTGGTTATGCCATAGGAATTCGTATACGGACCTATATATTCCGCACCGTCATCAAGCCTTTGCTTGACTGCCGTAAAATTCTTCCAACCGTTTTTAGTGATTTTTATATAATGATAGCCTTTATCATCTTTCAAAAGGATATTATATTTCGGGCTGTGCTGCTTAATCAGCGAGCATTCAAGAATGAGAGCCTCAAACTCGCTGTCGCAAAGAATATAGTCGAAATCCTCAACATTTTCAACCATTCTGCGCACCTTTATCCACATTCCGTTCTGCGAACCGAAATATGAGCTGACACGGTTTTTGAGCGCCTTTGCCTTGCCTACATATATAATTTCACCCTTCTTGTTTTTCATAAGATAAACACCGGGCGTCAGTGGCAGGCTCATGGATTTTTTGCGAAGATACGGAAGTCTTTCATTCATTCGTGTCACCTCTTTCTGCATATATTATATACTTAAAAGCGAAAATCCGCAATACTGAAAATTTTCTCTTGACAATTATTGATTCTTCTGTTAAAATAATAAACCGCTGCGAAAAGCGCAGCAGGATTAATACGAATTTTTATCCTTGCCACGGATGCACCGTGGCCAAAGACCAGAAGGAGGTGCTTTAAGAATGTCAGCAAACATCAGCTATGAGACAATGATGGTTTTTTCAGTTGCCAACGGCGAAGAAGCTGTTCAGCCTCTCATGGAGAAATTCAAGGCTATGATCGAAGCTAACGGCACTCTTGAGAGCGTTGACGAATGGGGCAAGCGCAAGCTCGCATACCTCATCAACGACGAAGCAGAGGGTTACTATGTTCTCTTCCATTATCAGGCTACACCTGAATTTCCCGCAGAGCTTGACCGTGTTGTAAAGATTACAGACGGCGTGCTTCGTTCACTCATTGTCAAGAAGAACTAAGGAGGTCGCAAAATGTTAAACAATGCCGTAATTATGGGCAGACTTGTTGCAGACCCCGAGCTTCGCACTACCGGAAGCGGAATTTCCGTATCATCGTTCACAGTAGCAGTTGACAGACGCTTCAACCGTCAGGGCGAAGAGCGTCAGGCAGATTTCATCGACATCATTGCATGGAGACAGACTGCAGAATTCGTCTGCAAATATTTCCGCAAGGGTTCAATGATTGCCATTCAGGGCTACATTCAGACCAGAATGTATGAGGATAAGAACGGCAACAAGAGAAAGGCTGTTGAAATCGTTGCAGACAATGTAAGCTTCTGCGGTTCAAAGGCAGAAAGCAACACAGGTTCATTCGCAAGAGAAGACAGCTTTGCAAGTGCTCAGCCTGCTCCCTCATATTCAACTGCAGACGAGGGTGACTTCAAAGAAATTCCCGAAGACGATCTCCCGTTCTGAGATCGCAAAAACTGAAACTGAAAAGGAGGTTTAATCCATGGCTTACGACAGAAGCGAAAGAAGACCCAACAAGAAGGGTCGCAGAAAGGTTTGTGCTTTCTGTGTAGATAAGGTTGAATGCATCGATTACAAGGATGTAAACAGACTCAACAAGTTCACTTCAGACAGAGCAAAGATCCTTCCCCGCCGTGTTACCGGCACATGCGCTAAGCATCAGCGTGAACTGACAACAGCTATCAAGCGTGCTCGTCAGATTGCTCTTCTCCCCTACACAAGTGACTGATTATAAAAACAAAGCTCCGTACCTTAGGGTACGGAGCTTTTTTCGTTTTCGATTAACGGTTGTTCATTTTCTTCTATCTGCATTTTTCTTTCCTCGCCTATGTTTTCAAGGCAAACAAAACTTCCGCCGAGTGAGTATGTATTTTCGGTTTTGGCGAAAGAAAGCTCTGACTCCTCAACTTTAAGTCCGCGGAACTCATCGGTGAACTTTTCGTGAAACTTCAGGGAAACCAGCAATGCTGTTTGATTTTCCGAAAGAGTAACCGCGCCGTCGGCATATTCTGTCAGCGTGCATTCCGTAATTCCCACAGGCAGGGTTACGCCGTTAACGCGCACTGCCGTTTTTTCTCTGTATGCATTATCGGAGATTCTGCCCAACGGAAACGAGAAAAAGAGAAAATCAATAACATAGCTTTTCTTTTCCTTTGCAAAAATCCGAGCCTTGATTTCTCTGCCTTGAGAAACGCCTATGCTTCGGTTCGTTCGGGCAACAACATATCCCTTTGCCCTGCAGAAACTGACGGTTAAATCCTTATTTTCTTCAATTCCGCTGATAAGCAGGTCGCCTTTAAGTACGGGATTTCCGATTTTCTGCTCCTGAGTACCGTTGAACGGGCGCAGAATAACTATCTGTCCGTCTCTCGCGGCAATGATATCCGAAGGTTCGTTTTCACTGTCGCTGTCGGGCGTAACCGCCCTTTCCCTGACTTCAATCAGAGCAGCGCTTCCGCTGATGTTTATGTTGAGCCATGAAAGCTCGGGCAGCTTCTGCAACGCGGAAATTTCAACCGCCGAAATATTGATTTTATCCGCAGCAGCCCCTTTTCTGATTCCGAGATTTTCAAAAACCTCAATAATATTCTCAGACGGAACGCAGATATTCCCCGTTACATCAATGCTCCATATCCGCGTTGAAAGCATGCAGAGAGCAGCAACGCAGAAACACACTCCGATAATAACCCCCACCCTTCTGCTGTGGCGGTTGAGAAAAAACGGCAAACCGTGTTTTTTCTTTATTCTCACTCTCATTCCGGATTTTTTTGCAACAGGTCTTATGTTCAGATATCCGTTGCGGTCAGTGCAGGCGGTAATCACTCCGTTCCTGCATTTCAGTTCCCACAGCTGAATCCCCCTCAGTCTGCATAGATTTATGAATCTTTCGGGAAATCCCCCTTCTGCGGTAAAGCTTACGAAGCCTAAAACAAATCTTATAAATCTGAGAACAAGCATATATGTCAAACTCCACCCTAATTACAGTAATCAACGCCTGTTATTGTTCCTTTGATTATCGCCTGCCCGTTCTGCATTGAAACTATTGTAAGTCCGCAGCCGCACACCCTCACGGTGAGCCTGCCCGTGTTAAGAGCAATCAAATTATCGCCATATTCAAGAACACCCTGACATCCCTCAATTATAACTTCTCTGTTGCCGCTGATTTCTATATGCGCATAATCCGAAACCGCATCCTGCGGCAAATCAAGACTGCGTGTTATTGATTCTATTATGTTTTCAGCTCTTGCACTGTTTCTTTTTCTGTTTTTCACATGCTTTCCTCCTTGCGACAGGATGCAGGCATCCCGCCCTACGCTTCTCTTTTTAGCATTCTATGAAATAAAAGCATTAAAAATAACCTGCCTTTCATAGAATAAACCGAGGTGTATAATTTGAAAAACAGGTTTTATATTTTCCTGTCGGGAATCTTCGTTTTTATGTTGATTTTTCTGTTTTCCGAGGAATTTCTAACAGGCTTTTCCGCAGGACTTTCAAACTGCGCAAATGTTGTTATTCCGTCTCTTTTTCCGTTTCTTGCCGCATCATCTCTTGCAGGGTCGGGGGAGCTGCCGCCTGTAATCAAAAGAATTTCTGAACCGTTAACGCGTCATTTCTTTCGTTTGCCTGCCGACTGTCTGCCTGCAATAATTCTCGGTCAGCTAGGCGGATATCTTTCGGGGGCATCCGCCGCGCGCGCGCTTTATTCATCGGGAATTTTAAGCCGTTCGCAGGCGCAGAAGCTTGTGCTTTTTTGCATAAACTCGGGAGTCGGTTTTTCCGTTAACGCAGTCGGAAACGCTCTTCTCAGCTCAAGGGAATCAGGAAAAATCCTGCTTCTTTCGCTCTGCATTTCTTCCGTTATGACAGGCTTTTTCATTCGGTTTATTCCCGACAGCGGCGAAAAAGAAATTAAAATTCAAAAAGAAAACATAACCTTTTCTTCCGCTCTGGTCAGCAGTGTTCATTCCTCATCCCATGCAATGCTGAACTGCTGCGGCTTCGTCTGTCTTTTTTCGGGAATAAGCTCGGTTCTGAGCAGCATTATAAAAAAACGCTCCGCCGTTCTTTTTGCCGCATGCCTGCTTGAGGTGACAAGCGGCTGTGCGGCTGTCGCCGGAAAAACTTCGATGCCTGTTATAGCCGCTGTCTGTGCATTCGGAGGACTCTGCGTTCATATGCAGATTTTTTCGCTTGCAAGGGATATTGGAATAAAAATACCCGTGTTTTATCTTTTTAGGCTCCTTCATTCCGCCCTTGCCTATGCTTCCTGCAGAATAATTCTGCATTTTCACCCGATAGAGGAGCAGGTTATGGTTTCTGTTTCCGAAAATATTCAATTATGGTCATTTTCCGCACCTGCAGCGGTTTCGCTGATGTTTATGTGTGCTCTTTTGATATTAGACCTTGATAATAACAAAAAAATATGTTAACATTTTAAAGAATGAAAGGTTGTTGAAAGATGAAAAAGAAGCTTTTTGAAAAGAAAAAATATCCGCCTATGTGTGAGCACTGCGTTCACGGCAGACTTTCACCCGACGAACAGTCGGTTCTCTGCATCAAAAAAGGCATCGTTGCCACCGACGGCAAATGCATGAAATATGCATACGACCCTCTCAAGCGCAGACCGATGAAACCGCTGATGATAGAAAAAGCAGACCCTTCTGAATTCGAATTATGAGGTGAATTATAATGAAAATGATTAAAGAATTTGTATGCAATCCCCTCCCTACCGCAAACTGCCACGCATCAACGGTTCTCCCTCTGCCCGACGGCAGCGTTCTTTCAGCATGGTTCGGCGGAACAAAGGAAGGTACAACCGATGTTGACATCTGGTATGCACGCAGAGATGAAAACGGCTGGGGCGAACCGAAAAGAATAACCTATAACCGCCATATCCCCCATTGGAATCCCGTTCTTTTCCTTCGTGAAAACGGCGAAGTAATTCTCTTTTTCAAGGTCGGAAAAAAGATTCCGTCATGGCGCACCTTCTATTGCGTTTCAAAAGATAACGGCATAACCTTCGGCGAACCGAAAGAGCTTGTTGAGGGCGACAGAAGCGGCGGCAGAGGCCCTGTCAAAAACAAGTGCCTTCGCCTTTCCGACGGAAGGATTCTTGCACCTGCATCAACCGAAAACAGAGGTTGGAACTGCTTTGTTGATACCTCGTTTGATGACGGAATGACATGGAAAAAGGGCGCAAAAATCAAAACCGAGCAGACCGCACCCATTCTCAACAGTCAGAATCACTACACATCAAACCTCATTCCCATGATTCAGCCTACGCTCTGGGAATCCGCGCCCGGCAAGGTGCACATGCTCACAAGGACAGCAGTCGGCAAGGCGTACAGAAGCGATTCCGAGGATTACGGCGAAACATGGTGCCGGGCATATGAAACAAGCCTTCTCAACAACAACAGCGGTCTTGATGTTGTTAAAACTCCCGACGGCTGCCTCTGGCTGCTTTCAAATCCCGTTGGTGAAAACTGGGGCGAGCGTTCGCCGCTGACCCTTCAGAAATCCTGCGATAACGGAGAAACATGGGAAACCGCCCTTGTTCTTGAAGAAGAAAAAATTGACAGCGAATTTTCATACCCCTCAATCCAATACTATAACGGAGCGCTTTACATGGCATACACATACGAAAGACTCAATGTTGCCTTCGTTAGAGTGACTGCATTCGAACTAAATACGCCGTAAAGGTCGGATTTCCGACCCATCGAAGTGTTTTTTTCTTTGCCATACGAGAGTATGCCTTCAGAAAAGAAACACTCCGCTGAATCAAAACTGCGACCTTTTCGGTGCTTCGCAGTTTTGAAAGAGCAGATTTTTGTTACAGCAAGGCGAAAATCTGCACGGAATACGAGGCTATTTCAAAGATTTTTAACGAAGCTGTGGCAGAAATATGCCTTTCAAAACCGTATGGAGTTCAAATGTAGTCACTCTAAAATTGTGCTTTGATTCAGTCATTCATATATTGTTAACTGATATTTAATATAAAGGACTTGCTAAAACCGTGTTGTGCTGTTATAATAATGCGGTATGGCAAAAATAAAATATAAGGAGAATAATTAAATGAAAAAGATTATTTGTATTTTGCTTGCACTTTCAATGGTATTTGCTTTCGCAGCATGCGGCGGCAACGGCGAAACAACAGAATCAACAACCGAAGCAACACAGGCTCCCGCAGCTGAACTCACAGGCACACTCGAAGAAATCGCAGCCAACATTTATGCAAACGCAACAACAATCGAAATGATGCTCATGGATCCCATGGAAATCGACCTCACTGATGTTGAGGCTGCAGGCTCATTTATCGGTGTTTCATCAACAGATTCAATCGAAAGAGCAGTTTTCTCAGAGCCCATGATCGGTTCAATCGCATATTCAATGTGCCTTGTTAAGGCTAAGGACGGCGCAGATGTTGAGGCTCTCAAGAACGAAATCCTTGAAGGCGTTAACTACAGAAAGTGGATCTGCGTTGCAGCTGAAAAGGTTCTTGTTACAAACTGCGGCAACACTATTATGATGATTATGGCAACAGAAACAATTGTTGACGATGTTTACAACGCATTCAACATCGTTGCAAACGGTGCAGCAAGCGCTCCCCTCACCAAGGCAGGCGAGGTTCAGGAAGAAATCCCTCTCGGCGAAGAAATTCCCGGTGAAGAAAATGTTCCCGCTGCAATGCCCGGCGAAGGCGAAGAAATCATTCTCGGCTAATCAAAAAATACCAAACACCGAAGTTTCGGCTTCGGTGTTTTTTAAACCAATGAAAGGAGGCCGCTGATGCTTTTTTCAAGCTTAACATTCTTATTTGCTTTTCTGCCCGTTGTTACGGCGGGTTATTATCTTCTGCCGACTAAAGCTAAAAATATATGGCTTCTGGCGGCAAGCCTTTTCTTCTATTTTTACGGCGAACCGAAATATCTTCTGCTCATGCTCGCGGTTATCTCTGTCAGCTATATTTTCGGAATTTTTACCGAAAAAGCACAGGGAACAACGCGTAAAATCATGCTTGCAGCTTCAGTTCTGCTCAGCCTTTCTGCACTTATCTACTTTAAATATACGGACTTCTTCATTTCCGTTACGAACTCCGTTTTCGGCTCTGAAATTGACCTTCTCGGAATTGCACTGCCCATCGGCATCAGCTTTTTCACCTTCCAGTCAATCAGCTATAACATTGATGTTTACAGAGGCGATGTGCCTGCACAGAAAAATCCAATTAACCTTGCGCTTTATGTTTCGCTTTTTCCCCAGCTTGTTGCTGGTCCGATAGTCCGTTATTCGGATGTTGAGCGTGAGCTTCGCTCAAGAAAACACACGCTTGACGGCTTTGCTTATGGCGTAAGACGCTTTGCCGTAGGTCTCGGAAAGAAAGTTCTGCTTGCAAATTCCTTCGGCAGCTTCTGCGAAATCTTCAAAGAATCAGACGAAAAATCAACCCTGTTTTTCTGGATTTATGCAGTTGCCTATTCTCTGCAGGTCTATTTCGATTTTTCGGGCTACAGCGACATGGCAATAGGTCTCGGAAGCATATTCGGCTTTAAATTCCCCGAAAATTTCCGCCATCCCTATGTTTCAAAATCCGTTACGGAATTCTGGAGAAGATGGCATATCTCGCTCGGCAGCTGGTTCAGGGATTATGTTTATATTCCCATGGGCGGCAACAGAGTAAAAACTCCGAGATTTTTCTTTAATATTCTGACCGTCTGGTTTCTCACAGGCTTCTGGCACGGCGCAGACTGGACTTTCATCATCTGGGGTCTTTATTTTGCTGCTCTGCTGCTGATTGAAAAAAGCATTCCGAAGAAAATCAAAGAAAAAGCACCTTCCGCAATCAGCCATATATATCTGATTTTTGCCGTTCTCATCGGCTTTGTTATCTTTAACGCAAGCGGCGTTGACGGAATCATTTACGATTTCAAGGGTATGTTCACTTCCGCTTACCCTCTCTGCACCGAAACAACTCTCTATTATCTGAGAAGCTATGCCGTTCTGTTTATAATCGGCATCATCGGCGCAACTCCCGTAGTTAAAATTGCGGCAGAAAAGCTCAACGCAGGCAAAACAGGCGAAAAAATCTGCTCGGTTGCGGAGCCTGTTATCATTCTCGCTCTGCTCATTGCCGTTACGGCATATCTCATTGACGGTTCATACAATCCGTTCTTGTATTTCAGATTTTAAGCTAAGGAGGTCTGTTCATGGGTAAAAAAATACGCAATATTGCGTGCATAGTCTGTTTTTCGGTGTTCATTTTCGCCCTCGGAGCAGCCTGCCTTCTGAGAGAACCGGTTGAAATTCTTGTTTCCGAAAGGCGCAAAGCACAGCAGATGCCCGAAGCATCGGTTGAGTCCGTTATGGATAAAAGCTTTTTTGATGACTTTGAAAAATATCTGACCGACCAGTTTCCGCTGCGTGACGGATTCCGCACAGTCAATGCCGCAATCCGCATGAAGCTTCTCCGCCAGACGGATAACAGCAAGGTTTATCTTTCCGACGGACACATTTCGGAATTCCAATCAACCCTCAGCGAAAGCTCGGTTAAAAGCGTTGCCGATAAGCTCAACTCGATTTATGAAAAATATATCAAAGACGCAAATGCAAAGGTTTATTACTCGGTTGTTCCCGATAAAAATTATTATCTCGCCGAAAAAAACGGCTTTCCGTCTTTGGATTATGATAAAATGCTCGGAATTTTTCATTCCGAAATTAAAAACATGGAGTATATCGACATTTTTGACTGCCTGACTGCAGACGATTATTACACAACCGATTCACACTGGAAGCAGGAAAATCTCAGCGCAGTTGTTGACAGGCTGAGCCAAAAAATGGGATTTAAAACAAGGTCTTTCTCTGATTATAAAATTCAGAAAATTGCAAATTTTGAAGGTGTTTATGCACCGAGGCTTGCACTCGGCAGCATGAGCGACGAAATCATAACGCTTTCGTCGGATGTTACCGACAACGCAAAGGTCTTTAACCTTGAAACAAACAAAACAGCGCAGGGCGTTTACGATATGTCAAAGCTCAGCGGTTATGACAAATACGAGGTCTATCTTTCGGGCGCGGCGGCATTCCTGACGCTTGAGAATCCGCTTGCCGAAGAAAAAAGGGAGCTTGTTGTTTTCAGAGATTCTTTCGGCTCATCGCTCGTGCCTCTCATGCTTGAGGGCTACAGCAAAATAACCGTTGTTGACATCCGCTATATTTCTCCGCAGATTCTCGGCGAATATGTTGATTTCACAAACTGCGATGTTCTTTTTATTTATAACACTCTTATTCTTAATCAGAGCAATATTCTTAAGTAGAATCCGCATTTTTGCGGATTCTATTTTTTATAGAGTGACTTTTTTGCAGGAATAATCTATAATCAGAGTGAAGGGAGCGATAAAATGAACATCACCGATTTCGGAAAATTCATCGCCACTCTGCGCAAGGAAAAAGGATTCACTCAAAAAGAGCTTGCTCAGATGCTTGATGTTACGGATAAAGCGGTCAGCCGATGGGAAACGGCAAAAAATTATCCCGATATAGAAATTCTTGAAAAGCTTGCGACGGCTCTTGAGGTCAGCATAAGCGAGCTTCTTGAATGCAGACGGATTCCTGCCGAAAGCATAGCCGAAGCGAGCGAAAAACAAATTGTTGCGCAGATAAAAACAAACCGCAGAAGCCGAAAAAAATACAGAGCAATCATTGCGATTGCTCTGACTGTTTCAATTATATCCGCAGGCTATGTTGCACTGCTGACAAACGGCGTTTTTGCCGGAGTTATTTATAACAAAATTGACTGCTACAGTAACGACCTGCTGACAATGCTTCATAATATTGACGGCTACATAAAGCAGCGTCCGAAGGCGGACGGTGAGCTGGTGGTTTGTGACGGTTGGTTTTTCCTTGATGAAAACAAGACCACAAACGATTTCCATCTGAACGGCACCTGTAAAAACGGCAGGTCTTTTTATATAGACACGCTCTTCGACGAATCAAGCCGTTATTGTTCAGTCAACGAAATGAGAAAAAACACAGACCCCGTTGAGGGAATACCGATGAGCGATTTGATAAGCCTGATTAATCAGCTCGATTTATCTGCATTTCCGACTCCCGATAAATATCATATCTGGATTTATACTGTTAAGGACTACGAAAACCAAAACCTTTATCTTAATGAACATCAGGCGCGCAAAGAAAAATTGATTTTTGCCGACGGAGTTCTCAGGGAATATACAGAAAAAACACTAAGCGGAAGATACTTTTATATTTCTCTCGATATCACTTATCATGGCTCGGCATTTACTGTCGCCGATATTTTTTATAAAATTTAAGGCAGCTTGATTCAAGCCGCCTTAATAATTTCATTAACCTTTAAGATTTTCAATAATTCCGTCAATTTCGGGAATATCGCCGATTGTTTTTGAATAATAAGAATAAACAACCTTTTTGTTTTCATCAATACCCACAAAAGCAAAAAGCTGAAGCGGTCGGAATGCATTTTCGTCAGCAGGCGCAAAAACCTTTGATTCCATAATTTTCACCGAATCCGAGCCGACTTTTTCTTCAAACATTTTATCGCCTGCAACGGCATAAACCGCGCTGTCAGCCTCGAAAACATTATACTTTTTATAAAGCCTTGCTTCGGAGTCTGCAATGATTTCAAAGG
The DNA here is from genome assembly GCA_045539875.1 of Acutalibacteraceae bacterium. GTDB lineage: Bacteria > Bacillota > Clostridia > Oscillospirales > Acutalibacteraceae > CAG-177. The sequence goes on from JAZQGF010000005.1 coordinate 38,873, forward strand.
GATACTCCCCACTGACCTCTGCCGATGGAACGATAAATTTAACATCAAGATTTGCCGAAACAAAATCCGCATATTTATTTTTCAGGGTATCAAGCAGTTCTTCCGTAATCGAGCATTCAGCCGCCCTGCCGAAAACAACAAGAGTTGTTTTGTCGGTGCTGATTTCTTCAAATGCATCGCCGATTTCAAGGCCTTTGTGATACTCCTTAACCTTTGCTCTCGCTTCTTCAACAGCGGTTTTGAAGCGTCCAAGCATTTTTTTGATTGTAGATTTTGCGCAGGCAAGGTTGATTCTCTGGAAGCCTCTGCCGAGCGCGCCGAACATCTCACCGTTATCGAGATAAATGTTTGCATTCTCAAGCATTTCACGCATTTCAGGATGAGTCATGCCGAGCGCACGCAAGTCAAGCCACTGCAAATATGTTCCCTCAAGCGGATAAACCTTGATTTCGGGGAAGTTCTCCGCCATAAAGTCCTCAACGCATTTTGCGTTATCGGCAATAACACCGATAAGTTCATCAAGCCAGTCCTCGCATTTGTTATAAGCTGAGGTGCATATTGTATAAGCGAAAACATTGAGATGCATTTGCATATTCATTTTGTTGCGTATCGCAGCCTTCGCCCTTACCACATCGTTTGGAATGATGATATTTGAGCACTGAACGCCTGCAAGATTAAAGGTTTTGCTCGGCGCGGTGCATACCGCAATGTTATTTTTTGCTTCTTCGCTTATGTTTGCCATAACGGTATGCTCATATCCGGGCATAATCAAATCGTTATGAATTTCGTCATCAATAATAAAAACATTATTTTTGCAGCAGATTTCCGCCGTCTTTTCAAGCTCCTCACGGCTCCATACTCTTCCGACGGGGTTATGAGGATTACAAAAAAGAATGGCGGTGTTTTTTTGCTCCTTTGCCTTTTCTTCAAGCAAAGCATAATCAATTTCATATCTGCCGTCCCTGTTAATCAAAGGACAGAAAACGCTTCTTCTGCCCGTTGCGATAATCGTCATATCAAACGGATAGTAAACAGGCGGCATAACAATAACGCCGTCGCCCGGTGCGGTTACGGTTTCGATAAGCATCGAAAGCGCATTGATGATACCGGGGGTCTGGAGCAGCCATTCTTTTTTTGTTTCAAAATCATGCCTGCGCTTCATCCACGAAATAACGGCATCATAATATTCTTCTGTGGGATTGGTGTAACCGAGAATCGCTTCTTCTGCAAGCTTTTTTATATCCTCAACTATCGGTCTTGCAGTCGGGAATTCCATGTCCGCAACCGAAAGAGGAACAAATTCCGTTGATGCGTTTTTTGCAATCTCCCATTTCGCAGAGCCGAAACGGCTGCGGTCGGGAATGCTTATAAAATCATGCTTCATTTATCTTCACCTGAATCCTGTTTTTCCGAATCTGATTTGTTTTGGTTTTCTTTTCTCTTTTTTGAACGGTACCGCATGATAAACCACAGAATAACGAGCACCTGAAATATGCCTGCTGTTATAATAACCGACAGTATTTTTTCACTCTCAAACGCAAGGCCGAGAAAAAGAACGATTGACCACACAAGCGCCGTTACGCATATAAATCTCTGCGGTATATCCCACCAAAGCGCAGCAAAAACAATCAGCGGTATGCACGCAACGGGAATTGCAAGAATAAATATAAGCCATGTTCTCGGAAGGTTAAATTCAAAAATATTCATTATTCCGAATACAATCGAAAAAACAAGGAAAACAAGACCCACGCTGAGCAGCGGAATAATAATCCTGTTTGTGAGATGCGGCTTTTCGCCCTTCTTTTTAATAACAATTTCTTCGCTGATAATATCATTGACAGTAACACCGAAAAGCTCCGCAATTTTATTAATAACGAGGATATCGGGAATTCCGTCGCCCCTCTCCCATTTTGAAACAGACTTATCGGAATAGTTGAGCGCCTCGGCAAGCTCCGCCTGAGTCATACCATTTTTCTTTCGCAAGGAAGCAATGTTTTTCGCTATGTTTTCTTTGAGTTTTTCTTCTGTCACGGGCAGAATCCTCCTCTCGGAATGCATTACACGGATTATATCATACCATATATAAAAAATCAAGCAAAACCGTTGATATTATTGGATTTCTACTCGGAGTAGAGTGCCGTTTTACAGCCGGTAGAGTCGATTTTCGGGTTGGTAGGGTGACTTTTTGAAAGAAAAATGCTATTTTAGGCGAAGCAGGATATCCGCCGCATGCAGCGGAATTTTGCAGCGGACTGCCTGTGCAAAAAATACTACAGAAGGTGACATTATGACAAATCCCCTCATTAAGCTTTACGAAGTTAACCCCATCAGCAGCATTGCAGATATGATGAATCAGGCAATCAGCGAAGTTCCCTCGAACATCGCATACCGATACAAGGACGGAGAAGAAATCAAATCATATACATTCAAAGAATTCTTTGATGTTGTTTGCTCTCTCGGCGCATACCTGACGGCAAACGGATATAAAAACACACGCACTGCCTGCATAGGCAGAAACTGCATTGAATGGATTATTTCTTATTTCACTGCTCTTCGCAGCAGCGGCGCATTTGTTCCCCTCGATAAAGAGCTGCCCGAAAACGATATTATTTATCTTCTCAACGACAGCGAAAGCGAAGTTGTTTTCTATGACGAAAGATTTGAGGCTCTCCTCAAGTCACGCCGCGATGAGCTTAAGCACGCAAAGCTCTTTATCGGCTTTGACCGCACCGAAAATGACGGTGAATTCCTTTCATTCAAATCTGTTCTTGCAGAAGGCGAAAAGCTGGATGCATCGGAATATCTTGAATGCAAAAACGAACCCGACGACATGAAAATGCTTGTCTATACTTCGGGCACAACAGGAATGGCAAAGGGCGTTATGCTTTCCGAAAAGAATATTGTTTCATGCATTTATTACGGACTTCAGGTTTCAACAATCTATTCCTGCGGTCTTTCAATTCTCCCCTATAACCACACATATGAAAGCGTTGTTGATATTCTTGTTTCATTCCATCATCATTCAACGCTCTGCATCAACGAGGCTCTGCCTGCAATTCTCAAGAATCTTCAGGTATATAAGCCCGATTACATTTATATTGTACCTGCAATCGCAGAGATGTTTTACACCAGAATCGTGCGTGATCTTGCCGCAAAAGGCATGAGCGAAATGTTTGCAGGACTTATCGTAAAGAGCAACGCACTTCGTCAGCAGGGCGTTGACAAGAGAAGAGAAATCTTTTCATTCCTTCACGAGATGTTCGGCGGAAATCTTATTAAGATTGTCTGCGGCGGCGCACCCATTCGCCCCGAGGTCGGCGAATTCTTTGATAACATCGGCATAACTCTCGTCAACGGCTACGGCATCACCGAATGCTCCCCTCTTGTTTGCTGCAACCATGACGATTATAACGATATCCGCACAGCAGGCATCAGAATTCCCTGCCTTGAGTGGAGAATTGAGAATCCCAACGAAGAAGGCATCGGCGAAATCTGCGTAAAGAGCCCCACTGTTATGCTCGGATATTATAATCAGCCCGAGCTTACTGCAGAGGTAATCGTTGACGGCTGGTTCCATACAGGCGACTTCGGCAGAATCACCGATGATGACCAGCTCATCATTTCGGGCAGAAAGAAAAACATAATCGTTCTTAACAACGGCAAAAATATTTATCCCGAAGAGATTGAAAGCTACATTCAAAATATCGACTGCGTTGCAGAGGTTATCGTCAGCGGCGTAATTGACGAAAAGGGCAATGAAACTGCTCTTAAGGCAGAGGTTTTCCTCAACGAACCCATGGATGCGGATGCACTTCTCGAGGCAATCCGTGAAGAATGCAAGGCTCTTCCCTCATACAAACAGATTTCAATGATTGTTATCCGCGAAACTCCGTTTGCAAAAACAGGCTCAAACAAAATCAAGCGCAGCTATTGCTGCTAAAGTAAATAACTCCCTCTGTTTTCGCTTAAACAGTGAAAAACAGAGGGAGTTAATATTTTCATACGATTGCCTTCGGGCAAAAATAATGATAAAATATTTTGCATAACACGCAACCGAATGCCGTAAAATGCGAGTATATGGATGAAAGGCTCTTTCAAAAAAGGAGGTGTTTCGGATGGATGACAAACAAATTGTTGAATTATATTGGCAGCGTGATGAAAATGCGATAAAAGAAACTTCCGCAAAATACGAAGGCTATCTCTATTCCGTTGCCTGTAACATTCTCAGCAACAAAGCGGATGCAGAAGAAAGCGTTAACGATACATATTATGATGCGTGGAACAGCATGCCGCCGAACCGCCCGTCTGTCCTTTCAACATTCCTTGGTAAAATCACAAGACGAATCTCTATTGATAAATGGAGAAAAAGCAACGCAGAAAAGCGGGGCAGAGGTCAGACTGCGGTTGTTCTGGACGAGCTTGAGGAATGCATACCCGATAAAAACAGTGTTGAGCAAACGGTTGAAATGCAGTTTCTTGCCGATGCCGTCAATTCTTTTGTCAGAGAACTGCCCGATAATGAGCAGAAGGTGTTTCTCTGCCGATATTGGTATATGGATTCCGTTGAAGCAATTGCTGACCGATTCGGATTTACCGAAAGCAAGGTTAAATCCATGCTTCACAGAACCCGCCAGAAGCTCCGCACACAATTGACAAAGGAGGGCTTTAAATGAAACCCGATGATATTCTTGATGCAATCGGAACCGTTGATGACGGGCTTATTGAAAAAGCAAGAACACCCGTAAAAATCCATAAAAATCCGCATATAAAATTTGTTTCGTTGGCGGCGGGCTTTTGTATCGTTCTGGCAGGAATATTTTTTATGTATCATTCCGGAAGAAATGAAATTGATATTGAAAATACATTTGCAAATTCCACCGAAAGTCACGGCAACATTATCGTTAATTCAACCTCAAACAGTTCAGACGGCACGGTTTATTCCGAAGTTACGGAAACCGATACGGCTGAATCAACCGTCAGCCCCGAAACAGAAGCTTCGGCAGAGCAAAACACCACCGAACCGCCTACGGTAATTCAGCCTCCGTGTTATTGGGCTGACACACGAGAACGAAATAACAAGGTGTATTTCGTTGAAAATTCTGCCCGTGTATGGCCGTGGAACTGCCGTGAAATATTTGATAAATTTCAGCAAATTGAATTCAACGGAAAAATCTTTCAGACAAGAGCTTCTTATTACGGAAACGATATTTCAAGAGAAATGATAGGCGAAAAGCTCAGCACTGCCGTTGCTGAGGGGTATGATATATATGAGGATAAAACTCACACCGCAAAATGCGATGTCTATGAAATTAAGGGCGTTGATTCAGAAAGATTTGTTGCAGTTAAATATCAGGGATATGATGAATTTTATCCGTTTATTCAGTCCGAATATAATCCTCCCGAAACTCTCGGAGAGCTGATTGAAAAATTGAATCTGACCGAAACATTTTCCTTGACATCTTTCTATTACGGCGAAACTGCGCTTTACGGACTCAGCGAAGCGGACAGCAATTATATCTGGTCTGTTTTTGCAAAGCATGCCGATGCAAAAACAGAGGAATACGAAAGCGCAGGCAACGGCAGAAAATCAGTATCATTCCCGATTTTTTCTCAGCAGCTCGGCGCAAACAATCTTTCATGGGCATTATATGATAACGGCTATCTGAAAACGAATATCGAAAACTACGGCTATGCTTATTATATCGGAAAAGATGCGGTTAAGGAAATTACCGATTATGTGCTTAAACACAAAACGGGTAAAATTGAGAAAACCAAGCAGTTTCTGGTCGGCACGGTTACCGAGATAGGCGAAGATTATATCAAGGTTGACGACTCCGTTATGATGAAAAATCCTGATGACGGAATAGAATTCACTATTGTTGCAGATAACATGAAAGTGAAAAGGTATATAATAAGCGGTTTTCTTAAGGTCGGGAAGACCGTTGCGATTGAGCATTCGGGTATATTGGCAGGTAATCCGACGGTGGTTAACACCGCAACTAACCTTGAAGAAGTAACAATAACAAGCAATAAGGACATTCTCATTTTTGAATAGCGAAAAAGTCCCGTACCTTGGCGGTACGGGACTGCTTTTTTACCATCTGTTTTCTACATATTCGCAGAAGGCATACATATCCTTGATTTCAAGCTTTGTTCCGTCGTCGAGTGTAACATCGCCGTTCCACAGCCCATGAACCTGGTGGGTATGCATTCTGCCGATTTTGAAGTCAAGATCGGTGTGATAATCAAAGGTCGGCTTCATGGTGAGATTGAATCTGCCGTCCTCAGAGATAAACTTCCACGGCTCCATATATTTATCGGGCTTCGGGAAGGTTTCAACATCAACAGCTCCGATTTTATGAGCCTTTCCGTCATAGAAAAGGCAGGTTTCGGTTGCGTTTGATTCGTTGCCGATTGCCCATGTGATTTCAAAGCCTAAAAGATGCTTTCCGCCGTTCGAATCGGTAAGATATGTTGAGCCGCAACCCCAGTACCAGACCATTTTATGAATGGTGTTAACCCTTCCCCAGTCGAGGGCGCAGAAGGTGTCTGCCTTTGAGAAAACATAGGTATCTGCACCGATTTTAAATGTTCCCTCGCAGGGCATGCACATCTGCTTGGTTGTCATAAAATATTTTTTATCGCTCTCATCAAAGGGCAGAACGGTTGTTATATTTTCAAGTCCGGGCATGATATCCATGGTAAAATTGCATTCAACGGGAGTGCCTTTGAAATTCATTTTATACCAAAGGGTTCTCTCTGTTTCCTTAGTGTTGAAATCAAATTCCGCTTTGCCGACCTTGTCTTTATATCTGTTGGGAACATCGCCCTTTGCAGGGGGAACATGCTTGTTTGTGCCGAGGAAATACTGAATGGTATCAACAATAACCTCGCCCTTTTCAAGGTCAACAAGCTTTGCGCCGACATAGCCTCCGATATGTATGTTGGCAAAACTGAGCTGCACCATAAGCTTGCCGTTGCAGACCTGATAAAAGTCCCACTCCTTGCGGCTCATAATTCCCGATTTGACATAATCGCGGTTATAGTCAAACACATTGCGTCTTGCCCAACCCTTTGCAAGAAGAGTTCCGTCGGGCGAAAGCAAGGGAGTGTTTTCGGTATACTCAGTCTGCTTTGATTTCTCTTTCCATTTGCCGAACGGCACATAGGTTCTTTCTGTTTCAACAGCCATTTTTATTTCCTCCTGTATAATTTTCTAATTAATGATTATAATACTAAAATGAAAAAAATGCAATATTTTCAGAACATTCTGTTTGATTCAATGTAAAAATATAACAGATATATTACTTCAAAAAAATTCAGATTTATTGAATAATGACGATTGACAATGCATTTTCAATTTGTTATAATGCGATTTGAAGACCCGGCTTTTTGGGAAAGTCTGAAAGAGATGGTGCGTCACGGGCTGAAAGCGCACCTCAGATGAGTAGTAAGTTCGGCAACACTTCAACGGTTCCCCAAAATCAAATATAAAAAGCGGATACTTTATTTATAATGTATCAATACGGGTGGCACCGCGGGTATAATAACTCGTCCCGGGAATTTCATTGGAAATTCCCGGGACTTTTTGCATTATATATAATAGGTAAACACCTGATGGAGGTATGATAAAATGTACAGAACTCATCGATGCAACGAAATAAGAGAGAGCCACATCGGGCAGAGAATCGAGCTTGCCGGATGGGTAGATGTTATCCGTGACCACGGCGGCGTTCTTTTCGTTGACCTGCGCGATGAAACAGGCGTAACACAGGTTGTTGTTCACGACGAAAATCTCGTTAAGGGCATCAGCAAAGAAACGGTTATTTCCGTTTCGGGCGTTGTTACAAAGCGCGACGAAAGCACGGTTAACCCCAAAATTGAAACCGGTCTTGTTGAGCTTGTTGCTGATAAGCTCGATGTTCTCGGCGTATGCAGCAGAGATCTTCCTTTTGAAATCGGTTCAAACGACACAAACGAAAACATTCGCCTTAAGCACAGATTCCTCGACCTGAGAAATCCCGAGCTTCACAAAAATATTCTTCTTCGTTCGAAGGTTATCGGCCACATGAGAAAGCTCATGGAGGAGAGAGGTTTCCTTGATATTCAGACCCCAATCCTCACCGCATCCTCACCCGAAGGCGCAAGAGACTTCCTTGTTCCCAGCCGTAAGCATCCGGGCAAGTTCTATGCTCTTCCGCAGGCACCTCAGCAGTTCAAGCAGCTGCTCATGGTTTCGGGCTTCGATAAATACTATCAGATTGCTCCCTGCTTCAGAGATGAAGATGCCCGTGCCGACCGTTCACCCGGCGAATTCTATCAGCTCGACTTTGAAATGGCATTCTCAACTCAGGATGAAGTTCTTGAGGTTTGCGAAAGCGTAGTAAGCGATATTTTCAAAACCTTCTCGGATAAGAAGGTCACAGAATCCCCCTTCAGACGCATTCCTTATGCCGAGGCAATGGCAAAATACGGTTCGGATAAGCCCGACCTTCGCAACCCCCTTATCATCTGCGACCTTACCGATATGTTCAAAAGAGTTCAGTTCAAGCCCTTTATGAATAAATTTGTAAGAGCAATCGTTGCACCCTGCAAAAACGAAAGATGGTTCTTTGATAAGTCACTTGCTTTTGCAACAAAGCAGGCAAAGATGGCAGGTCTTGCACACATCACTCTTCTTGATGCCGCAAACTACGGATTCAAGGATGACCCCATCAGCAAGGTTATGACCGAAGAAGAAAAGAGAGAAATCGTTGAGCTGACAGGCGTTAAGGAAGGAGAAACAATCTTCTTCATCTGCGATAACATCGCCGATGTTGCCGATAAGAACGCAGGCGTTATCCGCACATGGCTCGGCAATGAGCTTGATCTCATAAAGAACGATTCATTTGAATTCTGTTTTGTTGTTGACTTCCCCATGTATGAGCGCGATGAAACAACAGATAAAATTATCTTTACTCACAACCCGTTCTCAATGCCTCAGGGCGGACTTGACGCACTTGAGAACATGGATCCCTGCGAGATTCTTGCATATCAGTATGACCTTGTCTGCAACGGCATCGAGCTTGCTTCGGGTGCTGTAAGAAACCACAGCCCCGAAATCATGCGCAAGGCATTTGAAATCGCAGGCTACAGCGAGGACGAGGTTGAAAGACGCTTCAGCGCTCTTTATAACGCATTCCAGTTCGGCGCACCTCCCCATGCAGGCATGGCACCCGGCGTTGACAGAATCATAATGCTTCTTGCAGACACCGAAACAATCAGAGATGTTATTGCATTTCCGCTTGACGGCACAGCTCAGGACCAGATGCTCGGTGCACCCGGCGAAGTTACTGAGCTTCAGCTCTTTGAAGCAAATGTCAGCATAAGAGGCAAGGGCGGCAGCGTTGAGGTTGCAGGCGGCGAAAGCGACAATTCCGCATTCACCGCAACCGTTAACTCCGCAAAAGGCGGCGTTAAGACCAAGGAAGGCTGGCTCAAGGAGCTTGAAAGCGTAAATGAACTCAGCTTCACTGCCGACGAAAAGAAGAAAATGCAGAAGATTCTCGACATGATGGGTAAAAACGAAGCCGAGCTTGAAAAGACCGATACAGCAGATGTTGAGGCAATGGTTTATGTTATGCCCATGACCAATGTTCTCAGAAACGACGGCAGAAATCAGCCCTTTGCCCGTAAAGACCTGCTTGAAGGCGCTCCCCAGAGCACTGAGGACAGCTGGCAGGTTCCCAGACTCGTGAAGTGAGGTGCAGATAAATGATTTATATTAATGAAATAAATGCGGCAGGCAAAATTGCCGTAGACGATACAATCCTTGTAAAGGGTGCTCCTGCTACCGCAGGCTCAAAAATGCTTGAAAACTTCAAGCCTCTTTTCAGCGCAGAAGCCGTTGAAAGACTTGAAAAGGCAGGCTATGCAATCACAGGCAAAACAAATGTCGGCGAATTCGGTCTTGACCTTCTCGGCGAAACCTCATATTTCGCACCCGAAACCGAAAACGGCAAGCTTGTAGGCGCAGCAGCATCGCTTGTTGCATCGGGCAAGGTTAAGGCAGCTCTCAATGTTGATCTTAACGGTGCACCCAGACGCGCAGCAGCCGTTTCGGGCGTTGATTTCATAAAGCCCACCTATGGCACTGTTTCACGCTACGGCATTATCGCATGTGCATGCTCAGGTGAACAGATAGGCGTTACCGCCGCAACCGCAGAGGATGCAAAGGAAATCCTCACCGTTATCGCAGGGCACGACAGCAAGGACGGCACAAGCCTCCCTGCCGAAAAATACGAATACTCAACAGACGAAGATGTTGCTGCAATGAAAATCTGCATCATCAAAGAGCTTTATGACGCCGCAAGTGCAAAGGTTAAGGCAAATATTGACGCATATGCAGAAGGTCTTAAGAAAAACGGTGCAGCGGTTGAAACCGTTTCGCTTGATATCGTTTCACAGGCACAGACCGCATGGCAGATTCTTATGGCAGCCGAAACCACTAACAATCTTTCAAGATTTGACGGCGTTAAATTCGGCTACAGAACTCCCGAATACAAAAATATTGACGAGCTTTATATCAAGAGCCGTTCTGAATCGATGGGCTTCCTCTCAAAGGCAACTATCATCTACGGTTCGGATGTTCTTGCAAAAGCAAAATACGAAAAATGCTACGATAAATCTCTCCGTATGCGCCGCATAGTATGCGACAAGGTCAGAGAAGCGCTCGCAAAATACGATGCAATTCTCTCCCCCGCATGCTCACAAACAGGCTATGCTCCTTATGATACAGCAGATGCATTTGAAAAGGTTTTTGAAGAAAGTCTTTTCACTGCAATCCCCTCAATCACGGGTATGCCTGCAATGGTAACAAAGGGCGTTCAGCTTATCGCCGATTCATACAAAGAGAGCGTTCTTCTCAGCATCGCAAAAAGCGCGGAGGTGTAAATAATGAAATACGAACTTGTTATAGGTTTGGAAACTCATGTTGAACTTTCCACCGATTCAAAGCTTTTCTGCTCCTGCGGCGGTCATTCAAGCCCCAAGGAGCCCAACGACTGTGTATGCCCTGCCTGCAGCGGCATGCCCGGCATGCTCCCCGTAACAAACAAGCACGCAATCGAGCTTGCAGTCAAGGCAGGCTTCATGCTCAACTGCCATATCAATCAATACACAACCTTCGATAAGAAGAGCTATTATTATCCCGACCTTCCCTGCGCTTATCAGATTACTCAGTGGTTCAACCCCATCTGCGTTAACGGCAGCGTTCAGATTGGCGACAGAACAATCGGCATCAAGCAGATTCATGTTGAAGAGGACGCAGGCAAGCTTGTTCACGATGAAGCAACCAACACCTCTTTCGTTGACTTCAATCGCACCAGCGTTCCCCTTATTGAAATCGTAAGCAGACCCGATTTCCGTTCGTCGGACGAGGTTATCGCATATCTCAAGAAGCTCAAGTCAAGCCTTCAGTTTGCAGGCATTTCCGAATGCGAAGAGGGCGCAATGAGATGCGATGTTAACATTTCGGTGCGTCCCGAAGGCTCAAACGAGCTGGGCGTTCGTTCCGAAATCAAAAACATGAGCTCGCTTTCCGAAATCAAGGATGCAATCGAGTTTGAAAAGGTCCGCCATGTTGACGCTATTGAGCGCCACACAGAAATGCTTGTTCAGGAAACTCGCCGCTGGGACGATGTTAAGCGCCGCACCTTCCCCATGCGTAACAAAGAAACCGCAGCGGACTACAGATATTTCCCCGACCCCAACCTCATGCCCATCGTCATTGATGACGAATGGCTTGCAGAAATTAAGGCAAGCATGCCTGCAACTGCAGAGGAAAAGAGCAGCTACTACGAAGAAATGGGTATTGCTGCAAAAGAAGCATCCGTTCTCGCTTCCGACAGAAAGCTTGCCGATATGTTTGATGCCGTTGTTGCAATGGGCAGAAGCCCCAAAACCGTTGCGAGCTGGATTCTCACCGAATGCATGGGTCAGATGAAGCGTCTTGAACTCACATCTCTTGACATTGATGCCGCAAAGCTCGGCAGAATCATTGAGCTTGTTGAAAGCGGTGAAATCACCCGTGCCGCAGGCAAAAAGGTTCTTTCGGCAGTGTTTGAAAACGATGTTGATGTTGATAAATTCTGCGAAGAAAACAACCTTAATGCAAAGATTGACGACAGCTTCATTCTTGACACGGTCCGCCGTGTTATCGGAGAAAACGACAAGGCTGTTGCCGACTACAAGAGTGGCAAGGTCAAGGCTATGCAGTCAATCTTCGGCTGCATAATGAAGGAGCTTAAAGGCAACGGCGACCCCGCAGTTATCAGAGAGCTTCTTGAAAAGGAACTCAATAAATAAATATTAATATGCCGACACAAAATCTGTGTCGGCATATTTTATTTTGAAAAGCTGTAGAAATATTCTGAATATATGTTATAATTATCAGTTGAATAAATCTTTCGGGAGAAAAATATGGACGCAAAAAATTTTAAACGCACAAAGCTCGCCTGCTACACAGCGTATTTCACCATGTCATCAGTCTTCAGTCTGCCGCCCGTCCTTTTTGCGGCTCTTCAAGACATATACGGCATTTCTTACACTCTTCTCGGCACTCTTGTTCTGACAAATTTCTGCACACAAATGACGGTTGACCTTATTTTTACGGTCTTTTCAAAGCACTTTAATGTTAAAAAGGTCGTCAGAATCATGCCGCTGATAACATCGGCAGGACTGCTGATATATGCTCTTGTTCCGAATGCTTTTCCTCAGCATGCATATGTCGGTCTGCTTGTCGGAACGGTGCTTTTCTCGGTTTCGGCAGGTCTTTCGGAGGTCCTTCTCAGCCCTGTTATTGCTGCTATTCCATCGGATAACCCACAGAAAGACATGAGCCTTCTTCATTCACTCTATGCCTTCGGCGTTTTCACCGTTGTTGTTGTAAGCACCATGTTCCTCAGATTTTTCGGTACGGAAAACTGGATGTGGCTCACAATTTTCTGGGCGGTGCTTCCCGTTGCGGCGGCATTTATGTTTATGCTTTCTCCCATGCCCGATATGGATGTTTCGTCCTCGGACGGAGGCGCAAAAGGAACCGGCAGAAGAACCCTTGCCCTTGCAATCTGCGTAGGCTCGATTTTCTTTGGCAGCTGCGCTGAAAACGCAATGTCAAACTGGGTTTCAACCTACATGGAAAATGCACTTCAGGTTGATAAAACTCTTGGCGATATTCTCGGCATGGCGATGTTTGCAATTCTTCTGGGCATTGCAAGAATCTGCTATGCAAAATTCGGTAAAAACATTATGAGAGTTCTTCTCGCAGGAATGACCGGTGCGGTTGCTTGCTATCTTGTTGCCGGACTTTCAACAAATGTTGTTTTTGCTTTCGTCGCCTGCATTTTAACAGGTCTTTTCACCTCGATGCTTTGGCCCGGAACTCTTATTATGATGGAAGAAAATCTGCCCGGTCTCGGAGTTGCCGCATATGCCCTCATGGCGGCAAGCGGCGACCTCGGTGCATCCGTTGCACCCCAGCTTCTAGGAATTGTTGTTGATAAGGTTGCCGAAAGCAGCTTCGCAGCCGAACTCAGTGCATCGCTGGGTCTTGCAGCCGAACAAATTGGTCTTAAGGCAGGAATGCTTGTAACGGCAATATTCCCCATTCTCGGCATAGGTGTACTTATATTTGCAATGCATTACTTCAAGAAACAGAAAAACTGAAGGAGTTTATTATGGATAGTTTCTCAAAAAGATTTAAAATCGACTGCTCTCCCCTCGCACCCGAAAAGCAAACAATAACAAAAGGAAAAACAAGGCTCACGGTTATTACCCCATGCCTTCTGAGAGTTGAGGTTCAGAACGAAGGAAAATTCTGCGACGAGCCGACCCAAAGCGTGTGGTTCCGCGACTTTTGCAAAACCGATTTTGAAGTCAAAGAATCAAACGGCATTATTGAAATCAAAACCTCGGGTACAAAATTCGTTTATTCTCTTAAATCAAACAAGATGCTCCGCATTGAGCTGAGCGACGGAAGAACCGTTAAAAACTATAAATCCGGCAACCTCAAGGGCACTTGCAGAACTCTTGACATCACCGCAGGCATAATCAGACTCGGCGACGGCGTTTGCTCCAAAAACGGTGTTGCGATTCTTGATGACGGCGATACTCTTGCAATCAAGCCCGACGGCTCAATTCTCCCTAAGGATAATAAGGGAAGCGATAAATATTATTTCGCTTACGGCAACGATTACATCGGCGCAACAACCGATTTATATAAGCTCACGGGCAAAGTGCCTCTCATTCCGAGATATGCCCTCTCCAACTGGTGGAGCAGGTACAAGGATTATTCACAGGCTGAATATCTCAGCCTTATGGATAAGTTCAAGGAAGAGGAAATTCCCATCACCGTTGCAACGGTTGATATGGACTGGCACTGGGTTAAAATCAAAGAGAAATTCGGCAAGGATGCTCACAAGGTTACAAAGCACCTGAATTTCATGGAATATGTTTATGATGTGTGGTCAGTCGGCTGGACGGGCTACAGTTTCAACACCGACCTTTTCCCCGATCCCGATGGCTTTATCAGAAAGCTCAAGGACGATAAATACCATGTCACCTTCAACATTCATCCGTCAATGGGCGTGCGCTGGTTTGAAAATCAGTATAAAGATATGTGCAAGGCTATGGGTCAGAATCCCGATGAGAAAAAGCCTGTTAAATTTGACATAACCGATAAGACATTCACCGAAAATTATTTTGATATTCTTCACCATCCGTTTGAAAAAATAGGAGTTGACTTCTGGTGGATTGACTGGCAGCAGGGTAAAAACACAAACACTCCGGGACTCGACCCCCTCTGGGCGCTTAACCACTATCATTTCCTTGACAACGCAAAGGATAACCACAGACCTCTCATTCTTTCGCGTTTCTGCGGTGCAGGCAGCCAGAGATATCCCCTCGGCTTCAGCGGTGACACAACCCAGACATGGAAAAGCCTTGACTTCCAGCCGGGTTTTACCGCCACCGCGTCAAATGTTGCCTATCCGTGGTGGAGCCACGATATCGGTGGTCACTGCATGGGCAAAAGAGATGACGAGCTTTATCTGCGCTGGGTTCAGCTCGGAATTTTCAGCCCCGTTATGCGTCTGCACTCCACCAACAACGAATTTGCAGGCAAAGAGCCGTGGAAATTCAGCGGTCCCGTTGAAAAAATCGCAAAGGATGCGCTCCGCCTGCGTCATAAGCTCCTTCCCTATATCTATACAATGAATTACCGCACTCACACGGAATGCAGAGCAATCTGCGAGCCGATGTATTATGCCTATCCCGAGGATAAGAGCGCATACGAATGCAAAAACGAATTCTTCTTCGGCACCGAGCTTATCGTTGCGCCGATAACGGAGCATACCTGCGAAAAGACCAACCTTGCAGGCGTGAATGTGTGGATTCCCGAGGGCAGATACACCGACATCTTCACAGGAAGAATCTATAAAGGTAACAGATTCGTCAAGATGTACCGTGATATCGAAACAATACCCGTTCTTGCAAAAGAAGGCGCGATTATCCCCATGGATACCAACGACAGAACCAACGACTGCTCAAACCCCGAAAAGCTTGAGCTTTGGGTCTACAGAGGCAACAACACCTTTACTCTCTATGAGGACGACGGTGAAACCCTCTCATATCAGAACGGAGAATACCTCAAAACCGCCTTCACCGTTGCCGAAAACGGAAACAAGGTCACATTCACAATCAAAAAAACGGAAGGCGACAGCTCCGTTGCTCCCGAAAAGAGAACATATTTTGTTAAGCTCAAGGATATAGCTAATGCGGATATTTCCGTCAGCATTAACGGTCAGAGTGCCGATACCGTAATCAGAAAAGGACAGACTCTTGAAGTTGAAATTTCTGCAGAAAATTCGGCAACCGTTGAGATTGCCGCAGAAAACTGCGTGTATCTCACAAACGCAGACGAAAAAGAAGAGCTGACAAAGCTTATTTCAAAATTCCAGATGTCCACTGACCGCAAAGGAATGCTCTTCACCAAATTCGTCAAAGGCGGAAAATCCATGCCGAGCGTTTCCAAAGATTTCAGCGGTCCTATCGAAGAAATATTAAATTTGCACAGATAAAATATATCTGTAGAGGCGATTCACGAATTGCCCGCAAACAACGCAAAAAACCGGAGGTCAGCCGACCCCCGGTTTTTAATTTTTTATAAGCTGTTAAGAATTCTGAGCACGCCTCTGAGCTCTTCGGGATTCATCTTATCAACAGGCTTATCGTTGATAACGCAGTCTGCAAAATAATGAATCTCGTTTGCGTATGCGTTGCTCTTGGGCAGATTTATTGAGCCTGTGTCGCCTTCTGCCTCCTGTGAAAGGTCAATTCTGGCATCGTTTCTTAAATAAATCATCATCTTTCCGTTCTCGTTTGAAACAACTGCTTCCTCAAACTGGAATCGGAATTCGGGCGTAAACGGATAGCAGGTTGCATACCATGAAGCTTCGGAATGAACCGAAAATTCACCGAAATCATATTCCAGGCTGATGAAATCCTTGTCGGGCAGCTTTGTGCGGCTCTGATATTTAACCTCGGGCATTCCGAAAGCATAAACCATGAAATCAAGGTCATGGATATGAAGGTCAAACGGAACAAGACCGCTGCGCTTTTCATCCGCCATCCAGCCGTCCCAGCTCCATTGGGGGAAGCCGCCGAGCCTTATCATCGTGCCCGAAAGGAGCTTTCCGTATTTCTTGGTATCATAAATCTCTTTCAGCAGCTCGTATTCGGGCCAGAATCTGAGCACCTGAGCAACCATGAATTTAACGCCGTTTTTCTCCGCTGCCCCATAAACCCTGTCAACATCCTCTTCTTTAAGAGAAATGGGCTTTTCACAGATAACATTGATTCCCTTTTCCATTGCCTTTACGGCAAAATCTGCGTGGAGATATGTCGGCAGACAGATATCAAGAATATCGAGCTGCTCATTTTCAAGCATCTCATCAAAATCGGTATAGCAGCGCTTGCCGCTGTATTTTTCCATTCTTTCCGGTCGGATATCGCAAAGAGCAATAAGCTCGGCATTCTCCATTTCTTCCCATACGGGGATATGCGCGCCGCTTATTCCGCCGACGCCGACCAAGCCAACTTTAAGCATAATAATAACCTCCGTATTATAACTCCCGTTTATTTTAACACCGCAACTGCAATCCGTCAACTTTTTCCTTGAAAACATTTTATATATATGTTAGTATTCATGTGTAAGGAGGAGTAGAAATGACAACATTAAAAGGCGTTATTGCTCTTATTCAGGTTATCCTTGTTGCGGTGGGAATAATCCCTGTCAGCACAGAAATAAACTACGGCGGAAATGCTTATGAAGCTCCCGAAATAGCAGCTCCGATGTATATAGTCCGTGACGGCAAAACCGATTATTCCATCGTAACGGCTGAAAATCCCGATGAATGCACCCTCTCCGCCGTCCGTGAGCTTCAAGAGTATCTTGAAAAAATCAGCGGTGCAAAGCTTCCCTATATTGCCGAATCCGAGCTTGAAGAAGGCGAAAAAGCAATCCTTCTGGGCAAAACGGAGCTTTCTGAAGCTCTTACCGACACCGACTGCTCCGAAATCGGCAAGGACGGATTTCTGCTTTTCTCCGACGGTGATTATCTTATCATAAACGGCTCCGACAGCAGAGGCACTCTCTACGGAGTTTACACCTTCCTTGAAGAATATCTCGGGGTTCGATGGTTCACTCCCAAGCTTGAGGTTGTTCCCGAAAGCAAAAATGTTGTTATCGATTCAGCCGTCAACCGCATCGTTGAGCCTTCGTTTGAAATCCGCAGGAATGACCCGGCAGGCACAAATGATGCATACCGTGCAAAAAGCAGAATGAATGTTTCATTCTGGAAAGAAATGCCTGAATACGGCGGAGCGCTGACCTATGTCCTCTGGGATGTAACTCTTGACAAGCTCGTTCCCGATGCCCTTTTCACAGAGCATCCCGAATATTTCGCAATGAATCCCGACGGCACACGCACAACCGACCATGTATGCCTCAGCCATCCCGAAGTTCTTCCGATTGCTGTTGAAAACGCAAGAAATGCCATTCTCGGATGCGAAAGAGAAACCTCAAAGCATATTCACATCGGGCAGAAGGATAATTCCAACTACTGTCACTGCGAAACCTGCGAAGCTCTTTATGAAAAATACGGCAGCGTTTCTGCTCCGACAATCATTTTTACCAATAATTTTGCGGATGCGCTCGATGATGAATTCCCCGATTTCACCTTCACTTTTTACGCATACGGCGAAACCGACCGTCCCCCGACGGATATGACTTTGCGATGCAATCCGAATGTTGTTCCCGTTCTCTGCGGACTTCACAGAGCCTGCCGAAGCCATCCGCTGACAGAGTGCGGCGCAATGGACGGCATTGAAAACGAAACCTTTGATATGCAATACGGCAATCCCGAGCCGCAGGTTGCAGAAGATTTCGCAAACTGGGTTAAGCTCGCCGACAGAACTTATATCTATGACTACACGATAAATTTTCTCAACACGGCGCAGTTCTTCTCAAATTTTGAAACAATGCAATCTACGATGAAATATATGCACGATATCGGTATCACGGGCTATGTTTATAACTGCGGCGACGGACACTATGCTGCTTTCAACGAGCTGAGAAACTATCTTCTCACAAAGCTTCAGTGGAATGTTGACTGCGATGTTGAATATCACATGATTGATTTCTTAAAGGCATATTACGGCGAGGATGCCGCACCGTATATCAAGGAAATTATTGATATTCAGACCGCATATCTCAGAGAAACGGGTCATGCCTTTGACTTTGACTGGCATTATCAGGCAGGCTTCATTCCTCTCAATGTCTGCGCAAAGCTTGATATCCTTTGGGAAAAGGCGCTCAACGCAGATATAACCGATGAACAGCGTTTTGAGGTTGAAGTTGCAAATCTCAGCTGGGAATATTTCAAAGCTAATCTTTTTATCGGAGAGTATTTCTTCCTCAATCCGTTCAGGCTGAAAGCCAATGAAGAACTTTATGACGGCTTCATATCGCACGGTCTTAACAGAGTTTCGTCATTTGCTGTCATTCCCGAAAAGAGCGAGGTTGACTTTATTAACCGACCCTACATCTGGGGAAAATAATTCACAACATCAAAAGGAGAAAAACATGAACAGAATAACGAGCTTTACCGTTGACCACGACCTTCTGACCGAAGGCATCTATGTTTCACGCATTGACGGAGATATAACCACTTATGATATGAGAACAAGGGTTCCAAACTCGGGCGATTTTATGGACACAACAACAGCCCACACGGTTGAGCATATGTTTGCAACCTTCGTTCGCAATTCCGAAATAAAGGACGATGTTATCTATTTCGGTCCCATGGGCTGCCGAACGGGATTTTATCTGCTTGTGCGAAATGCAGACAACGCAAAAATCCTTGAAATAACAAAGAAGATTCTTGCCGATATCATCGCCTATGACGGCGAGGTTTTCGGAAACACAAGAAAGGAATGCGGAAACTATCTTGACCTTAACCTTGAAAAGGCAAAGGAGGAATGCCGCAGATACCTCAAAGCACTTGAAGCGGAACAGACATTTGAATACAGAAAATAAAAAAGCACGGTCGTTTTCAGATTTGTAAAACGACCGTGTTTATGTTTATTTTGTTGCTTCTGCAGTTTCCTTTTCAAAATTGACTGCCTTATTGCCCTTGTGGCGGTAGGGTACAAACTTGATAAAGAAATATGCAAGCGCTGCGCCGACTGAATTGAGAACGATATCTGCCATTGTATCCATCAAAGGCCAGCGAGCATCAACGATAGGGTCAAAAAGAGTCAGCTCTTTAGGTGTTCCGAGTGCGAGTTCAAGCGACCAGTGCTGTGCATCGCCGGGATAGCCGCCCATCATGCCTGCAATCTGGTCAAAGCCGAATTCAAAAAGCTCCCAACAGGTTGATGCGAGGAACGAAAATCCGACCGATGCGAGAAGAATAAGAGTCATGGGCGCGGTTGATTTTCTGGCTTTAAGAATAGCGCATACGATTTCGTAGCCAAAGAATACGCAGGCACCGCCGCCCACAAAGTGGAGAATAACATCCCACCATCTGAAATCATAATAGAGATTGAGGAACTTTCCGCCGAATGAGCCGCACCAAATCATAATCATAAGAGCAGTCTGCACGCCCGAGGAAACATAGCGAAAAATGCTCTTTTTGGGGAATGCCATAAAGATTTCCCAAACAAAGGTGCAAAGGAAATTTGCGCCGACCTGAAGGGGGTCTGTTATGTCAAACGCCTCTCCCTCGGCAGGGAAAAAGCCTTTGATAAATGCAAAAATAAGCGATGCTCTGAGTATCCACCAGAAAATAAATCTGTATGTGGGGCAGTTGTCTTTTAAACGCTGAATATATTCTTTCATATTTTTTCTCCGTTCGTGTGTTTTGCTGTTTCAGTATATCAATATTTTTCAGCGGTGTCAATAACAGTTTGATTTTATTAAAAACTTGTGATATTATATAAAACTGTAAAACATCTTTCAAAGGAGCGCAACATGACACAGAAGCTTTATTATGAAAATCAATATATAAAAGAATTTACCGCAGCCGTTATTTCATGCACAGAGGGCAAGAGAGGTTTTGAGGTTATTCTTGACAAAACTGCGTTTTTCCCTGAGGGCGGCGGTCAGCCCGGCGACACAGGCTTTATCGGTACGGCACAGGTTATTGACACCGTTGAAAGCGGCGAGGATGTTATTCACATCTGCAGCGAAGCGGTTGAGGGCGAGGTTGAGTGCAGACTTGATTTTAAAAAAAGATTCACCAACATGCAGCAGCACACGGGCGAACACATTTTTTCGGGAATAATCCATTCAATCTGCGGCTGCGACAATGTCGGCTTTCACATGGGCGAGCACAACATAACCGTTGATTTCAACTGCGCAGTTACTCAGCAGCAGCTTGAAGAAGCTGAAAGACTTTCAAATGAAGCGGTTTTCGCAAATATTCCCGTTGAAGCGGTTTATCCTTCCGATGAAGAGCTTTGCAATTACGATTACAGAAGCAAGAAAGAAATCAAGGGTCAGGTGCGCCTGACGAAAATCGAAGGCGTTGACCTTTGCGCCTGTTGCGGAACACATGTTGCATTTACGGGCGAGGTTGGAATAATCAAGGTTATTTCAATGTCTAACTATAAATCCGGAGTGCGCATCACTCTCCAGATTGGCAGAAAGGCTCTTGCCGATTATTGCGAAAAGAATAAAAGTGTACATGAAATTTCAGCACTTCTCAAAGCAAAAACAAATGAAATCACCTCTGCAGTTGAACGAGTTATGGCTCAGCTTCAGGAATCAAGATATAAATATTCCTCGCTCAAAAAAGAGATTTTTGCAGTAAAAGCAAAGGATGCTTCGGGCGAAAAATTCATTGCATTTGATGACGGCGGAGAAGCCGAGGATGCAAGGGTTTTCAGCGATATGCTTGCAGAGAAGGCAGGCATTGCGGCAGTATTTTCAGGCAATGACGAAAACGGCTATAAGTATGCAATAACAAGCCGTTCCGAGGATGTAAGAGCAATCGGAAAAAAACTCAACTCGACATGCAGCGGCAGAGGCGGCGGAAAGCCCGATATGGTTCAGGGCTCGGTTGCCGCAAAGCGTGAAGAAATCGAAAAATTCTGGAATAATTTATGATTATTTAATGAGGGCACATCAGTACGGTGTGCCCTTAATATATATAAAACAGCTATAAAAACAACCTGTCTTTTTTGTTTAAAATTATACTTGTATTTACAATTTAATAGGACTAAAATAAGGGAGAAAGAAGGTGCGTTATGGATAAAGAAAAAATCATCAGGGAAGAAAGCGACAATCTGGGCAGTGTTATAAAGAATCTGATTGATTTTGATGCTCAGCAGAGAGAAATTATTTCTTCCGAAATCGCATCAAGAGAAACGCTCCAAAAAGAGCTTGAAGCTCAGAGAAGCGAAATAAACGAAAAATATATGAAACAGGCAGAAGAAAAGCTTGCAATGCTCGAAAAGAGCGAAAACGAGCGCGCCGAAAAAGCTGTAAGAGCTGCGGAATCCGCTGCGGCAAAAAACATTGCCGAGCTTGAAAAAACAGCGGCAAAAAATAATGATTACTGGGTAGAAGAAATCTACAAAAGAACGGTTAAAGGCGAATAATATACAACAGATAAAACGAAAGGAGGCAATCATATGGAATCAAGAGCATCCAACTCCGTTATGACAAGAGCGAGAGCCAAATACGGCGCAAGCCTGAGCAACGCGGATTTTGATGCGCTTGCAGGGCTTTCAAGCCTTGGCGAAGCAGTTTCATATCTGCGCACAAGAACTCATTTCGCTCCGTACTTTGAAAAACTTGCCTCCGACCCGTCTCTTTCAAGAATCAAGCTTGAATCTGCAGTCAAAACCGCCTTTATGGCTGAAGCACAGCGGCTCTGCGGTTTTGAAAAGAGTGTGGGCAGCACTATTTACAATTACATCGTTATAAGCAGCGAAGCTGAGCTTCTGCTCGACTATATCATCAACCTTTCGCAGGGTACTCCCGAAAAGATGATTTTTAAGCTGCCTTCAAAATATGCAAGCCCCTCCAAAATTGATTTTGCTAAGCTCTTTCAGATAAACGATGTTGCTCAGCTGTCAAGATACCTTCAGAAAACAAAATTTTCAAAGCTTGTGACCGTGCTCCCGAAAAACAATAATAGCGAATTCGATATTTCACTGATTGAAGCCACCATCGAAAGAATAAAATACGGCATAGTTTTCGGCATTATCGGCAAGGCATTTCCTTCCGAAACGGCAAAAACCCTTTCCGAAGGCATACTGATGAGAATTGAACTTACCGATTTTAACCTCGTTTACAGAGCAAAGAAATATTACGGTCTTTCCGAAAATTATATTCGCACAAACCTCGTCGGCTACCGTTGTCTGCTTTCATCGAAAACGGCAGAAAGCATTCTTGCCGCGTCGACCGCCGAAGACGCCCTCAATCTTCTCAAAAGCTCCCGTTACGCATCAAAAATTGAGCGTCACGGAATTGAAGATATTGAGCTTTTCTGCAAAAAGGCGGCAATTGATTCCGACATAAGGCAGATTCATTTTTCTGCCGACCCTGCGGTTGTGCTTGCCGCATATCTGCGCATTTTTGAAACGGAATGCGAAAATGTTATAAAAATAATCGAAGGCATTTCTTATAAAATGCCAAAAGAAGAAATACTGAAAAATCTGATTATTATAAAGAAAGGAGCGTGAGTGAATGGCTGTTGAAAAAATGAAGCTTCTGACAATACTCGGCCCTTACGAAAGCCTTAACAAAGTTATCGGCTTATGCATTGAAAGCGAAAATTTTCAGCCCGAAAATGCATCGGAATTCATGGGTGATTCCGAAGGCTTCTCTTACATCAGCGAAGAGAATCCCTATTCCTTCAGGCTTATGAAAATCAAAGAGATTTTTGCGCATTTTAATCAGCCGCCGAAATTTATCGAGGACTGCTCATCGGTTGACATTGACGAGGCAAACCGAAGAATCGATGCTCTTTATGAAACAATAAAAACAATCAACGACCATGACACGCTGGTTAACACCAGAATTGACGAAATCAAGCGTGCAATTGAGCAGCTTTCTCACTTTGAACACATGGATATCAATCTCGACGATGTTTTTGACTGCGACTATATCCGTGTGCGCTTCGGCAGACTGCCGTTTGACGGCTTTGAAAAGCTGAAAAAATACAACAAGGATATAAGCTCTATTTTTTACCCCGATTCAAGCGACGATGTCGGATACTGGGGAATGTATGTAACTCCCATCGACCAAGCCGCCGAAGCAGACAGAGTTTATGCCTCGCTCTTTTTCGAAAGACTCCGTTTGCCGAGCTATGACGGCTCACCTGCATCCACTTTAAAGCATCTTCAGGAGGAGCTTGCCTCCCTTGAAGAAAGCAAAAAGCAGATTGATGAAAGCGACGATATATATTTTGAAGATCATACAGAGCTTTTCCATCTGTATTATTCAAGGATAAAAACCCTCTGCGATTCGTTTGAGGTAAGAAAATACGCCGCAAAATATCACTCAAGCTTCTTCCTTGCAGGCTGGGTTCCCCAAAAGGAAGAAAAAAGGCTTACGGATATGCTTCACTCGGTTGAGGGTGTTGAGGTTGAATCGGCAGAGCCGAAGGAATTCAAAAAGCTCACTCCGCCCACCAAAACAAAAAATTCAATCCTCACAAAAGCATATCAGTTCTATACGGAAATTTACGGCGTGCCCTCATATAACGAGGTTGACCCCACTCCGCTTGTTGCGGTTGTTTACACCCTGCTTTACGGCATCATGTTTGCCGACCTCGGACAAGGCATCGTGCTTGCAATCGTCGGCTGGCTGATGTTTAAGCTCAAAGGCATGAGACTCGGAAAAATCCTCATTCCGTGCGGAATCAGCGCCGCCCTTTTCGGAACGGCATTCGGCAGCGTTTTCGGCTATGAAGAGCTGCTCAACCCCATGTTCCATGCGCTCGGTTTTGAAGAAAAACCGATTGAAATTATGGATTCGGCGCTGATGTTTATCATCGTTTCAATCGTGCTCGGTGTTGCGGTAATCATCGTTTCGATGCTGTTCAATGTTGTTTCAGGCATAAAGAAACGGGATTTCTGCTCGGCAATATTCGGGCATAACGGAATTGCAGGTATCGTTCTTTATTCCTCGCTCATTCTTTTACTAATCAATATGTTCATGGGTCTCGGCATCAACACAAAGTCTCTTGCAATCGGCGGAATACTTGTTCCCGTTATACTCATTTTCTTAAAACATCCTCTCGGCGAGCTTGTCTGCGGCAAAAAGCCCAAGATTGAAAGCATGTCGGATTTTATAATTGAGAATTTCTTTGAGCTTTTTGAGGTTATTCTCAGCTACATGTCAAACACGCTCAGCTTTCTGCGTGTCGGCGCATTCGTGCTGATTCATGCCTGCATGATGTCAACCTTTGCGGCGTTGGCAGGAATCGCAGGCGGCGGTGCGGCGGAAATCATAATAATGATATTCGGCAATATTTTTGTTATCGCCCTCGAAGGTCTGCTTGTCGGCATTCAGGTTTTGCGACTCAACTTCTACGAAATTTTCAGCCGCTTCTATGACGGCGACGGAATTCCGTTTAATCCGATAAAAATCAACAGTTAAAAAGGAGAATTATTATGTCATCATTCACTATTGCTCTTTGCGTTATTCTTCCCATTCTTGCACTCGTTATTTCCGTATGGGCATCCATACGCTGCATGGATAAAACACACAGCGGCAAAACCGCTTTCGGCAGACAGCTTCTTGTTCTTGCCGTTGCACTCACCGTTGCATTCTCATGCATGGGCGCAGCCTATGCGGCAGAGGATGCTGCTCCCGCATCAGAGGCTGCAGCAGTTGAAACCGTTGAAGAAGAAGCAGCCGAATCCGACGGCGGAATTGCACAGGGTCTGAGCTTTATCGGCGCAGCTCTTGCAATCGGTCTTGCGGCTATCGGCGCAGGTATCGCACTCGCATCGGGCGCACCTGCTGCCATCGGTGCAGTTGCGGAAGACCCCAAATCCTTCGGTAAGGCAATGATTTTCGTTGCTCTGGGCGAAGCTGTTGCTATCTACGGCTTCATCATCGCCTTCCTTATGATTCTCCCCACTCTTCAGTAAACCATGAAGTTCAGGCTTATAAGTGACAGCCATGATGCGCTGACAGGCATGCGGCTTTCGGGAATCGAAGGCGTTTTTGCCAAAACTGCGCAGGAGGCGGAAATACATTTAAAAGAATGCATTGATGATGAAACAATCGGCATCGTGCTTATCACGGAAAGACTTGCGGCAAAATGCCCCGAATTCATTGACAGAATGAAGCTCGAAATGAGCAGACCTCTTGTTGTTACGATTCCCGGCTCAAAGCGCGACGAGCCGCAGGATAACATCATGCGCTATGTCCGTGAAGCAATCGGCATCAAGATTTAAGGCGGTGAAACCATGATTCAGCAAGCAAAAATCAACAGCTTTATTAATTCAATCAAAGATACGGCTGCGGAAAAAAGAGCCGCTATCAGCGCGGAAACGCAGGAAATGCTGAATTCCGAAAGAGCCGAAATGGAGGCTCAGGCAAAAAAATCCGCAGACGATTATATAAAAGCAAAAACCGCCTCAATAAAGCTTGAGGCAGGTCGCCGCATATCCGAAAGCGCAGCAGAATGCAGAAAAAAGGTTTTCAGCCGCAGAAACGAAATTGCGGATAAAACCCTTTCATCCGTTGCCGAAAAGCTCAAAGCATTCACTCAGTCGGATGAATATAAATCATTCCTGTTTGAAAGTGCGGAAAACATCCTCAAAAACTTTGGGGGCGGCAGCATTACCCTTCTTGTCAGACCCGAGGATATGAAATATGAATCCGAGCTTGAAGCAACGCTGAATGTATCCGTTTCGGAGGATGCATCAATAAAAATCGGCGGCGTTAAAGGAATTAATTCCATAGTTACTCTTCTTATTGACGACACTCTCGACAGCCGTCTTGAACAGCAGAAAAGATGGTTTGAAGAGAATTCAGGGCTTTATATCAGTATGAGATGAGGAAAAGCATTATGTCCAACAATAAAGTTTTCGGAATAAACGGACCGGTTGTTACCGTTGCTGACACCAAGGATTTTTCCATGCAGGAAATGGTCTATGTAGGCAAGGAAAAGCTGGTCGGCGAGGTTATTTCCATCGACGATAAATTCACAACCATTCAGGTTTACGAAGTGACAACGGGGCTTACTCCCGGCGAGCCTGTTGAAGGCACGGGAAGCGCAATTTCGGTTACGCTCGGACCCGGTATAATCAAAAATATTTATGACGGCATTCAGCGACCTCTGCGCGAAATCGCAGAAAAAACAGGCGAATTCATCGAAAGAGGCTGCTTTGCGCCCGGAATTGATGAACACACCCTCTGGGATGTTACCGTTACTGCAAAGGTCGGCGATGAGCTGAGCAGCGGAGAGGTTTACGCAACCTGCCCCGAAACGGAATCAATTATCCATAAAATCATGGTTCCTCCGGGAATCAGCGGTAAAGTCACCTTTGCGTCGGAAAACGGTCATTACTCAGTCAACACGAAAATCCTTGAAATAACAAGCAAAAACGGCGCTGTCCATGAGCTTACGCTCTGCCACAAATGGCCTATCAGAACAGCCCGTCCCATAAAGAAGCGTCTGCCCTGCACCGTTCCCCTCATTACGGGTCAGAGAGTCATTGACACCCTTATGCCCGTTGCAAAGGGCGGCACAGCGGCTATACCCGGCGGCTTCGGCACAGGCAAAACCATGACTCAGCATCAACTCGCAAAATGGTGCGATGCAGATATCATTATTTATGTCGGCTGCGGCGAAAGAGGCAACGAAATGACACAGGTTCTCGATGAATTCGGTGAACTCATCGACCCAAGAACAGGCAGAAAGCTGACTGACCGCACCGTTCTCATTGCAAACACCTCAAACATGCCCGTTGCGGCAAGAGAAGCTTCAATTTACACAGGCATCACTCTTGCGGAATATTACCGCGACATGGGATATGCCGTTGCAATGATGGCAGACTCCACCTCACGCTGGGCAGAGGCTCTGCGTGAAATCTCGGGCAGACTTGAGGAAATGCCTGCTGAAGAAGGCTTTCCTGCATATCTTCCTTCAAGACTTGCCGCCTTCTATGAAAGAGCAGGCAGAGTTACCGCATTAAACGGCAGCGAAGGCTCTGTTACCGTTATCGGCGCGGTTTCTCCTCAGGGCTCGGACTTCTCAGAACCCGTAACCCAAAATACCAAGCGATTCACCCGTGTTTTCTGGGCACTCGATAAATCTCTTGCATACGCAAGGCATTATCCTGCAATCAACTGGACCGACAGCTACAGTGAATATGACGGTGACCTTGCCGATTACTATAACAATAATGTTAACCTTTCGTTTATGGATTACCGCAGACAGCTGCTTTCCATTCTCCACGAAGAAAGCAAGCTCATGGAAATCGTAAAGCTCATCGGTGCGGATGTTCTGCCCGATGACCAGAGGCTTGTTATTGATATTGCAAGGGTTATCCGTGTAGGCTTCCTTCAGCAGAATGCTTATCACAAGGACGACACCTATGTTCCCCTTGAAAAGCAGTTCCTTATGATGAAAACCATTCTCTGCCTCTACGAAAAAGGCAAGACTCTTGTCGCGGCAGGCAAACCTGTTGCAGGCATCGCAAAATCGGGCATTCTTGAGAAGCTTATCAAGATGAAATACGATATCCCCAATGATAAGCCCGAAATGTTTGACGGTTATATAACCGAAATTGATTCCGTCATAAGCACTCTTATGGCGAAATAAAGAGGAATCGGTATGATTAAAGAATATATTGGTTTAAACGAAATATCAGGCTCGCTCGCAGTCCTTGACGGCGTTAAGAATCCCGGCTACGAAGAGGTTGTTAAATTCAATGTTACCGACGGTTCAAAGCGCATGGGCAGAATTATCCGCATTGACGGCGAGAAAGTTGTTGTTCAGGTTTTTGAAGGAACAAAGGGACTTTCGCTCAAAAACACAGGCACCATTCCTACGGGCAGACCCATGGAGCTTAAACTCTCGGAAGAAATTCTCGGCAGAGTTTTTGACGGCGCAGGAAGACCGATTGACGGCTTCGGAGAAATTTATCCCGAGGTTTCAAGAGATATCAACGGTTCGTCAATAAATCCTGTTTCAAGAATCTATCCCAGAAACTATATTTCAACAGGCATCTCCTCAATTGATGCACTGTCAACTCTCATCAGAGGACAGAAACTTCCCATTTTTTCGGGCTACGGCATGAAGCATAACGAGCTTGCGGTGCAGATAGTCCGTCAGGCAAAGATAACGGGTGCTTCAAGCGATAATTTTGCCGTTGTTTTTGCTGCAATGGGCGTTAAAAACGATGTTGCGGATTACTTCAGGCGTTCGTTTGAGGAATCGGGCGTGCTTTCAAAGGTTGTTATGTTCCTCAACCTTTCCGATGACCCGATTATCGAGCGCACAATCACTCCCCGATGCGCACTGACCGCCGCAGAATACCTTGCCTTTGAAAAAGGAATGCATATTCTTGTTGTTATGACGGATATGTCATCCTACTGCGAGGCTTTGCGTGAATTCAGCTCATCAAAGGGCGAAATTCCGGGCAGAAAAGGATATCCCGGCTATCTTTATTCCGACCTTGCATCGCTCTATGAAAGAGCAGGCATGATAAAAGGCAGAGAAGGCTCGGTTACGCAGATACCCATTCTCACCATGCCCAACGACGATATAACCCACCCTGTGCCCGACCTTACAGGCTACATCACCGAGGGGCAGATTGTTCTTGACCGTTCGCTTGACAGCACGGGAATTTATCCGCCCGTCAGCATTCTTCCAAGTCTTTCAAGACTTATGAAGGACGGCATCGGCGAGGGCTTCACGAGAGAGGACCATTCTTCGCTCGCAAATCAGCTTTTCTCGGCGTATGCCAAGGTGCAGGATGCAATTTCGCTTGCGTCGGTTATCGGCGAGGATGAACTTTCGGATATCGACAAAAAATATCTTGAATTCGGCAGAGCCTTTGAAAACCGATTCATAAAACAGGGCGCAAACGAAAACCGTTCAATAGAAGAAACGCTCAACCTCGGATGGGAGATTCTCACTCTCCTTCCCGAAAGTGAGCTTGACAGAGTCAGCGACGAGCTGATTGAGAAATACTATAAGCCTGCGTTGCAGGCTCAATGAATAATGAATAGTGAAAAATGAAGAATTAAGAACGGGTTTCACCCATATCCATTGCATATTTGCGGCGCAGCCCCAAAACTTTTCACTCTTCACTTTTATCTTTTCACTTGCAAAGGAGCTGAAACCATGTCGGCCAAGGTATCGCCAACCAAGGGCAACCTTATGAAAATCAAAAAATCGCTGGAGCTTGCCAAGGTCGGCTATGAGCTGCTCGACCGCAAGCGCAACATTCTTATCCGCGAAACAATGAACATGATTGACAGCGCAAAAGATATCCGTCAGCGCATCAATGAGAGCTACCGCCTTGCCTATGAGGCTCTTGAAAAAGCAAACATGAGCATGGGCGTTGTTGATGATTTTGCGGCATTCGTGCCTGTTGAAAACGGAATCTCGATTTCTTCAAGAAGTGTTATGGGAGTTGAAATTCCGACCGTTACTCTCAACGCAGAAAAAATCGACAACTATTACGGCTTCAAGCGCACAACTGCAAAGCTCGATGAAGCATATAAGTTCTTCAACGATGCAAAAATTCTCACTGCAGAGCTTGCCGAAACCGAAAACAGCATTTACCGCCTTGCAACGGGAATAAAAAAAACCCAAAAAAGAGCAAACGCCCTCAAAAATATCGTTATTCCCAGATTTGAAGAGCAGGTAAAAGCAATCTCCTCTGCGCTTGACGAAAAAGAAAGAGAAGAATTCTCAAGACTTAAGGTAATTAAAAGCTTTATCGAATAATACAAAAAAACTGCTGTCAGCCGTTGACATCACTGCAAAAAAATGTTATTATTCAATATATAGTGTTTTTACACAATTAAGAAAGATTGAAAGGATAATTCAAAATGAAGAAATTAACAGCTATCATTCTTGCTCTTGTTATTGCACTTTCAGTTGCAGTAACAGCATTCGCAGCAGACGCAACTTATCAGTGCCCCCATTGCCTTGCAGTTATCGAAGGTGAAGCAGCTTATAATAAGCATCTTTCAAACACCTGCCCCGTAGTCGGCGAAGATGATAAAAACAAGGCTGAAGAAGCTGCAAAAATCCAGACCTGCCCCTATGAAGGCTGCGGTGCTCAGTTCAAGGATGAAAACGAATACAACACTCACCTTGATGTTTGCCTTAAGAAGACTGACCCCACAATCGCTCAGAAGGTTGAAGATTTTATTCTCAATTTCAAGTTTGAAGACCTCCTCGGCACAGTTGAAGAGCTTCTCGGCAAGGTTAATTTCCCCGATCTCCTCGTTAAGGCAATCGACCTTCTTGAAGATGCAGTAGAAGGCATTCTCGGCGCTATCTAAGTAAAACATTCAAAGAGCAGTCCTCACGGGCTGCTCTTTTTTCTTGTGTATACGGTTTTTCCGATTTCACCCGTTATCAGCGGCACAAGCGAAAGACCTGCAACCGTTGCCCACTGAGTGCCGGTAAGAGCAGTAACGCCGAAAACATCGGCAAGCGGCGGAAAAATAACAACCGACGCCTGAACCGCTGAACACATGACAACCGCAATATTCATCATCCGATTGCTGAAAATTCCTGCCTTGAAAAGCGGCATAGAGGAGCGCATATTGACTGCATGAGTAATTTCACAAAAGCTCAGGGTGCAGAATGCCATTGTTCTGCCCAGAATAACGCTGCTGTTCTCGCCGAAAGCAAGGCTGCCCATAAGGTAAGCAAGCACAGTCAGCGTTCCGATAAGCATTCCCTCAAGCGAAATATCCATCCACAGACCGTCCGAAAAAAAACCCTTTTTGGGTGAAACAGGCGGTCTTTTCATTATATCTTTTTCAATCATTTCCGTTCCGAGTGCCATTGCAGGCAGCGAATCGGTAACAAGATTAACCCACAACAGCTGAATCGGAATCAGCGGTGCTTCCAGACCCATCAGCGAAGCCGCAAAAACCGCAAGAATTTCTCCTATATTCGTGCCGAGAAGAAAGTGCACGGCTTTTTTTATATTGTCAAATATTCCTCTGCCCTGCTCAACCGCCTTGACGATGGTTGCAAAATTATCATCGGTCAGAATCATATCAGCCGCGTTTTTGGCAACATCCGTGCCGCCCTTTCCCATAGCACAGCCGATATCTGCCGCCTTGAGTGCAGGCGCATCGTTAACACCGTCGCCCGTCATGGCAACAATTTCACCTCTCGCACGGAACGCCTTGACTATTCTCACCTTATGCTCAGGGCTTACCCTTGCAAAAACCCTGCAGTTTTTGATTATCTCCGCAAGCCTTTCGTCGCTCATAAGGTCAAGCTCATTTCCCGTTACGGCACTTAATCCGTCCTCAAGAATTCCAAGCTTCTTCGCAACGGCGCAGGCGGTAACTATATGATCTCCCGTTATCATAACGGGTATGATTCCTGCTCTTTTGCAGGTGGCAACGGCTCTTGCCGCCTCAGGTCTCGGAGGGTCTGTCATTCCTATAAGCCCGGCAAAAATCAGCCTGTTCTCTTCATTATCCGCCGCACCCGCGGAGCTTCTGTAGGCAACGGCAATAACTCTGAGCGCATCCTTTGCCATCTGCTCATTCTGCTGCATGATTCTTCTTCGCTGACTTTGGCTGAGTGCTGAAACTCCTCCGCCTGTAACGGCATGAGTGCACAGCTCAAGCACAACATCGGGAGCACCCTTAACCGTCAGCCTTGCACCTGCGCCGAAGGAATTGACGGTTGACATCATTTTTCTTTCACTCGTAAACGGCGTTTCATGCAGTCTCGGATATTCCTTTTCAAAAAAGAAAACCCGTTCTCCTGCCTCATAGGCGGCAGAAAGAATTGCAGTTTCCGTCGGGTCGCCGCTGAAGGTAACGGTTCTCCCCTTTTTTGCAGTCCTTGAATTGTTGCACAGCGCACCCATAAGAAGGATGCTTCTGCCCTCTGCGCTGTCGACCGCTATCTCTCCGGATATGTTTCTTATCTGAGTTACCGTCATTTTATTCTGAGTAAGCGTTCCCGTTTTATCGGAGCATATGACCGTTGCCGCGCCGAGCGTTTCAACCGCAGGCAAATGGCGGATAATGGCATTGCTTTTTGCCATGCGCTGAACACCCATTGAAAGAACGATTGTCACTATTGCAGGCAAGCCCTCGGGAATTGCCGCAACTGCAAGGCTGACCGAAAGCATAAACGACGGCAGAATTCCGCTTTTTCTTACTAGCCCAAGCAAAAACACAAATGCACAGATAACCAGCGCACCTACTCCCAGAGCCTTTCCGATTCTGCCGAGCCTCTGCTGCAGAGGAGTTTGAGGCGATTCCTCACTTGCAAGAAGATGCGCGATTTTTCCAACCTGCGTTGCCATTCCCGTTTCGGTAACAATTGCCGTGCAGTTACCCGAAATAACGGTTGTTGAAGAAAAAATCATGTTTTTTCTTTCAGCTATGGGACAGTCAGCCTTGCAAACCGCCTCCGCCGTTTTTTCGCACGGCACTGATTCTCCTGTAAGCGAGCTCTCCTGAACCTTAAGCCCGTTTGATGAAACAAGCCTTGCATCGGCAGGAACCATATCTCCGCTTTCAAGCATTATTAAATCGCCCGGTACCAGCTGCGCGGCATCAATTTTTTTTATTACTCCTGAGCGCACAACGCACGCCGTCGGCGCCGACATCTTTTTGAGTGCTTCAATCGCCTTTTCTGCTCTCTGTTCCTGAAAAACACCGATTGCGGCGTTAAGAATAACTATCATCAGAATAACAATCGGTTCAACAAAATCTCTGCTGCCCTCCATAAGACTTGTCAAAAACGAAATTATGCATGCAATAAAAAGAATGATAACGCAGAAATCAGAAAACTGAGCCAGAAACCTTCTGAGCAATGAAGCTTTTTTCTTCCCTTCCAACCTGTTTTCTCCATGCTTTTCAAGCAGCTTCCTCGCTGCTGAATCATTCATTCCGTTTGCTGCATCGCTTTTAAGAATATCCGCTGTCTGCGAAACCGATTTTGAATGCCAATCCATTTCTTATCCCCTTCCGTGAAATATTCCGCTAATCTCATTCATATATATTCACGCAGGGATAAAAAAATCCCCGAACAACAGAAGTTGTTCGGGAACTTAACATCATTTATTCGGCAACTGATTTAATCTTCTCAAGACAGCTTGCGCAGATAAACTTACCGTCAAACTCAATAAGCTCTGTTTCTGCTTTGCAGAAAATGCAGTCGTTAACCGCTTTTTTCACAATAATCTGCTTTCCGTCAGAAAACATTTCTACCTTGCTGCCCTGTTCGACAAGTCCGAGTTCTTTTCTGATTTGCATAGGAATAACAATTCTTCCTACACTGTCAATTTCACGAATAAAGCCTGCAAACATAACATAACCCTCCATATGGGATATTTCCCTTTTATTTCCAATATGTTTATACCATATTTTGACAAAATTGTCAATAGAAAAAAGTGTATTTTGTAAAATTCTGGGAGGAAATGCAGTGATTAATTATATTTGGGCAGCAATGGTCGTTTTTTCGGTTATTGCGGCATTTTTCAGCGGAAGCATGCAGGAGCTGTCGGCAGCAGTTATTTCGGGTGCATCCGATGCAGTTTCGCTGTGCATCAGATTGGGAGGCACCATCTGTCTGTGGGGCGGCCTTATGGAAATTGCAGAGCAGTCGGGACTGACAGGCGCAGTGTGCCGTATGCTTTCGCCGCTGCTGAAAATCGTTTTTCCGAAAATGGATATGAAAGGAAAAACTGCGCGGGCAATTTCAATGAATGTAACCGCAAATCTGCTTGGGCTGGGCAACGCCGCAACTCCCCTCGGGCTTGAAGCAATGCACAGACTTCAAGCCGAAAATCCCTCAAAAGACAAGGCAAGCAGCGACATGATAAAATTTGTTGTTATGAATTCCGCGGCATTTCATCTTATACCCACAACCGTTGCTGCAATGCGTCAGGATTACGGAAGCAGAAATCCTTTTGATATCATGCTCCCCTCATGGATATCCTCTGCCGCCGCCCTGACCGTCGGACTGACCGCCGCTTTTATTTTTATAAGGCTTTCGGAGGGAATTAAATGGAAAAAATAACCTACTGTATTCTGCCCGTAACAACTGCGTCAATCGTTATTTTCGGACTGATAAAAGGGATAAAGGTTTTTGACTGCTTTGTTACAGGAGCATCCAAAGGGCTTCAGTCGGCAATAAAGCTTCTGCCGCCGCTGATGGGTCTTGTTACGGGAGTAACAATGCTGAGGCAGTCGGGAGCGCTGAATGTAATAACGGAAATGCTTCTGCCGATTGCAAAGCTGACAGGCATCCCTGCCGATGTTTTGCCGCTGACGGTGCTCAGCCCGATATCGGGCAGCGGCTCGCTGACGATGTTTGAGCAAATTCTTAAAAATTTCGGACCTGACTCTCCCGAAGGACGCATTGCTTCGGTTATAATGGGATCAACCGAAACAACTTTTTATGCCGTAACGGTATACTACGGCTCAGTCGGCATAAGGAAAAGCGGATGCACCGTGCCTGCCGCTTTGCTTGCGGACATGACAAGCTTTATTGTTTCCGCCGTGACGGTAACACTGTTTAATTTTTAGTGTTTTTAAAAATTTTTGTTGAAAAATTATTTTGTTGATGCTATAGTGTTTGTGTATGCGGATTTTTCATGCTTAAAATAAAATCAAGGTGGACATTAATATGATAGGAATTATTGATGTCGGCGGCGGCATGAGAGGTATTTACACAAGCGGACTTTTCGACTATCTTATGGATAAGGGAATTTCTTTCAAATACTATCTCGGCGTTTCCTCCGGCAGCGCTAACCTGATTGCTTATGCGGCAGGTCAGCGTGGACGAACTTACAAATTCTATACCGAAGACGCATTTGACAAAAAAATTATGGGTATCGGTGCATATTTCAGAAGCGGAATGATAATGAATCTCGACAAAATTTTTGAGAATCCGCTTTCCACGCCTACAGAAACCGTTGATTTTGATGCATTTATGAAAGATGATTTTTCATTTACTGCAGTTTCAACCCATATGAACACCCTGTCTCCCAGATATTTCACGAAAAACGATTTCACAGCCAACAATTTTTCAGCCCTTAAGGCTGCGGCGGCAATGCCCGTTGCATGCAGAAGACCCGTTAAATTCAAGGATGAGCTTTATTTTGACGGCGGTCTTTCCGACCCCATCCCCTATCAGAAAGCATTTAACGACGGCTGCGACAAGGTTATTGTTTGCATAACAAAACCCGAGCACGAAAGAAAAACCATTCTTCCGTGGTACATAGTAAAGCCTCTGCTTATCAGATATCCCAAGGTTGCGGATTCCGTGCTCGACCTTCACACCAAATATAATGAAGGCATTGAAGGCGCTCTCAAGCTTCAAGAAGAAGGCAAGGTGCTCGTTGTTGCTCCCCATGAATGCTTCGGAATCAATACTATAACAAGAGAGCTTGAAGGACTTAACAAGCTTTATGAGCTCGGATATAATGACGGCAAAAAAATTGAAGAGTTTGTTATTGCAAACGAACAGTATGTATAAAAAAAGTCTGTCTCACCAAACAGGTGAGACAGACTTTTTTACATTACTGTTGTATCTGCCGTTGTTGTGTCTGCCGCTGCGGAAACCGTTGCCGATTGAGAAACGGTTTCGGGCGCACTGGTAAAAGCTTCGGAAACATCGGTCATCATTTCCTGCATTCCCGTCATTGCCTCGGAAAGATTCTGCATGTTATCGGTAACCTTTCCGCCCTCTGCGCCGTTACAGCCTGCAAAAATGCATGCAACAAGAATTACTGCTGCCAAAATAACAGCTGTTGTTTTCTTCATAATATGCCTCTCCTTTTATCGGTAAAATATTTCTTTTGAAAATATTTTTTCCGAAGACAGCATATTTATTCAAACTATTTTAAATTATATTCGGATTTTATAATTTCAAGATCCTTTGCATATTCACCGTAAACAGCATTGCCCGACCAATATGAAATATATCTTTTTTCGTCATCGATTTTGGTGACATCGGGATCACCCGACATTTCTTCTTTTGCCGCTTCAAAAGCAACATCGTTGGTATAAAACATGTGAGTCACTTCATCGGTTCTTACACCGTTTTCATAATAAACAACAACATATTTCACATAGTCATTTGTTCCCTGATAGGCAACAATGCGGCTGCCATCCTGTGTTATGCCGAAGCTCGAAATAATTTTGCCCTGAGCTTTCTCAACCTGATTCGGTTCAACCTCGCCGAGCTTTGGCTGATTGCTGCAAGCCGAAAAAGAAAACAGCATAAAGACCGCAGTTATAAAGGCGATTATTCTTTTCATAAAACGCTCCTTTATATTACTTCTTTTTCTTTTCTTCTTTGCTTTCGCCGATTTCGATAAGATAAAAAGAAAGTGTCCATATGATAAGGAAAATAAATGTAAAAATAAGTCCGTTCTGGAAACCTGCGAGTGAAATCGCTTCGATTTTAACAAGACTGCCTACAAGAGAAGTCAGAAGACCTGCTGAGAGAATATCCTTGATTCCTATAACGCCTGTGGTTATTACGGAAGCCGCAGAGCTGAAGCAGCACATCATTACGATTGTTGAAACAAGACCGACACCTGTTGCGATAAGGACGGGTATTCTTTTGCTGCTGCAAATTGACCAAATGATAATAAAAAGAGCAACAATAATAACAAGAGCAAGACATACGCCCGAGGTGATGAGCCTTCCGTTGAGAACATTAAAGGCTTCGGGCCAGCTGAATCCCGAGGATGTTGCGCCGTCATATATAAACGAAAAATAATGCTCGCCTCTGACAATATCAATGATATCCTTAACCGTCAAAGTTTCGTGAAGTCCTGCTTCAATAACGGTTGTTCCGATGCGCAGATAAATGAAATCCATAAAAATGATTATAGGAAAAATCACCGCTGCAAGAAGCGCGTTGACTATTCTGTATAAATAATTCATTTTAAAATTCCTTTCTTGTTTCCTTTATTATTTCCATGAAGATTTGAGGTCAACCGTTCTGTTGAAAACAAGCTTTTCATCGGTTGAAGTTTTATCAACGCAGAAATAGCCCTGTCTCATAAACTGGAAGGTATCGCCGCGTTTTGCATTGCCGATTCCGCCCTCAACAAGGCAACCTTCAAGAATTTCAAGCGAAGCGGGGTTGAGATGAGTGAGATAGTTTTCTTTACCGTCTGCCATGGGGTTTTCGGCATTGAAAAGACGGTCATAAAGACGGATTTCACAAGGAACACTGTCGTTACCGCTGACCCAGTGAATTGTGCCCTTAACCTTTCTGCCGTCGGGAGCTTCGCCGCCCTTGGTTTCGGGGTCATAGGTGCAGTGGAGGCAGGTGATTTCTCCGTTTTCATCGGTTTCCCAGCTGTTGCAGGTTACGAGATATGCGCTCTTGAGACGAACCTCGTTTCCGGGGAAGAGTCTGAAATATTTTTTCGGAGGCTCAACCATAAAGTCGTCACGCTCAACGAAAATTTCTCTTGAAAAATGAACGGTTCTTGTGCCGAGTTCGGGCTTGAGAGGATTGATTTCAACCTCAATTGCCTCTGTCTGACCTTCGGGATAGTTGTCGATAATAACTTTAAGAGGACGGAGAACAGCCATTGCTCTGGGAGCGTTCTCATTAAGATTATCTCTTACACAGGCTTCAAGCAGACCGTAATCAACAACGCTGTCTGCCTTTGAAACGCCGATGCGGTTTATGAATTCACGCACCGCAGCTGCAGGATATCCTCTTCTTCTCATACCGCTGAGAGTAATCATTCTGGGGTCATCCCAACCGTCAACGGTTCCATTCTGCACCATTGCAAGATTGTATCTCTTGCTGGTTACGCAGTAGTTGAGGTTAAGTCGAGCAAACTCAATCTGTCTGGGGGGCTCTTCAAAGCCGATTTCGTTGATAAACCAGTCATAAAGAGGTCTGTGATTTTCAAATTCAAGAGAGCAGAGTGAATAGGTTACGCCTTCCCTTGCATCCGAAAGAGGGTGAGCAAAGTCATACATGGGATATACGCACCACTTATCGCCCGTCTGATGGTGAGTAACATGAGCAATTCTGTAGATAACAGGGTCACGCATATTGATGTTGGGCGATGACATATCAATCTTCGCACGCAGAGTTCTTTCGCCGTCTGCAAATTCACCTACCGTCATTCTTGCGAAAAGGTCAAGGTTTTCTTCAACCGAACGGTCTCTGTAGGGGCTGTTTTTGCCGGGCTCGGTGAGAGTGCCTCTGTATTCTCTGATTTCATCAGCAGAAAGGTCGCATACATATGCCTTGCCCTTCTTGATGAGCTTGATTGCGCATTCATAGATGAAATCAAAATAGCTTGATGCATAAAGAACCTTGTTCCACTTGAAGCCAAGCCATTCGATATCCTCTTTTATCGCATCAACATATTCAACATCCTCTTTTGATGGGTTGGTATCGTCAAGACGGAGGTTGCATTCGCCGCCGTATTTCTCCGCTGTGCTGAAGTCAATGCAGATAGCCTTTGCATGACCGATGTGAAGATAGCCGTTGGGCTCGGGCGGGAAACGGGTCTGAACACGGGTGTTGACACCGGCAGCAAGGTCCTCATCAATAAAGTCATATATAAAATTTGAGGTGGTTTTAATTTCGTCCATGGTGGGTACTTCCTTTCAGTTTAAGCTTTCAAGTGTCTTTGTAAGTCTTGCCTTGATTTCATCTTCGCCGAGAAGATTCATTATTGAATAAAGGTCGGGAGTATTCTTTCTTGAGGTGAGGGCGATTCGGATAACGGTTGAAACATCGCCGACATGGCCCTTGAATGCCTCGGGATTCTTCTTATATTCCTTAACATTCGGAGTGAAGCCGAGAGGCTCGCACATATCCTTGATTCTTGCAAACCATTGGTCCTTATCGTCTGCAAGCGAGAATTCGCCGAGATATTTTTCGATTATCGCCGCCGCGTCATCCTTTGAGATGTTTTCGGGCATGGTGTAATCGGGAGCATAAATCTCATTATAAAGATAAGAGAAATATTCCTTAACCTCGCTCCATTTTGCAATGTCTTTTCTGGGCTTGGGATTCTCTCTGTCAATGTTGACGGCAGCTGTTGAGAATTCGGGGTCTGCCGTAAAGAGATTATAAAACTCAGGGTCATAGACCTTTGCCCATTCGGCAATATTATCGTAAACCTGCTGAGCATTCATAACCGAGATAACATTCTTGCTGACATCGTTGAGCTTTACGAGGTCAAAAAGGCAGCCGCTGGAGCTCATCTTTTTGAGGTTGAAGGGGAATTTTGAGATATCCTCCTTCGGATTTGCTCTGCGCCAGTCCTCAAAGTTGGAGTTAAGAAGAGTGAGAAGATATTCAAGCACGCTCTCCTTCGGGAAGCCCTGCTCAAAGAAATAGCTGACTGCCGCTTCGGGATCTTTTCTCTTTGAAAGCTTGCGCTTGTCGCCTGTTTCTTCATCTATTTTGAGAACCTGCGGAGTATGCGCAAACTTCGGTAGCTTATAGCCGCAAACTCTGAAAAGCTCGATATGCTTGGGAACGGATGAAATCCATTCCTCGCCGCGGATAACATGAGTTGTTCTCATGTAGTGGTCATCGCAGGCGTGGGCGAAATGATATGTGGGAATTCCGTCGGATTTGAGAAGAACCTCGTCAATTATGTTTTCGGGCATCTCGATTTTGCCTCTGATAACATCCTCGAAAACGATTTTTTTATCTTCGCTGCCGCCTGAACGCAGACGGAGCACCCAGGGCTTGCCGTCGGCTATATTCTTTTCGATTTCTTCATAAGAAAGATTGCGACATTTTGCCCATTTTCCGAAATAACCCCAGATAAGAGCGTCGCCCTGTTCCTGCTCCTTGCGAAGCTCGGAAAGCTCGTCCGCCGTGCAGAAGCAGGGATAAGCAACTCCCTTTTCAACAAGACTCTTTGCAACAGTCTGATAAATCTCGGCACGCTTGCTCTGAGTGTAAGGTCCGTATGCGCCCTTTTCGGTTCCGAAGCCTGTTACGCCTTCGGTAAATTCAACGCCGAAATAATCAAAGCCGTTGACGATTGCGGAAACGCCGTCATCAATTTCACGCTTTTTATCTGTATCCTCAATTCTGAGGAAGGAAACGCCGTTTGTTGTTTGAGCAGTCAGCACATCAACA
This sequence comes from Acutalibacteraceae bacterium, assembly GCA_045539875.1. Classification (GTDB taxonomy): domain Bacteria; phylum Bacillota; class Clostridia; order Oscillospirales; family Acutalibacteraceae; genus CAG-177. The sequence goes on from JAZQGF010000005.1 coordinate 79,759, forward strand.
AGAGCGCTGAAAAGTCCGCCGATATGGAGATAGCCTGTGGGCGACGGAGCAAATCTCGCTACTCTTGCACCTTCGGGGAGTCCTCTTTCGGGATAAATCTCCTCATAATAATCAGGAGTTTTGTCGATGTGAGGAAAAAGAAGCTCCGCTAATTTTTTATTATCCAAGATATACACCTCTGTTAAAAATAATTATACCCTATTATTATTGCAGAAAATCTCTCAACTATCAAGATATATTTTTAATTTTTTCATTTTATATTGCCGTTTTTTTCAATTTTATCTTCCGATTGGAATAATAATCTCACGAAGTGACAAAAATAAGGGTGAAAATTTACTGAATGAAAAATCAAAAATGAATAATGAATAATTTCGGATAGGCTCTGCCTATGACCGATTTTAACGGACGCCCAATGGGCATTCCGTCAGCGTCGCAGACCCTTAATTCTTCACTTTTCATTCTTCATTTTTCATTTGAAAAGAGGTTTTATTATGAAAAAGAAGCTCAGGCAGTATCCCAACATCTACCTCGCGCTTTTCGTTTGCCTGATTGCGGTGGGAATAGGCTCGGTTGTGGGTCTGACCAACATGAATTCCGATGATGAAACATCCGATTTCAGCCGCATCACTGTGCAATGGAGCATCGAAGACGAGCACCCTCAGACGGATGAAGCAAACATCGGCATCAGCGGCATTGCAGACGAGCGAATTTATACCGTACCCGAAACAACCGAAGAGATTGAGGATAACAAGCCCTTCTCGGGCAATTTTGCCCTGCCCATGGGCACGGATATCATCAAGGATTTCAGCAACGGTGAAATGGTGCAGTCAAAAACCATGGGCGACTGGAGAGTGCATAACGGCGTTGACTTCGGCGGCAGTGCAGGAAATGAGGTTGTTGCGGTTGGCAACGGCAAAATCACCTCTGTCTATGATGACAGCTTCTGGGGTACGGTTGTTGAGATTGACCACGGCAACGGCATGACTGCCCGATACTGCGGTCTTAAAAGCGGAAGCTGCCTGCCCGAAGGCAGTGAGGTTAAAAAATACGATAAAATCGGCTCGCTCGGGCATATTCCCATCGAAATCAGCGACGAAGACCATCTGCATCTTGAAATTCTCATCGACGGCGAAAATGTTGACCCGTTGAAGGCTTTGAATAAGGTCGGGGGAAATTAATTCGTAATCAGTAATGCGGAATTAAAGGACGGACTTTGCCTATGACCGATTATTATGAAACAACAAGGTTCACGAGCACATAGTGTGAGTGGTTCTTATAATGGGTATGGGTGAAACCCGTCCTTAATTACGAATTCATAATTACGCATTACGAATTAATCTATGATTATGGCGGCCGCCATGCGTCACCCGGCTCCCCACGGGCATATTATGCCACCGCTGACGGCAGCCGCCTTGTTTTTGAGAGCAAAAACACCCTCAATCCATTCTATGCCGATATAAAAAATCGGGCATAAAATAAATTTAAAAAAGGGCTTTACTTTTTGATTTTGTTGTGATATAATCCCATTTGCACATGCCCGTTTCTCGGGTTGCGGAGTAAACCTCAGCGAGGTATTCACCTGCCGCATTCTGGGTTCCGAGGCAAATATTTAAATGAGGTGAAAGAAAATGACACAGGCAGAAAAGAACGCAATCATGCAGGAATATGCTCTTCACGAGGGCGACACAGGCTCACCCGAAGTTCAGATTGCTGTTCTCACAAAGAGAATCAACGATCTCACTGAGCATCTTAAGGTTCACAAGAAGGATCACCACTCAAGAAGAGGCCTTCTTATGATGGTTGGTCACAGAAGAAACCTTCTTGCATACCTTCAGAAGGTTGACATTGAGCGTTACCGTTCAATCATTGCAAGACTCGGCATTCGTAAATAATTTTAACAATAAAGCAGGCAGGAACAAAATATCTTGCCTGCTTTGTGTCGTTTTAAAAGACAGATTAACATGTTAAAATGCTAATCTGTTAGAGCTTTAAAGCGGCAATAAAAATGCATCTTTCAGGCGGCTGATTTCCCCGGTTTTAGCGGTAAATCGAGGGTTTAAATCAAATGAACAATGAAGAGTGAAAATTGAAAAATGAAGGATAGGCTCCGCCTATGACCGAATATATTTGGGCGTGGGCAACGACACCCGAAATTCTTCATTATTCATTATTAATTTTTTATTCAATTAAAGATTAAACTTTGGATTTATTGCTAAACCCAAACCTGCCGCCTGTGGAAATAAAAAATTTTACAGAGAGGTAAAAAATTATGTTTTTTGAAGCTTTCAAAAAGTACGAAACAGAAATTGCAGGCAGACCCTTTGTTGTTGAAGTAGGCAAAATGGCTCAGCTTGCAGGCGGTGCATGTCTGGTTCGCTACGGCGAAACCAATGTGCTCTGCACAGCTACAATGGCTGCAAAACCCAGAGAGGGCGTTGACTTCTTTCCTCTTTCGGTTGACTACGAAGAGAAGCTCTATTCGGTAGGCCGCATCCCCGGCTCATTCCAGCGCCGCGAAGGCAAGGCAAGCGAAAAGGCAACTCTTGCATCCCGTGTTATCGACAGACCCATCCGTCCTCTTTTCCCCAAGGATATGAGAAACGATGTTGGCGTTGTTGCAACCGTTATGTCGGTTGACCCCGACTGCCAGCCCGAAATCGCTGCAATGCTCGGCGTTTCAATCGCTATCTCAATTTCAGAAATCCCATGGGACGGCCCTGTTTCAAGCGTTGTTGTAGGACTTGTTGACGGTCAGTATGTCATCAACCCCACTCTTGAGCAGAGAGCAAAGAGCGATATGTATGTTACAGTTGCTTCAACAAGCGAGCTTGTTGCAATGATTGAAGCAGGTGCAAACGAAGTTTCAAACGATGATATGTATGACGGCATCATGTTTGCACACAAGGAAAACCAGAGAATCGTTGAGTTCATCAACCAGATCAAGGCTGAATGCGGCAAGGAAAAGGTTGATTTCCCCTCAAACGATCCCGACCCCGAAATGTACGAAGCAATCAAGGATTTCGCAATCGAAGATATCCGCTATGCTCTTGATACAGACGATAAGAGAATCCGTGACGAGCGCCTTAAGCCCGTTTACGAGAAGGTTCACGAGAAGTTCGACGAAATCTATCCCGAAATGGAAGTTAAGATTGAAGAATGCCTCTACAAGGTTCAGAAGTATGTTGTCCGCCGCTGGCTTCTTGATGACGGCAAGCGCGTTGACGGCAGAGGAATCAACGAAATCCGTCCTCTTAACGCAGAGGTAGACCTTCTTGACAGAGTTCACGGCTCAGGTATGTTCACCAGAGGTCAGACTCAGGTTCTTTCAATAACAACTCTCGGACCCATGAGCGATGCACAGCTTCTTGACGGTCTTGATGAAGAAGAAAGCAAGCGCTACATGCACCACTACAACTTCCCCTCATATTCAGTCGGTGAAACAAAGCCCTCAAGAGGTCCCGGCAGAAGAGAAATCGGACACGGCGCACTTGCAGAGCGTTCACTTATCCCCGTTCTTCCCTCAGTTGAAGAATTCCCCTATACTATCCGTGTTGTTTCCGAAGTTCTTTCATCAAACGGCTCAACCTCACAGGGCTCAGTTTGCGGTTCAACACTTTCACTTATGGCAGCAGGCGTTCCCATCAAGTCTCCCGTTGCAGGTATTTCATGCGGTCTTATCACCGAAGGCGACCGCTTTATGACAATGGTTGACATTCAGGGTCTTGAAGACTTCTTCGGCGACATGGACTTCAAGGTTGCAGGTACAAAGAAGGGTATCACATCAATCCAGATGGACCTCAAGGTTCACGGTCTTACCCCCGCAATCATCAGAGAAGCTCTCGACAAGACTTACACCGCAAGATGCTATATTCTTGACGAAATCATGCTTCCCGTTATCGCAGAACCCAGAGCAGAGCTTTCAAAATGGGCACCCAAGATGCTCACAACAAAGATTGACCCCGAAAAGATCGGCGATGTTATCGGCAAGCAGGGCAAGGTTATCCAGAAGATCTGCGCTGAATGCAACTGTAAGATTGATGTTCAGGAAGACGGCAACATCTTTGTTTCGTCAACAGATATCGACGATGCAAGAAGAGCAATCTCAATCGTTGAAACAATCGCTAACGACCCCGAGGTCGGCGCAATCTATAAGGGCATCGTAACCCGTCTTATGAGCTTCGGCGCATTTGTTGAAATCGCTCCCGGCAAGGAAGGCATGGTTCACATCAGCCAGCTCGATGTTAAGAGAACAGAGAAGGTTGAAGATGCAGTTACCGTCGGCGACGAGGTTATCGTTAAGGTTCTTCCCAAGGATGACCAGGGCAGACTCAACTTCTCACGCCGCGAGGCACTCATCGAGGTTGAAGGACTTGTTCCCGAAAACACAGTTTCGGATGCTCCCAGAAAGCCCAGAAGAGATTTCAAGGGCGACAGAGGCGGCAGAGCTCCCAGAAGAAATAACGATCAGTAATAACAACCCCACCGTGGAAATCCGCGGTGGGGTTTAATCATGAATTGATTTATGTAGGGACGATTACGAATTGCCGTTAAACTATAACCCGAGAATATAATCACAGGTTGTTCCGTAAAATTTTGCAAGCTTTATTAAAATATCACACGGAATATTCCGGCTGCCGGTTTCGTATTTAGAATATGCGCTGCGGCTGACGGCACAGCCTGTTTTACAGAGTTCTTTGCAAAGCTTTTCCTGAGTTAAATCTTTGTCTTCTCTCAACGCTTTCAGATTATTTTTCACTTCTGTCACTCTTTGCTTTTTTATTTAATTATAACACCTTGCAATAATATTTACAATATATTTTTAAGTGTAAATTAAGCGTGTATATAACACAGGTGTTTTTTAGTAAAATATACATAGAGGTGATTTGTTTGTTTAAAGTAGAAAAACCTGAATATATAAATAAAACCTTCAGAATGCCTGCAGAGCTTGTTGCACAGCTTGAATTTTTGGCGCAAAACAAGCAGATTTCATTAAATCAGCTTGTTGTTCAGTGCTGTAAGTACGCGTTGGAAAATCTTGAAGATTAAAAATCACCGTGGATTGATTCCACGGTGATTTTAGTTTGCAAAAAAGTATTCAAAGTTCCGGCGGCTTGATTATAATTACGAATTAAAAATGTCCTCCTCTGATTGCAACGGTTATTTTATCTCCCTCAAGATAAACCCATCCGAGGAATTCAACAACCTTATAAAGCGCTCTGTGGAGCAGCTTGAATATCGAGTTGTCGTTATGGTCGCTGTCGGTCTTTTTGATTGTGAGCGAATCAAGCAGCTCGCTGTTGTCGCCTCTTCTGGTTTCAAGCTTCATTGTGTTGCCCTCAAATTCAAGGGTTGAATAAGTTGTAACATCATTCTTGCCGAAGCTGTAGGCAACATAGGGAAGATTAAGGAATTCATATTCCTCAAAGCTGTTCTGGTCGCAGATAGCATTTGTGTTGAGATAAACCGTGCCGAGAGGGTCGGTATAGGTTTCGCCGCTTTCAGCCTTGCCGATTGTCATGCTCTCATACATGAAATGCGAGCGTCCCTGCATATGACTGTGACCCGTGAGAACAAGGTCAACATCAAATGTGTCAAAAATCGGGGTAAAAACTGCATTGAGAAGAATCTGAGTTTCTGCGCTGAACGCACATACCGAAGGTCCGAAAAGAGCCTGATGCATGACGCCGATACGCCACTTTGCGTCGGGATTCTTTTCAACTGCTTCTTTAGCCATAGCCATATGGTCTGCGGCAGATGCCGAGCATGCATCGAAAACAAGATAAAGAACATCGCCGTAGCAGAACCAGAAATCTCTGTCAAGTCCTTCAAAATATTCGCCGAAATATTCGTTGGGCATGTTGGTGTAATAGTTATAAGTCATGCCCTTTTTATCGTGATTGCCGATTGCAAGAGCCATGGGAAGGCTTCTAACCGCCTGAGGCATGAGAAGAGTCTGCCACTCATCGGCAGTTTTGCCCGTTGAGGTGTTATCGCCGGGCGAAACAAGATAGCTTGCATCGGGGTTTTCTTCAAGCGCTTCAGCAAGAACATTGTTCCATGTGTAGCCGTTCATGGACTGCACGGTTGAATCCTCAGTCTGTCCGCCTATCTGAATATCGCCGATAACAAGTGCCTTGTGGTCGCCGAAGGACTTTGTTTCATATTCGCAGATTTCGCTCCAGCCGTTATCCGAATACCACTGATAGTAATAGGCTGTGTTTTCTTTAAGACCCGTAATATCAACGCGGCACACAACTTGTTCTTCATTTTCGGCTTCGGTCTTTTCGCCTGTAAAGGTCTTTGCATCTGCCATTGAGTAGCTTTCGGAAATTCTGACCTTTGCATCGGCTTTTTCGGCATCGGCATGCCAGCAAAGACTCACTTCGCCCTCTTTTGCGCCGACATTGAGCATGGGAAGAGTGTTTTCATCGCTGAGAGACGCATAAAGCTCGTCCCACTCTGACTGTGTGAGCTTCGGTGCGTTGAAGCTTGCCGAACCCGAAACGCAGACTGTCAGCATCATCGAGATGCAGAGAATAATTGCAACAGCTTTTTTCATTTTTTTGCCTCCTGAAATCAAATTAATGTCCGTTTTTTCGTACAGAAAATAATGTAATATTATCTCAAGCAAAAAACAGACAATCTACCTGAAAATTATAACAGGTAAATTGTCTGTCTGCAATATTAATTTGAAAATTTATCCTGCGCAGGCTCGTTCGGGCTTGATAAGTTCACCCTGTTTAAGGAGCGAAAGGAGCCTGATATTCTGCTTTGCCGTGCCCTTGTAATCCTCAATTCCGTTTGCCTGAGCGATTGTTTTACGGGCGGAATAGCCGCTGTTTTCGCCGATTGACTTGAGTGCATCAACGATTGAGGTTTCGTCTTTATCGCACTTTTCAAAATATCTTGAGGCCGCCGGATAAGTTATCCACGGGCACTTGCCCCAGGATTCCCACGGTCTGTCTTTGAGTTCTGTTTCAACAACGCCGTAATTGAATCCTCTCGCCTCAATCACCCTTCCCCCTCCGACATAAACGCCGACATGACCCGGCATAAAAACAAGAATTCCGGGGATTTCGGGCATGGAATAGATTCTTCCCCTTTCTTTGCATTTGAGAAGCATTCCGTTTGCGGAAACATCCTGAGAAGAGTTGTATGCGGGCTTTGAATCGGGGCTTTCGCTCCAGAGATAGCCCTTTATAAGTCCCACGCAGTCGTGCACTCTTTCGCCGAGCTGCGATTTATATTTTTCCATTCTCGCCTGCTGATAATGCGCAGGATACTGCCCCTTTTTCCTTTGAAGAAGGTCGCTCGTTGCTGTGTTGCCGAAAGTGCCGTACCAATACGGTCTGCCAAGCTGAGCCGCTGCATATTCAACAAGTCCTTTGTTTGTTTTCATCACATCTCACCTCCGCCGAGCGATTTTACCACACCGTTCCAGACTGCAGAAATGCCTGCCGCAAGCGCAGCAACAAGCATTGAAATTCCAACCTTTTTGAATGCATCAAAATCCGTTACTCCGAGCAGCACATCAACCGATATCGCCGATAAAAATGCCTGCATAAAGGTTTTTCCTGCTCTTTCAATAATATCAGTAATAATTCTTTTTGTTTCTTCCCTCATATTATCCTCCTGTAAAATATGCCGCAGCGGCACTCACCGCCGCACCGACAAGCGCAAAAATAAACCTGTCCCAAAGTGTTCCCGGTCTGGATTTAAGCGCTTCAATAGTCGCTTTAAGTTCTCCTACAAGTGCAAGCAGATTGTTGAGAGTGGTTGTTGTTGCAACCAGCGATTTATCAATTCCGTTATATTTTCCGAAAAGCTCTTTTATATTTTCTTCCGCCTGAATCAAACGGTGCTCAATCTCAGTTAAGGTTATTTCACTCATTGTCGGCCTCTTCCGCAAGCTTTTCAATATATGTTATTCTGACCTTCTTCAGACAGAAGCCGGCAATGTATTCCGCTATCAGATTAATTTCATTGATAAAAAACACCTTGCATACCGTTGTCAGCATAGTTTCGCTGTCCGAAAACACTTTATGGCAATTTATAATATACGGCTTTCCGGAATCATAACCGAACATATCCCGTAAATCTATCCATTCGGGAAATCCCTCATAATCCACATTAAGCTCAACAGATTTAATTTCAGCATCTGCCGGCACCGCAAAACTCTCAATATCGGAATATGAAATTATGCTTAAAACATTGCCGCTTGCCTTTGCAACTTCTGCATCAATCTCACCATCTTCAACCGACAAAACAACGCTTTTTTCTTCTCCGCGCTTACATACATTTTTTCCGTTATACATAAGTCTGTTTTCCCTTTCTTCAAAAAGACTGATTACCGCGGAATTACCGTGGCTGTGTCTTTCTTTGCTGTTAAGAATAACCCGATTTTTCAACAGATAATCATTTTTATCAATCTCGCTTTCTGCTCCCGAAATCGAGGGCATCAACCGGATTTTTGAAACCATGGGGCTTTTGCACAGAAGCATATTTTCTTCCGAATATCCCTCAAGCTGTACGCTCAGGTAATGATTCTGTGTCAGATGCGCTCCTAGCATAACCTCAAACGCTTCAGCGGGTTCAAAATGCTCCGAACGAAAAATCTCATCTTTAGAAAGAAACACAGCAACAAAAAAGCTGCTGCCGCTTTCCAGAAGCTCCGCTGAAGGCTTTATGATAAGCTTCGTTGCATTGTTTTCGCCGATATATCCTGCATCCGAACCGCCCGACAGCGGATTTTCATTATTAAAATCAATTGTTAATTCTCGCATTTTTCCTCCCCGACATTAAAATTCCCGTTTGGCGAAACATTCTCCTCAAGAACATCGCACCAGAGCCTTGCCTGAAAAATAAAGTCCAGAAGCATTGAAAGCTTCGTTTCAACCGTGCGATATTCATGCGGCCTCAGATTGTTTCTTTCAGACTTGCCTGCAAAAAGATTGAATAAATCTCCCCCGATAACGCCGGCATATTCAAGCTGCTGTCTGAGCTCTCCTACAGGGATTTCTTCTGTGTTTTCGTTTAAAAAATTTTCCATATTTATCGTATCTCCCGTTTATTGTATAATTGTTTCGTGTTCGACACAAAGAAAAGCAAAAAAATAACTTTCACTCCTCACCCTCTTATATATGTGTCGCACTCAACACTTCTATATTAGCGGCAAAAATTGTCGTTGTCAACACTTTTTTGAATTTTTTTCATAAAAATGTTGCGTTTGTGAAACATTTGTGGTATTATTCATTAAAACAGCGGTTACAGGGGTGAGTTAAATGCTCGGAGAAAAAATAAAAAAGCTGAGAAAAGAAAATAAAATGACTCAGACTGAGCTCTCAGAAAAGCTCAACAGTCAGTTCGGACTTAATACCGACCGTGTTATGATAAGCAAGTGGGAAACCGAATTCCAGACACCGATAGTTTCAACCCTTTCGTGTCTGGCACAGCTTTTCGGCGTTTCTCTTGACTATCTCAGCGGTGCGGAAAGCGAAGAGAAAGTGCAAAAAAACAACATAGAGGCGGCCAAGGTTGCCCTTTTTTCGGGAGCCGAAGAGGTTACCGACGAAATGTGGCAGGAGGTTGTTGAATTCGCAAAATTTGTTGAAGCAAGGGAGGCGAAAAGAAACGAGAACAAGTGAGCTTTATGAAATCGCAGAAAGAAACGGAACGGAAATCATCTGCTGCGATCTGCCGCAGACGCGCTCGGCTTCGGTAAGAACCGCTGCAGGCAGATGCTGCATAGGAATTGACCCGTTTCAAATAGAAACGACGGCAGAGGAAAGGGTGCATCTCGCCCACGAAATCGGCCATTGCGAAACATTTGCATTTTATAACGCATATTCACCGTTTGAAATCCGTTCAAAGCAGGAACTGAAGGCAGACAGATGGGCGGTTTCAACGCTTGTTCCCGTACAGGAACTGACCGAAGCATTGAAACACGGAATAAACGAAATCTGGGATTTGGCGGAACATTTTGATGTTACGGAAGAATTCATAAGAAAAGCCATCAGAATTTACCGACTCAAAGGAATCGCCATTTAACAGGCAATTAATAAAAAATAAAAAATGGCTTGTATGGGTTCAATCGCCCATGCAAGCCTTGTTTTTTATTCTTCCATCTGCTTTCCGAGGAATGATGCGGCAATCTGTGCAAGCTTTGTTTCAGTCTGGGTAGGGCATGAACCGTTGTCGTTCATAAGCATCACAAGCGCACCCGAAACATCACCGCCTCCAACTATCGGAAACGCAACCGCAGCCTCTCTGCCATAGCCCTCAACAGGCTTCATTCGCTCACTGTCAACGCAGCATACATAGTTTTCGCGTTTTTCCATAAGGCTCTCAAGACTGCCGCTGATGCGTCGGTCAAGAACTTCCTTTTTGGAAACGCCTGCGCACGCAATAACGCTGTCCCTGTCGGTAATAATAACCGCAAGACCCGTACCCCTTGCAAGCACCTCGGCATACTGAGCCGTAATCGAAGAAAGCTCTCCTATAGGTGAATATTTTTTAAAAATAACCTCCCCGTCAGAATCCGTATAAATCTCCAACGGGTCGCCGTCACTGATAACATTGACACTGTAAACCTTGTCCGAGTGATTTCTGCTCACCTGGACTATTTCAGTTGATGCGATATCTACAGTGCCTGAATTAAAATTTGCGGCGTCCTCCAAGGGTTCGGGAAGCGTTCCGCATCTGAGAATCATATCAATATCGCGCTGAAGCTTTATTTCAATATGATCCTCAAAAACATAAATTGCTTCGATTATCAGCTCGAGATCATTTCGCTCGAGCTTTTCTTTTGTGAGAATATCAGAGAAAATATCGATTGCAGTTTTTGCAACACGGTTAACTCTTATAATTGTGTTGCGTTTGTCCGAGAGCAAATCAAGCTGATGATTCAAGCCGTCAATCTTTCTTTGCAAATCAGATTCAAGCTCGTCGTACATATCTTCAATATCCGCTTCACGGTCAGGATTTTTCATAATTTCACGGATACGCATACGTTTTGTCACCTTAAGTTCTTCGTTCAGATCAACGAGAACCTTAGCGATATTTTCTGCAGTCTGCTCGGTTTCTTCGATATTCTCATTTTCGTGTTCAAGGTCAGCATTGAGCTGATCAATCATAGCTGCAGAATTCTGCATGACTTTTTCAACGTAAAGCTTTACGACTTCATCAAGCTTGTCCACACGGATATGATGACTTGTGCAACCTTTGAGTCCTCTTCTGTGATAGGTTCCACAGGTATAGGCAGATTTTCTTGACTGTCCGCCCGTAGCAAACATCGGACTTACGCAATCACCGCATTTAAGAAGGCCTGAATAAACATTATCGTTGATTTTTACTCCGCGGTAGTTGTTGCGTGAACGGCTTTCCATAGCTGCACGGGCAAGAGCGAAAGTATGGTAATCAATAATTGCCTGATGATGATCTTCATGGATAATATGGTTTCCGTCATCAAGTTTTTTGCTTTTGCCGTTGATTTTTACTCTGGTATATTTGCTTTGTCTCAGAGTGCCGATATAGAAATCGTTCTGAAGGATACCGTGAATCGTTTCGATTGCCCAGACAGATTTGACCTGACGCTTGTATTCTTTGCCTTCAGCTTCCTTCCGCATCTGCTCTGACATTCTCGGCGTCGGAACACCGCTGTCGGTCAGATAATTTGCGATGCTGTTATAACCCATACCTTCATTAATATAAAGGTCAAAGATTTTTCTGACGATCTCTGCTTCTGTAGGAACAATCTCAAATTTCTTATGGGTATTGATGATATAGCCGTAAGGCGCGGCACAAATCCACTCACCGTCATTCTGGCGACGTTCAATAACGTTCTTGACTTTTCTTGAAGTTTCCGTAACAGGCATTTCGTTCATAATAAAATGAATTGAAATTTTAAACCAGTCGTTGTTATTGGGGAAATCAACGTTATCACCAATAGATATGATACGCACACCTTCGTCACGGAAATTTTCCAATTCCATAAGCCCCTGACTGGTACGGCGCGAGAATCTTGAAAAGTCTTTTACGATAAGAATATCGTATTTATGAGATAAAAGACCCTTTCTCAATTCCTGATAGCTTTCACGCTGGTCAAAGGTGTAACCTGAACGGTCTCGTTCTTCAAAAAAGGTGAGATCGCTGCCGGGAAAATTGATTTTTACATAATCGGCAATAATTGCCTTCTGGTTTTCAATTGAAATATTATCGCGGTCGAGTTCATCATCGACCGAAATGCGGACATAGCCCGCAATATTGAACTTTTCTGTCATTTTTTACACCTCTTTTCTGCTATCAAAGTTATCTGTTTTTGCTTTGTGTTATTACAGACAACATTGTATAACAAATTCCGATAAAATTCAAGTGGAAAATTAAATTTATCATAAAGCCGCTTGTTTTTCTTTCTTAACTTCAAGCTCGGGAATGCGGCGTTTGTTATATGCAAGCAAATCAAGCGTGCCCTGATACAAATCCTTTTCTCCGGATTCAAACACGGCAACAAGATATTTCATTTCTTTATATTTCTTATAAATGTCGTTCAGACCCTCTCGAAGAGCGGGGTCATTTTTTTCGGCATTTGTAAGCCATATATCGACAATTTTTTTGTCATCTCTGACGTTAATTTCCAAATAGAATCACACTCCTTTCTCCTTATTTTTACTTGTGGCGGCTTCTTTATTCGCCGCGTTATTCCTTGCGATTTTTATAAGTTCGGGCGGTAGACCATCAACTGTTTTCCTCAGTTCTTCAAGTTCGCTGAGCTTCTGATTGATTTCAAGCTTTCTCTGCACGCTGTCTTTTGATGCAGAGTCAAGCTTCTTTTCGAGTTCACTGACTTCTTCGGTCAGCTCCTTATATGCCTTATCGTATCTTTTCAGCTTTGTTCTCAAAGCTTCAACTCCGGGAATATATCTTTCAAGAAGAGCTTCAAGCTCCTCGGTTTTTGTCTTTTTATTGATTATGTTTGTATCCGCCATCAGGGTCATAATCTGTTCCTTCATGCGGTTAAGATGCACAGCTTCTTTGAAAAGCGAGGGAGGAATATGAGATCTTCCCGTCACGCTTGCGCTTTCGCCGCGCTCCATGTCGGGATACTTCTTCACCATGTGTTTCCAGAATTCATCCTGCCACCAGGTCAGCTTTTTTCTGTTGCCGACTATGTCTTTTGCACTCAGTCTGCCGTCTTCCGTTATCGGAACGAACGACAGATGCATATGCGGTGTTTTTTCATCAACGTGAATAACCGCAGATATGATTCTTTCTTTGGGAACGTGTTTCAGAATGAATTTCAGTGCATGTTCAAAATATTCTCTGATCTGTGCTTTCTTCTTGCCCTTGAAAAATTCGGGACTTGCTGTTATCAGCGTTTCAACAACTCTGACGCTGTCTGTTCTTGTTCTGCAGCCTGCGGCTGCAATCTGTCTTTCCGCTTCTGCACGGTATTTTGAATTCGGTTTAACAAGATGAATGTTGTATTTGCTTCTCTCGGTATCAACGTCGGGATTACTTGCATAAACCTCTTTCGTGCGTTCATTATGTGCCTCAATTCTGCTGATTTCGGGACCCTTGTATTTTGCAAATCTCAGTATTGCGTGCTGACTTTTCGTTTCTTTGCCTATAAAAATCACTCCTTGTTTTCTTTGATATATTTTTCAAGATGTTCAATACAGTTGTTACAGAAAAGGTCGTCAACAACCTCGTTCTGTTCTTCCTTTGTGCCTGTGTCGAGAAGCTCTGCCATGTATTCGGTAACCTCAAGCATACGGCAGGCTTCGGCAAATCTCGGATGCAGTTTTTCATCCGCGGTTTTCGGTGCATAGTCAGTCATCCATTTCCGCAGAATGCGGTTGTAATCGCAGAGAACACGCACACATCTGTCATGTCGTTTCTGTTTTTCCTTATAGAAATTCAGTTTTGAATTAACGGAAATTTTCATTGTTTCAATGCCGTAATCGTCTGCAATTCTCTGCGCCGCATCGGCGGCAGACAAGCTGAGATGTTCAGCGACAAGACTGATAACGTCACCCTTTGCGCCGCAACCGAAGCAATAATAATATTTGTTGTTGAGTTTCATGCTCGGTATACGGTCATCGTGAAACGGACAGCGGACCATCGAGTTTTTACCGATATCCATCCCGTATTTCTCTGCTGCCATGCGCAGATTTACTTTTGATCTGACAGCCTCATAAATTGACATAAATAACTCCTTTCGTTTTTAAAAATAGAAACGGACCGTAAGCAAAGCTCACAGTCCGATAAAGCAATATTAAGTTTTCTATGGTTTTTTCATTGCATCACCGCCCTTCAATATCATTATACGGTGAAAAAGTGTATACCTCTGAAATCCGCTGTTTCTGCAATTTTGCCATGCGATTTGGTCCGAAAACTTGCAAATCTGCAAATTTTCAGTGTTTTCCACTGCTTCAGAGTCCGTTTTTTGGGACATTAAAAATTATATTATATAGGTGTAAGATACGTTAATTGCCAAAGTGAAATTCGGATTTTCAAAGAAAAGAAAGGAAAAAAGTTATGGAAAATGTTTTTATCACGATAACAGGAGTCAAGAATTATTTCGGCATGAAACCGTTCAAGATCGGTAAGATTTTCAGAATCGTCAAAGAAGACGATAACGATTATGACGAAGAAGCAATACGCGCCGAGCTTCCCGCTATCGACACAATCGGCTACGTTGCCAACAGCACAAACACCGTTTATGCAGGAACTGTCAGCGCAGGCAGACTCTACGACAAAATTGATGATTATGCCTATGCTCAGACAATGTTTATCACTCATTCGAGCGTTATCGCACTTGTGCTTTCACCCGATGAGGTTGAAGGCGACAAAGATGCTCCGCCCGTCAAAGAAAAGGAATCGGGTAACAGTAAACCGAAAACCAAAGCAAAAATCGGATTTTAAGAGGGAATAAATATGATATGGTTATTTGTCTTGTTATTGGGATTATCGGCGTTTTATAAAGAGTGGACAAAAGGATTATAAGAGGTGTTGAATATGTGGGTAATTGCTCTGATTGCATTGTCGGTTGGAGTATTCATTAATGAAATTTCCAAAGATTAAAGGAGGACTGATAAATGACATATTTACGCGGAACACCGGGAGACAGAATTGTCGATTTGCGTAAGAATAAAGGCTGGAGTCAGGAAGAACTTGCAAATCAGGTTAATGTCAGCAATTCAACAATCAGCAGAATTGAGAAGGGAGAATCACAAAAAATCGACAGCGATGTGATTCTGAGTATCGCAAAAATTTTCGGGGTATCAACAGATTTTATCCTCGGACTTTCCGATGATCCCGAACCGAAAAATTTCAGTATAGGTGAACTCGGTCTGACTTCCGAAGCTGCAAAGAAAATTTATACGGGAGAGATTGACCCCGATATTCTGAATATGCTGCTTGAACATCCGGACTTCGGAACATTGTTAAATAAAATCGCTCATTTTTTCAAAGGTACTTTTGCCGAAGGATTTGCAGCGCAGAACCTGCTTTATGAAATGCTCAGCAGAAGCGTATGCGGAGAAGATGAAATTTCAAAGCAGGTGTCGGAAGATATACGTAACGCAAAAACTCCGGTATATCAGGCTGACCTGACCATGATTGAAAACGGATTTATGTCCATCGTAAAAGATATAAAGAAAACCGTCGACACCGATTTTTCACATTCAAAAAAGCTTACGCAAGAAATTTTTGCGGACATCAGGCAGAGCCTTGTCAAAGGTGGCGGCAGTCTGTCATACAGAAGAATAACAGCAGAAAAAATGGCAGATGCTGTTATTGACCAGATCAGTAACTTCGACGGTATTACTCAGGAAATGAAAGATAATCTTCGCAATGCTTTGATACCGATTTTCGTAAAACCGCAGAAAGGTAAGCACAGATGACCAACGAAGAACTCTGCGTTCTTGCACAGAGCGATGATGAAAACGCAAAATGCAAGTTGCTGAAAAACGTTGAAAAATACATCTGGAAAATCGCAAACGATCAGGCTGAAGCATATAAAGATTACGGCATAGAATCCGAAGAGCTTTTTCAGGAAGGAGTCGTCGGAGTGCTCAGAGCAATTCCGGGATTCGACCCCGAACGCGGAACAAAATTTCTTACCTACGCCACATATTGGATTGTAAAACATATCAATCTTTTCATCGAAACAACAGACTGCAACAAGACAATAAAAAACAAAGAAACCGATGAAGAATACCCTGTCACCTTCACAAGCTTTGATGATGATACAGATGATTACGACGGCGAAACCAATGCCGAATATATCGAACGGACTCTCTTTGAACGTAAAGCGGATATCTACCGCAACACTCCTGAAAACGTGTTTTTCAAAGAGAAAAAATACAGCATCGTCAACGAAGCAACAGCTCTCCTGAGCGAAAGACAGTGGCAATATATTTCCTACCGTTTCGGTATCGAAGACAATATTTATCATTCAAGAAAAGAGACTGCAACCCACTTCAATTTATCCGAATCCCGCGCAAAAAATCTTGAGAAACAAGCTCTGAAAACTATCAGAACTCATTTCGAATCACAGTGGAAATATATCAATAACTATGTTCCGCCCGATGAAAAAGAAAAGGAATGGCTCATAATTTTTTGCAGCAAATATGATGACATACTTAAATACAAAAATGCAAAATGTTTGTTTCACGGTTGAAACTGTTGTTTTCTTCTATCAAGCTGTAAAGAAAAATAAGCGACGGATTTCTCCGCCGCTTGTTTGCTTATTTTTCAATTTTGTTTTTAATTTCTTCAGCACGTTTTTCTGCTATATCAGCCTCAACATCATAACCTCTGCTGCGGTAGATATCCGCCATTTTCATGCATTCATTATAAGCCTTTTCATATTCTCTCATTTCTTCATACAGACCGACCTTGCAATCCATTTCATCGCAGAAGTATGTTCCGATTTCGCCTGCTCTGTTGTAGTATCCCTGTGCCTCATCATATTTTTTGAGTTCCTTTGCGATGTCACCGCCGTGAATATACATCCGCCAATCATCGGGGAATTTTTTGATTGCATCTCTGAAAAGATTATAGGCATCATCAAATTTTTCTGCCCAGATAAGAGCAATCAGGAGGTTGTCTGTTTCTCTCGGATTACCGGGATTTGATTTTACTTTTTCTCGGAGTTCGGAAATAATTTCATCTTCTTTTTTCAGAAGAAAGAACATCCATATTCTCTGCATGCAGGCGAGCTGATAATTTTCGGGGTCATCATTCGGGTCATCGCTGACCGCTTTGTCATACCACTCAATCGCAATGTCTCTGCAATAATTCATCATATACATATGAATCCACGCGTAGAGCCATTTATCCTCAGTTGAAAGCTCACCGTTTTTCATAAGCTTTTCGTATTCGATACGGCAACGCATAAAGTCCTCAGGGTCACGGGATTTCTCATAAACAGAAGCCAAACGCTGTGCGTAGTTATCGTAAGCAACGGTGCTCTTTTTGTAGAAATCATCAACAGTTACTTCATAGAGCCTTGCAAGTTCGGGCAAAGTCAGAACGTCGGGCAAAGTTGTTCCGCACTCCCAGCGTGAAACCGTCTGAGAATTAACATTCAGTTTTTCTGCAACCTGCTCCTGAGTGAAGCCTTTTGCAAGACGAAATTTTTTGAGATTGTCGCTGAAAATATTGTTCATCATTTTCACCTTTTTCAATTTTTTCTCGAAGCTTCTGTTGTGATTATATCACGTAAAAATCAATTTGATAAGGTCTTATTTTGTGAACAGACTCTCAAATTCTGTGTAGTCGATTCAAGCGTTTTTTCGCTGCGGCAGGGATTTTTCAATAAGGGCATCGCCCGTCATTCAACAATCGACCAACGGTCGTTGTTATATACCGTTTGTTCCTTTTCCGAGCAATCAGAAAAACAAATTTTTCTGTTCTTCCCTGAATTTATCTGCCTGCTCTGCACCGATGAAAAGTCTGATGTCATGTAAGGCGACAGACATCCTTTTCACCGCCGACGGAACAAAGGTATAACACACTAGACTTTGCGTGCCGCAAAATCGTGTGCCAAAAGGAGATTTTCTCCCTTTGGATACCCACTTGTGCCGATTGCTGTGTATATACAAATTGAATTTTTGGGTAAAAGGGTACCCATAAAATTCAACCGCACACACAAAAATTTTACAAAAACAAATTTGCAAAATTCAATCGTCACCTTAATTTTTCGCAAGCACAAAATCCCCCTATTCACAAATTTTTTGCAACAATATTCCCTTGCTCAAAATGAAAAAAGTCCGAAAAATTTCTCACACATTCGGAGAATTTCTTCGGACTTTTATTATGCGAAGAGTTTTTCTAAACGACACGGAATGTCAGCATTTCATCAATGTCAACATTTTCAATTTCGCATTCGACACCGCCACGCAAAAACGCTTTTAAACGGAAAAACTCCATACAACCGTTAACATAATCTACCAGCATTTTTGAGCGTCGCTTGTAGCCGTATTCTTTTAATAATGTTCTGAGCTTTATTCTCACATAATCCTTTGAACCGTCAACAACAATTCGGATTCTCATGTTTTTAAAAAACAAATCCAAGCCTGAAAAATCACTTGTGTAGTTGTCTTTTTCTAAGTTGCTTCCCAAATCAAACATGTCTTTTTGTATTGAAGGGAATTCAGCATCAATTGTTGTTTTATTGTAGAAATAATGTGTCCAATAGTATGTATCAAGAATAAGTTTTCGAAAATTATTTCTGTACTGCGGAGCAAGATAATCATTATCTTTTTCCCAAACAGCTTCAAGAAACTTCGCGATTTCTTTTTCGGTGAGTTCTCTGGCACTAACCAAAATTGCAAGGTCGAGTGCAGAATAATATAATTCATCCATTACTTGTCACCCTTTGTTCCGTTGCACTGGCGGCAAAGAATCTGTAAGTTTTCAGGTACACTCTTTCCGCCATTATTCATAGGTGTGATATGGTCAACCTGGAACCACACTTTTGATTTATCTGCCATACCGCAAATAGCACAGCAGTATTCACCGTTTTCATTTTTTGATTTTTCGAATGCCTGATCACGAAGTTCTTTTTCAAGTTCAGGTTTATATTTTCCGATTTCACTGAGAGGCAAATCTTCCAATGCTCTGGTACCGAATTTCACGTCGGGACCTGCATCTTCA
The DNA here is from genome assembly GCA_045539875.1 of Acutalibacteraceae bacterium. GTDB lineage: Bacteria > Bacillota > Clostridia > Oscillospirales > Acutalibacteraceae > CAG-177. Next base: position 98,920 of record JAZQGF010000005.1, read on the forward strand.
TAAATACCGGAATGAGAAATTTTGGTTCGTTCAATATCTAATTGACGGATAAAATAAAGTTTACGCCCGAAGAAAAGACGAAGAAGGTTTTCGTCTCCCGAGTCCCACATCGAATCGATATATTCTGCTCTTTTTCTCTCACCCATATCTTCGTCCCAAATATGCTGAGCAATCTTTGAAATATCAAGTTTGTTTCTGTCGATATCCTCATAGGTATAGAATTTCGGAGCTTCACCATTCTGAGCGTAATATTTGAGTATGTTTATAACATCTTTTCTTTCGTATGAAGGAATCATTTCTCCGCAGAAAAAGGAATCATGGCACTGTTTTTCCATTTCGTCGAGAATATCATCGGACAGATATTCTTCTTCTGTTGCTTCAAAGCTTTCAAACAATGCAGGAAGAGAATCCATAAGATTTCTGTAAGCTTCGGCAGTGCTGTCATATACCATAACACTGTATGCCGAGTCTACACCGCTTTTTTCTATATGTATAAACGCATATTTTCCTATGGGGATTCTTTGAATAAACGGAATTTTTTCGATAGCCGATGTATCAACGCAGTCATCAAGAAGTGAAGCGAATTCCTCTATTTTTGATATTGAAATAAGTCTCAGTTCCCTCTTGATTCTTTCAGGAGAATTATCAACAAAATCGTTGTCTTCACCGAAAATGCTTTCGGGAGAAACCCATGAAATGTTTTCGTTCCATCTGTCAACAAAAGATACTATATATGCTTCCGCCGTACCGCCTGCAGCTTCACCTCTGAGTGCTCTGCCGACCATCTGAGTCATAAGAACTTTTGATACGGTGGGTCTTGCAAGAAAAACGGTTTTTGTTTGAGGCAGATCAATTCCTTCGGTGAGGATATTAACATTTACGAGTACCTGTAATCTTCCTGCACGGTAATCCTCAATTTTTCTTTCGTTATCCTCATTGCTGATTGTTACACCTGTCACATGGTCTTTGACTGACGACACTATATAATCCGCTTTAATTCCTGCTTTTTTAAACTGTGCTGCAAGTTGGAAAGCATGGGGGACATTAACTGCAAAAACAATTGTCTGACCGTATTTATCCTGATTCTTACGGTATCTTTCAACAATAAGTTTATTTCGGCCTGCATTTTCTGCCATCTGACCCGCAATATCCTCGGGAATAGAGTCGAAATTCTGAATGCTTCTTACAGCATCAATGCCAAGGTATTCTCCGAAGTTTTCATCGGTACGGCATTCATCAAAATTGGGATGCGAAAGAATCTGTTTGTTAATCAATTCAGTTAAATTGACAGAATATGCAATGCCGATATCATTATGAACAACCTGACCGTCCTTGATTCCGTCGGTATATATTTTTGCAAGAAGACCTTGCTCGGATTCGGACGTGCGGAACGGTGTAGCTGTAAGTCCGATAAGCTTAACGCAAGGTACTTTTGATTTTACATATTCAATTACCTTGCGATATGTTTTTGCTGTTGAATGATGCGCCTCATCAACAATCAGATAAATCTCATCTTCGCCTGCAAGCCAACTGTCAAGACGGTTAAGGTTTCTGCCTATACTGTCTTTGCTGACAATAAGCAAATTGTCTTTGGGCTTTATGTCACTTGTTCTGTCGTGACTCGATGAGCCTGAAACAATTCGAAATGCAAAAGACGAAATGTGAGGAACAACTTCTGCATAGGCATATTTCTGGAATGATTCAGCAGCCTGTTCCAACAACATCTGTCTGTGTGCAATCCAAAGTATTTTCTTGCCTTTGTCGATTGCGTTTTTCAAAAGCCACAATGAAGCTGTATATGTTTTTCCGCCACCGGTAGGAAGCACAACAAGTGTGCTGTATGATTTGGATTTATTCATCAGGTCAAGGTGTTCCATAGCCTTTCTCTGATGTTCATAAGGTGTTCTTGTATTTGAACCTTTACCGGGACAGATTTCGCCAAAAGATTTTACCGAAATTTGTTCGTTAAGCATTTTAATACAACCGCCTTTCAGCTTTGTTTTCTACATTATATCACAGATTACTGTCCCAAAAAACTCCCTTTGACAAGTTTTTTGATAAATTTTCATATTTTTATCAAAGTCCTTTTTATGGTACATATCAAATATTACAATTAAATCATCAATTAAAACATCTCCTCATTTACCACTCTCTTTCACTTAAATGAAGCCGCAGGAACCGACACTACCTGCGGCTTCATTCCTTCCGTAACGATTTTGTTTTATTATGATTGTTGCATTATTTGTTGAAAAAAATAAAACTATATGATAATATATATTTAATTATATTTTAAAGTGGGTAAATATTTTATAAAAGCTGAAAGGGAGGAATTACTTTATGGTTACGCTTGAAGAATTATCTTCGTGGATAAAAGAAAACACTTCATTAAGCGACAGTTCAATTTATAAGTATTCCCGAGCAGTTAACACCATTTCAAAAGAAATGGTTGCAAAAGGTATTCTTCCCGTCAGCTTGTTTGAGTTGTCATCACTTCAACTTGATTTATATATTCCGATTATTTTTGATAATCCCGATTTCAAAGAAAAGAACAACACAGGAAACAATATGTACAGCAACGCACTCAAACAGTTCCGTATGTTTAGGACTGCAAACCCCGATGTAGTAACAAAACAACATGAAATTGAAAAAGCAATACCCAATTATGCAAATCTTAACGAAACTGAAAAAACCGCAATAATAAAATCCAGAGTCGGACAAGGTTTATTCAGAAAAAGACTGATGGAAAAATACAACGGTATGTGTATTATTACCGGTGTTTCAACAAAAAAACTTCTCATAGCAAGTCACATTAAACCCTGGGCTGCAAGCAACAACTATGAGCGCTTAAGTGAAGAAAACGGACTTCTGTTAACTCCGACATATGATAAATTATTCGATTATGGTTTGATTACATTTTCAAATCTCGGCAACATAATAATTTCTCCGCAACTTTCATCTGAAGAAATTTCAAGATTGAAAATTTCTTCAGATATCGAATATGATTTGAAGGTTTCGGCAACAATGCGAGAGCATTTAGATTATCACAGAGATAAAATTTTCGTAAGGTCAAGATAAATTGTTTATAAGGAGAAATCCGCCTTGGACAGACATACTCCCGAGCAGCGTCGCAGAAATATGCAGGCTGTAAAGAATAAAGACTCCAAAATTGAAATAGCACTTCGAAAGGAACTGTGGGCAAGAGGCTTACGGTATCGTAAGAATGCAAAAAATGTTTTCGGTAAACCCGATATCGCTTTCATCGGCAAGAAGGTTGCGGTATTCTGCGACAGCGAATTTTGGCACGGATATAATTGGGAAGAAAGAAAAGCGGATTTTAAATCCAACCAAGATTTTTGGATCCCGAAAATAGAACGCAATATTCAGAGAGATAAAGAAGTTACCGAAAAGCTTGAAGCTGACGGTTGGACCGTTCTGCGCTTTTGGGGCAAAGAGATAAAGAAAAATCCCGGCAAATGTGCCGACAGAATAGAAAAGGCGGTCAAAGGAAATATGCCTAACTATAAATCCATAGATTTGTTTGCCGGTATCGGCGGTATCCGTTTGGGATTCGACAGAGCCTTCGGTAAAAATATCGAAACCGTTTTTGTCAGCGAATGGGACGAAAATGCACAAAAAACATACAAAGCTAATTTCAGCGATAATTTTGAAATTGCCGGAGACATCACCGTATTTGACGAAAAAGATGTTCCAGAATTCGATATCTGCCTCGCAGGTTTCCCTTGTCAGGCATTCAGTATGGCAGGTCAGAGAAAAGGTTTTGAGGACAACTACAAAGGTCTTTGCAGAGGTAACTTGTTCCTTGATGTTGCAAGAATCTGTGAACATCATAAGCCAAAAGTTATTTTCTGTGAAAACGTAAAAGGCCTTGTCATTCATGACAAGGGTCGCACATTCAAAATCATATGTGATACTTTCAGACAGCTCGGTTACACCGTTCATCATCAAATTCTTAACAGTAAGGATTTCGGTGTGCCTCAGAACAGAGAAAGAATTTATATTGTCGCATTCAGAGATGATATAGATTCAACTTGGTTCAGATTCCCGCAACCCACAAATCCCGATACCGTTCTCAAAGATATTATGGAAGAAAACCCCGTTCCGGCAAAATATTATTTGAGTGAAACATATCTTCAGACACTTATAAACCATAAAGCTCGTCATGCTGCAAAAGGCAACGGTTTCGGTTATGAGGTCAGAGGTTGGGAAGATATTGCCGGTGCAATTGTGTGTGGCGGTATGGGCAGAGAGAGAAATCTTGTAATCGACAACAGACAGACCGATCTTACACCTACAACACATATTAAGGGCGAAATCAACAAAGATGGTATCAGAAAAATGACACCGAGAGAGTGGGCAAGACTTCAAGGCTTCCCCGATGATTTTGTTCTTCCTCTTGCCGATACACATCTTTACAATCAGTTCGGCAACAGCGTAACCGTTAATGTTATTGAAGCCATAGCTAAAAAAATAAAAGAGGTGTTGGACAATGATAACGGGAAATAAAGGCGAATGGAGCGAAGCATATGTGCTTCTTCGTTTGCTTGCTCAAGGTAGAATTTATGCCGCAAATGAAAATCTCGAGCAAATCGATGATATGTATTTCCCTATTCTGAAAATACTTCGTGAAGAAATAAAAAATAATAAATACGAATATACGGTTGATTCGCAGGACAGAAAAATTGACATTTATTTCAACAACAATCTTGTTAAATCATATCCGCAGAATCAGTTTTGTAAAGAAGCTGATTATCTTTATGATAAGATTACCGAAGGCGGCAACCGTGCTTTTGCTATAGAGCAGAGCGAAGAATTTCTCAAAGAAATCGGTTGCGGCAGACTTGCTGCACCCTCAAGCGACAAAACGGATATCACGATGCAGATTCACGACATTCAAACAGGATATTCTCCCGTTTGCGGTTTCAGCATCAAATCCGAAATAGGCAATGCACCCACGCTTATTAACGCAACGGGTGCAACAAACTTTGTTTATGAAATCGAAGGTCTTGATGACGAGCAAATTGATTCTATCAATGCAATCGACACAAAAACAAAAATCCGAGACAGAATGAATCGAATTTTCGGTGAAGCATCTTCGGTTAAGTTTGTTAAAGTGAATAGTGATACTTTCGCAAACAACCTTATGCTTATCGACAGCCGTTTGCACGAAATTGTTGCCGAATCACTTGTTGTTCATTACAGAGACGGTTTCGGCAAATGCCGTGAAGTTGTCAATGCTCTTGAAGAAACAAATCCGCTCGGATTCCCTGCAAGCGGTTTCTATGAGTATAAATTCAAAGAACTGCTTTGCTGTGCGGCTCTCGGTATGACTCCCGCAACCGTTTGGGACGGTCATGATGAAGCTAACGGCGGATATATTGTTGTAACTTCTGCAGGCAACGTACTTGCTTATCACATTTACAACAGAGATTTCTTCAAAGAATATCTGATGAACAACACAAAGTATGAAAGAGGTTCAACAACCAGACATGGTTTTGCTTCTCTCTACAAAGAAAATGGTAAAACATATCTTAAGCTTAATTTACAGATAAGATTTATATGAAAATCGGAAGTTTATTTGCAGGTATAGGCGGTATAGATTTAGGTTTTATACAAGCAGGTTTTGATGTTGCTTGGGCAAATGAAATTGACACAGATACCAGAAAATAATAAAAAGGGATAGGTTGCATGATAACATATACTAATGCAGAAAAAGTTTTACAAGGATTTACATTTATAGATTTGTTTTGTGGTATAGGCGGATTTCATTCAGCACTTTCATCTTTAGGAGGAAGATGTGTTTTTGCATCAGATATAGATAAAAATGCAAAAATTGTTTACGAAGATAATTATGGTATAAAGCCTCAAGATGATATAACCAAGATAGCTGTCGAAGATATCCCTCAACACGATATCATTTGTGCGGGATTTCCTTGTCAACCATTTAGCATATCAGGAAATCAAAAAGGATTTGACGATCCGAGAGGAAAGTTGTTTTTTAATGTTGTAGAAATTGCCAACTATCATAAACCCAAAGTTATTTTCTTGGAGAATGTAAAAAATTTTGAAAAACATGACGATGGTAAGACATTAAAGCGTGCTAAAGGCGAATTACAAAGAATCGGATATACGGTTTATTCAAAGGTGTTATGTGCGTCTGATTACGGTGTTCCGCAAGCGAGAAAGAGAATATATATCGTTGCTTTTAGAAATGATATTGATTCAAGCAAGTTTTCTTTTCCAACACCTTTTGATAATTATAGAGTGTTGCAAGATATTTTAATTGATGATTCTTTAAATACAGTACAAGGGTCATATTTTATAGAAAGAGAACAGGAGTTTATAGAAAAAGTTCCTGATTATCGCTCGAACGAACTTGTTCGTATTGGCAAAATCGGATTAGGACGCCAGGGAGAAAGAATTTATTCTATTTTAGGTGTATCAACCACATTGTCTTCTCAAGGTGGTGGTCTTGGCGGCAAAACGGGCATGTATTTAGTTAATGGCAAGGTTAGAAAATTATATCCCAGAGAATGTGCACGTTTAATGGGTTTTCCAGACACATTTAAATTAGCATTATCTCAAGAACAAAATTACAAACAGTTTGGTAATAGTGTTGTTGTAGAAGTAATTCAACTGATTGCTAAAGAGATCGCAAAATATTTACCGAAAAATCATGTTAAATAAAATAAGGAGAAGAATAATAAAATGACTAATAAGCAAAAAATCCCCTTTAATTTTACTTATTTTGCAATGAAACTTTTAGGTAAAAATTTATACTCTACTCCTTGGACTGCAGTATCCGAAATTGTTGCCAACGGAATAGATGCTGGTGCAAATAATGTATATGTATTAATTGATATGCGCAACAAAGAAAAAGCTGTAGTTGAAATATTTGACGATGGAAGCGGTATGTCCTTTGATGACCTGAGCCAGAAATACACACTCATAGGCAGAAACAAAAGATTAGAAAACGATAATAGGAACGGAAAAACTCTTGGACGAAAAGGCATCGGTAAGTTGGCTGCGTTATATTTGTCTCCCAAGTATTATCTTTATACCAAAAGCATAGAAGGACAATCATCATGGGTAGTTGATACCCAAGGGATATTAGATAGTGATATTCCTGCACTTAATGAAACAACTTATGACAGTTCTCTTTTAATTTCTCGAAATCAATGGGAACAATTGACGACTGGCACAATGATCCATCTTTCAGATGTGGATTTGCGTAGAATTGGCACGGAACGATTAAAAAGTCTTCCAGCTATGTTGGCAGATTATTATCTCGAAACTATTATTTCTTCTTCAATTTCTGTTTGTATTATAAACAACAACAATGATGAAATTAAGTTTGAAAAAATCAGAAAAAACATACACTTCGATACCATGTATGGTATATTTGATAATACTGGTCTTGGCTATAAAGATAAAATACAAGAGAAAGTTTATTTGACCAAGAATTCTGTTGAGCCTGCTATAGACTACGCCAGGCAAACAGTTAAACTTAACGAAGAGAAGTATCCTTGTACGGGGACACTTCAGATGGCAGATTTAAATGGTGTAATTAGGGAAGTCCCCTATAATATGGTTGGTTGGATAGGAATTCACTCATCGTTAGACAACGCAATACTTGAAAGAAATTCACCAAGTGCCAAAAGAATCCAAAATCATCCTAATGCATTGCGCTTGTATGTTAGAGGAAAACTTGCGGTAAATAATTTAATGACATATGTAGCTTCAACCGCTGCCTTTGCTTCTTATATTGAAGGGGAAATCTCGTTTGATATATTGGATGATGATATGTTTGAGGATGCTTCTACTTCAAACAGAGAGGGTTATAGTGTCAGCGATCCAAGAATTAAAAAACTTGTTGAAATTGTAGGGAAAATCATTACTACATTGATAATAGAAAGAAACAAAGCAGGTAATATTATCAACGAAGAATTAAAAGCAATAAAGACTGCCAGGGAAGCAGAAACTGAAACTGAACGAAAAAAGAGAAAAGAAGCAGAAGCAGAAGCCACCCGCGAAAGGAAAAATGCAGAAAAGGCAAGCGAAGAAAAAGAAAAGGCAATAATTGAACGTGACACGGCTATATCAGAAACTGAAAAAGCACATAAACGTCTCTTTGTATTGGAAAACAATTTTACATCTGAGGGTGAGAACTATAGACACGCTATTCATCTGTCTGTTAATTTTGCTAAAGAAATAAGAAGTTTAGTTTGTGACTTTGAAGATTTTGATTTAGATGGCTGTGATAATATTATGGAAACCGTTATGGCTATCGACCGCTCAGCAGTCAAAATTGAGAATCTTCCAAAATTCATTGATTCTGCTACTTTTTCTTTATCCTCACCCACACTAAAAACTGATGTTGTTAAATTAATTAAAGAATACTTAGAGGCCAAGGGTAACAAACGCCTACAGTATTCATTTGATATTTCTGGCTCAACTATTAAGGAAATTGATTTTCCAGAAATCTTAATGTTCATAGAAAATGTTATAAGCAATTCGATTAAAGCGACTGCAACATCATTAAGAATTTCAAGTAAAATTGCTAATGGAAAATGTCAAATCGATTTTATTGATAATGGCAGAGGTTTAGACGAAAAATACTTGGCTAATCCTCAAGCAATATTTGAATTAGGAGAAACCAGTACTCCTGAAGGCTTTGGCATAGGAGCTTTTCACATGAAAGAGATTGTCAAAAAATTAGAAGGACAAATTTTTGCTATACCTGCAACTCCTAATGGTTTGATAATAAGGGTGGTAATATAATGAGTAAATTTCGAATACTGTGGATTGATGATCAAGAGACAAAATGTAAACGCGATGTGCGAATGGTAAAGCGTATCATTGAATCTTTAGGATACGAAGCGGATATTCAGATAGTAGATGACATTTCTAAAGAAAGTCTCAGTAGTGAAAACGGAACATTAAATAAAGCTATAAAAGCTCGTGATGTTGACTTGTTTGTTATTGATTACAATTTAAAAAATGATTTGTTTGGTGGGGATGTTGTTGAAGAAATAAGATGTAATAATGATATGTATACAGACATCGTTTTTTATTCGAGCGTCCAAAGTTCCTTAATTGATGCGGTAAAAGCCAGCTTTGATTCAGAATCTATCATGGAATATTTTGATGGTGTTTATATCGCTCCTTTAGGAGATGAGTTTATTGAAAAAATAAGAAGCGTTATTGTGAAAATAATAAAATCATGGTACAATGTGCACTCAATAAGAGGAATTGTATTATCGAAGTCAAGTAAGTTTGAACAAATGGTTTCTAATGTTATTAACACAAAATACGTAGCATGTTTGGACAAGCTAAAAGATGATTTGGACACTAAAGGTGAGAATGTTTGTCGTAGCACAAATGGAAAATGGAAGTCCGTAAAAGAATCGTCAGATCCTATTCCTCGAATATTAAACGATCCAATACAATTTAATTGGAAAGTAAAAGAATTGATTCTTAAAAGATTATGTGACGAAAACATAATTAGTATTTCTTCATGGTCAGATATAAAATATATCTTCAGTTTGAGAAATGATTTTGCTCACAACCCAATGCATTTGAGAGATGGCGTATTGGTACTCGAAACAACTCGTGGTGAGCAAACATTCGATGAAAAGAAGATTGAGGATATAAAAGATGCGTTAACGCGAATCGAGAATGATTTACAAAATTTAATTAATGAAAATGATGGAGAAAATATAATTCCGGAAATAACAGAAGAAACAGACGAAGAATTATGCATTGTCTAAAAACATAATCGAATTTCATTAATAAATCCATTTGCTATATCGTGTTTTATGATTCCCTTTCTAACTTTTTGTTTTCACATTTTCAGTTTTGAGGACAAACGAAATGACAAAAGAACTCATCCACGACCCGATTTTGCTTGCAAGGAAATCGGAGAAAGCGACAATTCAAGATTTGCAGGTGGCACAGGATTTGCTGGATACTCTCAACGCTCACAAAGATGGTTGTGTAGGTATGGCGGCGAATATGATAGGTGTGCACAAGCGTATTATTGCTTTTGATAACGACGGCACATATATGGTTATGTTTAACCCCGAAATCATAAAGAAATCGGGACCCTACGATGCAGAAGAAGGCTGTCTTTCTCTGCTCGACGGTCCCCGAAAGTGTAAGCGCTATCAGACAATAAAAGTGCAGTGGCAGACGGCTGAATTTCAGACCCGTATCAAGACTTTCACAGGTTTCCCTGCACAAATAATTCAGCATGAGGTTGACCATTGTGACGGAGTATTAATATGACAGCATTACTTATTGTTATCTACATAGCGTTTGTTTCACTCGGATTTCCCGATTCGCTTTTCGGCGTAACATGGCCAGTTGTTCACCTTGAATTCGGTTTACCCGAAAGCTTCGGCTCGGTTTACAGCGTTGTTACGGCTGTTTCCACGGGCGGTATTGCATTCATTGCAGGTCCTCTTCTTCGAAAATTCGGTACAGGCAGAGTAACATTTTTCTCAACGCTTCTCACCGCACTCGGACTTATCGGCATCAGTTTTTCACCGAATATCATTGTGATGATGATTTGCACAATCATTATGGGCTATGGTGCAGGTGCGATTGACACGGGTCTGAATAACTTCGTTTCGCTTCACTACAAGGCAAAGCATATGAACTGGCTTCATTGCTGCTGGGGTCTCGGGGTTACAATCAGTCCTATGATTATGTCCGCATTCCTCGGCGGTGACGGAACGTGGAGTGGCGGTTACCGTGTTGTTGCACTTATTCAGTTTGCGATTGCACTTATCATTCTTGCGAGCCTGAAAAAATGGAATGTTCAGCCCAAAGCAGTTGCCGAAACCGAATCCGCACAAAAAGAATTGCCCAAGAAGAGCTTTTTAGATTTGCTGAAAGAAAAAGGAATGGTAACAAGCATTCTTTCGCTCGGACTTTACTGTGCAGGCGAATTCACGATAGGCACATGGGGTGCTACATATGCGGTCAATGTTCTTGCCATTTCACCCGACGAAGCGGCAAAATGGATTTCACTTTATTTCTGCGGAATTATGGTTGGCAGAATCATTGCAGGTTTTCTTTCCGAAAAGCTTTCGGACAACACGCTGATTAAAGGCGGAATGGTAATTGCCGCAGTCGGAATGATAGTTATGCTTCTGCCAATCGGCAAAACAGCACTTGTCGGTTTGCTTTTAATCGGTATGGGTTACGGTCCCGTATTTCCGAGCGTGCTTCACAGCGTGCCTGCAAGATTCGGCGCAGAATATTCGGCCGACATCACAGGTTACCATATGAGCGGTGCTTACGGCGTCGGATTTGTGATTCAGTTTGCTTTCGGATATATTGCATCGGCAACAACCTTTGCAATTATGCCGTTTATGTTACTTGCATTCGGTCTCGGGGTAATCGGAACAACGATTGTTACGTTGAGAAAACAAAAAAAATCGGAGCATTGATATGATAGCTTATACATACAAAGAACACGGGAAGTTTGAGCTTACGGACAAGCCGAAGCCTGAGATAATTGACAGCCGTGATGCGATTGTAAGAGTAACTCTTTCGAGTATTTGTTCAAGCGATTTGCACATCAAACACGGCTCTGTTCCCCGTGCTGTACCGGGTATTACAGTCGGTCACGAGATGGTCGGTGTTGTTGATTCTGTCGGCGCTGACGTTAAGAACGTTAAAGTTGGCGACAGAGTTACTGTTAACGTTGAAACCTTCTGCGGAGAGTGTTTCTTCTGCAAGAAAGGATTTGTAAACAACTGTACCGATAAGAACGGCGGTTGGGCGCTCGGATGCCGTATTGACGGCGGACAGACCGAATTTGTCCGTGTGCCTTATGCCGATATGGGGCTCAACAAAATCCCCGATACCGTTACCGATGAGCAGGCTTTGTTTGTCGGCGACGTGCTTGCAACGGGATTCTGGGCAACCCGCATTTCTGAGATTACTCCCGACGATACCGTGCTGATTATCGGCGCAGGTCCGACAGGTATCTGCACTCTGCTTTGCGTTATGCTGAAGAATCCGAAGAGGATTATCGTCTGCGAAAAGGACAAAAACCGCATTGATTTTGTGAAGTCGCATTATCCCGACGTGCTCGTTTGCGAGCCTGAAAACTGCAAGGATTTTGTGCTCCGGAATTCCGACCACGGCGGTGCAGACGTTGTACTTGAGGTTGCAGGTGCAGAAGATACTTTCCGCCTTGCGTGGGAGTGTGCGAGACCCAATGCGATTGTCACGGTTGTTGCGCTTTACGATAAACCGCAGAGTCTGCCTCTGCCCGATATGTACGGCAAGAATCTGATTTTCAAAACGGGCGGTGTTGACGGCTGTGACTGCGACGAAAACCTCTCACTAATCGAGCAGGGCAAGATTGATACAACTCCGCTGATTACCCACCGCTTCGCCCTCAAAGATATCGAAAAAGCATACGAAATCTTTGAGAATAAACTTGATGGTGTTATTAAAATAGCGGTGACAACAGAATAAAAATTTAAGCCGTCCGAGTTTATGCTCGAGCGGCTTTTGCTTTTCTTATTAAAGATTACGGTCTAACATTGCTTCAATTTCATCAAAATGAGGATATATTTCTTCTAATGTTTCATATTTTATAAAGAAATAGTACAAGTCTTCCATCCAAGGATTGGCCCCCAATAATTTATTGATAAAATCAGAACAGAAAGTATCGGGATATAAATATTGCCATACAGCCAGCCTTCCCAAAAAGTGGACAATCGTATACATTTGATCGTCAGGATTATTTGTCGCATTCACCTGAGCTGCCATATCGTTTATATGGAACGGCAATGCCTCGTTTAGAAGATAGTCTAAGTGAGTCGAACTGGTAAAGTCCTCAAGGGAATATTTCCTTAAAAAATAGTGTCCAATTGCTCTTGCATGAAACTCTGTCCAATAAATAAACATCCGATGTAAATTATAATCATAGAGTTCATCGTAAGAAGATGGTGAAACAAGGTTAAAATAATCTCTAAAATCATTAACATGAACGGCCTCGTGCACTAATGTTCCTACCCAATCAACATTGTTTTTTGAAAATGATTCAAGAATAAACTTTTTGTTGAGTAAAATTGTAAATATACCATCGGTTTCTGCAGGTTGCACAGTAAGACCGTGATATTTTTCAAGATCATCAATAGGAATAACGCCTTTTTCAACAAGGTCACTTCGTAATTGGATATATGATGAGCTCATATCTTCGGAAATAATAATATTCCCATCAAAAGGCTTAACACCACAGGTTGATTCATAGTCGCATAAAAGAGCTCGCATAATGTCCATAAAATTAATGTTTATTTGTTCAGACATAATTTTTACTCCTTCTTTTTTTAATATATTTTATTATAGCATAAAACATCTATATTGTGAAGACGCAGTCAAGAGTTTATTAGCCACAAGCATAGCGTACTGTATTTCAAATAGTAGAAGCATTACTTAATACTAATTATAAATTTTTCTCGATTCTCCGCTATCTGCTTAAACTCCCATGCACCGCCGAATTTGCGGGTGACAAAGGTTACTACGATGTCGGATTTGGTGAGCATCCATTTATTGCGGTAGTTGATGGCGAAGCGGCGGGGAACGGTTTCTATCCCTTCGGGGAGAATTGAGTGCTCGTCGGGAGTATCATTCCTACTCGGCATATAGGCAAGGACAACGTAATATTTTATTGGGTAAGTCTTTGACAAATCCTCAAGCTGGCGGCGGACCATAGCATCAAAATTGCCGTGATTGCCGACATAAAACACAGTTGCATTTTTATTTTCAATCAAATCTATCAGAGTCAGTCGCAAGGCTGGCTCTATTTCTTTTGGGGTATCTCTGTGACCGAAAAAGGTTACTGTTTGTTCTTTCATAATCTCACCCTAATAAAAAATGCCCGACGGACTTTAATGTTCGTCGGGCTATCTTAATGACCTCGCTATCAAACCCATCTCCACTTAAGGAGCATCCGAGCGGGGCGTTAATTCAAACGCGCAGCCCATATAAACATATTGTATGTGTATAGCGGTCATCCAAGATTTGAGTAATCTGTTTTTGCCAATACTAAACAAAGTAGAGGTTCATGTTAATTATATCTAATTTAAATAGATATGTCAATTCACATTGATAAACAGATTAGATATTTATGCAGTATATGTTTAGTATAATTATATGCGAAGGTGGGTGAGTTCCATGGAGAAAGAACAATTCAGCAAAAGATTGGTTGAATTAAGAATGAATAAAGGTGTGTCTGCCCGTGATATGAGCTTATCAATCGGACAGAGTGCAGGCTACATCAACAACATCGAAAACGGTGTGAATTTTCCGTCAATGACCGTGTTCTTTTATATTTGCGAGTATCTCGGTGTAACTCCGATGGAATTCTTTGACACCGAAACTAACAACCCGACAAAAGCAAAAGAGTTGCTCGAAGCAACCAAGAACTTGAGCAACGAGCAGTTGGAACATCTGATTGCGATAGCAAAGGGATTAAAATAGTATAAGCATTAAGAGCAGACCGACGGTCTGCTCTTGTTATTTATCCTCACGTATGCTATACTGAATTTACAGGCTGTGCCTGAATAATTTTTTTGGAGAATGCTGTTTGAAAATGAACAACACCTTGGAGATAGTAATGTAAACCGTGAGGTTTGCAAATACTTCTCCGCAAGCCTCCGGTGATTGAAAGTCAACAATTTTTGG
>JAZQGF010000006.1:0-16900 GCA_045539875.1 Acutalibacteraceae bacterium
GCACCTGTAGCATCAGCCTCAGAAGAGACTCAGGTTGGCGCTACCAGAACGGTAAAAAAATCAACCGATGCCAACGGTGCTGAAACATCCGAAAAATCAACCGGCATCCTTTCCTATGCAGACCTCGTAGCAACCTACGGAACAGCAACAGGCGCTGACGGTCTTACCGACGGTTTCCTTTATGTTGGTACTGAGTACTACGAAGCAGACGGCAGACTTACCGACGGCTATATTATGCCCGGCGATAAGCTTACAGTTAAGGTTTATGTTAAGAGTAATATGTATACCGGTGACGGCTACATCATTTCACTCTATGATAACTCAATCTGGGATGTAAAGATTGTTGCTGACGGTGCTTCAACCGATGCTAATGGCTACACCTCAAATTTCACAGGCAAATCAAACTCAGCACATCCTGCAACAACAACAAACGGTTACACAACAAAGGTAACCAGTATCAACATCACAAATGCAGGCTGGATTAAGAACACTTGCGGATTTGATACAACCTATCTTGCAGCAACTGACCTTGTTCAGACACAGACATCAACAAACACCTCAGTCAGCTCACTTCCCTATCAGTTCACATCTGACGAGTGGCTTATGACTTACTATGTAACACTTAAGAGTGATCTTCCTGCGGGTACAACTGAAGTATCTGTAAAATCACCTGATGTAATCTGGCAGTCATATCTGAACGGTGCAAAGCACGACGCAAGAAAGCGTGCATATGTTCCCGTTGCACACCTTACAGCAACAGGCATCAACTCAACCTCCAACTGTAAGACAATGTGCTCACAGCTTGACAGCGGTGCTCTTGATTACTTCATCAAGGAACTTGAGCATACATTCATTATCGGTGAACCCGCAGCTCCCGAAGTTCCCAAAAAAGTAATATTCAGGGTTGACGGAGAGATTTACGGCGAAGTTAAGGAATATGCAGAAGGTGAAACAATTGTTGTTCCCGAAGATCCTACCAAGGAAGGCTATACTTTCGCAGGTTGGGATTCAACTCCCGGAGTTATGGGTACAGAAGACCTTGTTTTCAACGCAACATGGGAAGTTAACTCCTATAATGTAACATGGGATGTTGACGGCGAAACAACTGAAGAAACTTACGAATTCGGTGCAGCAATCGTTGCACCCGCAGACCCCGAAAAGGAAGGTCATACCTTTGCAGGCTGGAATCCCGCTGTTCCCGATACAATGCCTGCAGATAATGCTGTGTTTACTGCAACATGGGATGTTAACACTTATGATGTAACATGGGATATTGACGGTGTAACAACAACCGATTCTGTTGAATACGGTGCAGAAATCAATGCTCCTGCAGATCCTGAGAAAGAAGGCTATACATTTGCAGGATGGGATATTGAAATCCCCGATACTATGCCTGCTGAAGATCTTACCTTCACAGCAACATGGGAAGTTAACTCCTATAATGTAACATGGGATGTTGACGGCGAAACAACTGAAGAAACTTACGAATACGGTGCAGCAATCGTTGCACCCGCAGACCCCGAAAAGGAAGGTCATACCTTTGCAGGCTGGAATCCCGCTGTTCCCGATACAATGCCTGCAGATAATGCTGTATTTACTGCAACATGGGATGTTAATACTTATGATGTAACATGGGATATTGACGGTGTAACAACAACCGATTCTGTTGAATACGGCGCAGAAATCAATGCTCCTGCAGATCCTGAGAAAGAAGGCTATACATTTGCAGGATGGGATATTGAAATCCCCGATGCTATGCCTGCTGCAGATCTCACTTTCACAGCAACATGGGAAGTTAACTCCTATAATGTAATATGGGATGTTGACGGTGAAACAACAGTTACTCCCGTTGAATACGGCGAAGAAATTGTTGTTCCCGAAGAACCTGTTAAGGAAGGCTATACCTTCATCGGCTGGACTCCCTCAATTCCCGATTCGATGCCTGCCGAAGATCTTACTTTCACAGCAATATTTGAAATCAACAGCTATGATGTAACATGGATTGTTGACGGAGTTGAAACAAAGGTTACTTATGAATACGGTGAAGAGATCGTTGAGCTTGAAGTAGCAGACAAGACAGATTATACATTTGCAGGCTGGGATTCAGAAATTCCTGACACCATGCCCGCAAAGAATATCACTCTTACTGCTAAGTGGGATAAGATTATCATCTTTTCAATAATCACTCTTGATGCAAACGGCGGTAAGTTCTCAAACGGTGCTCCCGTTTACCCGGTATCAGCTGAAGTTGGTGTTCCCTTCAACGCGGTTCCCGCAGATCCCACAAGAGACGGCTATACTTTCATCGGCTGGACTGATGAAGACGGCAATGCAACAAGCATTCCCAAATATTTCCCTGCAGAAGACATAACAATCAAAGCAAAGTGGGCTGAAGGCGAAGGCACTGTATACACCGTTGAAACCTATACAATGGATGTTAACGGCGAATACGGCGCAGCAGAAATCGAATATTTTGCAACACAAGATGCAACTGCAAAAATTGCTCCTGAGGCAGCAGAAGGCTTTACAGTTTCTGAAGAAAGCGTTCTTGAAGCAGCTGTAGCTGCTGACGGTTCAACAGTTCTTGAAGTTTACCTTTCAAGAAATAAGTACAGCGTAACATTTGCAGCAAACGGCGGCTCATTTGACGGCGAAGAAACAGTTGCAATTGATGTTTATTACGGTGCAGCAATCGAAGAGCCTGCAGCACCCGTTAAGGATGAATATAATTTTAACGGTTGGGATGCAGAAATTCCCGAGTCAATGCCTGCAGAAGATCTTACCTTCACAGCAAACTGGGTTCTTGCACACACACATGAAACAGTTCTCATTACCGAAGATGCAACCTGCACCGAAAACGGTAAGAAGTATTACTACTGCGACGGCTGCGGTGAGACCGTAGGAAATGTTGAGATTATTCCTGCCAAAGGTCATGTTGCAGGCGAATGGATTGTTGAAACTGAAGCAACAGCTGAAAGCGAAGGAACAGCAGTTAAGAAGTGCACAGTTTGCGGTGAAACAGTTGAAACTGCAACTCTTGATAAGCTTCCTGCAGAGGCTCCTGTCATTACAACAGAAGACGGTGAAGAATTTGTAGCAGGCTCAGAAATTACTTACGGTGAATCCGTTGTTCTCACTGTTGACAATATCCCCGAAGACGCAACAGTTGAATGGATTGTTGAAGGTGAAGGCATTGAAATCACTGTTTCCGAAGACGGTAAAACATGCACAGTTAAGTCAGTTTCAAGCGGTAAAGCAACTGTTAAGGCAATTGTTACCGATGCAAACGGAAATGAAACTGTAGCAGAAACTGAAATCGTTTCGGATGCATGCTTCTTCCAGAAACTTGTTTATTTCTTCAAAACTCTTTTCAACAGCATTTTTGCTCTTCTTTTCTGATAATAAAATAATTTTTTTCGGGGCGTGGCAACACGCTCCGTTTTTTATATTTCGGGATTTGTTTATATTGACGATTTCTTTTTTTTATGTATAATAAAAATATACGGTAAAGGGAGGGGAAACGATGAAGAAATTAATTGCATTGATATTATCCGTGCTGATGTTTATGTCATTTTCTTCAGCAACGGTGTTTTTTGCCGTACAGCAGGATGAAGAACGATATACGGTAACTCTATATGAAGACAGCACCAAGTCTAAGATTCTCTATAAGAAAGCAAACCGTAAAGCAGGCAGCATATTCCTGATTACATTTGATGTGCATAAAGATGGTCATTCTTTTGTTTCGTGGGTTGATGCCGAAACAGGTGAAGAAATAAGTTTTCATAATAACATCGTTACTGTTCCCGAAAAAGATGCGGAGTATTATGTTCGCTGGCAGATTAACAGCTACAAACTTTCATATATAAATTGCGGAGAGAATTATGCCGATTATGAGGTGACATATTCAACACCGGCTTATGAAATGCCGGTTCCCAAATTTCAGCCCGAAAGAGAAGGCTATGAATTTGAGGGTTGGTCTGCTCTTCCGGCAACAATGCCTGCATCCGATATGGTTGTTACTGCGATTTGGAAGGATATTTGTCCCCAGGCTAATTTTTATATTAATCCCGATGATTCTCTGCCCTATCAATCAATTTCACTCAAGAACGGAGAAAAGGTTGTTACTCCTTCTGAGAGACCTTCAAAAACAGGCTATACCTTTAAAGGATGGTCTCTTGACGGCAAAAATGTTGTAAGCAGTCTTGGCGTTATGGAAGATGATGATATCTCTGTTTATGCATTGTGGACTCCAAAAAAATATTACGCATCTTTCAATGCAGGTTTTGGTGTTTTTTCGGATGGCACTTCAACCAAGTGGATACCCTTTGATTACGGCGAGAAGATTGTTATCAAGGATGTTCCGAAAGCAAAAGGTCTAATATTTAACGGCTGGACACCTGATACAGGTGTTATGGACAATATAAACGGAAAAAATTTCCGTGCAAATTGGATTCGCGAAGGCGAAAAGCATTACACCGTAAGAACCTATGTGATGGGAACGAACGGAAGATATACATATACAGAAAAGATGTTTTCCGGTCATACCGGTGATGTTGTAACTGCCGGCTATACCGTAGAAGACGGATTTGAACTCAACAGGTCAAGAAGCTATCTTTCGGGTGCGATAAACGATGAATCGTCTCTCGTTCTTAAGGTTTATCTTGACAGAAAACTTTGTGACTACTATGTTAATGTTGATGGTGAAATAACACGCGAGACCTATCTTTACGGCGAAGAAACTGCAATCCCTGATACTCCGCAAAAGGACGGTTATGTTTTTGTTGCATGGGAGCCCGAGCTTCCCGTAACAATGCCTGCGGATGATTATATGGTAACTGCAATCTGGAAAGAAGCAGAGAAAGTTCATGTTCATACCGAAAAAACAGTAGTTATTGAACCCACCTGTGAAAACGACGGTAAACAGCATGTGATTTGCGAGGTCTGCGGAGAAAGTATTGGAGAATCAACATTAATTCCTGCAACAGGTCATACGGAAGGTGAGTGGGTTGTTACCCTTGAGCCGACCTATGAGGCTGAAGGAATAAAGCAGAAGAAATGTATTATATGCGGCAAAACGCTTGAGGAAGAGATGATTGAAAAGCTGGGAGGCAGTGAGCCTCCTATTGATGAGCCGTGCAACACAGTTTTAAAAATAAAAAATAAATCAGCAACATCGGCTCTTAATTACGGAGATGAACTCTTTGTTGCGCTCGAAGCTGAAAATCTGCCCGAAGAATGCAGTGTTCAATGGGGCATATCGGGTGAAGGTGTTGTTATTGTCAGTTCTGATGACAGTGGATGCAAAGTCAAGTCCGTATCAACAGGAACCGTTATGCTGACGGCATCTCTTGTTGATTCAAACAGAGAACCGATGAGAAATTCTGACGGAGAAAAGATTTCCGATTCTGTTTTTATAAACTCCGAAGCAGGCTTGTTGCAGCGAATCGCAGCGTTCTTTAAAAAGCTTTTTATTTGGGATTTTTAATGTAAACACTCCTGAGAAATCAGGAGTGTTTTTTGTTGACACGACGATAATAAGTGATATAATATTATTGAATTTCAAGAGAGGAGGTTATTATGGGAAAAAGATATTCTCTTGATATGACCTGCGGCCCGTTTTTGAAAAAAATTCTTGTTTTTTCGGTTCCGCTGATGCTTACCGGACTTCTTCAGCTTGCATATAACACCGCAGATGTAATTGTTGTTGGCAGATTTGTCGGCAAAGAAGCTCTTGCGGCAGTTGGTTCAACAGGCTCACTTGTCAATTTGTTTTTGAATGTTTTTCTCGGTCTTTCTATGGGTTCGGGCGTTATGGTTGCCCGTCATATCGGAGAAAGAGATGAAAAAACGGTTCATGAATGTGTTCATACTGCAATATTGCTCAGTCTTGTTTGTGGCTTTATTGTTGGATTTCTCGGATTTTTTGCTTCTACGGGAATGCTCAAACTTATGAATGCTCCCGAGGATGTTTTAGATCTTGCGTCGCTTTATCTCAAAATTTATTTTCTCGGTTCACCCGGGCTGCTCGCATATAATTTTGGTGCATCGATAGTCAGGTCAACAGGCGACACGAAACGGCCGCTGTATATCCTCACATTTTCCGGTCTAATCAATGTTGGTTTAAATCTTATTCTTGTTATTGTTTTTAATCTTGGAGTAAGCGGAGTTGCAATTGCAACGATTGTTTCTCAATATGTATCGGCTTCTTTTATTTTGTTTTATCTTTCAAAGATGCCCAATGCATGCAAGCTCAGGCTCAGTAAACTCAGGTTTAATAAAGCAGAGCTTAAAAGCATTCTTCGTTTGGGATTGCCTGCCGGAATCCAAAGTTCACTTTTTTCTGTTTCAAATGTAATAATTCAGTCAACAGTAAACTCCTTCGGTTCGGTTGCAATGGCGGGAATTGCGGCAGGTTCAAATTACGATTCTTATGTTTATACCTGCACCAATGCCGTAGCACAAACAACCATGACCTTTTCATCGCAGAATATGGGTGCAAAGAAATATTCAAACATTGGAAGAATTTACCGTCACTGCCTGATTATAACAACGGTAATCGGTGTTGCAATGGGATTGCTGGGATGCATTTTCGGTAATCAGATTGTCGGCATGTTTTCGGATGACCCTGAGGTTGTTGCCATCGGTGCAGACAGATTGCTTCTTATTATGCCGTTTTATTTCTTCTGTTCGCTTATGGATGTTGCGGCAAGCCAGATAAGGGGTATGGGTAAATCCTTTGAGCCGATGATAGTTTCTCTTCTCGGTGCTTGCGGAATCAGAATTTTCTGGATTTACATCATTCTTCCGCTTAATAAAACTTTAACCAATCTTTATTGGGCTTATCCCGTTTCATGGGCTGTAACATTTTTTGCCCAGTTTATTATGTATTTTATATTGAAAAATAAGATGAAGCGTCAGGGAATATTCAACGATGAAGTCTTTGATTAAAATTAAAAGGAGATAAAATTATGATATCAATTATTAAAGGATTTGTTTCTGTTCTTATGGCATTTCTCAACATTTTTGCAGCACCGATTTTTGGCGATTTTACTGCCGCAAACGAGCCTCTTGATCCTGCATCGTGTAAGTTGAATATGGCGGTAATTTCCGATATTCACATGACAGATGAAACATACCGTGCACTTACTCTTGAATTCGGTCTTTCGGATATGCAGAATTCGCTCTGCCCCCTTGATGTCGTTGTTGCAACCGGCGACCTCACTGACCATGGCGAAGAGCAGGAATGGCAGATGCTTGCAAAAACCTTTGCAAAATATAATCCTGCAAAGAATATTATTCTTGCTCAGGGTAACCATGACACATGGACAGAGGATGACGGATATGCACTCGCGAAAGATTATTTTATCAGATACAGTGAAGAAATAACCGGCAGAGAAATTGAGCATGAATATTATTCCGAAAAAATTAACGGCTATACCTTTATTGTTCTTGCAAGCGAAGATGACAGGACCTCAATGCTTATGAGTGAAGAACAGCTTGCCTGGCTTGAAGTTGAAATGGAAAAGGCATCAAAGGACGGACTGCCCATTTTTGTAGTGTCTCATTGGCCGCTTAATCAGTCACACGGTCTTCCTGAAACATGGGGCGACGATGAGCCTGAACCCGACGATGGCGGTATCGGCGACCAGTCTGCACAGGTTGAGGCAATTCTCAAGAAATATGACAATGTTTTTATGCTTTCAGGTCATATTCATAACGGATTTGTAAAGGAAGGTCAGGAGGATTTTTACGGCTATAACAGCGTTGAGACCGACGGCTCATTCCACAGCATAAACCTTTCTCAGTTTATGTATCCCACAATGAGAGGTCGCGTAGCAAACGGAACGGGATTTATGATTGAAGTTTATGATGACAGAGTAGAAATCAGACCCAGAAGCTTTACTGCAGGTGTATGGTATACCGATTATAATGTTTCAATACCTCTTGTATAAACAGCAAAAGGGGAGAATGAAATGAAAAAAAACATTGCAGTTGTTCTAACGGCGGTAATCGTTTTTTGTTGTTGCTTTTTAATGAATAACGGCAGCAATATATCTGCGGATGTTCCTGTTTTCAAGGAAAGCAGAGGAATGGAAATTATAAACACAATGGAATCCGATATTAAAAACGCTGAACTTATTGCCGCAAATGCCGCAACGGCAACGGATGCTCAAAAAACTCCGTCAGCGTTAGAATATGTTATTGTGACTGATTATATTTCGGCTGACGGAAAAACTGATATTGCCGATGAAATCCAGAAAATAATAGATTCAAATCCTAACAGAACTATTTATTTCCCTGATGGAATATATCTTATCTCAAAATCAATTCTTACTCCTGCTGACCCGAAGAAGAGCGTTGATTTACAGCTTTCAAACTATGCTGTTATCCGTGCGGCTGATAATTTTAACGGTGATGCTCTGGTTCGTCTCGGCGGAAAAAATGCGGCGAATGATACCCATACCGCAGGCAGCAATTATTCGCTTACGGGCGGTGTTCTTGATGCGGGCGGAAAAACAAACGGAGTGAGCATTGACAGCGGAAGAGAAACCATAATCCGCAATGCTTCAATTAAAAATGCGGTTGTCGGAATCGATATAAAATATGGTGCAAACAGCGGCTCATCCGATGCAGATATAAGCGATGTTAACATTATCGGCACGGGTTCAACGGATTCGGTCGGAATTCGTGTTGAAGGATATGACAATACCTTCACCAATATAAGAATCGGCAATGTGTTCACAGGTGTTTATCTCAAATCTTCGGCTAACTCTCTCAGAAACATTCATCCGCTTTATTATTCGGATTATACTGACTATGAAAACAGCTGCGGATTTCTCGATGAAGGCGGCAACAATATCTATGATTTCTGTTATAGTGACCAGTTCTGCATCGGATTCAGAACATTCAACGGAGTGTCAAGCATATTTGATAATTGTTTTTGCTTCTGGTATACGGCCGCAGGCGGCAGAGAAATCGCTTTTAAAGCTGACGGAAGATTCAACTCGGTTGTTTCCAACTTCCGCGCAGGCTTCAGAGATGATACCGTAAATTCCGTGCTTATTGCTGAAAAAAGCGGTGGAAGCGGAATTTTTGAAAATCTTCTTGTCAACAGTAATATAGTTTCGGATAAAACACATAAAAGATATTCCGAAGGATCGTTATTCATGTTCTTTAAAAGATTGTTTGGATAAAAAACCGGTTGGATGCCCTTGGGTATCCAGCCGGTTTTGTTTATTTTCTTTTTCCTCTTTTCTCGTAATCGGAATTGATTTTGTCGCTCCAATTTTCTTCAATGGGTCTGTTTTCTCGCATACAGCAAACCGCTTTAGAAACGGATTCATAAAGAATGTGTGTACCTTTTGAGTCGGCATTATAATTAACAGCTCTGTTGCTGTTTATTCCGTATTTTGCGGCAGTTTCAACCGCGTCAATGTTTGCTCCGATAAAAAGAAATTCCCAGCCGTATTTTTCCTTCTGTCTTTCGATCATTGCCTTGACTCTGTCACTTGTGTATTTTCGGCTTGCATTTTCCATTCCGTCGGTTGTAATAACAAACATAGTATGTTCGGGTACATCCTCAGGTCTTGAATATTTATGAATGTTGCCAATATGGTGAATTGCTCCACCGATAGCGTCGATAAGAGCTGTGCAGCCTCTGACGGTGTAATCTCTGTCGTTCATTAAGGGAATATCGCTGAGTTTTACTCTGTCATGAAGAACTTCACTTTCATTGTCAAAAAGAATAGTTGAAACATAGCAGCTGCCTTTTTCTTTTTTTTGCTTATCGATCATAGCGTTGAATCCGCCGATTGTATCTGCTTCAAGTCCGGCCATTGAACCGCTTCTGTCAAGAATAAATACAAGCTCCGTAACATTGTTTTTCATTTCATTAACCTCCAAAAAAATAATGTGATTGATTGGTTTTTAAACCTTACAATCACATTATAGATCTTTATGATTTTTTTTGGTCGCATTTCAGGCGACAATTATTATTTGACTTTTTCTTGCCATTCTTTTTCTTTGAATCCAATGAGCACGAAATCTTCCGAAATGAGAAGAGGTCTTTTAACAAGCATGCCGTCGGTTGCGAGCAGATTCAGCATTTCATCCTCGCTCATATCAGGCAGCTTGTTTTTTAAATCCATTGATTTATAAAGCAGACCGCTTGTGTTGAAAAGCTTTTTAAGCGGCAGACCGCTTTTTTTATACCATTCTGTCAGTTCTTCAACGGAAGGATTATCAGCTTTTATATCTCTTAATGTGTATTTAACATTGTTGCCATCAAGCCACTTCTGAGCTTTTTGGCAGGTTGTACATTTAGAATAACAAATAAATTCTAACATCTTTTACGCTCCTAACAAGCTCTGATCAAAAGCAAACAGAGCTTCGTTTATTTCGTGAATGTTATATATGCCGTTTGAAATGAAATATTCAATTATAATATCAAATTTGTTGCTGTGTGAAAGAGCGAAGCCCGCCTTTTTAAGCATATCCTCTGTCTCATAAAGTGAAAGTTCAAGAGATATCGCAAAGGCGATTGCGGTTGGCTTACTCGGTTTATAATTAATATCACTTCGAATCTTCGAAAACAGCTTTCGGTCAATGTTTGCTTTTTTATAGCATTCTGCATCAGTCATGCCGCTTTCGTCGATTTTACGAAGCAGCATTTGAGAGAAGCTCTCATCAAGATTTTTCAGCTTTTCGTCAAGACGGAATGCGGCGAATTCGTCTGAAGTTGCTTTCGGAACAGGAATTGTGCACGAAGTCAACATTTCCTCATAAAGATGTTGGTTTATTTCAACTCTTTCGCGTCTGGGGTCTGTATGTTCTTCAACATATCTGTCATCAATATATTCTGCGATATCCGCAAAAAGCTTTTCGCTGATTTGAAAGGCGTCTTTATCAAAAATAACAATATAAACCGTCATGTCGTTTTCAAGAAGAAAATCGCTTATTGTGTCAATTGCAACCTTGAGTGCCTGTGCTTTAGGATATCCGTAAACACCGGATGAAATCAGCGGAAATGCAACTGATTCGCAGCCGTATTCTTGTGCGAGAGCGAGCGAAGCTTTATAGCAGGATTCAAGAAGCTCTTTTTCGTGTTTTTTTCCTCCCTTCCAAACAGGCCCGACAGCATGAATGACATATTTGCACGGCAAATTATATGCCCCCGTGATTTTTGCATTGCCTGTTTTGCATCCGCCAAGCTTCATGCATTCAAAAAGCAGTTTTTTTCCGGCAGCGCGGTGAATGCAGCCGTCAACACCACCGCCACCGAGCAGGGTTGAGTTTGCAGCGTTGACAATGGCATCAACATTCATTTTTGTTATGTCATTTCTTACTATTTCAATAGGCATTGTTTTTTTCTCCTTTATGTTTATAGCTTTTATTTTAATATTGCATAGTAAAAATGTCAACAGCATCGCCTAATATTCCGTATTGACCGCAAGAACGGAATATTCTATAATTATAATTAAATCGGAACGGAAACGAGGAAGAAATATGAACACCGAAGCTTTTTCAAAACATATATCGTTAAAGAATATTGAACTTACAGATTCCTTCTGGCTTTCTGAAACGCAGCTTGTACGAAAGGAAGTGATTCCTTATCAGTACGAGGCATTGCATGACAGAATTCCCGAGGCAGAAAAGAGCTATGCAATTGATAATTTTGTTAAAGCTGCATGGATTGCCGAAAAGCTGAAAAACGGAGAAAAATTACCTGTATATCCTGCAGACAAATGGTGTTATAACGAGCAGAATTCCGTTCCCGAGGCTTTTCACGGTTGGGTTTTTCAGGACAGCGATGTTTATAAATGGCTTGAAGCGGTTGCGTATTCGCTTTCTTGTCATGCAGATTCAGCATTGAAAGAAAAGGCTGACGAGGTAATAGACCTTGTGTGTTCGGCTCAGCTCGAAAACGGTTATCTTGATACGCTTTATATTATAAATAATAGGGAAGAAATCTTCTCTAATCTTAAGGATTTCCATGAGCTTTATTGTTTCGGTCATATGGCAGAGGCGGCTGTTGCTTATTATAATTCAACAGGCAACCGTAAACTGCTTGATGCGGCGTGCCGTTTTGCCGATTTGATTTGCGAAACCTTCGGAGAAGATAAAATAAGAGGCTATCCCGGCCATGAAATTGCAGAAATGGCACTTGTAAAGCTTTATGATTCAACAGGAGAACGCCGTTATCTTGAAACTGCTGAATTCTTTATAAATGAGAGAGGAAAGAAGCCGTATTATTATGACATTGTTCTCGGCAAGAAAACAGTTAACGATAATTATCATTATAATCAGGCGCACTGTGAACCGAGAAAGCAGCATGAGGCTGTCGGACATGCGGTAAGGGGAGTGTATCTTTACAGCGGTATGGCCGATATTGCCAAACGGTATGAAGATGATGAGCTTTATAACGCCTGTAAAATACTGATTGATAATATCATTAATAAAAAGATGTATGTTACAGGTGGCATAGGCTCTACGGTAGACGGCGAGGCTTTTTCGTTTAACTATGATTTGCCGAATGACCTTGCATACAGTGAAACCTGTGCGTCGATCGGTCTGATTTTTTTTGCGAGAAGAATGCTTGAAATTGAGCCTGACGCAAAAATAGCCGATACCGTTGAGCGTGCACTTTATAACACCGTTCTTTCGGGTATGTCGCAGGACGGAAAAAGCTTCTTTTATGTCAATCCTCTTGAAGTTCTTCCGGAAGCTTCTCATAAAGATTCAAGAAAAAGACATATAAAACCGATTCGTCAGAAATGGTTCGGCTGTGCATGCTGTCCTCCAAATCTTGCACGACTAATATCTTCAATCGTTGAGTATTGCTATACTCAGAATGATAATACGCTTTATATACATCAATATATTGGCAGTAATGTTAAAAGCAATCTTACGGATTTTGAGGTTATTTCATCTTATATTGAAAACGGAAAAGTAAGCGTCCGAATCAATCCGAAAAAAAGTTTTAAACTCGCGATGAGAATTCCGTCGTGGTGCAGAAATTATAATTTCAGCCATCCGTGTGAAGTCATAAACGGTTATGCGTATTTTGAAATTTGCGGCGAATGCACACTTGATGTCGAGTTTGAAATTATACCTAAAATGATAAAATGCTCAAACCGAGTTAGGGCAAATACTGATAAGATAGTCGTAACAAGAGGCCCGTTTGTTTATTGCATCGAAGAAGCCGATAACGGCATGAATCTTCAGATGCTCAGAATAAGCAAAAATCCGAATTTCAGAATTGTCAGTGATTATGTTGTTGCTGACGGATTCAGGGAAAAGGACTGTGCGGAGCTTTACAGTGAGTGGAGCGAATCGGAATGCGAAAAAACTGAAATCAAATTTATTCCTTATTATAAATGGGGCAACCGAGGAGAAAATGAAATGAGTGTTTTTGTAAGGATTTCATAACACTCCATAACGGTTATGCTGTAAAAATATGTATTTATTTGTAAAAAATTGCACTTGAACATAAATAAAACCGTTTTGTATAATAAATTGTTATTCGTTTTCAGAATTACGGTTTGAAGGAGGATTTTTTTGAATATTGTAATTTGTGATGATGATGTTTCCGTTCTTGAAACAATAAAACAGACTGTTGCTGATGCTTTCGGAAATTCTCATCAAATTTCCTGTTTTAAAAATGCAGCAGAAATCAGAGCCGCTTTTTCGAAAAATCCTGCTTTATCCTTTGATCTTCTTATTGCCGATATAAGACTTGGTGAAGAAAACGGTATAGATTT
Organism: Acutalibacteraceae bacterium; assembly: GCA_045539875.1. Lineage (GTDB taxonomy): Bacteria > Bacillota > Clostridia > Oscillospirales > Acutalibacteraceae > CAG-177. The sequence goes on from JAZQGF010000006.1 coordinate 13,761, forward strand.
GGCGCGTTTTATGCAGCTTTACATGAAAAAGCTTTATGTTATTTTCATAACAGGCTTTCCCGAAGAATATTATGAGGATATTTTTAAAAATGTTAAACCCTACGGTTTTTTAGGAAAACCTGTCAAAAACGACCTTCTAATTAAATATATCAATGAAATCGAAGAGCTTCTTATCGGCGGAAAAAAGAAAGTAAATATAAAGTATAACGGAGATATTATTGATATTGAGCAGGAAAATATAATCTTTTTTGAAAGCGTAAAGAGATTGATAAATATTTATGCTGCAGGCAAGTCTTATACTTCTTACGGTAAGCTTGATGATATTGAAAAAACACTTGAAAAAAGATTTGTCAGGTGTCATAAAAGCTTTATTGTAAACCTTGACTATGTTGTTTCCATGAACAAAGGAGAGTTTACTATGGCAAACGGGAGAACTGTTCCGATAAGCCGACAGTATGAAAAAGAAGCAAGAATAAAATATTTTATTGCAAGAGGTAATCTTAAATGAACGGATTGGAGATTGATTCAAAGCTTTTTTTGGCAGCTCATGTTGTTCTTTATATTATTGAAGGTTTGTATTTTTGCTGTCTTCTTACTCCGAAAATCAAGCGTCCTGCATTTTGGGCTCTTTATGTTGTGTCAAACTTCGCAATGGCTTTGCCCGGAATGATATGGATTGAGCAAAAGGTGTTTTTCGCCCCGGTTTATTATATTTTGAGAACTCTTTTTATCTGCTTAATAAATAAAGATAAAAAAAGCAAAAAAGCAATGGCTATCATTATGATGTATGTCTTTATGCTGTTTTCAGAAATTATGGGCATTTCTTTTATGTCGATTTGGAACTTTAAATCAGCAACGGTTATGTGGATGATAGAATATGCGTTGGTTTATATTGTTTACAGTATTCTTCTTTTTATGTTTGCATATTTTCTTAAAACCCTTGATGCATACAATGTCGGCAAAAAAAGCTTCCTGTTCATCATGCTTCCGGTCAGTCAGCTGCTCTTTCTTAATGCGCTTTTGATTTTTGATAATCTTAATGATTTATCTCAGAATATTGCATTGAAGGTGAATTATAATACAAATTTGTTATTTACGGCATATTTTATCATAACAATGATAATTTCACTTATTATTGATGTTGCTGTTTTCAAGGGATTTGTTGAAAATCTTAAACTTCACGATACTCAGCTGAAGCTTAAGGCGCTTGAATATCAGAATATGGCAAATCTCAGATATTACACCGATTTGCAGGAAAACACAAAAAGCATGAGAAAAATTAAACATGATTTTCTTAATATTCTTCAAATCATGTACGGTTTTAACGGTAATTCCGACTCTTATGAAAACAAAGAAAAGGCTGATTTGCTTTATAATGAACTTGAAGATAGAATAAAAAATATCCGATTTGAGGATTATTGCAGTAACAATCTTGTTAATGCAATTCTTGCTTCTAAGGTCGGTGAATGCGCTGATGACGGAGTGAAATTCGAAATTAAGGCAGCATTGAGTGAAAATTTGCCGATTAAAGATTTTGATTTGTGCCGTGCTCTTGTTAATATGCTCGATAATGCCATCGAAGCCTGCAGACGAATTGAATGCATCGAATCAAGAAAAATTTTATTTGAGATATTTGAACGCGAAGGATATCTTTACATAAAAACTCAAAATCCGAACATATCGGAAACCGGACTTAGCTTTGAAAAAACCGCTAAACAGGATAAAAAAGAACATGGCTTCGGTCTTGAGATTCTTAAAGACATTGCTTCCGATTATGACGGTGAATTTGTTACCGTAGATGGCGACGAAATATTTACAGCAATGCTGACGCTTGCATTGAAACAGTAGGAAGGAGAATACGGAATGATTACTTCCGTTGTCAACTTTATAATTCTAATAGTTGCACATCTTGTTTTGTTTCTTATTGAATGTGTATATTTCAGTTATCTGCTCGTTCCTAAAACAAAGTATGTTTATGCAGGATTCGGTTATGTTTTGCTCAATGTTTTTCTGTCTGTACTCGGAGTGGTGTTAACAGAGAAAAGAGTTCTTCTTGCGGTTATATATTACACATCAAGAACCTTGTATGTTTGGTTTATAAGCAAGGACAGGAGAACTAAGAAAGCATGGATTTTAATAATGATGAATGTTCTTTTCTTTTTCACAGAAATGCTTGAAATGTCACTCATGTCACTTTTCACCTATAGAACAGAGGAAATGCGCTGGGCGGCCGAATATAGTGTTTTTCTCGGCCTTTATGCTGCATTTCTTTCAGTTTTTGCTTATTATTTCAAAAATCTGACGGTTAATAATATCGGTAAAAAAAGTTTGCTTTTTGTTATGCTTCCTGTCAGTCAGCTCTTCTTTTGTATCGCTTATTTGATTTTTGATAATTATAATGATACATTTGCATCATCTGTAGTTAAATTCAACTTTGATAATCCTGCATTGTTTGCTTTGTATTTTATTGCTGCAATTCTTGTTTCGTTTGCAGTTGATATTGCGATTTTTAAAGGCTTTATTGAAAATGTCAGGCTTCACGATGCACGGCTGAAGCTCAAGGCTCTTGAATATCAAAACAACGCTAATTTGAGGTATTACACCGATGTAAAGGAAAACACTGACAAAATGAAAGCCATAAGGCGTGATTTGCTTGGGATACTGCAAACAATACACGGGCTGAATGAAAACTCGACCGGAGAAGACAGAGAAAAGGCTGATAGGATTTACAGTGAGCTTGTTGAAAGAATCAAAAGCATTCGCTTTGAGGATTATTGCGGCAATAATCTTGTTAACGCAATTCTTGCTTCAAAAATCGGCGAATGCCGTGGAGATGATGTTAAGCTTGAAATAAAAGCGGCAGTTGGTGAAAATATATCGCTGAATGATTTTGATTTATGCAGAGTTCTTGTAAACATGCTTGATAATGCGATTGAAGCCTGCAGAAAAATTGAAAACCATGCAGAGAGAAAAATAACCTTTGAAATGTTTGAAAAAGAGGATTATCTTTACATTATAACTTCAAACCCTGTGCCCGATAAAGAAATTTCCGATTTTTCCGTAACCTCAAAACCCAATAAAAAGGAGCATGGAATGGGTATTGAGATTCTTAACGAAATTGCAAAAATCAATAACGGAGA
>JAZQGF010000007.1:0-2758 GCA_045539875.1 Acutalibacteraceae bacterium
TCAAAAGCACGAAAACGGCCTGTTTTATTCTTTCGACCACCATTTTGCCCTTCCAAAGCACGAAATGAGGCTATTTTGTGCTTTTAAATTCATATTCCCCCATGGGATAATCATTTTATATTTTGCAATTTCCGAAAAATCCGATACCTTTGCATCCCTAACATGAAGGTCAACCCTTCGCGTGCCTCTTTCAGCCCTGATCAGGCAGCCGCTTCACACCGGTCCTTACGGCCCCCTGTCAAGCCAAGCTCCCCCACAGGCAACGAAAAGCACACACCAGCCCGGATGGCGGAATCGGTAGACGCGCTGGTCTCAAACACCAGTGGAGCAATCCGTGCCGGTTCGATCCCGGCTCCGGGTACAAGCAAAAGACTCAGCATTACGCTGGGTCTTTTTGCTTGTACCCCTTCTCAACCCCAGTCAGCTGCGCTGACAGCCCCTTTCAGGGGCATACCGCCTTCCGCTCACGCTTCAGTCGGGCGTCCCCGCTGCTGCGATTTTCTGCGAAAATCTTGCTGACGCGGATGACGCGGCGCTGATGCGCCTTGACAAAATGAAAAATTCTTTGATTGGATTCTTTCAAAAAAAAACAATAATTTTGCTTATGTAAATCAGATTGAAGGGCATTGTTGTAAATATTAAGACTTCACAGATATGCGTAATAGAAAGTTCTCATTGGACCGAGAAAAAGACACCGATGTTTATGTGAGCAATTGGAAGATACTAGGATATGCTCTCCCGTCAATCGGCATATTCCTGATATTAGCTGCATTCATAGTTGACCCGTATATAGCTTATTGGAGCACTATACTTCTGGCATGGTGGCTGGTTCCAATTATCATTATATCTTATATTGTTTTATTCTTCAAATCTTTAAAAAAGAAAGGCGCTCTTAAGCAAACTGTGCTTTGTCTCAGCATAATTAATCTCATCCTATTCTTGTTCCTGATATGTGTCAAGATGCCTGCATATAATTGTGACCCTATAAAAATGGCAAAACACTATGATAGGAAAACGGAACAATTTGACGAGTTAATAACATATGCCTATTCTCCATCAGTTACACAAAATCCGCATGAGCTAAAAAGACTTCTCAGAAAAGCAGGATGCTTATCCATTGACACGTCCAATCCTAATTATTGCGATATTGAATATAAACGCCCGTGGGATGATGCGTATAGTTATAGAATCTATTTGAGGCCAATGTCCGCAGATATTTATAGTACATATTTAGACAAATCCGAATTTATTCCGCATAACGATAGAATGGTAATGATGTTTGGAGGAGGAGTAACAGGGGAAATCGGTTTCTCTTATGAACAGCGACAGGAATATCGCAAGAAGTATATTACCGACTAAAAAAAGAGAAACACTACAACCCAGAATCATCACTTGAGGGAATGGATGACTGACAAACCTCATCATCAAACGACGGGAAATACTTCCTGAGACTATATATTCGTCCCAAGTCTTCCATAAATTGGTTCGAAAACAGATAGTCTACAGGGTACGATACGATCCTGTAAGCATTGAAAGCCAATTGCTTATAGGATTTTGTTTCTCAAAAACTCAAAAATGGTCACTTTTGGTCACCACAATGCAAAAGGTGACCTCAGAACACCTCAAAATCTACTGCTTCAGGGAGAATTCCCACAAGGAGGGGCTTATAGAAGTGAATATTTCAATCATCACACAATGGAAAGCACTTTCTAAAGCGGGCATATTTTTTGTATCTTTACAATCGTTACTTTCTACCCTTAAAACCCTATGTTATGAAAGCAAATAGGATTTCACAGGCAATCTTGGGCCTCTTCATATTAGCAACACTATGCTTCGGATGCAATAACAACAGCAATCACGTTGATTCTCGTTTTAAGATTTTGGTTGACTCAGACTTAGAAGGGGAAAAATACACCATTTTGGATACAGCCACAGACAGCTTAATATATGACGGTGGATATAACCCAATAACATTCGACACTATCATAAGTGGCACTTACATTTTTTACGAGCACATTATAACCGAAGAATTCTTTGCTTGGTTGGTAACTTATAACCCTGATAAGGACATTTTGACGAGAGCACATCTTAATTTGGAAAAAGGATTTGAAGAACAAGATTGGGAAAGGCTCACAAGTCTTAGTAACGAGGATTTATATAAGATTGAATCCTTGGATTTTACAAACAGAACAATCTGCGTCAGGCTCTTGAATGGGAGTCTTGAAACACTTAACTTGAAAGGAGAAAAATATGGTAATTATTGGGTAGAATATGACGTTTATCCAAACTCAATGGTTGCGGACACATTGATATTATCTCCTACAGATACCGTTATTACAATGAACAATTCCATTCACGGCAAAGTTTTCTATAAGGGTAAATTTATAGCAGAACCTTATATTACATCTAAGTCATTTAAAGGAATACAGGATCCTGAAATATATATTTTAGCCCCAACCGACAAAGTATGGTTTGAAACAGAAGGAGACGAACTTGTCGCAAATACGGGAATGTTTATGAACGACACTGATTGCGGTTATTGGACTGAAATAAGGATTGACAGCACAGGACGAACTTCATTGAGCTATATTGTAAACGAAGAAAATATGGGAGATTAAACATTCCAATCATCAAACGACGGAAAATACTTCAACTGATAAAGTTCCAATTTATTAAACAGAGTGTATTCAGAAAAATCAATTTGAATACACTTTTTTAATGCCCGCAATTCAATTAATGATATTATTTCTTGATATCT
>JAZQGF010000008.1:0-2851 GCA_045539875.1 Acutalibacteraceae bacterium
TCCGCTGGCATATAGCAGGCTCTCCGTCAAGGTCGTCTTTCCAGCGTCTACATGGGCAAGAATTCCAATATTGATTATTTTCATGTGATTGTCCTCCCTTTACTGCCCCGAAGGGCATAAAAATCCCCAGCAGTAAAATACTTTTACCACTGGGGATGATAATTTGCGGACATACACATATACAGCATACACCTGTTTGTGAGTGCTGTTTTTGGGGATATGTCAAAATTGATAAGGCAAAAGTATTCTTAAATTGGGTACAAAAAACTAAGCCCCTACAAAAGGGACTATCATAATCCTTTGTTCCCACTATTTGATTATAGTTTTATTTAAGAATACCTTGCCGCATATTTTTTACTCCTTTTCTGGATTTGAATTATTATATCACATCAGTTTTAGGAAAACAAGTATCTAAAAGAAATTTTTCTTCCCCTTATATGTAACAATCATACCGGCTTCCTAACGTTCAGAATGGTTTCTACTGTCTGCTGCGGTGTTTGGTTGGAATTGTCCAGCCAAAAGCCGATCCGTGGTGTTGTCTGCATTTTAGGTCAGTTTACAAGGAACTACACGCAGACCGTGAAACGGGCTGCTGACAACAAACGGCGCTATGCTCCCGGCTGGGTGCATAGCACCTGTTTGTTGCGGGGGTTTCCAAAGGGGGCAGCGCCCCATTTGGCACACGACTTTGCGGAGCAAAGTGTAGTGTGTTATACGCTCTGTCGGCGTTGCCCTGAAAATACCGTTGCCGCCGGGGAGGGCAAGGGCATTTGACGCGGCAGGAAAGCAGGGCTTTGTTTGGGGCTGGTAAGCCGGAAACAAAGGGCTGATTTCAGCAGCAGACAGGGCGTATTATGAAAGCCCCCGTCCCTCGTCCTCCGCCCCCGGCCTATGGGACAAAAAGTCCCAAAGCTCTGGACACCGTGACCAGATGTGTGGCCACACTCCGGGAAAAGTAGCAGGACGGCAGGAAACCGTCAAGGCTGAAATGAATGGGCTGACGCCCGGCCTTGACCGTTCCCCGCCGCCCCGCTGGATGGGTGGACAAGGTGGCCAATCCCTAAAAGTGTTTGGCCGCACTCGTTCATTTTGGGGCCTTTCTTCTCCCAAAATTGAAATGGGCGGGAAAGCCCTAAAATGGCTTTCCCGCCTTGATTACCCATTAGCAAAGACGGGCGAGACTGTCAACGGCGGCGCTGAAAGCGCCGTTCATCTTGACCGTTGACTGGCTCGCCTGGCTTTGCTACTGCCCGTAAGAGATGGAAAAACAAGATGGAAAACAAGGTTAAAAATGGTTGACAAGTCTATCGGATGTGTGTTATACTGTGCGACAGTTTGAGATTGGAAGGAGGCTTACGTGTGTTAATTTGTGTACGCTAATAAGCAATAAAAAGTAGAAGTACCTTTCCACATGATGGTGGGCTTTTTTTGCGTGCGTATGCAAAGGAACACGTAGGTTTGACACGAGCAGTCTTTGAACTGTATCGTGGTGTTTTTTCGTGCTTTGTTGTTATGCAGGCGTCTGCCCTCTCTGTGGGACAACGCCTGCTTTTTATTGCAGAAACAAAGGAACAATGCAATAAAAAAGGAGGTTCGCATTATGACCCAAAACAACAATTCATGGAGAAAAACTTATTTTACACTTCTTGCCGGACAAGCAATATCCTTTATTAGCAGCGGTATTTTGCAAATGGCCATTATCTTTTATTTGGTTGCGAAAACTAATTCTGCAATCATATTGACGGCGGCAACACTGATTGGATTTTTGCCGCAAGCCTGTTTAGGCCCGTTTGCAGGTGCTTTTGTTGACCGGCACAGCCGTAAAAGCGTAATGATTGGTGCGGATTTGATAATTGCCGCCGCTGGCGGTATTCTGGCGCTGGTGGCGTTTTACATGGAATTGCCCGTATGGTCTATTATGGTTGTCCTGTTAATCCGAAGTGCGGGAACTGCTTTTCATTCTCCAGCATTCAGCGCAGCAACACCTATGATTGTGCCAAAAGAGGAACTTACAAAATGCGCTGGTTACACGCAGACCATGCAAGCAGTAAGTGCGATTATCAGTCCAGCTGCCGCAGCGTTTTTATATGCTGTTTGGCCTCTTAATGCAATTATATTGTTAGATATTGTGGGTGCAATCCTTGCCTGTGTGACTGTTGCGATTTCGTCCATACCAACGCCTGAACTATGTCCAGAAACGAAAAGACAACAGTTTTTACAGGATATGAAAGAGGGGTATGTGGTATTAAAGCAAAACAGGGGCCTCTTTGCTCTGCTCTGGATTGGTGTAATTTATATGTTCTTTTATATGCCAATCAGTACGCTTTTTCCTCTCATCTGTATGTCATACTTCAAAGGAACACCGGCCCATGCCTCTGCCGCTGAAATTGCTTTTGCGGTTGGTATGCTGCTTGGCGGAGTCATTCTGAGCATTTGGGGCGGTTTTAAGAAACGGCGGTACACCATCGGTCTTTCCGTTCTCCTGATGGGCGTTAGCAATATGCTCTCCGGGCTTTTGCCGCCAGACGCATTTCTTGTCTTTGTTGTGTGCTGTACTGTTATGGGAATTTCCGCTCCATTTTACGGTGTGCAAAATGCGATTTTTCAAGAAACGGTCAAACCAGAATATCTGGGGAGAGTTTTTTCTCTACTGACAAGCGCCGCTTCCCTCGCCATGCCGTTTGGCCTTGTCATTTCCGGGCCTCTGGCGGAGCGGCTGGGAGTTGAGAAATGGTTTGTCATTTGCGGAATTGGCATTATCATCGTTGCGCTTGCCGTATTTTTACTACCCGGTTTGAGAGAGATTGACAATACGCAATAATCAACTGCACCTTTTTCTATTACTAAACAA
>JAZQGF010000009.1:0-19901 GCA_045539875.1 Acutalibacteraceae bacterium
CCATCCTGCCTTTTTCGCTCGATGCTGCAACAACCGTACCGCCCGGACACATACAGAAGGTGTATGCGCCCCTGCCGCCCTGAGGGTGACAGGAAAGCTTATAGTTTGCGGCGCCGAGTCTCGGATGACCTGCAAACTCACCGTACTGTGAGCGGTCAATCATCTCGCGCGGATGCTCGATTCTTGTGCCGACGGAAAACGGCTTCTGCACCATTTTAACACCGCTTTCAAACAGCATTTCAACAGTATCCCTTGCTGAATGTCCGATTGCAAGAATGAGCGTATCCGTTTCAATTTCAACAGTCTTCCCCTGTGCATCTTCATAAACAACACCGTGTATAAAACCGTTTGCAACGATAAGGCCTGTAAGTCTGCAGCGGAAGTTAACCTCACCGCCAAGCGCAATTATTTCTTCGCGCATTGATTTTACAACACCGCCGAGCTTATCCGTACCGATATGCGGTGTTGCAGACCACAGAATTTCCTGCGGTGCACCGTGGCGCACAAACTCAAGAAAAACCTGTCGGCACAGTGTGTCCTTAATGCCCGTTGTCAGCTTGCCGTCGGAGAATGTGCCTGCACCGCCCTCACCAAACTGAACATTACTGTTTTCATCAAGCTCTTTGGTTTCCCAGAAGCTGCGCACTTTTTTTGTGCGCTGTTCAACACAGTCGCCTCGCTCAAGCACAATAGGCTTAAGTCCTGCTTTTGCAAGTGTTTGTGCCGCAAAAATGCCTGCCGGACCAAAGCCTACAACAACGGGGCGAAGTGACGATGTGCGCTTGTTTTCGGGCAGTTCATAACGGAAGGGCGTATATTTCTCCGCCTTGCCGTCCTTTGCCTTGGCAATAAAGCTGTCCTCATCACCGTCAACGGTAACATTGACATTATAAACAAAGCAGACCTCGCTCTTTTTACGCGAGTCAACCGCTCTGCGCGCCACCTCAAGCGTAAGAATTTTACGCACCGGACAGCGAAGCACCTTTGCCGCCGCCGCTTTCAGCTCTGCCTCCCCTGCCTCAAGCGGCAGTTTAATCTGGTTAATTCTTATCATCTTTGTTTATTCCTTAAAGCTTAATTGAATGTATTTATTGTATACCAAAAAATATTGTTTTTCAACCATACAAAATTAATTTAATAATAAATAATTGAACAGCCTGACTGTTATATGCTATAATCACAACAGTATCTCAGGGAGGTAAGAAAAATGACTTTTGAAATAAAGGGCAAGGATTTTATTAAAGACGGAAAACCTGTAAAGCTGATTTCGGGCGCGGTGCACTATTTCCGCAATATGCCTGACACATGGAGTGACATATTCAAAAAGCTTCGCGCAATGGGCTGCAACTGCGTAGAAACCTACTGCGCATGGAATATGCACGAAAAGCAGCCCGGTGTTTACGATTTTACAAATAACCTCGACATTGCCTCATTTATCAGAGCGGCAGGAGAAGAAGGGCTTATGGCAATTGTCCGCCCCGGCCCTTACATCTGCTCCGAATGGGAATTCGGCGGTCTGCCCTGGTGGATTCAGGCTGATGAAGACATTGAAATTCGCTGCATGAACAAAGCATACATAAAGCATTTTGACCGCTACCTTGACCGCATGTGCGATGAAATCCGTCCTCTTCTGTGCACAAACGGCGGCCCCGTTATTATGGTGCAGTGCGAAAACGAATACGGTTACTACGGCGACGATAAAGAGTATCTGAATTATCTCAAGGAAGGTTTTATCCGACGCGGAATTGATGTGCCTCTTTTCACATCCGACGGCTCAGGCGAAGACCACCTTCTTGACGGCACAATTGACGGCTGCCTTGCGACACTTAACTTTGGCAGCAGAGTTGAAGAAAACTTTAAAGCGCACGATAAGCTCTACCCCGACAGCCCGAAAATGTGCATGGAAATGTGGAACGGCTGGTTTGATGCATGGGGCGATGAAAAGCACCACACAACCTCTGCAGAGGATTACGCGAAGGTAGTTGACGATATGTTAAAGCGCGGCAGCCTTAATATGTACATGTTCATCGGCGGCACAAACTTCGGCTTCACCTCAGGTGCAAACCACTATGAAAAATACGCGCCCGATGTTACAAGCTATGACTATGATGCACCGCTGACAGAATGCGGCGACACTACACCTAAATACTTTGCAGTAAGAGATGTTATAAAAAAATATATTGACTATCCCCTGCCCGAAGTTCCTGCAAACCGTGAGAAAAAAGCATATGGCAAAATCAGACTCACAGAATCCGTTGGATTTTTCGACACACTGAATGCGCTTTCTTCCCCGATTCATTCTGATGTGCCGCGCTGTATGGAGCACTACGGCACAGGCTACGGATATATCGCATACCGAACCGTGCTTGGCAGAGATTATGACGATGTTGCTCTTTACTTTACCGAAATCGGTGACCGCGCACAGATTTACATAAACAAAAAACTTGTCGGCATAGTTTACACAAATGATGAAGAGCTTAGTGTTAACATCACAGCAAATAAGGGTGATATTCTTACAATTCTCTGTGAAAATATGGGCCGCACAAACTTCGGACCGAAAATGATGAAGAAAAAGGGCATTGCAGGCAGATGTCTTCTCGGCGATAAAATTCATTTCAGCTGGGATGTATATCCCCTGCCCATGGATAACCTTGATAAGCTCACCTTTGCTGACGGCAAACCCGAAGAAAAATCTGTATTTTACAGAGGTTATCTTACTGTTGACGAAGCAAAAGATACTTTCCTGAAACTTGAGAATTTCACAAAGGGCTTTGTAACAGTCAACGGTTTCAACATCGGCAGATACTGGGAAATCGGTCCGCAGAAAACATTGTATATTCCTGCATCCCTTCTCAAAGAGGGCAAGAACGAAATTGTAGTTTTTGAATCTGACGGAATAAAGGGAGTACCCGAAATTGAATTCTGCGACAAGCCCGAATTGGAATGAAATAATTAAGGAGCAAATACAATGCGCAGCAAAATAATCCGCGATTTTGCACCGTCAAAAGACAACAACCGCAACAGCGAGGGCGCCTTCATAACACTTGATGACGGCACAATTCTTTTTGCTTACTCACGCTACGGTGCCGAGGGTGACGACGATGGCTCTGTATCAGATATTTATGTAAGTGTTTCATCCGACTGCGGTGAAACCTTCAGCGAACCCTCTCCGCTCATCACTCACGAAGAAATGAACGCAACCACACTGATGTCCGTAAGTTTTATAAAAATGGCAAACGGCGACATAGGTATGTTCTTCCTTGCGAAAAGTGAAATTGTCAACTGTCTTAGCTATTTTATCCGCTCGGCTGACTCAGGCAAAACCTGGAGCAAACCCATACTTTGCACCGAAGGCCAAGGTTATTTTGTAGTGAATAACGACAGAGTTATCCGCACTTCAAGCGGCAGGATTCTTGTCCCTGCGGCAAAGCACGGCACAATATGCCTGCCCGGCAGCACAGCAGTAGACGATATTTTTCCGGGTGAACTGTATGTATTTGCCTCTGACGATGACGGAAAAACCTTTTACACTCTCGCAAAAGATATTGAAATTCCGATTTCACGCGGATGCACAACCGGAGTACAGGAACCCGGTCTTCTCGACCTTGGTGACAGAATCTGGTGCTATATCCGCACGGATTCGGGCAGACAGTACGAAACTTTTTCAGAGGATGACGGAAAAACATGGGAAGAAATCACGCCCTCTGCATTCACAAGCGCAGTTTCGCCGATGTCCGCAAAAAAGATGAGTGACGGCACGGTTATTGCAATCTGGAATCCCGTCCCCGTTTACAACGGCAGAAGCGAAGAATTTGACGGGGTCTGGACGGGAGCAAGAACACCGCTGGCACTTGCCCTGAGCCACGATAATGCGTTCAGCTTTTCAGAACCGACTCTTATTGAAACCGATGAAAAATCAGGCTTCTGCTATGTCGCAATTCACGAAACGGATGACAGCTCCGTTCTGCTTGCCTACTGTGCAGGCGGCATTGCCGACGGATGCACACTCAACCGACTGAGAATAAGAAAAATTCGATTCAGCTGAGCTGCTTTGTCACCCAATATATAACTCCGTAAATACTTGCGGCGGCTGTGCCGTAAACTATAACCGGACCTGCAATTTTGAACATGTTTGCCGCTGTGCCGAGAATATTGCCCTCTGATTTGAACTCCATTGCAGGTGATACGACAGAGTTTGCAAAGCCTGTAATCGGCACAATTGTGCCTGCACCTGCATAGCGTGCAATTTTATCAAAAACACCTACGGCCGTCAGCACTGCAGCAATTACAACAAGTGTTACGGAAGCTAAAAGTGAAGCATCATCTCGGCTTGCTCCAAGGCTTTCATAAAGATTTCTGAAAGCCTGACCGATAGTGCATATTCCTCCGCCGAACAAAAATGCAAACAGCATGTTTTTAAGCTTTGGCGAAGGCGGCACAACATCGTGAACCATTTGCTTATAAGTTTTTTTATCCATAAATCAAAACCTCTCTTTTACTGATTATTCTCAGCCAAAAGAGAGGTTTTATGCATTTTTGTGTTGATTTAATTTTTGTGTTGTTATAAAATAAACTGCAGAAAACGAAAGAGAGAAATCGAAAATGAAAAATGTTGTACTTATCGGTATGCCCGGCGCCGGCAAAAGCACAATCGGTGTTCTTCTTGCAAAATCAATGCTTTACAGCTTTGTTGACACAGACCTTCTTATACAGAATGCCTGCGGCAAAAGCCTTTGCGATATAATTGACGAGAACGGTACGGATGCTTTTCTGAAAACCGAAAACGATGTTATATGTTCGTGCAAATTTGACCGCTGCGTAATTGCAACCGGCGGCAGTGCCGTTTACGGTGAAGAAGCGATGACAAAGCTGAAATCAAATGGCACAGTCATTTATCTTGAGCTTCCGCTCGCAGAAATTGAGCGCAGGCTCGGTGACATTCACACGCGCGGTGTTGCAATGAAAAACGGCACAACCATCGCCGAGCTTTACAGTGAAAGAAAATCTCTTTACGAAAAATATGCTGACCTATCCCTCAGATGTGAAGGTCTTACAGCAGAGCAATGCGTTGACGAAATTATAAACAGACTCCTATAATAGAAAAACCGTCATACCCTTTTACGGATATGACGGTTAATTTTTATCTGTTGTTGATATTGTTCTGCTGCTGTGCACTGCCCATCATGCGTTCAAACATACCGGGCTTTTTAGCCTTCTTGGGCTTGTAAGCAGGGGGATTCTTGAGCTTTGCCAAAGCACTCTTGCCGCTTGAAGAGTGAAGGTATTTGTTGACCTTGATTACGGGACCCATAAGGTCGTCGCACATATAGTCAACAGCATTGGCAAGCAGAGTCTGGTCACTGCCAAGGTTACCGAGAAGAGTGACTACAATAAGGCTCTGTGTTTCGTTTGTTGCATCAAGATAAATTTCATTTATCAGATTGAAGAGCTTCTTCATCTCTGCAGGGTCATTTCTTCTGATTGTGTCGTTAATTGAATCGGCACAGCCCTTTGCAAAGAAATCCTCAGGCAGAAACTCACCGTACTTGTTTATGTTTTCATTATATGCCGCGCGATGCTGGGGATAGATTGAGTTTGTAAGACGGCTTGCAAGAGTGTTGGCATCATAATAAACACTGCCGCTTCTTGCCGCTGCCTTTGAAACTGTTTTTGGCGCTTTTACCCTGGGCTGATTATTTTCTGTCTTGCAGAATTTTGCCATAACCGTGTCTGAAATTTCGCCGCTGATTGAGCGGACATCTCTTTCGTCACAGGTTTCGGGGTCGAGAAGAGAAACGGAAACAAGGTCGTAATTTACAAAGCTGCCCTCGCCGTCTTTTTCCTCTGAAATTGCAAAGTTGATTCTGTTATCAAAAAAGTTGATTCTGACAGCAGCATTTTCGCCTTTAAAGTCAATGCGGTAACCCACACCGTTTTCACCCTTGCCTACAGGTGCATCTCCCTTTTCAATGCCATCGGGACGAACAGCCTGCATGCCTGCTTTTTCCATTGTCGGCGCAACAGATGTATAGATTTTGGCAAGTGCTTCTTTAATATCAAGCATATTGTCACCTTCCATAGTACTTATAAATATACCATATTAGTATAACACAACAAAAGCACTTTGTCTATCTTTTTATCTTGTTTTTGTCATTTCGCGTCTTATCGGAGGTATAGCGGTAATTACAACAGCAGCAGGAATTACAGTTATAAACAATTCAGGTATCATATAACAACCGTTGTAAATGATAGAATAAACTAGACCGAGCATTTTCGGCGAACAAGCCTCGACAATTGCAGCAGAAAAGCTGTTAACGAAAGCTTCGCCAAAAAACCAATCGGCATAGGACGCATAAAAAATGTAGCCCGAAGCAATGTGCACAAGGTAGCGCGCAAGCACCGCAACAGCTGTACCTGCAACAAGTGCTGCCGTATGATTTTTTATTATGCCCTTAAACATTCCGGAAAGACCGATCACACTGAAAGCGAGAAAATAGTCAAGACAGAGAATTGCAACCGTACTGCCCGCATCCATTCCGGCAAAAGCCTGACTCATGGTTGCGCCGAGAAGCGCCTGAAGCACACCATACACAAAGCCGCTGAGAAGACCCCATCTGACACCGTAAATATAGCCAAGAACGGCAAGCGGAAGCATTGAGCAAACGGTTATGCTGCCGCCCCACGGCCACTTAAAAACTGTCAGAAGCGACAGAACAGTGCCAAGCGCAATCAGCACACCGCTGAGGGTAAGCCTTTTTGTTTTTTCGTTTCGTGTCATTTGCGTTTTCTTCATCGGAAAACACTCCTTTTAAAAAATTGCAACAAAAAACGCCAAGAGGAATTTTTCCTGTTGGCGAATAAATTGCTGCAACGCTTAAAATTCCTACGCCGGCATTACCCGGATCAGGTTCAAGGGTTACGGACTCATTAGTCCGAATCTCAGCCGATAACATCAGCACCCCATCTGGGATTTTCAGTTGTTGAGGTGATTATATAGCGAAAAATAAGATTTGTCAAGAAAAAGCAAAATAAAAACTCTCTTGCAAAACACAAGAGAGTTTCTGGAGCGGATGACGAGGCTCGAACTCGCTACCTCCACCTTGGCAAGGTGGCGCTCTACCAGATGAGCTACATCCGCAACTGCAAGAGAGATTATAGCAGAGTGAATCGCAAATGTCAAGAGTTATTTTATATTTTTTTCAAACAAATTTTTACCCGTATGGCAGCCTTTGATAAACCGCCATACGGGTGATTAAAAGTTTAAAAAATCACGCTGAACCAATAATGAAAAATCGTAACAAACATTGCAAAGAATTCTTTAAGACCGAGGTCTTTGAGAAGATTGTCAATGCCTTCGCTGATGATGATGCCGTCAAGCGGAGTCTTAACCTCTGCGCTGACTAAGCCGCCTTCGTTTTCAACCGCATCGCCGTTTTCAAGTCTGAATCTCTGAGTTCTGTAGCCGACGGGAGTTATCGTGCCGTTTGTGTAGCAGACAGTAAGACCGATTGATTTTCCGCTGACTTCGGGAATATCGCCGCTGATTTCAAGCTCAATACTTTCGCCCGGAGCGAGCTTCACGAAGGGATTAACCCTGAATTCAAGGTCCGCCCCGTCGCAGTAAACAGCTTTGATTCTGATATCGTTTTCCCAGCTGCAGTTGGTGATAACAAGCGCATCCGTTTCGCTCAGGATGCCCGGCTGACAGCCCTTGAATTCGGCATAAACCGAAGACGAGGGATTGGTTGTATCCTTGAACTGGGGATAGTTTTTATCGCTGTAAACATCGGTTATTCTGTCGGTGAAAAGAGTTGTCATCATAAGGGTGCGTGTGTAGTTATCCCAATAGGTCATACCGTGGAAAAGACCGTTGACAAACCAAGTGTTATCGGGAAGATATGCAGTTGAAGCGTCAATATCCATTGCAGGTGAAACCTTGTTTTTGCCGCCGCAGGGATTCTTCTGAACATAGCCGTCGGCAAATCTTTCGCCGAAGGGTGCGCAGATTGCGCCGGTTGAAGCGGCGGTTGTTATGATGCCGTCGGAATCTTCGTTAAGACCCGTTACGATTCTGTTGCCTGTTCCGGCAATAATTGTGATATTCATTCCGTTTTCGATGCATTCGCTGAGCTTTTCGCCGACCTTCGGAAGAATTTCATAGTGGAAACGGTCGCTCTTTTCAATCAGAGCCGCACTTTTAACAGGGTCAAGAACCTGCTTTTTTGTTGCCTCATATTTATCGGCAGGGATGAAATCCCAAATGCTGCCCCAATAGCAGAAAACCTCATAAACCTCGGGGATGAGCTCTTCAAAAATAAGGTCAATAAAGCCGAGCTGCTGAGCCTTGACAAGCCAGTTATAGTCTTCCTCCGTGCGTGTTCCGTGTTCAACGAAACGGATGAGACACTCTTCGTCAAACTTGATGTTATTCGTCAGAGCATCATATGCGATTCCTGCGCCGCCGATTGCAGGAACGGTTAAAACTGCGTTGTCAACATCGTTTTTCCAGCCGTAGAGGGTAAGATATGTTGCAGTTACCTGTCCGCCGTGGCTGACGGCAAGAAGATTAACCTTATCCTTGCCCGAATGCTTTTTGACATCCTGAATCAGCTCGTCAAGCTGCTTTGCGCATGCCTCGGGACCCATTCTGAAATCGCAGGTGAAATTATAGATGTTTTCATCGCCTATGTACTCCGCAAACTCGAGCGCCATTTCCTTTTCCTGTCGGTGGTCGCCGTTGGGATGGGTTATCATAAGATTTGCATTATTGACTTCCTCGGCGGTTGAAACAGCGCGTTCAATAGCGTATTTGCTTGTGCCGTCAGGATTGCATTTCATTTTCTCCATAAAATCATTAATGCCTGCACCAACAGTTTCGGCAATGATCTTTGCGTTACCGACCGTCAGCGCACCGAGACCGACTCCGATTTCAACTATATCGCTGAGAATACGGTCGATAACCGCATCCATATTAACTCCCCAGACAACCTCATTTCCCTCGGAATAAACAAGCGAGGATGAGCTGTAGCCCGGAACGATAATAAGCGGATATTCCGAGATTTCGTTTTTGTCAATTTCAACCGATGCCGAGAATGCAACCGCACAGGTTGAAAAAACAAGAAGAAGCGATAGAATAACGGAAATAAATTTTTTCATGTTCATCAGCCTTTCCTTAATTCTGATTTAATAATATCACAGGGAATTAAAGATTTCAATTGAAATTCCTGATTTTTCTTACCAATTCCGCAACGGGCAGACCGACGATGTTGAAATAATCGCCCTCGATTTTTTCAACAAGGGTGCAGCCTTTGCCCTGAATGCCGTATGCGCCTGCCTTATCCATAGGCTCGCCTGTTGCAACATAGGTTTCGATTTCTTCACCGGTCAGCTCATAAAATTTAACCTTGCTGACAACAGCAAAGTTTTCTGTTTTTTCTCCGCAGACAATGCATACGCCCGTTATAACCTCATGCTCAATGCCCGAAAGCATTTTCAGCATGGCGTATGCATCGGCTTCGTCGGCAGGCTTTCCGAGTATTTTTTCGTTTGCAACAACGATTGTATCCGCGCCGATAACAATGCAGTCGGGATATCCGTCTGCAACGGCAAGAGCCTTTTTCTTTGCCGTTATTTTTGCCGCATCAACCGGAGCAGTGCCCTCAGCAATGCTCTCGTCAACCTCTTTAACGATAACCTCAAACTCCAGACCTGCAGTTGCCATAAGCTCTCTGCGTCTGGGCGATGAGGATGCGAGAATTATTTTTTTCATTTTCCGCCTCCGATGATTCCTCTGCGCTGCATTTCGGCAACCTTCATAATGAGGGCTATGGTTTTTCCGTCACGGATTTCGCCCGAAACAACCATATCAACCGCTTTTTCAAGGGGGATTCTGTCAACCTCAAGATATTCGTCCTCATCGGGATTCATCTGAGTTTCGGTTAGATCTTCTGCCGCATAAAGATGAATTATTTCGCCGCAGTAGCCGGGGGTAGGGTAGAATTTGCCCATATCATGGTATTTTGCGGCAACTCTGCCTGTTTCCTCCTCAAGCTCACGCTTGCCTGCCTCAAACGGGTCTTCACCCTTTTCAAGCTTTCCTGCAGGCAGCTCAAGCACAACTTCCATATAGGGATATCTGAACTGGCGCACGAAAATCAGCTCGTTTTCTTCCGTCAGCGCCGCAACGCATACACCGCCGTTATGCTCAACAACTTCCCTCGTGCAGGGCTTTCCGTCGGGCAATTCAGCCTTATCGCGACGCACATTTATTATTTTTCCGTTATAGATATAATTTTTCTCAACGGTCTTTTCAAAAAGCTCCATATTGATTCCTCCGGGGTGTTATTTTGAATTTTGATTGAATATAATTTACTAAAAAGGGTGGTAATATATGGATTATATCACAAAAACTTCTGTAATGACAGCAGAAACTCAAAGAAAAATGATTTTTTCTCTAAAAAAATCATTCCCCATGCTCGGAGTGCATCTTATCGGCAAATCTTTATGCCAAAGAGGAATATTTTCGCTCCGCATCGGCAGAAGCGAAAACCCTCTGCTGATTGCGGCAGGCTTTCACGGACAGGAATGGCTGACGAGTCTGCTTGCGCTGCGTTTTGCCGAGCTTCTTCTTCGTGCAAAGGCTTGCAAATCAACGCTTTTCGGGTTTGACGCCGCCTGCATAAGCAGAGAGATTATAATAGTTCCGTGCGTTAATCCCGACGGAGTGCAGATTGCGATAAACGGTGTTGACGGTGCATGGAAATACGCAGACAGCGTGAGAAAAATCTCCGCATCATCAAGCGAAAAATGGAACGCCAACGCAAGAGGAGTTGATATTAACCATAACTTTGATGCAGGTTGGACTGAGCTTCGCAACATGGAGATTGAGCAGGGAATTGTTGCGCCGTCGCCGAGAAGATACGGCGGATATATGCCCGAGAGCGAGCCTGAAACGCTTGCACTTGTTAATATCACCAAGGCACGCAAACCGAGAACTGTTATTGCCCTTCACAGTCAGGGCGAGGAGATTTTCTGGGAATACGGTAGCAAAAAACCGCCCGAAAGCGAGAGGCTTGCAAGAATATTTGCGGCGGCATCAGGCTACACGCTTGTTGAAAACAGCGGTCTTGCCTCGCACGGCGGCTACAAGGACTGGTTTATTGATTGCTTTAACAGACCCGGCTTTACCGTTGAAATCGGCAAGGGCGAAAATCCGCTTCCTCTGTCGGATTTTGATGGCATACTGAAAGACACCGTTCCCATGCTCACCCTCGCGGCGATGATGTAAAAAACAAATTTTATCATTTACCCCACCAAACTGTTTTACTATCATATGTTAGTAAAATCAATACTATTATTCGATAGTACATATACTTAAAACAGAGGTGAAAAGTATATGTACTACAGACGGCTAAAGGATTTGAGAGAGGACAGGGATTTGGTTCAGAAGGAAGTTGCCGCCTATCTTGGAATTGACCAGAGAGTCTACAGTAATTATGAAACAGGAAAAAGAGAAATTCCCACGAAATTTGTAGTTGCTCTTGCGGATTTTTATGAAACCTCAACGGATTACATTTTAGGAAGAACCGATAATCCAAAACCATAATTTATAAAACAGACTTGTATCGGAAAGAAATCCGTGCAAGTCTGTTTTAATCTTGACCGTTCTTTTTCTTTATGTTATTATATTAATGTATATCCCATTTGCATAGAAAGGAAGATGAAAATGTCTGATTTGAAGTATTGGGAAAATCCGTATATTATTAAAGTGAATAAAGAAGACGGTCATAACACAGCTTTGCCCCGTCCTTCTGTCAAAGAGGCTCTTGACGGCACGGCTGCGCCTCTCTGCTTTTCGCTTGCAGGAACATGGAAGTTCTATTGGCAGCAGGGTGTTGACGATTTAAGAACCGATTATTACGGTGACTTTTTTGACGATTCCGATTGGGACGATATGCCTGTTCCCTCTCTCTGGCAGCTCAAGGGCTACGGCAAGCCCATCTATCTGTGCAGCTCGCTGCCTGCAGCGGTATCGTCAGTCAAGAGCGAAATTCCCAAAATCAACCACAACCTCAATGAAATCGGCGTATACCGCCGTACCTTTGAGATTCCCGAAACATTTGACGGCCAGGAAATTTTTATTCATTTCGGTGCAGTCAAAGCAGGCTTTTTCCTCTATATAAACGGCAGACAGGTCGGCTATTCACAAGGCTCCATGACTCCTGCCGAATTCAGAATTACCGATTATGTCAAAATCGGCGAAAACCAGATTACCGTTGAGGTTTACCGCTACACTGACGGAACATATCTTGAAGACCAGGATATGTGGTTCCTTTCGGGTATCTACAGAGATGTTTATGTTTATGCCGAGGAAAAGCTCTGCATCCGCGATTTCTTTGCAGATGCTTCTCTTGATGATACATATACAAACGGCGTTCTCAACCTTGAAGTAACCCTTCAGAACTACGGCGAGGAGCAGAGTTGTGCCCTTGAAGCCGCTATTATCGTTGACGGCAAGCCCAAGAAGGTTGCCGCAGAAAAGCTTGACGCAAAAAACGGCAAAACCGTTCTTAAATTTAACTATATTGAAGAGAATGTTAAGGCGTGGTCAGCAGAAGAACCCAACCTTTATCAGCTCGTTCTCTGCCTTAAGAGTGGCAGAAAGGTGCTCAGCGCAAAGAGCATTCGCATTGGTTTCAAAAAGGTTGAAATCAAGGGCGACACACTCTATATGAACGGCAAAAGGGTTATCATCAAGGGCGTTAACCGCCATGATTTTGACCCCGACAACGGCTGGGCTGTTCCTCTTGAAAGGTATTATCAGGACCTTCATCTTATGAAGCGAGCAAATATCAACGCAATCCGCACGAGCCATTATCCCGATGCAGAAATATTCTATGAGCTTTGCGATGAACTCGGTTTCTATGTTATGGACGAAGCCGATGTTGAAAGCCACGGCGTACGCCGCAAAAACTGCCCCGGCGATAACCTTGAATTCAAGGAAGCCGTTGAAGACAGAGCAGAAAGAATGGTTCTGCGTGACAGAAGCCATGCCTGCGTATGCTTCTGGTCGCTCGGCAACGAGGCAGGCGACGGCACCAATTTTATCCACGAAAAGAACGCCATTCTTGCTCTCGATAAATCAAGACCCATCCACTACGAAGGCGATTTTGACTTCACAAAGAGCGATTTCATCAGCCGCATGTATCCGGTTGAATATGTTGTTGATGCAATGCGTCAGCAGAAGGAGCTGAAAATCAGCCCGTACGAAAATATTGCAAACGCTCTTGCTGCAGATAATAAGCCTATCCCTGCAGAGGTTTATAAAACGCATCCCGTCATCTACTGCGAGTTTGCCCATGCCATGGAAAACAGCCTCGGCAACTTCAAGGAATATGTTGACGATTTCGAGAACTACAACCACATGTGCGGCGGCTTTATCTGGGACTATGTTGACCAGTCTATCCGCAAGGTTGAAAACGGACAGGAAAAATGGCTCTACGGCGGCGACTTCGGCGAAGGCATGTCGAGCTACTACTTCTGCGCAAACGGCATTATCTCTGCCGACAGAAAGCCTCAGCCCTCATACTTTGAGGTTAAGAATGTTTATTCAAACCTCGAAGCCGCAGACTGCGACTGCCGTAACGGACAGATAAAAATTAAAAATAAAAACCTCTTTATTTCAACGGAGGATTATAAATTCCGCTGGAGTCTCACCGTCAACGGCGATGAAGTCAAGGGCGGAGAAATAACGGATGTTATCGTTGCGCCTCTTTCGGAAGAGAAAATTCAGCTTCCCGTCTGCCTTGCCGATTATCCCGAGGGCGAGGTTATCCTCACTCTTTCGTTTATCCTCACAAAGGATAAGCCTTGGGCAGAGGCAGGCTATGAGCAGAGCTTCAATCAGTTCATTCTGCGTGAAGCTCCTGCTGCAAAGAGAAATCCTGCAAAGGGCAATCTCAAATTCCTCAAGAAAGGCTCAAATGTCAGCATTATCGGCAACGGATTCAGCGCAAAGATAACTGCGGGTGCTCTTTCTTCACTTAAATACGGCGAAGAGGAAGTTATCGAAGAGGGCTCACCCCTCCGACCCGATTTCTTCAGAGCACTTACAGATAACGACAGAGAATATCTCAACTTTGCTCCGCCTCTTAACGGCATTCATCCTCTCTATCAGTGGAGAAGAACAACTGCCCAGACCGTTGCGCGCTCCGTTAAGGCTCAGTCAACTCCCTCGGGTGTTGAGGTTAAGGTTAACTGGAATGCTCCCTTTGTTGCAGGCGTTGAAACAACCTATATCTTCTCACCTGCGGGTGAAGTTACCGTTAAACACAGTGCAATGGGTCTTTTCCTCCCTATGCTTAAGGTCGGCATGAGAATGGGTATCAAGAGCACTCTTGAAAATGCCGAATGGTATGGCAGAGGACCGCAGGAAACCTATATCGACAGAAAAACAGGCGCAAAAATTGCAAAGCATGCAATGACTGTTGCAGAGCTTGAGCACAGATATATGCGTCCTCAGGAAAACGGACACAGAACCGATGTCAGAAATCTTTCTGTCAGCGATGATTCGGGCTTCGGAATCAGAATTGATGCGATGGATAAGCCCTTCGGCTTCAATCTCGGATATTATAACCCCGAAAAGCTCGATAAGGCAGAGCATCTCTATGAGCTTGTCAAGGATAACTGCATCACCCTCAGCATCGACGGCGCAATGAGAGGTGTTGGCGGCGATATGCCCGGCTGCGCTCATCTTCATAAGGAATACAGACTCAACAGCCACAAGAAGATTGAGTTTGAGTTCAGAATTTCAAAGAAGTGATATAAATGACCAAAACAAATGCAATGCGTTTGCTCGAAAGCGCGAAAATCCCATTTGAAATAATGGAATATCCCGTTGATGAAAACGACCTTTCGGGCAACAGTATAGCAAAAAAGACGGGCAAAGACCCGTCGCAGGTGTTTAAAACTCTTGTTTTCAGCGGAGAAAAAAACGGTTTCGGTGTGTGCTGCATTCCGACCTGCGAGGAGCTTGACCTTAAAAAGACGGCAAAAGCCTTCGGCGAAAAGAAGGTTGAAATGATTCATGTCAAGGATTTGCTCAAAACAACGGGTTATATACGCGGCGGATGTTCGCCCGTCGGCATGAAAAAGCAGTTTCCGACCGTTATAGATGAAACGGCAACGCTGTTTGATAAAATCTATGTCAGCGCAGGCGTAAGGGGAACAATGCTCGGCATTGAGCCGAATGCACTTGCGGATTATGTCGGCGCGAAGTTTGCCGATGTAACGGCAGTAGAATAATATTATATTTATTGTATAGAAAAAGACCTGCAACTGCAGGTCTTTTTCTGTTGTTTATTTTTCCGAGAAGATTTCATCATATGAAACATTCAGTATTTCTTTAATAAGCTTGATTTCATCGGGATAGATATGTCTTTGTCCGACTTCAATTTTTGCGACCGCACTTCTGGTTATGTCACAGCCATTGACTTGTAGTTTTGCAGAAAGCTGTTCCTGTGTCATTCCTGATTTTTCGCGAAGCTTTCTGATATTTGCACCGATTATCTTTTCAAATTTGATGTTCATAATGCCACCTCTCTTTGTACCGACACGGGTGCAAATATTATTGACATTATTTTATGAGAATGTTAGTATATTCTTGCACTTATATAGGTGCAATTAAAAATATTGATAGCGTCACGGAGAAGCAAAATGAAAAACAATTTAAAACAACTCAGAACCGCAAAAAATCTTACACAGAAAGAACTGTGCAAAGAGATTAAGGAGTATGGGTTATATATAGACCGCAGCACATATACAAAATATGAATTGGGCGAAAGAAATATTTCTTGCGATAAACTTTATGCTTTTGCTGATTTTTTTGAAACAACCATAGATGAAATTTTTCGTCAGGCTTAACAAACTTTTTAAATCAATTTTGTTTAAAACGCAGAAATTGTGTTAAAACCGTTATTTTGACACAATATATCGTGGTATATTTTTATATTATATATACATTTTATATATGTGTTTCTGCGGCAATTTTCAATTCAGTGCAGTAAAGCGCCGAAACCCTTGATATTACTGGGATTTCGGCATCAAAAAAAGTTAAAAAAATATTAAAAAAAGTATTGACATGCTATTTACATTATGTTATTATGTTCAAGCACGGGTTTCGGACAAAGGGGTAATTATGCCCGAAAATCACCGAAATCTTTGCTGATATGCGTTGATGCAGGAGGTGGCCGCTCGTCGAAGCGGGAAATTTCTGCGGAGTATGTCCGATTTTAAACCGGGCGAATTGTGTCCTTGCGAGAGGTCTGCCGTTCCCGGGCAGCCTTGTTGCGGGATACCTATGTGCAAATAGCGGAAGCTAACCCGGAAATATGTTTTTCCGGTTTTTAAATCGGAACGGGTTGAAACACCCGGGTCGGTTTTCACGAATTTGCATTTCACAGCCCGCCAATTACTTAAGGAGGCGTTCACCATGGCAGTTAAGGGAAAGATCAGAATCAGACTCAAGGGTTACGATCACAGCCTTGTTGACAAGGCAGCAGAAAAGATCGTTGAAACAGCTAAGAGAACAGGCGCTCAGGTATCAGGCCCCGTTCCCCTTCCCACCGAGAAGGAAGTTGTTACAATCCTTCGTGCTGTTCACAAGTACAAGGACAGCAGAGAGCAGTTTGAGCAGAGAACACACAAAAGGCTTATCGACATCATCAGACCCTCAGCTAAGACAGTTGAAGCTCTGACAGGTCTTGAGCTTCCCGCAGGCGTTGAAATTGAAATCAAGCTTTAATTTCAGCGTGATGCAGGTCATGTTGGCTTGAAAGAGTCAACCAATAACCTAACAGGAGGAAAGCAATATGCAGAAAGCACTCATCGGTAAGAAGATCGGTATGACTCAGATCTTCGACGAAAAGGGAAATGTAGTTCCCGTAACAGTTGTTGAAGCAGGCCCCTGCACAGTCGTTATGAAGAAGACAATCGAAAACGACGGTTATGAAGCAGTTCAGCTCGGCTTCGGCGATGTAAAGGTTCAGCGCGTGAATAAGCCCATGATGGGCCATTTCAAGAAGGCTGATGTCGCTCCCAAGAAGACACTCAAAGAGTTCAAGCTCGAGGGTGACCTCAATGTAGGCGACACAATCAAGGCAGACATCTTTGCAGCAGGCGACAAGGTTGATGTTGCAGGCACAAGCAAAGGTAAGGGTACTGCCGGTGCAATCAAGAGATGGAACTTCTCCAGACTCAAGGAATCCCACGGTACAGGTCCTGTTGCAAGACACGCAGGTTCACTCGGCGCTTGCTCCGATCCCTCAAGAGTTTATAAGGGAAAGAAGCTTGCAGGTCACCTTGGCTGCGAAAAGGTTACAATCCAGAATCTTGATGTAGTTAAAGTAGACGCAGAAAACAACCTCATCGCTATCAAGGGCGCCATCCCCGGCCCCAAGGGCGGCATCGTTGTTATCCGCAATACAGTTAAAGCATAAGGAAAGGAGTAGAGATCAATGGCTAAAGTTAAAGTTTTTGACATGGCAGGCAAGGCTCTCGCCGATATGGAACTTGCAGACAGCATTTTCGCTATCGAGCCCAGCATTCCCGCTATGCATCTTTGCGTAGTAAGCTATCTGGCAAATCAGCGCCAGGGCACACAGTCTACTCTTACCAGAGCAGAAGTAAGCGGCGGCGGCAAGAAGCCCTGGAGACAGAAGGGCACAGGCCGTGCAAGACAGGGTTCAACAAGAGCTCCCCAGTGGTATCACGGCGGTATCGCTCACGGACCCAAGCCCCGCGATTACAAGAAAGAAGTTAACAAGAAGGTCAGAAGACTTGCTATGAAGTCGGCTCTTTCAGCTAAGCTTGCTGATAACGAGCTCATCGTTCTTGACAGCCTTACTCTTACAGAGATTAAGACAAAGGCAATGGTTAATGTTGTTAACGCACTTGAAACCGGCAAGAAGGTTCTCTTCGTTCTTCCCGAGAAGAACGACATCATCTATCGCTCGGCTCGCAACATTGCCGGCGTTAAGACAACTCTTGTCACAACACTTAATGTTTACGATATCCTCAACTGCGACACAGTTGTAGTTCTCAAGGATGCAGTAAGCAAGATTGAGGAGGTTTACGCATGAGCAAGTTAGCACAGGATATCATCCTTCGCCCCGTCATCACTGAAAACAGCATGGACGGCATTGCAGATCGTAAGTACACCTTCGAAGTTGCTAAGGATGCAAATAAGATTGAAATTGCTAAGGCAATTGAAGAGCTTTTTGAAGTTAAGGTTGCTAAGGTTAACACCATCAATGTTAACGGAAAGCTCAGAAGATACGGCCGTTTCGAGGGCTTCACAGCTTCTCGCAAGAAGGCAATCGTTACTCTTACCGAAGACTCCAAGACAATCGAGTTCTTCGACGGTATGATGTAATCTGAGAAGCAAGACAAAATAATCCATAAATCCGGCGATAAAGTATGGAGAATGACATTGCTCCGCAAAGTCGCTATAAGGAGAGTGTAGAAAATGTCTATTAAGATTTATAAGCCGACAGGCAACGCAAGACGAAACATGTCGGTTACAGATTATTCCGAGCTCTCAAAGGTTGCTCCCGAAAGAAGCCTTCTTGTTTCACTCAAGAAGAACAGCGGTCGCAACAGCTACGGAAGAATCACAGTTCGTCATCGCGGCGGCGGACAGAGAAGAAAGTATCGTATCATCGACT
The DNA here is from genome assembly GCA_045539875.1 of Acutalibacteraceae bacterium. Classification (GTDB taxonomy): domain Bacteria; phylum Bacillota; class Clostridia; order Oscillospirales; family Acutalibacteraceae; genus CAG-177. Next base: position 18,723 of record JAZQGF010000009.1, read on the forward strand.
TTAAGAGAGATAAGTTCGATATCCCTGCAACAGTTGCAAGCATCGAATACGATCCCAACCGTTCCGCTTTCATCGCACTTCTTCAGTATGAAGACGGCGAAAAGAGATACATCCTTCAGCCTGCAGGTCTGAAGGTTGGCGATACCGTTCTTGCAGGCACAGCAGCCGACATCAAGCCCGGTAACGCACTTCCCCTCAACAACATCCCCGTTGGTACAGTTGTTCACAATGTTGAGCTTTACCCCGGCAGAGGCGGCCAGCTCGCAAGAGCAGCAGGCAACTCCGCTCAGCTTATGGCTAAGGAAGGCGTTTACGCACTCCTCAGACTTCCCTCAGGTGAACTTCGTAATGTTCCCGCAACCTGCATGGCTACAGTTGGCCAGGTTGGCAACACAGACCATGAAAATGTTAAGGTTGGTAAGGCCGGCCGTAAGCGTCACATGGGCTGGAGACCCACAGTTCGCGGTTCAGTTATGAACCCCTGCGATCACCCCCACGGTGGTGGTGAAGGTCGTTCTCCCATCGGTCGTCCCACTCCCGTTACTCCTTGGGGCAAGCCCACCATGGGTTACAAGACCAGAAACAAGAAGGCGCGCACCAATAAGTTTATCGTGAAGCGCCGTAACAGCAAGTAAGCGAAAGGAGATCAAGAATAATGGGTAGAAGCATTAAGAAGGGTCCTTTCGTGCAGCCTGTGCTGCTGAAGCGGATCCAAGAGATGAACAAGGCCGGTGAGAAGCGCATCCTCAAGACCTGGAGTCGCTCCTCCACCATCTTCCCGGACTTTGTCGGTCACACCATCGCCGTCCACGACGGTCGTAAGCACGTGCCGGTTTACGTCACCGAGGATATGGTCGGTCACAAGCTGGGCGAGTTCGCCCCCACCCGTACCTTTAAGGGCCACGCCGGTTCCAAGAGTACGAAATAAGCGGTTGAAAGGAGAGAATTATCATGGAAGCTAAAGCACATGTAACCTATGTGCGCATTGCGCCCCGCAAAGTTAAGATCGTTCTCGACCTCATCCGCAACAAGCCGGTTGATGTCGCTGCGGCGATCCTCAAGTACACCCCCAAGGCTGCCTGTGAGCCGGTCGGCAAGCTGCTGAAGTCTGCCGTTGCCAACGCCGAGAACAACTACAACCTGGATAAGAACCAGCTGTACGTTGCCGAGGCTATGGTG
>JAZQGF010000010.1:0-77012 GCA_045539875.1 Acutalibacteraceae bacterium
TTGAAAGTACATACTCAAATTAATCTTCAAGGGTTTTTCTTGAATCGTTGTTTAATTTTCAAGGTGCGTTTGCTGCTCTGTTTTCCAGAGCGCTCGACTATAATATCAAATCCTCGCCACTTTGTCAACAGTTTTTTTAAACTTTTTTCGACAGTCTTTACAACTCTTCCGAGCGTTTAGTTTTGGCGAAAATTGTCGGGACGGCACAGATGCCGTCCCCTACATTAAACTTTAAATATATAATACAATGCATCGCCATCATCATGGGCGCAGTCAAATACAAATCCTGCTTTTTCAAATGCTTTTTGTGATGCGTGATTGCTTGGATATATTACCGCCTCGGCATTTGTGATTTCTCTGCCGACTATTACTGTTCCGTTATTCATCAATTCCTTAATTAAATCCGTTCCTTTTCCTTTGTTGCGTTCTTTCGGATTAACAACCAATCCCATTATATTATGTTTATTATCGTGGTATCCGATCGCAATCACGGCAAAAGGAATACCTGATTCATAAACAACCTTGCACCAATAGTTTTCTCCGCAGACTGTGTTTTCTTCATTCAGCCAATATTCACAAAAAGCTTTCCAACCATTATCAAGTCCTGTTGCACTTACTGCATCAGCATCAAGCCAGTCTTCTACAAAATTCATAATTTGGGGATTATAGTTAATCCAATTATATTTCATATCTCACCTTATCCCTCACACGCTTCTGTCCTCTATGCATTCATTCATTGCACTAAAAAGCGAATATTCATCATCAAATTCAACATCGCAGGAATAATGCCAGACCATCATTCCGCCAAGACCTCTGCTGATTGCGTATGCAGTTTTATCATATATGGTTTGCCATGAGTTGAAATACGCTTTTCCCTGTTCGGTTTCGGCTGAATCATCGTAATTCAAATTGCTTGCATATTGGTTATACGGCGGCCAATAGCCTGCCCCGGTTGCAGGTCTGCCGTAAAACGGAACACCCAAATCAACTTTTTCTCTGGGAAGAAGATAGTCTCTGACGGCCTTGAATCCGTCAACAGCTGATTTAAACGATGAATGGTTTCCGTCAGCATCAAAAAGGTCATACTGCATCAGCTCAACCATATCAACGGCTTTTATGGCAGAATAGCTTAAGCCTAAATCCCAATGAGCAACAGCGATACCTATTTTCCTGTCCGTTGTTTTATCAAGACGAACCAAAAACCGGCTGAAATCATTCCAGTATTTCATTTCAACGGGGTATTCATAATCAAAGAAAATACCGTCGAGCTCGTATTCATCGAGCAAATTCGCAATTCTGCCTTCGAGCATTTTTGTTTTAAATACCTTGGAATGCTTCTCTCCCTGATTTTTCATCTGTTCATTCCAATCAGAGATTCCGCCATCACTTCCCGGTCCGAGAATATTTATGTAAACATTAACATTCCTGTCGCCGATTGCATTTCGGAGATTGACAAGCGCAGGGACAAGCAGACTTGTGTCAACCGTTATTTCTGCATTTTCGTTAAAGGTAACACAGCCGAAAATAATGGCATCGGTTATGACATCAAACGCATCGGGATTAATTGAACCGGGACTTTGAATGTTTTGCGAAACAAAATAAGAAGTAACACGGAAATCTTTATTATCAGACTGTTTGAGGCTGACAGTTATGGATTCAACACTAACACCGCCGGATATATCAAGAGTGAGTGCATCTGTTTCAACTGTTTCAAATGCGCAAAAACGGTATGCGTCGCTTGATGAACGGTAATAGATAACATCATCACCGTTGTAAATCTTCACCTCTGCAGGCATTGCAGATTCCAACTGTATTTCAACAGTATTTACTGCCTGTTTATCAAATCCAATTTTAATTTCTCCGTTTACGGTCGCTCCGTCTGCAACCAATTCCGCCGCAACATGATTGATTCCTGTTTCTTCTTTATATACCGGAACTCCCAAAAATGAACTGACGGCAATAACTGCCGCAAAAATATAGCTCATAAATTTATACATCTGTCATTCTCCTTTCATATTCAAAATTGTATATCAATTGTATAATAAAATCAATATTTTTATAAAAAAACATTATATTATGTTGCTTTTGCTCTTGACTTCATCGGTTGAATTGCAATATAATTTAATCTATATTGTTTATAAATACTCAGGAGGACATACTTATGGGAATGACAATAGGTCAGAAGCTGATTAAGAGTCACCTTGTCAGCGGAGAAATGATACCCGGCACCGAAATCGGTCTTAAGATTGACCAAACTCTCACTCAGGATGCTACGGGTACAATGGCATATCTTGAATTTGAAGCAATGGGCGTTGAAAGAGTACGCACCGAGCTTTCGGTTTCATATATCGACCACAACACTCTTCAGAACGGCTTTGAAAACGCTGATGACCACAGATTTATTCAGAGCGTTGCCAAGAAGAGAGGTCTTCTTTTCTCAAAGCCCGGCAACGGCATCTGCCATCAGCTTCACCTTGAACGCTTCGGCAAACCCGGCAAAACTCTCATCGGTTCTGACAGCCACACTCCCACAGGCGGCGGCATCGGTATGCTTGCAATCGGTGCAGGCGGACTTGATGTTGCAGTTGCAATGGGCGGCGGAACATATTACACAACCATGCCGAAGATAACACTTGTTCGTCTTTCAGGCAAGCTTTCGCCCTGGGTCGGCGCAAAGGACATCATCCTTGAAGTGCTCAGAATTATGAGCGTTAAGGGCGGCGTGGGAAAAATCATCGAATACGGCGGTGAGGGTGTTAAGACTCTCTCTGTTCCCGAAAGAGCAACCATCACAAACATGGGCGCTGAACTCGGCGCAACAACATCCGTATTCCCCTCAGACGAAATCACAAAGGCATTCCTTAAAGCACAGGGAAGAGAAGAGGACTGGACAGAGCTTCTTCCCGATGCAGATGCCGAATACGATGAAATTATAGATATCGACCTTTGCAAGCTTGCTCCTATGGCAGCTATGCCTCACATGCCCGACAATGTTAAGACCGTTGAAGAAATCGGCAACATTGAAATCAGCCAGGTGTGCATCGGCTCATGCACAAACTCATCGCTCCTCGACCTTCTCAAGGTTGCAGCGATTCTCAAGGGCAAGAAGGTTGCTCCCAATGTAAGCCTCACTATTTCACCGGGCTCAATGCAGGTTCTCAACATGCTTTCGCTCAACGGTGCGCTTTCGGATATCCTCTGTGCAGGCGCAAGACTTCTTGAATGCTCGTGCGGTCCTTGCATCGGTATGGGTCAGTCACCTCAGTCAAAGGGTGTTTCACTCCGTACCTTCAACAGAAACTTTGAGGGTCGCTCAGGCACTGCAGACGCAGGAATTTATCTTGTCAGCCCCGAAGTTGCCGCAGCATCAGCTATTACCGGCTATCTCACAGACCCGAGAACACTCGGTGAGATGCCCGAAATCAACATGCCCGAGCGTTTCATTATCAATGACAACATGATTGAGCATCCCGCTTCGGTTGAAGAGGCTGACAGCGTTGAAATCAAATACGGCCCCAACATCAAGCCTTTCCCCACAAGCGTTGAGCTTCCCGAGGATATCGAGGCACCTGCAATTCTTAAAGTAGGTGACAATATCACAACCGACCACATCATGCCTGCAGGTGCAAAGATTCTCCCCTACCGTTCAAACATTCCTTTCCTTTCAAACTTCTGCTTCAAGCAGTGTGACGAGCATTTTGCAGAGCGCTGCAAGGCTGCAGGTAAGGGATTCATCATCGGCGGTGCAAACTACGGTCAGGGTTCATCGAGAGAGCACGCAGCACTCGTTCCCCTCTATCTCGGAATCAAGGCCGTTATCGCAAAGTCATTCGCAAGAATCCATTGCGCTAACCTCATAAACGCAGGCATTATGCCCTTCACATTTGCAAATCCCGATGATTATGACAAGATTGACACAGACGATATGCTTGCTCTCAAGGACATCCGTGAAAACATAAAGAACGGCGCAAAGGTTGTTCTCGAAAATCTCACAAAGGGCGAGAAATACGAGCTTGCATATGACTATTCAGACAGACAGACCGCTATGATTCTTGACGGCGGACTGCTTAACTACACAAAGAATATCGGTAAATAAGGAGAAATAAAAATGACTGAAGTACAGATTAAAGCTGCTGTTGAAAAATTTGAGGCTCTTATCAGAGAGCAGGACGCAAGAAGCGAAGCAATCAAGCAGCAGGGTGATTTTATTGACTATTCAACTCTTGACAAGCTCACCATCGGCGTTTGCGGCGGCGACGGCATCGGCCCCATCATCACAAACGAAGCTGCAAGAGTTCTTGAATTCCTTCTTAAAGAGGATGTTGAAGCAGGCAAAATTGAATTTAAAACAATCGACGGTCTTACAATCGAAAACCGCGTTGCAGTCAACAAGGCTATTCCCGACGATGTTCTTGAAGAACTCAAGAAGTGCCCCGTTATTCTCAAGGGACCCACAACCACTCCTCAGGCAGGCGATCCCTGGCCCAACATTGAGAGCGCAAATGTTGCAATGAGAAAGGCACTCGACCTTTTTGCAAATCTCCGTCCCGTCAAGGTTCCTGAAGAGGGTATTGACTGGACATTCTTCCGTGAGAACACCGAAGGCGCATATGCAGTAGGTTCAAAGGGTATCAATGTTACCGACGACCTTGCTATGGACTTTGTTGTTACCACAACAGAGGGTACACAGAGAATCGCAAGACTTGCATATGACTACGCAAGAAGAAACAAGAAGGACAGAGTTTCAATCATTCAGAAGGCGAATGTCATCAAGACAACCGACGGCAAGTTCCTCAATCTCTGCAAAGAGGTTGGCAAGGAATATCCCGAAATCACAACCGATGAATGGTATATCGATATCACAACCGCAAAGCTTATCGACAAGAAAAGAAGAACAGATTTCAAGGTGTTCGTTCTTCCCAATCTTTACGGCGATATCATCACTGACGAAGCTGCTGAATTCCAGGGCGGAGTAGGCACAGCAGGCAGCGCAAACATCGGCAAGAAATATGCTATGTTTGAAGCTATCCACGGCTCAGCTCCCCGAATGATGAGAGAAGGCAGAGGACAGTATGCAGACCCCTGCTCAATGCTCCGCGCAGCAGTTATGCTTCTTTCACACATCGGCAAGCAGGATGAGGCTGACAAGCTTGAAAGAGCGCTTGACATCTGCATGTATGAAGAAAAGAAGCTCAAGATTACAGGCAGAGCAGACGGCGCAACCTGCGAGGATTTCGGTAACTATGTTATGGAAACTCTCACAACTCTTTAATATATAATGTAATATTATATAGATCGACCCCCGAAAAGGATAAAACCTTTTCGGGGGTTAGTGTTTATTTTATGGGAGATAAATATTTTCTCTCTACTCTGCCTTCGTATTTTTCGGTGCTTATCCAGACATAATCTTCATAAAGCCAATACATTGTTCCTGAATAAACCTCTTCACCTTTTGAAAGAGTGTCAACAACCACCCATCCCGAGGAGTGATATTTCTGCACTTCTACCTTAACATTATCCTGATTGACCCTGTAATTCGTTCTTGCATTTTCAGGAATTATATATGATTTATCAACACTCAACATATACATATTGTTGTTGTCATCAACAGCTATGGTAAAGATTGATTTGAACAATCTGCCGTAAGTATATCTGTTAAACATTCTTAAAGCATCCTTCTGCTGTCCTTCAAAAGTATATCCGTCTTTAAAAAAACTTTCTGACCCGTGAACCGCCTCTACAACATAACAGCCGTCAACGGTCTTTACATCACACAAAAAAGTCGACATCCCACCTTCAATAAACTCACTTGTGAACATTATAATAAGTTCACTCTTGGGAAGATAAGCGAATCTGTAATTAAAATCATAATCTTCAAAAACAGAATCATCTCTCGTATTCATTTCATTATATGTTTCAAAATCGTCTTCTTCAAAAGCTCTTGCACCAGAACCGAAAAGTCTTTTTATTTGGTTGTTGATATTTTCGACAGTTGTAAATCCATACTCTGCGTATCCTGTTTTATGAGGATTATTACGCATTTCGTCTGTAGCTGCAATCCATTCAGGTGAGTTATATTCAAAACAGTCAAACCAGAGACCGCCATTAATCATCAAATCGTTAAGGACTGCATTTGCTTCACCATTCCAATTATCGTAGTCTTTAAAGCCAAACTCCATTCGATAAAAGCGTGATAAACTCATCAGAAACTCTTCTGAATAATTTTCTTCAAACGCCTTTTTTTCTATTATGTATTGATGCTTGCCGTTATCTATCTTGATTTTTCCGCTTTTAATATATTCAATCGGTCGTTCCGTTGTTGTTTCCTCAATAGTTGCGGGCGCTGTAAATGTTTCGGATTCACTAATCTTCTCGGTTATGTTTTTCAAAGTTGTCGTTTCTTTTGTCGTTTTTACGGTTGTAGATTCAAATTCCGTTCCGTTTTCACATCCGGAAATCACTGTAATCATAATTGCAATAATCATCATAACAGCAATAAACTTCTTCATTTTTCCACCTCCGTCATTATTCGCAAATTTCCTTTTGCTAATTATATTTTAGAATAAAAAACGCAGCTTTGCAAGTTACAAATTATTACCTTATAATTACAGTTTTGTTACAAAAAAACGGCGGCTTGAATCAAGCCGCCATGCAGAATTTTATATTGTATTAATCGTATATCGGTGTAACAAAAGGTTTTCCGTCACGGTCGAGAAGCGGAGTTAAACCGCCTGCATATCCGCTTTGACAGAAAAGATAGTTTATTCCTGTTTCTTTATCAACAAGAATAGAAACACTGCCTAAATCCTGAGAATATGTTTTTTCAAATCTTTTTTCTTTAGCCATTTGAATTCTCCTTTTCAGCAATAAGTTTACTTCCTAAATGATCAGGCTTGTCTTTTGGAATATAGTATTGTATATCATTCTCCGCACACCACTGTTTTGCTTCTTTAGCAAGTTGGTTTTTTTCATATTCTTCCCATTTTTCTAATTCTGCGTCAGAAAAAATTTCATAAAAAGCATCTTCGTAATTGCATTCCTTATTTTCTTTAAGAAAAACTTCTATATCAGTTTCCTTTTCATATCCGTAACAATTTGCAACATATTCTTTTTTCATATCAGTTGCCTCCACTCTTAAAAGCGGCACAAACCGTCCGGATTCAATAATGTCGCTATCATTTTGATATCCGAAACAAACTTTGAGATATGATGAATCTTTGATATGGAAATCTTTCTTATCAAGCCAAAACTTGGCATAATCAATCTTACTATCTTTATAATATATTGCATGCCAACATAAAAGATTTATATCTATTTTCAGTTCTTTATCATAAGGTGCATAGTAAGGAATAGCGTTTTCTTTACACCACTTTTCAGCATCTTCTTCAAGCTGTTTCTTTTCAAAAGAATAGTATTCTTTTGAAAAATCATCATATTCAGGAAAATCCTGAGTAAGAATTCTGAACGCAACTTCATATCCTGAATCATAACCGTAATTGTTGTTTTCAATGATGCTGTTAATTGTTTCTTCAATCTCTTTATTATGATAATCAGCAATAAAATTCTTTTGAAGTTCAATAACATCTGTTTTAAAAACAGGAATAAAATGTCCCGACGATTCAATTTCTTCACAGTCTTTATAACCGAATTCATTTATCAGTTTCCCTGTGTAAAAAAACTGAAAACTGCTTTTTTCAAACCAATATATTATTTCATATTCCGCTTCCTCGCTACACCATTCGCCGCAAAACGCAGCATCCGATAAATCTATTTTCATTGTATGTTATTCTCCTTTCAAAAAGGCGGTAATGCAGCATCCGGAGCAGAGAATTATTTTTGAGAAATTATTTCTTCTTCAAAATGGTTCTTGCTACACCTGCCGCAACGGTAGCCGCTGTTGCCGCCGTCGCAATTGCGGTGTATTTCTTCTTTTCGAGTTCATCTGCATCCCAGAAATAGCGCGCCTTTGCCGCAATTCCCCTGCCGCAGAGCTCATCATAATTGAAGAAATAAGTCATATATTCTTCGGGTGCTCTTTCGTCGAATTCAAAAATTCGCACACCTCTCGTCTTGTCGCCGTAGCATCGGAAAGAAGCACATGAGGTCTGAATAAAATCAATTCCTTTATATTTACCCTCAAAGCAGTTTCTGTGGTCGTGACCCGAAACAATACCCTTAACATCGCCGCATTCAAGAGCAGCATCAAAAATACCGCCGTCATCCTCAAGAATGCAAGGCAATTCGCCCATCGAACCTCTTGCGATATCGGGTCTGAGTCTGTACCAACCTCTTTCTGTTTTGACTGCGCCGATATCATTCTGACCGCACTGCTCAACGAGATTGTTAATCTGCGGCAGAGGGATATGAGCAAACATAAGCGAGGGAACAGGCACTCCTCCGTTTTTCTCTTTAAGCTCAGCGGCGGTTTTCTTATACCACTCAACGGTTTCGGGCTTTATTGCCTGATAGCATTTATCTTCTTTTTTATCATACCACGCACAGTCTAGCATCCAGAAATTGAAAAGCACCTTTTCGCCGTCGGACGACAAAACGGGAATATTATATGTGTCGCAGTCAAGCTTGCCGTTTCTTGTATTCATAGGAAGGCACATGGGGCTTTGACGGTAAATGTCAGCCTGTTCGTCCTTTGAAACGGCATTCATATCGTCATGGTTACCATAAATCATGGCAAAAGGAATTTTTCTTTCGTCAAGCGGTTTTGTTATATGTTTGATTGAATCTTTCATTATCTGCATTGTTGCAGCCTTGCCGCTTGCAATTTGCCGCGAACCAAATCTGGCATCAAGAAGATGATTTCCGAGGATGTTGTCACCCGTAAAGAGAACAAGGTCAGGCTTTAATTTATCGTATGCTTTGTTGAGCATATTGACCATTGCCTTGCGCACATATTTCATATCCTGAGGGTCGCTGACCTGCATAACAATCAGTTTACCGTCAGGTCTGAATTTTATTTCGTTTGTATTAAGCATAATTTTACCTCTAAAAAGACAGAGTGCACCCAGGTGCACTCTTATTTTAATTTAATATTCTGAACCTTCCGATCAAGGGAAGCTCTTTTGCTTTTCCGTTGTATGCATTAAGAATGCCAACGATAAGCAGAACAGTTGTAAAAAGATTTACCAATGCTCCTGCGACCCAACCTGCATAGGGAATCTGGGTTGCGGCAACACCTACAACCTGAACAATAAAAAGAAGTATGCCCTGATTGGCATGATATCTTGCAAAAGGAGACTCCTTTGCCGCAAGAAGCGGAACAAGGAAAAGCAGACCGAGATAGGCAAGAATCGCCATTGCTTTGTTTTTGATTATATCATCGGCAGTGAACTGCGCGGTTGTGTCGGCGGTGTTGGTAAATCTGCTTATAAAATCCTCAAACTTTGACTGAGCCGCCGAAGTGCCGGATTCTTTTTCTGTTTTTGCTCCGCACGCAGGGCAGAATTTTGCGTTATCATCAACATGATTTCCGCATGACTGACATATTCTCATCTTAAAACCGCCCTTCTTTAATTATTTATTGGCAAGTCTCTTTTCTCTGTCTTTGAGGAACTGAGACTTTGCAGGAACAACATAAACCATACCTTTTTCAACAATTTCAAAAGAAGTATCCGTTACATACTTGATTTCACCATCAACATTAACCGCAGCAGGTACATCACTATGTATAACAAGCTTTTTGCCTCTCTTGAAATTAGTTATATCCCAGTCAAGATGCTCGCCTCTCTTATATTTATTAAGAAGAGTTGCAAGCTTGAGTCTGCTGACGCTCGCCTCAACAATAACAAAATCAAGAAAGCTGTCATCAGGCTGAGCAAGAGGCGCAGCCATGAAGCCACCGCCGTACCATCTTGAATTTCCGCAGAAACAGAAAAGACAGTCCTTGGTATATGCTTCGTCATCATCAATCTTAATCGTAAACTTATTATGGAACTTACGCATAAGTGCATAAAGGCAGCCGATATAATATGCACCCTCACCTGTTACGAGGGGAAACTTCTTGATTTTTCCCTGCATTGCGCAGACCTCGGCATCCATGCCCATTGAACACTGATTGATTGCAATTTCATCATCGCACTTGATAAGGTCAAATTCAACCGGAACTCCGTTAACAACATCATCAAGCACCATGTATTCTTCCTTCGTTCCGAAAAGACGGATAAAATCGTTTCCCGAGCCGAGGGGGATAACAGCAACCTGAACATTCTTATTGCCGTATGCACCGTTAACAACTTCATAGAGTGTTCCGTCGCCACCGCAGGCATAGAAGCGAAGCTCTTCACCTGTTTTAGCTCTTTCTTTTACAAAGTTAAGGCCGTCATTCTTCTCTTTTGTGATATAAAGCTCATATTCAAGAGAATATTTTTTGCAGACAGCTTCAATTTTGGGTTTAATAAAATCAAGAATCTTTCCCTGACCTGCAGCAGGGTTAATAACAAAAATATGTTTCATATCTTTTTCCTCTCCGCCTGTTTATTTAAAATACATAAACAACTGACATTTAATCATGCCGTTGTAAATCTTTCTTCTTTTATCTGCTTTTCTGCCAAACGCTTTTTCAAACTCCTCATCGGGGCTGATAATGCTGTAAGACCAGCCTTTTTTCTGTTCAAAAACTTTTCCGAGGGTTTTATAAATTCTTTCGCACTCGGAAATATCAAGAAGCCTTTCGCCATAAGGCGGATTGCAGATAAGCGTGCCTCTGTCGGTTGTCGGTCTGAACGATGCAACATCGCCGACCTTAAAGCTGATTTTTGAATCAACGCCTGCTCGTTGAGCGTTTATCTTTGCAATTTCAATTGCCTTTGCATCAATATCGGAGCCGAACGCTTCAAAATCATTGGGCTCTCTTTCAAGACTTCTCGCTCTTTCTCTTTCTTCTTCCCAAACTTTTCTGTCAATAAATCCGAAACGCTCTGCAGAGAATCTGCGGTTAACTCCGGGAGCGATGTTTGCAGCCATCATCGCGCCTTCGATAAGAATTGTTCCCGAACCGCACATAGGGTCATAGAATTTGTGATACGGTCTGAGATGCGACAGACTGCAAAGTGCAGCTGCAAGGGTTTCCTTTATCGGAGCATCGTTGGCGTCAAGTCTGTATCCCCTCTTGTGAAGTCCGTAGCCCGAGGTATCAATCAGAAGCGAAACTTTGTTTTTCATAATTGAAAACTGAATCTGATGAACAGGTCCCGTTTCTTCAAACCATTCAATTTTATATTTTGATTTCAGTCTTTCAACAACCGCTTTTTTGATTATTGCCTGACAGTCACGAGTGCTGAAAAGATCGGAATTAATGGAATATCCCTTAACGGGGAACGCATCAAGCGAACCTATCCATTTTTCCCATTCAAGAGCCTTAGTGCCTTGAAAAAGCTCCTCAAAGCTTCTTGCTTCAAACGAACCTACAAGAATCTGGACTCTTTCCGCAAAACGGGAGCAGATATTTACTCTCGCAAGAATATTTTCATCGCCGCTAAAAAGGACTCTTCCGTTTTCGGCAACAACATCCTGTGCGCCCATATCCTTAAGTTCACCTGCTATAAGCGATTCAATACCGAGCAGGCAAGGTATAACAAAATTAATATTCATTAAGCTTCTCCCGTTTAAATAAAATATATTACCAAAAAACAGGCGGGAACCCGATGATTCCCGCCGATATTCAGAGTGCTGCTAAATTCGACAAATAAAATTTATTCAATCTCAGGTGTGATGAGACCGTAGCCTCCGTCATTTCTCTTATAGACAACACAAACCTCACCGATGCTTTCTTCAACGAAAACATAGAAATTGTGGTCAACAAGATTCATCTGGAGAATGGCTTCTTCAACGCTCTGAGGCTTGAGATTAACCGACTTTTTTCTTACAAGGTCATATTCAACCTCTTCGATTACTGCATCAGCTTCATCCTCAAAAGCATCAAAGCTACCCGCACGCATTTTCTTTTCAATACGGGTCTTGTTTTTTCTTATCTGTCTGATAAGGGTGTCAACACATTTGTCGAGAGCTTCATTCATGTTTTCAGCTCTCTCCTGAGCCCTGAAAATCATTCCGTTGTTGTTTACGGTGATTTCAACCGATTGTGATGACTTTTCAACAGTTACCGTGATTTTCGCCTCCACATCGGAGCCGAAAAAGCGCTCAATTTTGGCGAGCTTTTTCTCTGCGTGTTCTTTAAAAGATTCTCTCGGTGAGCACTTTCGTCCTGTAATTGTGATTTTCATACAGTCATCCCCTTTATTAGCTATTGAAGTAATTCTTTACTTCGTCTACAGTATAGCATATATAAACAAAAAAATAAAGGGTTTTTAAAAATTTTTATAAAAAATTACACAAAATTTTACAATTTATAAAATAATTTCCGCATGTCGGGTCACATGGCAGCCAACATTGAGCGCAACAGGCAGACCTGCGATATGAGTAGGTCTTGCTTCAATCGCAACGCTGAGCGCGGTTGTTTTGCCTCCGAAACCCTGAGGACCTATTCCGAGAGCGTTAACCTTTTCAAGAATTTCAGCTTCCATTGATGCATAATATTCATCGGCATTCTTTTCGCTTACGCTTCTGCAAAGAGCAGTTTTTGCGAGCAGAGCGCATTGCTCAAAAGTTCCGCCAATGCCGATTCCGAGTACCATCGGCGGGCATGGATTGCTGCCAGCCGTTTTTACGGATTCAACAATATAATCAATAATTGTTTCCCTTGTTGCCGAGGGTGTAAACATTTTAAGGCAGCTCATGTTTTCACTGCCGAAGCCTTTAGGAGCAACGGTAAGCTTTATTTTATCGCCGTCAACAATTCTTGTGTGAATAACAGCAGGTGTATTATCACCTGTGTTAACTCTTCTCAAGGGATCTTCAACAACGGAACATCGGAGAAGACCTTCGGTATACCCTCTCGAAACACCTTTGTTAACTGCCGCTTCAAAGCTGCCGCCCGAAACATGAACATCCTGACCGATTTCGGCAAAAACAACAGCCATGCCGGTATCCTGACAAATAGGAATATCAAGCTCTCTTGCTGCATTAAGATTTTCCTGAAGCGATTTCATTATGCTTGCAGGGAGCTCTTCGCACTCGCATCCTGCACAACGGCATATTCTTTCTTCAAGGTCGGCAGGCAGGATTTTGTTTGCACTGATGCACAAATCACGCACCGCCTGCTCAATTATGCTGACATCTATTTCACGCATATAAACTTTCTCCATCCAACAAAAAACGGAGGCAAAGCCCCCGTTTGAGTCAAATTATTTTGCACCTCTGCGGGAATATCCGCCGCTGCCTCTTTTTGAATCGCTGGCTCTTTTGAGGTCAGTCATCTTTTCGTCGCTGACCTGCTTGAATCTTGCCATCATATCTTCAAAAGACTGCTTTTCGCCTTCAGCGGGAGCGTTGCTCTTCTGACCGTTCCATACATTGGGAGATGAGCGTCTTTCGCCTCTGGGCTTCTGGGGACGCTGAGGACGCTGCTCTTTGGGTTGCTCCTCAAGTCTTTTGATTGAAAGACTGATTTTTCCTTCAGGTGAAATTGAAATGATTTTTGTTTTCACTTCCTGACCTACAGAAAGATGGTCTTTGATATCTTTAACATAATTGGAAGCAACTTCCGAAATATGTATCATTCCTGTTTTTCCGCCTTCAAGCTCAACAAAAGCTCCGAAATCAGTTAAACCCGTAACCTTTCCGCTGAGTATTGTTCCTTCTTCAATCTGCATAAAATAAGTTGATCCTTCCGTTAAAAAATAATCTATAAAATTAAACTGAAAAAATCAGTTTATGATGCAGAGGAGTCATAATAAACTCTTTCGTCGGGTTTAGCATAACCGTATTGCTCTCTGGCAACTTTTTCAATATAGTCAGCTTCGTTGCCGTTTTCGATTATCATTTTAATCTCGGCATTTTCATCAAGCTGCTGCTGATAAGCCGTTTTTAACTCTTCAAGAGAATTTTCTTCTGCTCTGACTTTGGTCTGAAGGCTGATTAAGGTTGCAACAAAATAGCACACAAGGGTGCAAAAAAGCACACCGAGTATGATGCTGTGTTTTCTGTTTTTTCTTCTTGCTGCTGCCATCAGTTATTTCCTTTTTATCTTAAATTTACACTTTTCAGTATAACCTAGTAAATTATACACTATACCTATATACTTTTGCAAGTTAAATTTTAGTTTTTTATCGGATTTTCTTATAATTTTTTTGCAAAAATCTTCAAATTTCCCGAATTTACGCAAAATTTTTCCTAAAAGCCGTTTAATCGGCTTGATAATTGCAGAAAAAAGCTGCTTAAAAAGAGAAACTGCGGCATTGCTCGCACGCACCGCGATTGCTCCGAATGAAAAATAATACACAAACCAGCCGAGAATTTCACCGGCCGCAACATAGATACGGATTCTTCCGCTGTCAACTGCAAGCACAAAGCAGAATGTCAGAAAAGTGCAGACTGCAAAATAAAGCAAATCCATAAACAGCGTGAATCCCTTTGAGCCTGAAATTATCATCCGCAGAGTGCGGAACACATCGTAAAGAATTCCCAGCAAAAAGCCGAATCCGAAAGCATAAAGAAAAATTTCAGTCTGGGCAGCAACGCCCTGAATATAATCCATTTATCTGAACACCTTGCTGAAAAATCCGCCATTTTTCGGAGTTTCATCGGAATAAATGAGCGCAGCAATATTGCCCTCAACCGTAAGCTCCCCTACCTCAACACTCAGCCTGTTGATATGCAGATTTTTCCCTCTGATCGTCAACTCACCCAAATCGGTGAAAACAATAACGGTTTCTTCATCAAAGCTGTCAACATCGGAAACCCCCGACACAGTCAGCATCCGCCTGTCCTCAAGAACAAGATTATGAGGCATTGAACTCATTCTTTTTTCATCTGCCATAATAAAAAACCTCCCTTTAAAGCATTTCATTCAATGATATGCTTGGGGAGGTTTGTTTATTACTTACAGTTTTGCGGGCAGAAATTAATATGGTTTTGAACGGACTATTTTCGCCCTGTCTTCGTTAAAAATCTTTGAAACAGCCTCGTATTCCTACAGATTTTCGCCTTGATATGACGAAAATCTTCTCGCTCAAAACTGCTTGAATCTGAAATGCAACAGATTGTGTGCAGTCGGGGATTTCTTCTCTGCAGGCATACTGTCCGTATGTCAAAGAGAAAAATGCCTGAATGTGCGTGAGATGTTCCATTTCAGACATATTAATTGCCATACGCAAACTATAGTTGTCTGAACATTAGGGCAGCGCTTTCTTTTGTTGCGTGCTCCGAAACGCTGAGAACTTCAAATTTGCTGGTGTTTGCACCGAAGGTAATTTCGATTATATCGCCCACCTTGACATCATAGGAAGCTCTTGCAACTTTTCCGTTAACCGTTACATGCTTTGCATCGCACGCATCATTTGCAACGGTTCTTCTTTTGATAATACGGGAAACCTTTAAATATTTATCAAGTCTCATAATTTCCCTCCTTTAAAATTTCAAGGGCTGCCATGAAGCAGCCCTTATGTGAAAATAAAATTATTTTGCAACCTTTGCCTTGAGAGCTGCACCTGCCTTGAAAGCGGGAACCTTTGTTGCTGCAACCTTGATTGTTTCGCCTGTTCTGGGGTTACGAGCTTCCTTTTCTGCGCGCTCACGAACCTCAAAAGTACCGAAACCGATAAGCTGAACCTTTTCGCCTGCTGCAAGAGCATCTGAAATAGCAGCTACAACAGCGTTAACTGCCTTTTCTGCACACTTCTTTTCGATGCCTTCGTTCTTAGCGATAGCATTTACGAGTTCTGTCTTATTCATTTTTCTTACTCCAATCTTTTTTCTTTTTCTATTTTATGAAACGCCCATGGGCGTCCATATTCAAAATTATTATTCAGAAGCCTTTGCTTCGTCCCAGAGCTTGTCGAGCTCTTCAAGGCTTGATGACTTCATGTCAATGCCTCTCTCCTGTGCAAGCTCTTCAACTTTGGTAAACCTTGCAAGGAACTTATCGTTCGCTGCCGTCAGTGCTTCTTCCGCATCTGTTTTTATAAATCTTGAAACATTGACTGCGGAGAAAAGAACATCACCGAGCTCTTCGCTCATGTTTTCGCAATCGTTGTTACCGATTGCCAGCCTGAGTTCTGCAATTTCTTCTTCAAGCTTATCAAGAGCACCCGAAACATCGCTCCAATCAAAGCCGACATCCGCCGCTTTTTTCTGAAGCTTGGTTGCTCTCATAAGAGCAGGAAGCTCTCTGGGCACGCTGTTCATTGACTGGGTTGTTGTTTTTTGCCCTTTGGATTTTCTTTTTATAGCATCCCAATTGGTTAATACATCGTCAACGCCCGAAATGCTGACCTGGCCGAAAACATGGGGATGGCGCTCAATAAGCTTTTTGCATATGCCGTCAGTTATGTCATTGAAAACGAAGCTTCCGTTTTCCTGCTCCATCTGAGCATGAAAAACAACCTGCATAAGCAAATCGCCGAGCTCCTCGCACATAAGCTCCTTATCGTTTTTATTTATGGCCTCGATAACCTCATAGGTTTCTTCGATAAGGTTTTTCTTTATGCTTTCGTGAGTCTGCTCCGCATCCCACGGGCATCCGCCGGGCTCTCTGAGGATTCGCATTATATCAATCAAATCCTGCATATCATAGCTGTTTTTAAACTCAAAGTCAACCATTTTTTTACACTCCAAATGAACGCAAATTCTATTTTAACCTAAAAGTCCATATTTTTCAAGGGTTTTTGCAATTTTTTCTCCTTTTGGCAAAACAATTACATCTTCTTTTGCAATTCCTTTTATAAGGAGAAGCGAAACTGCATAAACGATAGCTGCAAGACCGATTGAAATAACTGCAGAAATCGTTCCCATATTAACAATACTCTGTGACGGGTCATAGGGGAAAATTGTTGTTAAAAGTCCGTTTGCGGCGTATGCGGTAATTCCGCAAAGAGCTGCACATATAAACGGCTTGATAAACACCGATTTCCAGTTAACCTTTACACCCGAAATCTTAAGCAGTGAAGTGAGGTTGCAGACAACGATAACAACATAGAAAAGAATCGTGCCGACAACCGCACCGTAAACATTGATTTGAGGATTACCTACAAGAACAAAGTTGCAGATAATTTTAACTATCGCACCGACAACAGTGCTTTTCACGGGAATATCCGTTCTGCCGATTGCCTGGAGCATATTCATTGTGGGCGTTGAAATTGCCATAATCGGTGTTGCAAGTCCGTATGCCGCAAGGATGGGGGTAACGCTCGGAATTGCATCGGAGCTGAGGCCTCTTGCATAAGCCACCTCAAGAATAGGTCCCGAAAGAGCCGCCATACCGATACCTGCGGGGAGTGCAACGAGCATGCCGATTCTGATAACGGTTTCGATTGTTGATTTTGTTGCTGTCTTATCTTTCACCGCCCATGCCGCCGCCAAAGCAGGAAGAGCGCTGACACCGAGCTGAATTGTTATTGTGGGAACAAGATTCTTGAAATCAAGAGCAGTTCCGTAAACACCCCAAAGATAGCTTTTTACTTCCCTGAGGTCATTAAGATTGAGTCTTGAAAGCCTTACCGCCTCATTGAACGATTCGGAATGCATCTGCATCACTGCATTAAAATCGGTTTCAAGCGCCGTCATTATTCTTGACTGGATGGTCATTGTGTCAACCAGATTTGTTATGTTAAGAACAAGGGCGCTGATAACCATGGGAACCGCAATTTTTATCATGTTCTTGGCAAGAACATCGGAGGGAGCAGATTTCGGAGAATTGACAAGCTGGGTACGGGTGAAGCCGTCACCTTTAACCTTATGGCATATTATAAGGAAAACATTACTTGCGATTGAACCTACAGTAACGCCGAGAACCGCGCCTGCCGCCGCCCAAGGAATTATTACGCTGTTTGCCTCGGTATCGCTTGTCACTTCATTTCCAAAAACCATAGCGGAAATATTGCCCGAAGCAAGCATTCCGGCTTCATACTGATTCATACCTACGGAAATAATTATTTTTGCAAGTGCAAGCCCTATAAGAAGCTTTCCGAGTGCTTCAATAACCTGCGAAATTGCAGTAGGCGTCATATTTCGCAGGCCCTCATAATATCCTCTGTATGCCGACATATAACAACAGAAGAATATAGACGGAGCAACACACAAAACGGCAGGAAGACTCTTGCTGCCTGCAACAAAATGAGTATAAGGGTATGCAGCAAGAAGAAGCACAAGAGTTCCAACAATGCCTACAACTATGAAGATTCTCTGCGAAACCCTGAATACCATTCTGGCTTCTCTGTGCTTGTTGAGAGCAACATTTTCAGCAACCATTCTTGAAACAGCTACAGGAAGACCTGCCATTGAAATTGCAAAAATGGGAGTATAGACTTCATAGGCGGAATTGAAATATCCTCTGCCTGTTGCGCCGAGCATATCCGTCAGCGGAATTTTGAACAATGCACCGATAAGCTTAACCAGCACAACAGCAAACATCAGCATCATTGCGCCGTTTAACACTGACTGTTTCTTTTCAGAAGCCAAATGGCTCACGCTCCTTTTCTGCGGTCGCTTCAGCCTGTAAATTCCCTTAAAAGAGAATCTGCCGGAAGCAACGAATAATCTGTATTTTTAAATAAACCGAGTTTATTTATAAGCAAATCTGCTTTTTCTTTAAATTCACCATGTTCAATCTCCTTGAGAAGGCTGATTGCTCTTTGCGAGAATACGCACGGTTCACACGGATGGAATGAATTTATTTTGATATCAGCCCGTTCTTCAAACGGAAAAAGATATCTGTCTTCCCCTCTCATAACACTGCCCCATATTTCAAAGGTGCGTTCAACAGGCATTGAGCGAAACTGATAATCACGCACCATTCTTCTTATGAAACGCAAATCACGCTTTGAGAGAAGCACTCCGCCGTCATCATCATAAACTCTCGACGAAACGCTGATATAGATTTTCAGCAAAGACGATTCATCAAGCGTATCCGTTATGGCGGGATTGAGTGCATGAAGTCCCTCAACAATTATAACATCATTTTTGCGCAGTTCAACGGTTTTTGCATTATTAATTCTGTCACCTGTCATAAAATCAAAAACAGGGAGAACGGCTTTTCCGTTTTCGGCAAGACTGCGCAGCGATGAATGCAGCAGTTCCAAATCAAGAGCTTCCACACATTCAAAATCCGGCTCACCGTTTTCATCAAGCGGATACTGAGCGCTTCTCGGAAGATAAAAATCATCAAGAGACACCGTATACGCCTTACCGCCGAGTCTGTTTATCTCTTCGGAAAGGAATTTTGCGGTTGTTGTTTTTCCCGAAGAGCTCGGACCTGCAAGAAGAACAATTTTTTTGTTTTTATCTGCGAATATGTCTTTTGCGACCTCGCCTGCCCTGCCGTGATATGCCTCATTGCATTCCGAAATAAACTTTTCGGGAAATTCGGCAAGACTGTTTATTTTCTGATAAGTATAATTTTCATACATTTGTCATCACCCTATAAAATTTAGTATGACAAATAAAAGCTCTTTATTCCGTTTTTGCGCTCACTGATTTTGTCAAAACCGGAAATATATTCATAAGGGTATTTATAATTAAAAATGCGTTCAACATTTGTTGTGCCCGGCTCACAGAGCTTTGTTACTGCACCTGCACCGACAGCAATAACGGTATGGCATTCTTCCATCATAAAGACATTATAAAGGCATTCCCTTCCTTTTTTACACCAGCCGACATTTTCAAGATTGCCGACACACTTGCTCTGGCGGTACATATAATACGGCTCATAGCCGCTATTTTTAAGACGCTCGGAAGCATATTCAAGCATTCTTTTGGCGGTATTGCCGCCTGAAACCTCTGCACCCGATGCATTCAGATTTGATGATCGCTTGAGAGCAAGAGTATGCACTGTTATGTTTTCGGGAGAGAGCGAAATGGCGGTGTCAACGCTTGAACGGAAATCCTCAAAGCTTTCATCGGGCAGACCTGCAATCAAATCCATATTTACGCAGTCGAAACCATATGCCTTTGCAAGCTGATAGGATTTAACAGACTGCTCCACCGAATGATTTCTGCCGATAAGCTCAAGCGTTTTCTGATTGAAGGTCTGGGGATTTATGCTTATTCTGCCGACATTATGCAATCTTAAAATTCTGAGTTTTTCGGGAGTTACGGTATCGGGTCTGCCGACCTCAACGGTATATTCCCTGACGGTTGACAAATCAAAGCTTTTTTCGATTGCGCCGAGAAGTCTGTCCATCTGCGGGGCTTCAAGCACACCCGGAGTGCCACCTCCGAAATATATGCTTTCTAGTCTGAGTCCGAGTTCCGATGCAATTTTACCTGTCATTTCAATTTCATCTGCAAGCTTTTCCAGATATTCGGGAAGAATTCTTTTGGCGTTCGCATTGTCTATCGAATGCGAAACAAACGAGCAGTAGCTGCATCTTGACGGGCAGAACGGGATCGAAACATAAAGACTGAATGAATTGTTTTCGGAAAGATTAATTATTTTTTCTTCGGCAGATGCAACGGTATATGCAAGAACCGTTTTCTCTTCGCTGACAAGCAAATCCTCTTTGAAATAGCGCAAGGCTCCTTCAACGCCCATTTCGTCAATCAGGCGAAGCATAAGCTTTGAAGGCCGAACACCCGTCTGAATTCCCCACGGCGGAGTATAGCCCGTTATATCGGAAAGAGCTTCAAAAATCAATTGGCATATTCTGAGCTCGCTTTTGTCGTTAAGCTCAGCTGCAGCCTCAAAAATCTCTGCCGATAAAGTGCGTTTCTCTTCTCCGATTATTGCATCAACTTCAACACGGTTGCCGCCTTCAACGGGAATGCAACGCGTAATAACTGTTTTTTCGTCCTCGCCGCTTTCGTCATAAACTATATTAATTTTTTCGTTGGGAAAATACACCCTGCACAGACTTTCACATTCATAATGAAAGTTGTGACCGAAAATTCTTAATATCACTTACTTAACCATCCTTCTGATATACCAATTGCGTGTTCTTTCTCTATCAAGAGTTGTTTCTCTGTTATGACCCGGCAAAACTCTGTAGTCACCGTCAAGCGCAACAAGTCTTTTGAGCGATTCAATCATAAGCTCATCGCTGCCGTCGGCAAAATCCGTTCTTCCTGCCGTCATGCAGAAAAGAGTATCTCCGCTGATAATAACTCTGTCGTCTTCGATAATGTAACACACGCTGCCCATTGTGTGACCGGGAGTGTGCATAACCTTTATTTTGCTTTCGCCGAGTGTCAGAATGTCGCCCTCATTCACGAGGAT
Source organism: Acutalibacteraceae bacterium (assembly GCA_045539875.1). Lineage (GTDB taxonomy): Bacteria > Bacillota > Clostridia > Oscillospirales > Acutalibacteraceae > CAG-177. The sequence goes on from JAZQGF010000010.1 coordinate 21,281, forward strand.
ATCCGCTTCAACAGGCTTTTGCGGCTCGGGCATATTGCCCTTTGCAAGGCTTTTGTTTTCATCGAGAAGATGCCCTGCATCATTGCCGTGAATAACAACCCTTGCTCCTGTTGCTTCACGCAGTCCGTGCACTCCGAAAATATGGTCAAAATGACCGTGAGTAAGTAAAATATATTTTAATTCCGCATTATTTTCCGCTAGTGTATTTTTGAATTCATCCGTATACCATGCAGGGTCAACAACTGCCGCCTCGCCTGTTTTTTCGTCAACAAGCAGATAGCAGTTTGCAAAAATCTCATGGCCAAGATAGAGTTGGGTTATTTTCATTTTATCACCTTTTTTCCCAGATATCGGTATCCATAACGATTGTTACAGGTCCGTCATTCTCGATTTCAACCTTCATATCTGCCGCAAAAACTCCTGTTTCAACCTTTGGGATTCCGTTTTCGCGAAGCTTTGAGCAGAAATACTCATAAAGACGGTTTGCCTCCTCGGGAGGGGCAGAATCGGTAAATGACGGGCGGTTGCCCTTTTTGATATCGGCGCAAAGCGTAAACTGAGAAACAACAAGTATTTCACCGCTGATATCTGTTATGCTTTTATTCATTTTTCCTGCTTCATCTTCAAAAACGCGAAGCTTCGAAACCTTTGCCGCAAGCAACTCCGCCTGAGCTTCGGTATCGCCGTTCATAACACCGAGAAGAATGTTATAGCCCTTGCCGACGCTGCCTTTTATTTCACCGTCAACGCTGACGGAGGATTTATTTACTCTCTGGATAACTGCTTTCATTTTTACTCCTTAGACACCGCATCTTTCAATGCTCAGAACACCGTCGATTTTATCAATTTTTGCAACAAGAGAATTGAGATGTTCAACACCGTTAACAGAAACGGTAACCATAACAATCGCTCTGCCGTCGTTTGTGTTTCTTGTACTGATATCGTTAATCATAATTCTCATATTGGCAAGAAGGCTTGAAACATCTGCAAGAAGACCGATTCTGTTAAGACAGAAAAGCTGAAGAGTGCACTTGAAATCTTCTTTAACATTGTTATCCCAATAAGCGGTAATCCATCTTTCGGGCTCGCCTGCCTTACTGATATCCGAAGGAACATTGGTGCATTTCTTTGTGTGAATCGAAACACCGTGTCCTCTTGTGATAAAGCCGATAATATCGTCGCCGGGGAGAGGATTGCAGCAACGCGAGAATTTGATAAGGCAGTTATCAATACCTTCAACGATAACACCCTCGTTGCTCTTTGTTCTCTTCTTGACGGGAGCAGTTACAATAACAGGCTCATCGGACTTATTGAGCTTGCCGTAATCCTCCTTGATTTTCGGCATAAGACGCATAAGAGAAATTCCGCCGTAGCCGATTGCGGCATAGAAGTCTTCAAGCGACTTACAATGCTGCCTTTCAGCAATTTTGAGAACAAATTCTTCGTAGTTTTCTTCTGTTAAACGGATAAAATTGCGCTTGAATTCTCTTTCAAGCTGAGCCTTGCCTTCGATGATGTTTTCATCGCGGCGTTCTTTCTTGAACCACTGGCGGATTTTGCTTCTCGCCTGACTGGTTTTAACAATGTTAAGCCAATCTCGGCTGGGACCTTTACCCTGCTGAGATGATGTCATAATCTCAATAATTTCACCCGTTTTGACTTTATAATCAAGAGGAACTATTCTGCCGTCAACCTTTGCGCCTACCATCTTGTTGCCGACCGCAGAGTGGATAGCATATGCAAAGTCAACAACGGTTGCGCCCATCGGCAAACTGAAAACATCGCCCTTTGGAGTGAAAACAAAAACTTCTTCGGGAACAAGATCGCTCTTGATTGTTGAAACGATATCCTCAACATTTTCGTCCTCGCTCTGATTTTCAAGAAGCTGCCTTATCCATGTGAGACGCTCTTCAAATTTTGCGGTACCGTTAATGCCGAGCTTGTATTTCCAGTGGGCGGCAATACCGAATTCGGCAGTATGATGCATTTCCCATGTTCTTATCTGAACCTCAAAGGGAATGCCTTCCTTGCCGAGAACTGTTGTATGGAGCGACTGATACATATTGGGCTTGGGCGTTGAGATATAGTCCTTGAATCTGCCCGGAATGGGCTTGAACATATCATGGATAACGCCGAGGCAGTTATAGCAGTCGATTACGGTGTCAACAATGATTCTGACTGCGTATATATCATAAATCTGATCAAAATTCTTATTCTGCATATACATTTTTCGGTATATGCCGTGAACGGATTTGATTCTTCCGTTAACCTGTGCGCCGTTAACAACGCTTTTTATTCTTTCTTCAATTCTTGATTTTGTATCTTCAAGAAATTCGTTTCTGGTTTTGCTTTGATTTTCAAGAGATTCCTCAATTTCGTGGTACGCAACATGGTCGAGATAGCTGATAGAAAGGTCTTCAAGCTCTTCCTTAATGGGACGGATACCGAGTCTGTGCGCTATGGGAGCATAGATTTCGATTGTTTCAAGCGCAATTTCTCTTCTTCTTTGCTCAGGCTTAAACATAAGTGTTCTCATGTTGTGAAGTCTGTCGGCAAGCTTGATGATAATAACACGGATATCCCTTGACATTGCGATAAGCATCTTTCGGATATTCTCTGCCTGCTGCTCCTCCTTTGTCTGGAGAGGAACCTTTCCGATTTTGGTAACGCCCTCAACAAGCTCTGCAATTGTTTCGCCGAATTCCTTCTTGACCTCAGCGTTTGTAAGCTTCGTATCCTCAACGGTATCGTGAAGAATAGCCGCAATAATTGAAGCCTCGTCCATACCGAGACTTGCAAGGATTATTGCAACGCTGAGCGGATGCATGATGTAAGGCTCGCCCGAAAGGCGCTTCTGCCCCTCATGGGCCTCATTGGCAATCTGATATGCCTTTTTAACATCACACAATTCCTTTTCGGTGCAGTTATCGCCGATAAGCTCCAGAAGAAGCTCCATGCATTCTTCAGGATTCGAACTGCTGCATACACTTGTTTTTCTGAATTCTTTCATATCTGTTCCTCAATTCATACTTCTGAGCCGTTTCATTATTTCCGAATCCTCAAGATTTACCTTGGGAGGATTTTCGGGTACATATATCATATTCTCTGCGGTCCGGGCAAGAATACCCATTTCAAGCATTATATCGACAACAGCATTAATCTTTGCAAGATTTTCGCCGTCATCGCCGAGTCTTACGCAGAGAACCTCGCATTCCTTGTCTTTAAGAGGCTTTGTTTTTATAGCCTTAAAAACCTCAACCTGAAGCTGTCTGTCAGGCAGAATCGCCGATGCTTCTTCGGCAGTCAGCTTTTCGTGTCTTGAAAATTTATCATAAAGCTCAATTGCCGAAAGCACCTTATCTTCATCCGTCTGAGAAGGTCTGATTCCTCTGACAATAACAGAAACTCTGGTTTCACCGTTATAAATATTTTTATCAAGATTCACTGCAAGATCAACGATATCCCCTTTTTCATACGGAAATTTTCTTTCGGGCATGCCGAAGAAAACAACGCCGGTTCTTGCACCGTTCTTTGAAACAACCATCCGCATATGCTTTCCGTCAGAAACGGAGGCTGTTTCTTCTATTTTAACACCGAAAAGACCGAAACAGGGCTGATGGTTGCCCGAACCGAAGGGTTCAAGAAGACTCATGGCCGAAAGCATATCAAGGCTTATGGATGTCGGGAGCAGGCGGCAATCAATTTTCTGCTGAGCAAAAGGCATTGACTTATCAGCCGCATATTCGTTGATTCTGCGTCTGAATTCATCTATTCTTGACGACTCAAGACCGAGACCTGCTGCAAGAGTATGCCCGCCGTAATGGTCAAGGCAATCCGAAACAGCCTCGATGGCATCATAAATTGAGAAGCCTTCAACACTGCGGCACGAGCCTCTTGCCGTTTCACCGTCACGCGAAATAACAATGCACGGTCTGCCGTATCTTTCAGTTATTCTTGCGGCAACAATTCCTATAACACCCTGATGCCAGCCTTCGCCGTCAACAACAATTATTTTATCGTTGATTATGCCCGTTTCGGCATTAATCATTGAAACGGCGTTGGAGAAAATAGAGCTTTCGGTCTGCTGACGCTGAATATTCATTTCGTTGATTACATAAGCAGTCTGCTCTGCAGCTTCGTCATCCTCACAAAGGAGCAAATCAAGCGCCTTTGATGCGGAGCCCATTCTGCCTGCAGCATTTATTCTCGGGCACACGGTAAAAGCTGCAGTTGATGCCGAAAAAATCTTTTCACCGACACCGGCAATTTCCATAAGAGCATTTATGCCGGGTCTCGGACATTCGTTTATAAGCTTAAGACCTCTGCGCACCATAACTCTGTTTTCGCCCGTGAGGGTAACAACATCGCCTATTGTACCAAGTGCAACAAGGTCGCCGTATTCTTCGATAAGTATATCGCCGTCATCGCCTTCAAGCGCACAAACAAGCTTGAACGCAACGCCGACGCCTGACATTTCTTTAAAGCTGCTGGGACAGTCCTCGCGGTGAGGGTCAACAACAGCTATCGCATCGGGAAGCACATCGCCAACCTTATGATGATCGGTAACAATCAAATCTATTCCGAGCTCCTTTGCTCTGACAGCCTCGTCAATTGCCGAAACACCGTTATCAACGGTAACAATAAGCTTAACTCCCATTTTGGCAAGTCTTTCAATCGCACCGATATTAAGACCGTAGCCCTCGGTGAGTCTGTCGGGTATGTAACGGATAACATTTGCTCCCCTTGTTTCTAGATAAGAATAAAGAAGAGCCGTTGCGGTAACGCCGTCGGCATCGTAATCACCGAAAACGCATATCATTTCAAAATCGTCAATTGCTCTGTTGATTCTTTCAGCCGCCTTACTCATATCGGCAATCGAATGAGGTGAAAGGCACAAAGGTGCATCGGGGTCAAAAAAATCAGCAATTTCATCTATATTGTCAAAGCCTCTTGAGGTAACGAGTAACGCAGCAAACGGATCTATGCTCAGCTCCTGTGCAATCTGAGCTGCCAAATCCTTATCGCCTTTTGTTACTACCCACTTTTTGCGTCTCAAAAGCAATCATTCCTTTCAATATCTCATTAGTATAACACTATATTAAAAATATTTCAAGATATAATTATAGTTATAAATAAACAAACGCAAAAAGACCGTGCTCTTGCACGGTCTAATTATTTATAAATTTTAATATTCAATTTTTCTTTCTGCTCACAACCGCTGATACCGACTTTTCAACATTCAATCTGTTGCAATTGCGGATTAAACGGTTATTGCAGATTTTAAATATTAATCTGAATTCACCTTTAATTTACGCTATAATTATCTGTCGGATTCAGCGGCTGCGAGCTGATGTTCTGCACTGTACATCGGGTATCGCCGCCTTTCTTTGATATTAACTTGGTTTTGACCTGTGACTTATGATCTATGGTCAGAGGGATTAACATGGGGAATATCTTTTTTAAAACTCTTCAACCGGCTTTTATCAAGCCCCGTTTTAAAAACTTCTCTTTGACCTTTTTGTTTTCTCTTTCTTTTTCAGCTTTATGAGCTGTTTAAAACTCAGGTCCTGTTATTTTTTATTATCCCCTGTTCCTTTCCTCGACTATAATATAGCATAATTTTAGTGCGTTGTCAATAGTTTTTTTAGCAAAAGTTAAAAAACTTTATCACTTTTGCACCAAATCCGTTTTAGTAATCATTTTCAGTTAAATGTAGGATTTTCTATTGACTAAAAGCCGGTTTAGAGTTAAAATATATAGGCAGTGACAATGAAAGGAATAATAATTAAATGAATAACGAAGAATACACTCCCGATATAGTCAGCATAGTTGACGAAGACGGTAAAGAACACATTTTTGAGGAGCTTGACAGAATCGAAACAGACACAGGCAGATATGTTGCCCTGCTTCCCCTGCCCGAAACCCCCGACAAAATAACAGAAGACGATAATGAACTCATCATTCTTAAGGTTGAAGAAGAAAACGGCGAAACCTATCTCTGCCCCATCGAGGACGATGAGGAATTCAACGAAGTGGGTCAGGCATTTGAAGAGAGACTTTCCGAAATGTTTGATTTTGAAGAAGATGCAGAATAATATATTTTGTTAAGCAAAAAATAAAAAGCACCCTGCCTTGTGCGATTTAATTGCAGTCTATATGTAACCCAACACACATTAATAGGGAGCCTTGCTCCGGTGGCGGATTGCAGACCTCCCGGTCAGACTCTGTTCTGATTGGACGAAGGGAGCGTGAAAGCATCGGGCGGCACCCACCTGCTATAAGAGCAGGTTACAATTGGCTGCATACGGCTTGGCGGGGTATTATTATGTCTTTTACGGAGGAATTTTAAAATTGCAAAAGCTCTTTAATGCAGATTTGCTTGATATAGTGCCGATTGAACGCGGTTTCGTTTATGCCTGTAAGGAAATACTTCCCAAGGGCGGCGAGGCTGTGGCTTTTTATATCTATAACCAAGAAGTTGATATTTTTGAAAAAATTCCCGTACTGACTTACATAAACGCCAAATTCGGTGAAAACGGTGCTGATATCGCAAAAGCTATCGGTGATTTTGTAACCTGCGATGTTGTTAATCTTACGGGTAACACAAAGGCGATAAGTTATTCCGACGGAACGCTGAAAATCATCGGCAGCATAGGCGAAACAATATCCGAAAACAAGGTTGTATATCTTGAAAATCCCGCCTGCTCCCCCGTCGCCAACGGCCAGGACTTATGGTTTGTTGTTCCGGATTCAAACGCAATTATCAACTATTCCGTAAAGCACAACAGAATTGAATTCAGAATCGGCAGTCCCAAGGAAAAAGCCTTCTGCCATCCTACGGATGTTTCGGTTTACGATAACAAGCTTTTTATCTGCAACGCTTATTCGTACAAAATCAGAACAATCAGCCTTGATAATTACACGGTTGCCGATTACTGCATTTTCAATGAGCCTGTTATGAAATATTTCAGAGTAAAAGATATCGAATACGCGGTTATGCGCTCCGGGGTATACAGTTTATAATTCACAGCAGGAATTTCCTGCTGTTTTTTATTTAAGTGTTACATTTTGCAACAAAAACAGAACTTTTTAATATTGATTTTTGTTTAATTTTGTGCTATTTTAATAATGTTATATTGAAATGTTGGAGGAATGACTACAATGAAAACAGCACTCGAATACAGCACCGGCTTTGATGTCAAAAAGCTCGGAAAATATGCTGTGAAAAACATCACAAGAATCTGCAACGAAATCGGGCCCAGAAAACCCGGCTCACCTGAAGAACTCAAGGCTCAGAAGCTTATGGCAAAAGACCTTGAAAAAACCTGCGACGAGGTAACCATTGAAGAATTCAAGGTTCACCGCCAGGCATTTATGGGATTCATTCCGTTTACGGTTGCCTGTGCAATCGCAAGTGTGTTTACATATGCTTTTGCAAATCCCGTTATCTCTCTTATTCTTGTTATTCTCGGATTTATTCCCCTTCTTCTTGAGTTTGTAATGTACAAACAGTTTATTGACCCTCTTTTCAAGGCACATCCGAGCCACAATGTTATTGCCAGAAGAGCTCCTAAGGGTGAGCTTAAAAAGCGTTTTATCATCGTCGGTCATGCAGACAGCCAGTTTGAATGGACCCTCAACTACCTTCTCGGCGGCGTCGGCATGAAATGCGTGCTTATCCCCGCAGTTGTAGGTCTTGTTGCAGACCTTATCATTGCAATCATCGGCATCATCTGCGCAGGCACTGACGGCGCGCTTGACGCCGCAGAACCCCGTTGGCTCATGATTCTCGGCTTTGTTATAGGCTGCATTTTCATCCCGTTCCAGCTTGCTTTCCTTCTTTTCCAGAATCCGTTCAAGAGTGTGCCCGGTGCAAACGATAACCTTACCGGCTGCTATGTAGGCATGGCAGTTGCAAAAGCAATGGCAGATACCGACACAAGACTTGAAAACACCGAGCTTGTTGTTATCTGCTCAGGCTCAGAGGAATCCGGCTTAAGAGGCGCAAAGGCTTATGTTAAGGCTCACGAAAAAGAGCTCAAGGATGTTGAAACCTGCGTTATCGGCGCCGATACCTTCCGCGACCTTGACACAATGGCTGTATATGACAGAGACCTCAGCGGCACTCTTAAGCATCACTGGGGAGCAAAGCACCTTGTTCAGAACGCAGGCAAAAACTGCGGCTATGACCTTAAGTTTGAATCAATTTACATCGGCGCATGCGATGCTGCAGCATTCACACAGAAGGACATCCCCGCAACAGGCTTTGCAGCTATGGATCCCACTCCTCCCCGCTACTATCATACAAGACTTGACAATGCGGATAACCTTGTTCCCGAAGCTATCGAAGCAGGTATTGAAATTATGCTTGAAGCAGCATGCATGTATGACAAAGAAGGACTTCCCACAGAATAAATACAGTAATATTAACCAAAAAACCGCTGATATTTTCGGCGGTTTTTTTATTGATTTTTATTCTTTAATTTGATACTATGAACTTAAATTTATATAAGGAAAGGAGCAATTTAAAATGCATACAATAAAACCGCAGATACTTAAAGACGATATGTTCAAGCAACTAAAAAATTATTGTGTTCTTTACAAGAAGAATATTGATGTCTGGGAATACACAAGAGGCATGTTTCTCGGCGACAGATATGAAATTGAGGATTTCAAGGGTGAAATCAAAAGCGGCGATATCTGGTATGCCGCATACGATTCCGCGCACTTTTTCAAAGCAAGCGTAACCGTTCCCGAAGAGATGGACGGTCTTGAACTCAGAGCAAAATTTGCAGTAGGCGGCGAAGCACTTGTTAAGTGCAACGGTCATTTCATTTCGGGCTGCGCATCAAGAGAAAGTATCCCCGACAGAACAGAGGTTGCTCTTGGCATTCACAAAGCAGGCGAAGTTCTTAACTTTGAAATTGAAGCAACCGTTGACTCCATGTATTTCTGCGATGCTGCCATGGACGGCGCAAAGCATGCAGAATGCCGTTTCGGTGAAACCTGCATTTATGTTGCAGACAAAGAATGCGAAGGCTATTATATCGACCTTGAGGTTGCTTTCCAGGCACTTGACTACATAAAGGATGAACACATCAACGCAAAGGTTTATGCCGCTGTTGACGACAGCATGCATATGGTTGACTACGACTTTGATGAGGCAAGAGTAAGACAGTCAATTGTTGAAGCAAGAAAATATTATCTTTCAAAGATTTCTTCAATCGACTGGTCGGCACAGAGCAAGGTTATTCTCACCGGTCACAGCCACATCGATGTTGCTTGGCTCTGGAGAATTCAGGAAAGCATCCGAAAAAGCGCAAGAACATTTATGAATGTTACATCCCTCATGGATGTTTACCCCGAAATGACTTTCGGACAGAGCCAGGCTGTTCTTTATCAGATGATGAAGGACCACTATCCCGAAATCTATGAAAAGATTAAGGAAAAGGTTGCTGCAGGTCAGTGGGACATCTGCGGAAATGTTTGGGTTGAGGCAGATACAAACCTCGCATCGGGCGAGGCTCTTATAAGACAGGTGCTTTACGGCACGGAATTCTTCCAAAAAGAATTCGGAAAGGTTTCAAAAACCTACTGGCTGCCCGACTGCTTCGGCTTCACATGGGCGCTTCCCCAGATTATCAACGGCTGCGGAATGCAGAACTTTATCACATCAAAGCTTTCATATAATGACACAACAAAATTCCCCTACAGCATGTTTATGTGGCAGGGCAACAACGGCGACAGAGTTTATGCTCATCTCATGCGTCCTGCATATAACTGCCATTATAATGTTGAGGAAATTATGACTGTTGACACGGAATGCAACAACAAAAACGAACTCAACACCGCAATGAGCATGTACGGCTACGGTGACGGCGGCGGCGGTCCAACAAGAAACATGCTTGAAAGAGGCAGACGCCTGCAGAACTTCCCCGGTCTTCCCAAAACTGAAATCGGCCATGTTGACGATTTCTTTGAAACCTTCAAGGGTCACGAAGATGAACTTCCGGTATGGAACGGCGAGATGTTCTATGAAAACCACAGAGGCACCTTCACAAGCCAGGCATTCGTTAAGAAGAACAACCGCAAGGGTGAATATCTTTTCACCAGAGGTGAAATGCTCAGCGTTTTTGCCGAAAAGCTTTTAGGCAAGGAATATCCCAAGGAAGAAATTGAAAAGGGTTGGAGAATCCTTATGACTAACCAGTTCCATGATATTCTTCCCGGCTCTTCAATCCATGAAGTTTTTGAGGATTGCCGCAAGGATTATGCCGTAATGAACAAAATCGGTGAGGATATTTATAACGGCGCACTCAAGGCTCTTTCGGGTGCGGTTACCGCAGATAAAAACAGCATCACAGTTTGGAATCTTACAAACGCAAGAAGCTATGAAGCAATTGAGGTTGAGGGCGTTCCCGAAGGAATGTATGTTGCCACCGCAGACGGACTTTCTCTCCCCTGCGCTTATGTTGACGGCAAATTCATCTTCCTTCCCGATGAGCTTGAACCCATGAGCTGCAAGACCTTCGTTCTCAAAGAAGGCGAATGCATCTATTCACCAGTTGAAGCTGAAGCAGCTCTTCTTGAAAACGCAATTCTTAGAGTTGAGCTTGACGAAAACGGAATCATCACAAGCATTTACGATAAGCTCAACGAACGCGAAAGTCTTGACGGCAGAGGTAATATTCTTACAATTTCGCTTGACAAGTGCGTTCACGAAACAGCATGGAATCTTGAGCTCAACTATCAAAAGAAGATGTGGGAGCTCATTGAGGCTGACAGCATTGAGGTTGTTGAATGCAATGCCGTAAGAGGCGTTATCAGAGCTATCCGCACCTTCAACAAATCAACAATCACTCAGGATATCATTCTTTATCAGAACGGCGAGAGTGTTGTATTTGACACAACCGTTGACTGGCATGAGAGCGACAAGGTTCTCAAGGCAGGCTTTGATGTTGCGGTTATTGATACCGATGCAACATATGATATAGCTCACGGCGCAACAAAGAGACCCACACATTGGAACACACTCTATGACCTCACAAGATTCGAGGTTGCTGCTCACAAATGGGCTGACCTTTCCGAAGGCGGATACGGCTGCAGCATCATTAATGACTGCAAATACGGCTATGACATCCACAACAGCCATATGAGAATAACTCTCATGCGCGCACCCACCTGCCCCGACAGAACAGGCGACCACGGCATCAACACATTCAAATATGCTTTCCATCCTCACCAGGATGACTGGAGATATGACACAGTTCAGCAGGCAATCACATTCAATGTTCCTCCCGTTGCTGTATATAATGCAGAAAAGGTTGACGGAACAATCGACGGCGAAACAAAGTTTATCTCTGCGCTTGAGGATAATGTTGCGATTGATGCAGTAAAGAAAGCTCAGGACGGCAGAGGCTATATCATCAGAGTTGTTGAAGAAGAGCAGAAGAGAGGCGCATGCTCAATTCAGCTCGGATTTGACATTGAAAAAGTTTATGAGTGCAACATGATTGAAGAGGACAAGGCAGAAATTCCCTGCGAGGGCAACAGCTTTGAATTCACAATCAAGCCCTTTGAAGTTAAAACATTCAGAGTTATTTAAAACAAAAAGAAGCTCCCTTCACAGGGAGCTTCTTTTACATTTTAAAGTTTAAATATTTCTTCCTCACTTGCAATTTTTATTCCTGCACCTGCAAGAGCAGCAGCAGCAACCTTGTTATCGTCAACACGGACAACAAGATAAACAATATTGTCTACCGTTGCAAGCTCATAGATATATTCAATGGACACATCGGCATCACGGAGTGCCTCGGCGATTATTGCAAGAGCACCCGGTTCATCCTTAACCGCAGCAACAAGAACATCTGTTATTGTTGTGAGATATCCTGCTTCTTTAAGAACAGAATTAACCCTCTCAACATCTTCGCAAATAAGACGGAGAATACCGAAATCCTGTGTATCGGCAATTGAAAGTGCTCTGATATAAATATCATTATCCGCAAGAAGGCGTGATACCTTTGCGAGTCTGCCTTTTTTATTCTGAATAAATACAGAAACCTGTTTTACAGCCATTATAATTCTCCTTTCAATATCAGTCGTGGAGTTTTCTCTTATCGATTACTCTTACTGCCTTGCCTTCACTTCTGGTAATAGTCTTGGGAGCAACAAGATGAACCTTGGGATTGATGCCGAGCATAATCTTGATTGCGTTTGCAAGAGCCTTTTCTCTTGCTGAAATTTCCTTAACAGTATCTGAGAACTGCTCGGGAGTAAGCTCAACATGAATATCAAGAGTGTCGGTGTTGCGCTCTCTGTCAACCTCAATGAGGTAGTTTGATGTATATCCTTCTTTAATAAGAACGGTTTCAATCTGTGAGGGGAATACATTAACACCGCGGATGATAAGCATATCGTCGCTTCTGCCCATAGGCTTTGTCATTTTAATAAATGTACGGCCGCATGAGCACTTCTTTCTTGAAAGAACGCAGATGTCTCTTGTGCGGTATCTGAGAAGGGGGAATGCTTCTTTATCAAGGCTGGTGAATACAAGCTCACCCTTTGAGCCTTCGGGAAGAACCTCACCTGTTTCGGGGTCTATGATTTCTGCAAGGAAGTGGTCTTCATTAATGTGCATACCTGTCTGCTCTTCACATTCAAAGGATACGCCCGGTCCGCTGGTTTCGGTAAGACCGTAGATATCGTATGCTTTAATTCCGAGTGACTTTTCAATATCACGGCGCATTTCTTCAGTCCAGGGTTCTGCACCGAAAATACCCGCCTTGAGGTCGATATCATCGGGAGTAAGTCCCATTTCCTTAAGAGTTTCGCCTATGTATGCTGCGTATGAGGGTGTGCAGCAAATAATTGTTGAATGAAGATCCTGCATAAACTGAATCTGACGCTCTGTGTTGCCCGATGACATGGGAAGAGTCAAACAGCCAACCTTGTGCGAGCCGCCGTTGAGACCAGGTCCTCCTGTGAAAAGACCGTAGCCGTAAGCAACCTGGCAAACATCACCGTCTGTTCCGCCTGCGGCAACAATTGCTCTGGCGCAGCATTCTTCCCAGAGATCAACATCCTTCTGAGTGTAGAAAGCAACAACACGGCGGCCTGTTGTACCGCTGGTTGACTGAATTCTGACACAGTCTTTGAGATCTGTGCCGAGAAGTCCGTAGGGATATGCATCTCTGAGGTCTGCCTTGGTAAGGAAGGGAAGCTTGTGCAAATCGTCGATGGATTTGATATCGTCAGGCGTAACGCCCTTTTCATCCATCATGTCACGGTAATACTTGACATTTTCATAAACATGCTTAACCTGTTTTACGAGTTTTTCGCTTTGGAGCGCCTTTATCTCTTCAACCGATGCGGTTTCGATTTCAGGCTGATAATAATTGCTCATTGGTAACACTTCCTTTTTCATTAATTAAATATTGTATCCCATCTCAAATGCTTTGAGGTTGAGTTCAAGGAATTTGGCAGGAACGCTCAATTTGAGAGCCTCAATCCACTTTTCTTTTGATACTGCAGTCATGTTTTTCGCCATTGCTCCGATTAGAACAACATTAACTGCCTTTGCAGTGCCTGCTTCAACAGCCATAGGCAGAGCATCAATTTCTTCAACATCCGCACCGGCTGCTCTGAGAGCTTCAATAACACCCTCGGGATATTCAGCCGCACCCATAACAACAGGCATCGGATCAATCTGCTGAGTATTAACAATAATTTTGCCGTCGGGCTTGAGATATTCAAGCCATCTTGCCGCTTCAAGCTGTTCAAAAGCGAGGATAATATCCGCTTCGCCCTTTTCAATGATGGGAGAAGCAACGCTTTCGCCGTAGCGTACATATGTAACAACCGAGCCGCCTCGTTGGCTCATGCCGTGAACCTCGGACACCTTAACATCGTATCCGCAGTCAAGAAGAGCTGCTCCGAGAATGCGGCTCGCGAGCAAAGTACCCTGACCGCCTACGCCGACAATCATAATTGATTTATTCATAAGTCTCTCCTCCCCTCTTATTCAATGGCATCGAACTTGCAAAGCTGACTGCAGACATTGCATCCGAGGCACTGGGTAAAGTCAATATGTGCCTTACCGTCCTTCATGCTGATGGCAGGGCAGCCGATCTTCATGCACATCTTGCAGGATTTACATTTTTCGGCATTAACTTTAAGGGGCGGATTATGCTTAACCGTTTTAAGAAGAGCGCAGGGTCTTCTTGAAATAACAACTGCAGGACCGTCTGTTTCAAGAGCCTTTTTGATGCCTTCCTTTGTTTCGGCAAGATTATAGGGATCAACAACAATAACCGTTTCAATTCCGACTGCATTTGCAAGCTTTTCAAGGCTGACTGCGTTTGCAGGCTCACCCTTGATATTTTTGCCGGTTGTGGGATTCTGCTGATGACCTGTCATGCCGGTGATTGAGTTATCAAGAATAATAACAACTGAATTCGTTGCATTATATGCTATGTTGATAAGTCCCGTTACGCCGGAGTGAATGAAGGTTGAATCACCGATAACAGCTACGCTCTTCTTTGCATTTTCGGGATTTGCTGCGTTTCTGCCGTGAAGAGCCGAAACGGATGCACCCATGCAAAGAACGGTATCAATCATGCCGAGAGGCTGAGCACTGCCGAGGGTATAACAGCCGATATCGCCGCTGACGGTAACATTAAGCTGCTTGAGAGCATAGAAAAGTCCTCTGTGGGGGCAGCCTGCGCAAAGCACGGGAGGTCTGGGAACGATATTGACATCAGTTTTGAGGCTTTCGCTCTCTTTTCCAAGAATAACCTTTGAAATGAGGCTCTGGGAATATTCGCCCTGAAGAGTAAACGCTTCCTTACCAATAACCTCAACGCCGTTTTTGCGGCAATGGGTTTCAATATAATCATCAAGCTCTTCAAGAACATAAACCTTTTCGCATTCAGCAGCAAAATCCTTTATGAGCTGAACGGGAAGCGGATACACACAGCCAAGCTTGAGATAAGATGCATTCTCACCGAGAGCTTCCTTTGCGTACTGATAACAGATACCCGAGGTGATAACACCGATTTTTTTGCTGTTATAGTCAACCTTGTTGAGGCCGTTTTCAACAGCTTCTTTTTCGCAGTATGCGGTCTGATCAAGAATTCTCTGCTCAACTGCAACATGCTTTACCTTTGCAAAAGCAGGAACCATAACATATTTCTGAGGATTTTTTGTATACTCTTTAAGACCGTTATCAACTCTTTCGGAAACGGGAGCAACACTTCTTGAATGGGCAACTCTCGTTGTGAGTCTGATAATAACGGGAGTATCGAACTTTTCCGAAAGGTCAAACGCTCTCTTTGTGAAATCAAGGCATTCAGCCGAATCTGAGGGTTCGAGCATCATTGTTTTTGAGCCGAGCGCATAATGTCTTGAATCCTGCTCATTCTGGGACGAATGCATTCCGGGATCATCCGCAACAAGAATAACCATACCTGCGTTAACGCCTGTATATGATGCGGTAAAAAGAGGGTCTGCGGCAACATTAAGGCCTACATGCTTCATTGCACAGAACGAACGGGCACCTGCCACGCTTGCGCCGAATGCAACCTCACAGGCAACCTTTTCGTTGGGTGCCCATTCAGAAAAAATTTCATCATATTCTGCAGCAAACTCCGTTACTTCCGTACTCGGAGTTCCGGGATAACTTGATACTACACGGCAGCCTGCTTCATAAAGACCTCTGGCAACCGCTTCGTTACCTAAAAATAATTTCAACTGATTTCCTCCTAAAAATATACAACACATTTTATGTTATATAAAACATTATTCTAATTTATATTATAATATTGTTAAATTCAAATTACAATAGTAAAAAAGAACAAAATCATAATAATAATTTATTTTTCAAGCTTCATTTCAACCTGAGAAGCAACAAGGCTTTCACCGCAGTAAATTTTACGAAGTCTGGGCTTTTCGATTTTACCGGTCGGATTTCTGGGTACTTCGGCAAAAATCAGCCTATGGGGACGCTTATATCTGGGAAGATCACGGCAGAAATCATTGATATCCTCTTCATCTGCCTTGCATCCTTCCTTAAGCTCGATAATCGCAGCAGCAATTTCGCCGAGACGGGCATCGGGAAGACCGATAACCGCAACATCCTTAATCGCATCATGCTTACGAAGGAAATCTTCAATCTGAACGGGGTAAAGATTTTCACCGCCCGAAATGATAACATCCTTTTTACGGTCAACAAGGAAGATAAATCCGTCTTCATCCTCCTGAGCCATATCACCGGTAAAGAGCCAGTCGTCGTGAAGAACTTCTTTTGTTGCCTTTTCGTCATTGAAATAGCAAAGCATTACGCCGGGGCCTTTAACCGCAAGCTCGCCGACCTCGCCTTTTGCAACCTCATTGCCGTTTTCGTCAACAATCTTTGTTTCCCATCCGTAGCCTGCTTTACCGATTGCGCCAACCTTATGAACATTATCAACGCCGAGATGCACGCAGCCGGGGCCGATTGATTCACTCAGACCGTAGTTTGTGTCATACTTATGATGAGGAAATCTTTCAAGCCATCTTTTGATAAGGCTGGGAGGAACGGGCTGTGCGCCGATATGCATCAGTCTCCACTGTGAAAGATTATATCTGTCAATTTCGATATCGCCCCTGTCAATGGCATCAAGAATGTCCTGAGCCCAAGGCACAAGAAGCCATACTATCGAGCATTTTTCTTCGGAGACAGCTTTTATAATCCATTCGGGCTTTGCTCCCTTAAGAAGAACAGCTTTACCTCCGACAAGAAGAGAGCCGAACCAATGCATCTTTGCGCCTGTATGATAAAGAGGCGGAATGCAGAGAAAAACATCGTCCTTTGTCTGCGAATGGTGATTCTGTTCAACCCTGCAGGAATGAACAAGCGCCTTGTGTGCATGAAGAATAGCCTTGGGGAAGCCAGTTGTACCCGATGAAAAATATATTGCGGCATATTCATTATCAGTAACCGCAACTTCAGGCTTTTTGGATGTGCAGTATGTAACAAGTTTGTTATAGCTTTCAGCAAATGTGGGGCAGTCGCCTCCGAGATAAAAACGGAGTCTGACATCGGGAATGCGGTCGCTTATCTGCTCCATGCGTCCTACAAACTCGGGTCCGAAAACAATCGCATCACTTTCGGAAAGCTTGAGACAGTATTTGATTTCATCTGCTGTATAGCGGTAATTGAGAGGCACTGCAAGCGCACCTGTTTTGAGAATACCGAAATAAATCGGAAGATAGTCAATGCAGTTCATAAGAAGAATGGCAACTCTGTCGCCCTTTTTGATACCTCTTGAAAGCAGGAGATTTGCAAAACGGTTGGCTCTTTTATCAAAATCTTCCCATGTGATTTCACTTCTGCCGGTGCTGTTTGCGCCCTGCTCAATAAGAGAATATTCGCGCCATGTAACACGGCTTTTTTCCTGAAGCTCAGGGTTAATTTCAACGAGTGCTATATCATTCGGATAGAGCTTCGCATTTTGTTCGAGAAATTCTGTGATAGGCATGTTTTCAATCCTTTTCTTTATTTTTTATATAAACAATCGTAAACGGAAAGCCTTTTCGGCAATCCGTTCACAGAAATATTTTATTCTGCTTCGATTTCTCCGTTGTAGAAGAAATCTGTTTCTTTTTCATTGCTTGTCTTTGTCGCTGCACTGACTGCAAAGCAGAGAGCAAGGGAAGCAAGCATTGCAATACAGGCGAATACGGGGCCTTTGCCTGCAAGCCATGCAACGGTTTCGTTCGCGGTAAAACCTGCAAGAAGCTTCGCTGCCGCAGGAATAACTGCAATGCAGAAGCCGCCGAGGATACCTGCCCATGCGCCCTTGGTATTCATCTTCTTCCAATAAAGAGCAACAACATAAGGTGCAAGGAATGAGCCGGAAATAATACCCCATGAATAGCTCATCATGTCAAGAATTGCGGTGTCTGTATTCGCAATTATATACGAACATATTACAAATATAACACATAACGCTTTAATTGTAAACGATGATTTTTTATCGGACAAGTCTTTTTTGAAATGCTTTATAAAGTCAATAGTCAGAGTTGAGCTTGCAGTAAGAGTTACCGAGCAAAGGGTTGAAACCGATGCTGCAATAAGAAGCACAAGAACGATGCCGAGAAGAACGGAAGGAAGACCTGATTCTTTAAGCATATTGGGAACTATGTAGTCCTGAACAATGTAGCCCTCTGCAGAGGGATCATTAAGCTGTGCGAAGCTGAAATATCTGTAGCAAAGCGATCCGATGAAATATCCGCCGCCTGCAACAAGGAACGCAAAGAAGGTTGAAATTGTTATGCCCTTTTTAGCCTGCTTGTCATCCTTGATTCCGAAATATTTCTGAATCATCTGAGGAAGTCCCCATGTGCCGAAGCTGGTCATAAGAACCGTTGCCCAAAGGGAAATCCACTGAGAAGCGTTGAGCTTGGGAAGTCCGTTTGTTGCAGAGGGCTGAATTCCTGCGCTCTTTGCATATTCTGCAAGACCGTTCAAACCGCCGACTGCATCGCAGCGGATAACGCATATAATAAGAAGCGCAACGCCGAACATCATAACAATGCCCTGCATAAAGTCAGCTCTTGCCTGAACAAGATATCCGCCGAAAACAAGAAGAAGAGCTGCAACAACAGCAATGATAATCATGCAGATATCAACATTTATTCCGAGAAGCACCTCTGCTATGGATGCAAGACCCTTATAAACGGATGCCGAATAAGGAATAAGGAAAATAAAGATAACAAGACATGCAAAAAGCTTCATGCTTTCGCTTGTATAACGCTTATCAAGAAACTGAGGCATTGTTTTTATTTTAAGCCTTGCAGAGGCATCTCTCGTTCTTCTGGCGAGAACCTTCCATGCAAGCCATGAACCGAAAACAGCATTTCCGATACCTGCAAGAACACCCCAGAGAGCATATGATTTGCCCGTTCCGCCTGCGTAACCGACAAACATAACAGCAGAGAAATATGCGGTTCCGTAAGAAAGAGCCGAGAGCCAGGCTCCGGCATTTCTGCCGCCGACGGTAAGGTCTGCAATGCTCTTTGCTTTTTTACCCTGAGTAATTCCGATAACTGCCATAAGCGCTATATAAATACCTATTGTTATCCATATTGCAAGCTTATTCACTTCTACTTCATCCCTTTCAATTTTTAAAGCTTTAAAGCTTTTATGCGTTAAAGTGTATTGCTATGATACACCTTGCGTCGCAATTTGTCAATACCTATTGAAAAAAACTCAAAAAAACTCACAAATCATGCCCCTTACAGGGATGATTTGTGAGTCTCTCTTTAATTAAATTAATCAGATAAGACCCTGAGCCATCATTGCATCCGCAACCTTAACAAAACCTGCGATGTTTGCGCCTGCAACAAGGTCATAGCCGAGACCGTACTGCTCTGCAGCTTTAGCCGAATTATCATGGATATCCTTCATAATCTGCTTGAGCTTGTTGTCAACCTCTTCAGAAGTCCAGCTGTATCTCATTGAGTTCTGGCTCATTTCAAGAGCTGAAACCGCAACGCCGCCTGCGTTAACTGCCTTTGAGGGAGCAACCGCCTTGCAATTTTCCTTAAGATATGCAAGAGCATCGTTTGTTGTGGGCATGTTTGCAACTTCAATATAGTAAGGAACACCGTTTGCAACAAGCTTCTTTGCTTCATCCATGTTGATTTCGTTCTGAGTTGCGCAGGGCATTGCAACATCAACTTTAACACCCCAGGGCTTCTCGCCTGCATGGAATTCTGCACCGAACTTGTCTGCGTAATCTTGAACCTTATCTCTGCCGGATGAACGCATTTCGAGCATATATGCAATCTTTTCGGGAGTATTGATACCGTCTGCATCGTAAACATAGCCGTCGGGACCTGAGATTGTTACAACCTTACCGCCAAGCTCTGTAATCTTCTGAACTGCGCCCCACGCAACATTGCCGAAACCGGAAATTGCAAATGTCTTGCCTTTGATTTCTTCGTCGAAATGCTTGAACATTTCAACAGCATAGTAAGTTGCACCGTAGCCTGTTGCTTCGGGTCTGATAAGCGAACCGCCGTAAGAAAGACCCTTGCCTGTAAGCACACCGTTTTCAAAAACACCCTTGATGCGCTTATACTGGCCGTAAAGATATCCGATTTCTCTGCCACCTACGCCGATGTCACCTGCAGGAACATCGATATCGGGACCGATGTGTCTGTAAAGCTCAGTCATAAATGCCTGGCAGAAACGCATTATTTCTGCATCACTCTTGCCTCTGGGGTCAAAATCAGAGCCGCCTTTTGCACCGCCGATGGGAAGACCTGTGAGGCTGTTTTTAAAGGTCTGCTCAAAGCCGAGGAACTTCATGATACCGATATAAACGGAGGGATGGAAACGGAGACCTCCCTTATAGGGACCGATTGCACCGTTGAACTGAACTCTGTAGCCTGTATTTACATTTACATTATTATTATCGTCAACCCAAGTAACGCGGAATGTAATCTGTCTTTCGGGTTCAACCATTCTCTCAAGAAGAGCGAACTTTTCGTATTCGGGATGCTGGTCGATAACGGGTGCAATTGACTCAAGAACCTCTGTTACTGTCTGAACAAATTCGGGTTCGTTTGCGTGCTTCTTTGCAACCGCATCAATTGTTCTCTGGATATAGCTCATTGTTTGACACTCCTTTACAGCCCGATTAAGGCTGTTTATGAAATACGGATAATCCGTTTTATTAACATAATATGTTTGATTTGAAAAACATTCTATACCAATCGCAGACAAAATGCAACAAAAAATATTGAAACTTTCATTATTTTGTAAGATTTCATAAAAAACATCCTCAAAAAAGGGCTGATTTGCAACGATTGACGATAAAACTTTCAACTTTTCCTGCATTTTTCGTATAATTCCTGCATAAAGTTGCAAAATATGTTTTTATTTAATTTTTACCTTTCCACTTGATTTGAAACAAAGTGTGTTATATAATATTAAATAGTTTTGTAAAACTCCGTCATTTTATGGCGGAACGAAAGGGTGTTTTGGAATTGAAGAGAATCGGTTTTGACAATGCCGCATATATCAGCAGGCAGTCCGAGGAAATCAGAAAGCGAATCAACGAATTCGGCGGAAAGCTTTATCTTGAATTCGGCGGAAAACTTTTTGACGATTATCATGCCTCCCGCGTACTCCCCGGCTTTGCTCCCGACAGCAAGCTTCAGATGCTTAAGAGCATTTCGGAAAATGTTGAGGTTGTTATTGTTATAAGCTCGGGTGATATCGAAAGCAACAAAATCCGCCGCGATCTCGGAATAACCTATGATGCTGATGTTCTCAGACTTATTGATGCTTACAGAGCCTCCGGTCTTTATGTAGGCAGCGTCGTTCTCTCTCAGTTCAAGGGACAACCTGCGGCTCAGGCATTCAAGGAAAAGCTTGAGCAGCTCGGAATCAAAGTTTTCATACATTACCCCATTGAAGGCTATCCTTATAATGTTTCACACATTGTAAGCGATGCAGGCTTCGGAAAAAACGACTTTATCGAAACAACAAGACCTCTTGTTGTTATCACCGCACCCGGACCGGGCAGCGGAAAAATGTCAACCTGTCTTTCACAGCTTTACCACGAGAATCAGAGAGGCAGCAAAGCAGGCTATGCAAAGTTTGAAACCTTCCCCGTATGGAATCTTCCCCTCAAGCATCCTGTTAACCTTGCATACGAAGCCGCAACCGCAGACCTTAACGATGTTAACATGATAGACCCTTATCATCTCGAGGCATACGGCGTAACAACCGTCAACTACAACAGAGATGTTGAAGTGTTTCCTGTTCTTAACGCAATTTTCGAAAAAATCGAGGGCGTCAGCCCCTACAAATCCCCCACCGATATGGGCGTTAATATGGCGGGATATGCCATCTGTGACGATGAAGCTGTTAAACAAGCTTCTAAAGAAGAAATCATCCGCCGCTATTTTGCTGCCCTCTGCGACCTTGCAATGGGCAGGGGCAAGCAGGAAGCGGTTGACAAAATAGTCAGCCTTATGAATCAGGCAGGAGTCAGCGTTGAAAACAGAAAGGTTATCAAAGCTGCTCTTGACAGAAGCGAAGCAACAGAAGGTCAGCCTGCAGTTGCCATTGAACTTCCAGACGGAAGAATTGTTACGGGCAAAACCTCAAATCTTCTCGGCGCATCAAGCGCAGCACTTCTTAACGCGGCAAAAGCCATTGCAGGACTTCCCGAAGAGCTTCTGATGATTGCTCCGTCAATAATCGAACCTATTCAGGAATTAAAAACAGGTATCCTTAAGGGTCAAAACCCCAGACTTCACTCCGATGAAACTCTGATTGCCCTTTCAATGAGCGCAAACACAAATCCGGTTGCAAAGAAAGCGCTTGAAGCAATTGAGCTTCTCAAAGGATGTGAGGCACATTCAACCGTTATACTCTCTCAGGTTGATTCGGATGTTTACAGAAAAATCGGCATCAACCTCACCTGCGAGCCCAGATACCAGACAAAGAAACTCTATCACAAATAAAAGTTAAGCGGCATCCCAACCGTTACAAATGTAACAGTTGGGATGCTTTATATTGATAATATTTTTGACATATGATAGAATTACATAAAAATATAGTGGAGGTTGAAAATGGGTAAGAAGATTATAGTTGCAGGGCTCGGGCACGGGGGCATCGCCGCTGCCGCACTCATAGCAAAGCAGGGCTTTGATGTTACCGTTTACGAAAAGAAAAGTGAGGGTACCCTCGGTTATGACTGGACCGATATTTTTGCTCCTCAGGCACTTGAAATCGCAGGCATGAAAATGCCTCCCGAGGACAAATATGAATATAAAGAGGATATGACCTTCTTCAACCCTTCGTTCACCAAAAAGCTTCAGCAGCATGTTCCTCAGGATAAGCTCGAAATTAAAATGGAACGCCGTGATATCTATGAGCATTTCACAAACCACGCTCTTGAATGCGGAGTTAAAATAGTTTATGACTGCGAAGTTAAAGCCCCTATCATTCTCGGCAACAGAGTTGTTGGCATCAAAACAGCGCAGGGCGATGTTTATGGTGACCTTGTCATTGACTCCTGCGGCATGAATTCACCTGTACGCCGCAATCTTCCGGAATTCCTCGGAATTGAAAAGGATGTTGAACCGGGAGAAAAAATCATTATATACAGAGCATTTTTCAATGTTGCAAGTGAAGAAGAACCTGAAGCCAAATTCAAGGTTATGCTCTTCCCAGGCGGAATCAAGGGCATAAGCTGGATTGCCTCAGAGGATGACCACACCGACCTTCTCATAGGCAGATTTGAAGAATTTGACATGGCAGAGGTTGAGCGTTTCTCAGATTTTCTTCGCGAAACTAACCCCAGACTCGGCAAGGAGAAAATCAGAGGCGGTCAGTTTGTTGAAATCCCTGTCCGTCAGCCGCCCGCTATCATGGTCGCAGATGGATATGCTGCGATAGGCGACAGCGCATTTATGACTGTTCCCCTTATCGGTTCAGGAATTGCAAACAGCCTCAAAGCAGCAAAAATTCTTGCCGATACCGTTTCCGCAGACAAGGCAAGCATTTTCAGCGCAGAAACCCTTTGGAAATACCAAACGGGCTATTATAGGACTCTCGGCTCAAGCCTTGCACCTCTCGCCTGCATTAAGCTGATGCTTCTCACTCTTACTCCTGAAGAAATCGATTATGTTTTCGAAAAGGAAATTCTCACCGATGATCTCATTACAATCGGTGCGGACTTCACGGGAATCGGCAATGTTATGAAGTTCGACCCGAAAGACCTTATTAATAAGGCAAAGCAGGTCTGCAACGATACCGAACTTATTAAAAAGATTATTAACTGCGGTGTTCGCATGGGCAAGGTTTCGGCGGCATGCACGATGATGCCCAAGAAATGGAACGAAAGCAGAGTTAAAGCCTGGGCAAAGGTTTATAATTTCTCATTTAAATAAAAAGCAATAACCCGACAGGAAAATAATTCCTGTCGGGTTCATTATTGCTAATCCTTTTCAAAAACTGCCCCGTTCGGAACAGGCTTGAATTTTGTTCCGTCACCGTAATTATATTCGGGCAATTCCGAAGAATGAGCAGCATCAAAAACAAGAGAATCGCCTTTGAATATAAAGGTATATGTGTATCTTCCGTCGTCGGTTTTCATAACGAGCTTACCGTGTTTAACGGTATATGTGCCGTGCGGAATGTAACTGCTTAAGAGCGAATAATTAAACATTATTTCGGTATCGCTGTATAATGTCACTGTTGCGCCTACAAGAGCCTTACCGTAATCGCTGTAGCGGTAAACCGCCTTTGGCTTTCGCATATCCTCGCCGTAGGTGATATAAACACTGTGAACATCGCCGATTGCAGCATTATCCATTGCAACCGTTATGAAACGTTCACTCATTAACTCCCCATCCATATAGGGAATTTCTCTGTGAACCTGAAATGAAAGCGCATAGCCGTCACTTTCACGCCTGCTTTCTTCCGGAGCCATCTGATGATGTCTTGTGATATCACTGAGAGCGTGGGTTATTGAATATGTAATTTCACGCACATGCATTATAATAAGGCTGTTATTCTTGAAAAATTCTTCATCAAACTTTTCTGCAGTATCAGCAAAATCAGTGTCACTGTCTGAATCCGAAAAAACAAAATGCTTCGACATTTCCTTGATAAACTTATCAAAATCAGCCTTGCTCTTTATAATCACGCCGTCAACGGGTTCAACCGTTTCGTCATACTCGACAAAAGCATTGTTTGCCGCTTTTTCAAACTCAAACCATGATTCACTGTGCTTGCTGCCGACCCTGTTTTCATACACGGTATAGAGCGAATCGGGAACAAGCATTGATTCGCCGGCGGGAACTTCAAGCTTTTCCCAGCTGTCGTTGGTATCAACAACAAATTCAACATTTGCCGTGTGTGTTTCTCCTTCAATTGAGAAATCTTTGACAAGGCGGTAATAACCGTTTTTTGAGATATCAAAAAAGCCAAGATTGCAGGATTCTTCACGGCTTTGTCCCGCAAGAATCATTATAGCTTCCAAGGTCCATGCAAGGTCCTCTGTGGTTTCACAGCTTACCCATTCGTCATTTTCGTAGCGATAAAGCTGAAATGGTCTGCCGGTCAAAACTGTTTTGTCAGAGCTATTTGTCAAACGCATCCATACAGCAAGGTTCTTCTGATCAAGCGCAATATCTCCTACCATTATCTCAACTTCATCACTTGTTGTGTAGGCTTTTGCTTCGGCAACATCATAACGGTAATTAATTTTTGATGCATTTTCCCTGAAATAATCATCGGCTTTTGCCTGACACTGCTCTGCTGCGGAATAAGGGTCTTTGATAGCAATTTCTGCCGCAATGGACGGGAATTTATTTCTTATGGAATCGGTATATCTGCTGCCGTCCTCTGCCATCCAGTAATCAAGCAGAGCATATCCCGTATCATCAGCACTGAAAGTAAGAGCAAGCGGGCTGCTGTATCCGCTGACAAGCACGGCTTCACCGTTATCAAGAATATATTTTCCGTAAGCAGCAGTGACATATGCGGTAACAGTATCAATTTCGTTTGACGAAGCTTCGCCTGCGGATTCTGTTGCGAGAACCTCATGGTAGGAGCATTCATAATCAAAAACAGCATCGTCCGAGCCTCTGCTGTTTTCCATGATCGCAGCGGTTATCGCATCGTCAAGCGACTGCATTTTTACATATTCAACAACTACGGTTTCGCCGTTATCAGTTGTATGATTATGAGAAGAAGAAAGAGTTAAAAGCAATCCTCTCGCCGGCACGCTTGAAGAATCACCGTACAGAGGTGTTCCGCTAAACTTTACTTCAATTTCATCACGCTGAAGATCAACAAGGATTATTTCAAGCTTTGTTCCGTTAGAAAGAGTAACCTTGTTGCCGATTTGTGCCTGAAGAATTTTTGTTTCTTTTGTTTCGCCATCGGCAGATACCGTAATTTTCAAGCGGTTGCCCGAATCATAATATTCATGCGTTTCGGGATTCGTAAGAAAACAGACAGCCGCGACAATACAGGCAGCAACCGCAAAAATTATTACCCAGAATGCAGGCTTTTTATAGTTCATAACATTTTTGATGCGATTTTTAACACTCACCTCTCCGAAAGCAAGAGGACAAGCAGCAATTCTTCTGCGGTTAACCGCACATTCAAGAAGAGCCGATGCATATTCTTTTCGGGTATCGCCGTTCATTCCGGAAATAACCTTTTCATCGCATGCCGCCTCAATATCACGGCAGAGCAGGGTGTATGCAATCCACACCAGCGGATTGAACCAATACACGGCAAGAATCAGAAAACCGAGCGGTTTTATCCAATGGTCACGGCGCTTAAGGTGTGCATTTTCATGTGCAACAACATAATTGCGTGTTTCTTCATCCATATTGAACGGAATATATATTTTCGGTTTGAAAACTCCGAGAATGAAGGGCGAAACGACGCTCTCACTTTGCCACACATTATCTTTAAGCAGAACTGCAGTCTTGACGCTCTTTTTAACCTTGATATAACTGATAATTCCGTAAAGCAGAATAGCGAATATACCGACTGCCCATGCGATTGACGCAACCGAAACAAGCATATCTCCAATATCATATGTTATCGCATCGGTACTCGCCATTTCGGATGAAATCAGGAAATCGTTGACAGGTCTGTCCACTGCAGGTATTCCCGAATTAACAGATATTCCGTACCCCGAGTGAGAATTGGGCGTAATGGTTTCAGTGCTCGGAATCAGACTCAACGCGCTTTCGATTGAAAACGGAAAAACAAGTCTTATTCCTGCAAGTCCCCAAAGAAGACAGATAAACTTTTTCGGTATTTTCTTGAAAATTAACCGAAGAAGAATAACGGCAAGTATTATATAGCCTGCAGTTATACTTATGTTAACAAGGTCAAGAAAAAAATCAGCCATATCACTTGCCTCCCCGTTCAATTATTTCAGTTATCTCCTCTATGTCTTTTTCGGAAAGTCTGCGGCTTTTTGCGAATGCAGCGATGAAGGCGGGAATCGAGCCTTCGAATTTCTTTTCCATAAGCTCGTCAATTTCGGAAATCTGCGCTTCATTCTTTGAAATCAGTGAGGTAACAACCGTGTTTTCGTTTTTCAGCACTCCCCTGTCTGAAAGCCGCTTTATAACTGTGTAGGTTGTGGTTTTGGACCAGCCGAGCTTTTCTTTGCAAAGCTCCGATAGCTCACGGCTGCTTATCGGCTCATTTTCCCAGAGAATAAGACAGAATCTGTATTCACTTTCAAAAATCTTTGGTGTTTGCATAAATAAATCCCCCGTTTTATTTTATTCTAATGCATTAGTACAACACCATTCTAACGCATTAGAATGCGTTTGTCAATAGGGTGCATCCGCATTTTGTCAAAATTTTTCTGAGAGTTTTCGCATGAAATTTTTATTTTTTTATGTTATAATCGGATTATTCTACAGAACAGGAGAATAAAAAATGAGCGCACTTGATTTAATCAAAAGTCAGATTAAAGCACTCTACGAAACAAATCCTAACATTCACATCAACATTTCGCTTTCACATCCGAGATTGAGTTTCACAAACGACCCGGTTGTTATCAAGGGTGTTTATCCTCATGTATTCCGCATTGAGGAAACAAGCAGCGGAGTTCCTAAATGCCACACACTGCAATATACAGATGTTCTGACAGGTCAGGTTTCAATTGAAGAGATGAAAAAATAAGGACTGCAACAGCAGTCCTTATCTTTTTATATATACTTTTTTATATCTTCAACCGTTTCGGCAATATAAGTTGCACCTGCAGCTTCAAGCTCCTCACGGCTTCCGTAGCCGAAAAGAACACCTATTGAGTCAATTTCATTCTTTTTTGCACCGATTATGTCATGCTCTCTGTCGCCTATCATAACAACCGCCGATTTATCAGTTATTCCGCATTCAGAAAGCGCATATTCTATAACCTCTGCTTTATTTGTTCTTGTTTCGCTCATGGTGCTTCCTGCCGCAAAAAGAAAATATTTTTCAAGGTCAAAATGACGCAGAATCTCTTTGGCAAAAGGTTCGGGCTTTGAAGTTGCAAGAATAATCTTTTTGCTTTTTTCGGTCAGATTTTTTAAAAGCGCTTCAATTCCGTCATAAAGCGAATTTTCGTATATACCTCTGTCCCTGTAATATTCCCTGTAATAATCAACGGATTCAACCGCTTCCTTATGCGAAAATCCGTAGTATCTTTCAAACGAATCAATAAGAGGAGGACCGATAAATTTATAAAGACTCGTTCTGTCGGTTACTTCGATTCCGTATTTTTTGAGTGCATGCATAACAGAATTGGTTATTCCGAGCCCCGGGTCGGTCAAAGTTCCGTCAAGATCAAAAAGAACATAATCATATTTATTCAAAACA
This sequence comes from Acutalibacteraceae bacterium, assembly GCA_045539875.1. Lineage (GTDB taxonomy): Bacteria > Bacillota > Clostridia > Oscillospirales > Acutalibacteraceae > CAG-177. The sequence continues at coordinate 49,686 of JAZQGF010000010.1, forward strand.
TTCACCTCTTATTTCTTTTTAAGTACAAACAAGCCGAAAAGCACCGATATTTCACGCAGATAGTTTGCAGGTACGGTATACCATACTATCCCTGCGCCGAGATGAGCAGCATTTATTCTGAGCGATTTTGCAAGCCTTTCGGCACGGTAGACATGAAAACTGTTGGTGACAAACGCAACCGAATATTCCTCACCAAGCTTTTCGACTAGTATTTCGGTTGAAAAAACAAAATTTTCAAATGTGGTTGCTGATTTATCCTCTTTGATTATTATTTCTTCAGGAATTCCTTTTAAAAGAAGATAATCTGCCATCGCCTGCGCCTCTGAAAGCTTTTCATCGCTGCCTTTTCCGCCCGAAACAACAATCAATGCCCTTGGATTTCTTTTGTGATATTCAATCGCCTTATCAAGTCTTTTCGCAAGATTAGGCGGCACTTTATCGCCGTCAAGACCCTTACCGAGAACTATAACGGCATCTTCTTTGAAAGTTACATTATCTTTTCTTCCGTAAACAGCAAGAGCAATGCCGATTGATATTATAATAAGGATAAATATAATTAATATAATCATTTTATCACCGTAATTGTCAAAAGGGCATCGTTTTCACGATGCCCTTTAAATTATTTAATGTTTGCCTTAAGAGTTTCAAGCTCTGCCTTGAGAGTTGCGGGAAGTCTGTCAAACTTGCTGTAGAATTCTTCAATACCTGCAACTTCATCCTTCCAGAGTGAAACATCAACGCTGAGAAGCTCTGCAAGCTGTGCATCGCTTACTTCGTCTTCAATACCTTCAAGATTGATGTCTGCTGCCTTGGGAACAAAGCCGATAGCTGTTTCGTCAGCATCAACCTTGCCTTCGCAACGGTCAATAATCCAATCAAGAACACGAAGGTTGTCGCCGAAACCGGGCCACATGAAGTTGCCTTCGTCATCCTTACGGAACCAGTTAACATTGAAAATCTTGGGAGCCTTTTCAGGGTCAAGACCTGCGCCGATGTTGATCCAATGCTGCCAGTAATCAGCCATATCATAGCCACAGAAGGGAAGCATTGCCATGGGATCACGGCGAACAACGCCTACTGCGCCTGCAGCTGCAGCAGTTGTTTCAGAAGCCATGATTGAACCAACGAATACGCCGTGGTTCCAGTCTCTTGACTGATAAACGAGGGGAGCAAGCTTTGCGCGTCTGCCGCCGAATACGATAGCTGAGATGGGAACACCGTTGGGATTCTCAAACTCTGAGCTGATGCAGGGGCAGTTAACAGCAGGAGCTGTGAAACGGCTGTTGGGATGTGCGCCCTTTTCTTCGCTCTCCTGACCGTTCCAGGGATTGCCCTTCCATTCAACAGCATTTGCAGGAGGATTCTTGTCGAGACCTTCCCACCAAACTGTGTTGTTATCAAGGTTATGAGCAACATTGGTGAAGATAGTACCCTTTCTTGTTGAAGCAAGAGCGTTGGGGTTTGACTTATCGTTTGTGCCGGGAGCAACGCCGAAGAAACCGTTTTCGGGGTTAATAGCATAGAGTCTGCCGTCTTCGCCCTTACGAATCCATGAAATGTCGTCGCCTACGCACCATACGCGATAGCCGTTCTTATAATATCCCTCGGGAGGAATAAGCATAGCAAGGTTGGTCTTTCCGCAAGCTGAGGGGAATGCAGCACAGATATATCTGATTTCGCCGTCGGGCTTCTGGAGACCGAGGATGAGCATATGCTCTGCCTGCCAGCCTTCGTTCTTTCCCTGATATGAAGCGATTCTGAGAGCGAAGCACTTCTTGCCGAGAAGAACATTTCCGCCGTAGCCTGAGTTAACTGAAATAATTGTGTTATCCTGCGGGAAATGGCAGATATATCTCTTCTCTTCGTCAATGTCACACTTACAGTGAAGGCCGCGAACCCAATCGTTGCTGTCGCCGAGAGCCTTGAGAACATCTGCGCCTACTCTTGTCATTATAGCCATGTTGAGAACAACATAGATTGAGTCTGTAAGTTCAATACCAATCTTTGAGAACTGCGAACCAACAGGACCCATTGAATAAGGGATAACATACATGGTTCTGCCCTTATAGCTGTCCTTAGCGATTGCATAAAGCATTTCATATGCTTCTGCAGGATCCATCCAGTTGTTGGTGGGGCCTGCCTCTTCCTTTGTGGGTGCGCAGATGAATGTTCTGCCTTCAACACGGGCAACATCGTTGACTGCTGTTCTGTGAAGGTAGCAATCGGGGAGAAGCTCCTGATTAAGCTTAATCATTTCGCCTGTTGAGCAAGCTTCTGCTCTGAGAGCTTCAATCTGTTCCTGGCTGCCGTCAATCCATACGACCTTTTCGGGCTTAACGAGATCAATTTTTTCGTTAATCCATGAAAGAACGCTCTTATTGGAAGTCATATTTTCCATAGTTATTTCTCCTTTCTTACGGAAAACCAACAATATTTAACAAATTTTTAAGGTTATTAAAGCCTGATTTGTGACAGTTGCTGTCATCAATTTTTTTCTTTCTTAACCTAACCCATTATAATTATATCATGCTTTTTTGTAAAGTCAATACAAATGGTAAATTTTGCATAATCAGTTTTTAAAAAATTCATTTTTTCGATAAAATTTATCGAATTTGCTCATCAATTGGCATTGTTGCGAAAGCGTTGAGGTCTAATCCTGCAATATTACCTTTTTGGAATTCATAAAACGCCTGCGCACCAACCATAGCTGCATTATCGCCGCAAAGCGAAAGCTCGGGCATATAAAGCTGCCATCCCTTCCTGCCGCATATATCCGACATTCTTTTTCTCAAACGCGAATTCGCTGAAACACCGCCTGCAAGAACTATTTTATCAAAGCCGTAGTTTTCGGCAGCTTTAACCGTGTTATTCACAAGGCAGTCGGCAACGGTTTCTATGCAGCTTGCGCCGAGGTCGGGAATGCTCACATCAATCCCCTTCTGCTTTGAATTGTGAATTATATTCACAACTGCCGTTTTAAGCCCCGAAAAACTGAAATCATATTCGCAGCCCTCAACACGGGGATGGGGAAGCTTATAAAGCGATGAGTCGCCGTTCACACTGATTTTATCAAGGTTTACACCGCCCGGATAAGGAAGGCCCATTGCTCTTGCCGCCTTATCCATGCATTCGCCTGCGGCATCATCTCTTGTTCTGCCGATGATTGAGAAATCCGTGTAGTCATTAACCGCAACGATATGGCTGTGACCGCCCGATACAACAAGGCAGAGAAACGGCGGCTTCAATTCAGAATGTGAAATATAGTTTGCAGCAATATGAGAACGCAGATGATGCACCGGTATCAGCGGAAGACCCGTTGAATACGAAAGCCCCTTTGCGAAATTCAAGCCGACAAGAAGTGCGCCGATAAGACCGGGGGCATATGTAACAGCGATTGCATCAATGTCGGAATAACCGACTCCTGCATCACTCATTGCCTTTGTAACAATACCCGTTATTGCCTGAGCATGCATTCTTGACGCAATTTCAGGCACAACGCCTCCATATATAATATGCTCGCTGACCTGCGAGGCTATAACGCTTGATAAAACTTTTCTTCCGTCTTCAACAACGGCTGCCGCAGTTTCATCGCACGAGGATTCAATTGCAAGGATTTTCATGTTAATACTCCTGTATCAAAAATATTTAGTATAAATTATCCCGTTCTCTGTGGGAGAGGAATAAAAATTCTTTCTTATGCCTGCTTTTTCAAACCTCTCGGATTCATAGAGCAAAATTGCGGCAGAATTGCTTTCTCTCACCTCGAGAGTTATAAACTCACAATTTCTGCTCCTTGCGCCTTCACAGGCGGCTTTTAGAAGCGCTCTGCCAATGCCCGATTTGCGGTGTTCAGCCGAAACAGCCACATTCGTTATATAAGCTTCGCCGCAAATTTCCTGCACACCTATATAACCGACAACATCATCGGCTTCCGCAACAAGAAAATGTGAATTTTCGTTTTCAAGCTCTTCACGAATTGCAGCTTCACTCCACGGGTCTGAAAAGCATTCCTTTTCAAGCATTGCAATTTGCGGAATGTGGCACCCATTCATTTTTTTCAGAGTAAATTCCATTTTACTCCTCCGAAATTATATCGTCAAGCTGCAGACCGAGTGCGGTTTTTATATAATTGGCAGTCTTGATATAGGTTTCAAGGTCGCCGCCATAGGGGTCAGGTATACCTCCGCCGAGAACGGTTATTTTTTCAATCGGAACATACATCGAAAGGCTTGCGGCATGCTCGGGAGTCATGCACACAAATTTATCCGTATCATCGAGAACATAGCTTGTTATTCTTCTTGCTCTGTGAGCAGAAATATCAACCTCAAAGCGCTCGCACGCCTTGACGGCATTGGGAGTTACTTCATCACCCGTCATTGCAAAAAGCCCTGCACTTGAACAGGTAACATTATCAACATTTTTATCGGCAATCATCTTTTTGAAAAGGCCTTCCGCCATCGGACTGCGGCAGGTGTTGCCTGTACATACAAATAATATATTCATGTTATTATCCTTTACTTTGATTCATACCATGTTTTGCCTATGCCGACATCTGCCTGCATGAGCACGCGCATTTTAACAGCGTTTTCCATTTCACGCTTGACGATTCCTGCAACGATTTTTGCTTCACTCTCGGGAGCTTCAACTATCAACTCGTCGTGAACCTGCATAATCAGCCTTGCACTCAGGCACTGCTCTTTGAGGCAGGTCCAGACTCTTATCATGGCAATTTTGATTATATCCGCCGCCGTGCCTTGAATGGGCATATTAAGCGCAACTCTTTCGCCAAAAGCACGCATCATGCCGTTTGAGGATGAAAGCTCGGGAAGATATCTTCTGCGCGCAAACACGGTTTCAACATATCCGTTTTCCTTTGCTCTTTCAACAACATCCTTCATATATTTCTGAACACCGCTGAAATGAGCAAGATAGCCTTTGATATAGCTGTCTGCCTCGGCACGGGTAACGCCGATATCCTTTGCAAGCGAAAATGCACCGATACCGTAAACAATTCCGAAGTTAACTGCCTTTGCACGGCTTCTCATAAGAGGAGTAACCATCATCAGCGGCATGTTGAACACCTGCGATGCGGTTATTGCATGGATATCATCGCCGTTGTTGAATGCATCTATCATATTTTTATCGTTTGCTATATGCGCAAGAACACGCAGTTCAATCTGCGAATAGTCAGCATCGATAAGAACGCAGCCGTCCTTTGCCTTAAAGAATTTTCTCATTTCCCTGCCGAGCTCCGAGCGCACGGGAATATTCTGCAAGTTAGGCTCGGTTGAAGAAATTCTGCCCGTTCTGGTTTCGGTCTGGTTAAGGCTGGAATGAATTCTGCCGTCATCGCCGATAACCTTTAAAAGTCCGTCACAATAGGTTGATTTGAGCTTTGCAAGAGTTCTGTATTCAAGAATCTTTGCAACAACAGGATAATCCGCCGCAAGACCCTCAAGCACCTCTGCATTGGTTGAATAACCGCTTTTTGTTTTCTTTTTGGCAGGAAGTCCCATTTTTTCAAACAATGCTTCACCGAGCTGCTTGGGTGAATTAAGATTGAATTCATAACCGACCTGCGAATATATTTCATCAACAAGCTTTTCAATTCTAAACTGCAAATCAACGCCGAAATTCTTGATTCCGAGAGCATCAACAAGAAATCCCTCACGCTCCATTGAGGCAAGCACTCTTGCAAGCGGAAGTTCGATTTCATCAAGCAGTCTTTTTTGATTATGCTCCTCAATGAGCTTATCCATATTTTCAAACGCAATTTTGAGATGTGCGGTAAAAAACGCGTTTTCGTTTTCTTCATCAGGCAGCTCCGCGTTTGAATATTCGGCAATGATTCTTTTCAGGTCATATGCACCCGATGAGGGATTGATAACATATGCAGAAAGCATTGCATCGCCTGCAACCGAGTTTATTTCAACATCGTTTGCGTAATCATAGAAAAATGCGTAAAGGAGCTTTGAATTATATGTGTATTTGTTTATATTTTTATCAAACAGAAATTCGGAACAGAATTCCGCATAGGTTTCGTTTTCGGGATTAACCTCAGCAACGCCGTTTTCGGTTCTAAACATAAAAACACCGCTGTCGAAGGTAAAATATGCCTCCCCTGCTTTTTTCAGAAGATTATAAAACAGCTTCAAATCTTCTTGAACATAGCACTCACAGTTCACCTTTTCGGTTTCTTTCTGCTGTGTTTTTTCGGGAGCTTTAAGATCAAGGCGTTCAATCATTTTATACATCTCAAGGTCGGCAAGAATTCCCGTAACCTTAAACGCATCGGGCTCGGCAGGAACATATGCCGAATAATCGCCTTCAACAGGTGCGTTTGTTCTGATAGTTCCCAAATCACGGCTGAGATAAGCCATTTCTTTATCATTTACAAGCTTATCGTGAACGCCTTTTTTGATATCTATTGTGTCAACATTTGCGTATATTTCATCAATCGAACCGAAACGGCTTATCAAATCCTGCGCCGTTTTCTGCCCGATACCTGCAACTCCGGGAATGCAGTCGGATGTATCGCCCATAAGAGCTTTAATATCAATCATCTGCTCGGGAGTGACGAAATATTCTTCCTTAATTTTATCGCGGTCATATCTGACGCTCTGAGGTCTGCCCATTTTGGTTGATGCAAGAAGAACATTAACATTATCGCGCACAAGCTGAAGAGAATCCCTGTCACCCGTTGCAATATAACAAAAATCGCCGTCATTGCAGTTTGCGGCAAGAGTGCCGAGAATATCATCGGCTTCCCAGCCGGGAGCCTCAAGAATTTTATATCCCATTGCCGAAAGCAGCTCCTTAAGCGGAGGCATCTGCTGGGCCAATTCGGGCGGCATGCCCTTTCTGTTTGCCTTATATCCCGAATACATCTCATGTCTGAAGGTCGGAGCCTTAACATCAAATGCGATTGCAACCGCATCGGGAGAAACCTCTTCCTTAAGCCTCAAAAGTATATTCAGAAATCCGTATATTCCGTTTGTAAACTTACTGCCGTCCTTGGTAGTAAGGAGTTTTATTCCGTAAAAAGCACGGTTGAGAATGCTGTTACCGTCAAGAGCCAAAAGCTTCATTCCAAATCACCTCATTTTACATTATACCATATAAATTGTAAATTTCAGCATTTTTTTGAAAATTATTGAAATTAATTTATTTTAATGGTAACATTATTAAAAATAATATATTGGAGAACTCAATGAAAATAGGAAACTTTGAAATAAACGGATATGCCGCGCTTGCACCCATGGCAGGAGTTGCCGACAGAGCCTTTCGAGAATTATGCATTGAATTTGACGCATCTTATGTTGTCACGGAAATGGTCAGCTCAAAAGGACTCACCATGCACGACAGAAAATCGGGCACCCTCATGCAGCTCGGCGAAACAGAAAAGCCTGCGGCTGTTCAGATTTTCGGCTGCGACCCCGAAACAATGGCTCAGGCAGCAAGAAAGGCAGCTGAAACAGGCTGCTGCGCGATAGATATCAACATGGGCTGCCCTGCTCCGAAAATCGCCGGCAACGGCGGCGGAAGCGCACTTATGAAAGACCCCGACCTTGCCGCAAAAATAACGGAAGCGGTTGTTAAAGCGGTTGATATTCCCGTAACGGTTAAATTTCGCTCAGGCTGGGATGAAAACAGCATCAATGCCGTTCAGTTTGCGGTTTTGCAGGAAAGAGCCGGTGCTGCGGCGATAACCGTTCACGGCAGAACAAGAAAGCAGATGTATGCGCCGCCGGTTAACCTTGATATTATCAGACAGGTTAAAGAATCGGTCAGCATTCCCGTTATCGGCAACGGCGATGTTACCGACGCTCTTTCGGCAGAAAACATGTATAAATCCACGGGCTGTGATTTTATAATGGTCGGCAGAGGTGCACTCGGCGCTCCGTGGGTTTTCAGACAGATAAACGAATATTTCAGAAGCGGAATAATCCTTCCCGAGCCGCCAATCGAAGAACGCATGGAAATTATGATTCGACACATTGAAAAGCTTTGCGAATACAAGGGAGATTATGTCGGAATGAGAGAAGCAAGAAAGCATTCGGGCTGGTATATCAAGGGTATAAGAGGCGCCGCTTCGCTCAGGCAAGAAATAGGCTCGCTTGAAACAATGGAGCAGCTTCATAAAATAGCAGAAAAGGTGATAAATGCATCTGTTAACAATTAACAAATTACTATTTTATTTATTGTGTAAAACTACGAAATCCGTTTTATCGGATATAATCAATTGAAATGATTATCTCACTATGATAATATTAACAGTGAAATAAACACAAAGGAGAAATAAAAATGACTTTTCTTTTCAGAATCATCGGATTACTTCTCGCATTAATAACACCATTGCTTTCAGCAATCACATGGGCTCCCTTTGCTTGTTTCGATAAGGAAGTCGCCGTTGCCGAAGAAAAAATCGGAGGTTTTATGAAGGGCGTATGCCACCTTGACCCCGATTACGACCTCATAAATGAAGGCAACATTGAATGGTTCCGCGATGATATCCCCTTCCCTTACGATGAGGACGGCTCCATTTCAAAAAGCTATAAGGAATGGAAAAAAGAAGCGCAAGAATATGTTGATAACGGCATAAAGATTTTCGGCATAACCCCCTACCCCGATGATTATATCGAATACGGTCTTGATCCTCGCGACCCCAAAAGCAAAAAAGGGATTCAAGACATAGCAAGATTTTATGTTAAAGATCTTAAGGGCATAGTCGGTGCATTCCAGATTACCAACGAAATGGGCATTGACAGATTCACTCTTCCCCTTACCCTTGATGAAGCAGCAGATTTTATCGGAATGCAGCTTCAGGCGATGTACCCCATCAGAGGCGACATCATCATCGGCTATAATCTCGGCGGTCTTGCAATAGCAACTCTTCCGTTCAAAATGGCTGAATATCATAGATATTGCGACTATGTTGGTCTTGACATGTATCTGGGTTGCTTTGAAAGTGTTCTTAAAAATCCGAACCAATATATCACTCTTCTCAATTTCGTCAGAAGAGTAACGGGAAAGCCCATTATTCTTTGTGAATTCGGATATATCGGCTACGGCGAACCCAAAACCGCTAAAGAAAAGACAGAAATTCTTCAGCAGTACGGCTATAACAGCGAAAAAGAAGCAAGGGCAGACATTGATAACTTCATCAACAAGCTTCCCGAGGCTATGAAGGAAGAAATTATTGAGGACTACAGCGACAGAACTCCCGAAGAGCGCGCAGACCTCATATTTGACGGCGAATATTCAAACCACCTTTACTGCGAACTTGCAGAAGGCATGGGACTTTACGGTTTTGAACACACACCCGAAGGTCAGGGCGAATTCTTTGAATATATCATTCCCAGAATCCGCAGCCTTGATTATGTTATCGGCATGAATGTTTACTGTTGGTCCGACAGCGACAGCTGCTATGTTTGCGGACAGTCGGACTGCCCTGTTGAAACAGGCTGGGGTCTGGTTGACGGCAAGGGCGATCCCAAGCCCGCATATTACGCAGTACAGAAGGCATATGAAAAATAAATTAAATATTAAAACATAAAAGAACAATCCCTTCCGTGAAAATCGAAAGATTTCGGAAGGGATTGTTCTTATGTGCAATTTTTAATCCGGCTTTTTAATCTGATTGAGCTTTGCATTGATATCAAGAAGCTGCTCTTTTGTCATTTTAATACCTGCAGTGCCGAGAAGTGTGGTAAGTCTTATAACAGTAAATCCGTTAAGCATCTGCATCATGCCTTCGTTGAATTCAAAGCCTGCCATCATACTGTCTGCACCACCGCCGACAGTCATAAGATTCTGCATGATTCCCATAAAGAGCATCATTCCTTCTGGAGCCTTCATAACATCTCCCATTTTATCGTTAAGCGAGAAATAACCCTCTCTTTCGGTGATATCAAACCAGTTGAGAATTGCGCCTTTTTCCTTGAGTCTATAGTCCTCATTAAAGGTTTCAACCTTACGGATAAGGCTTTCATCCCTGCAGTCGCCTGCAACAGCAACAAGCTTTGTTTCTGCGCTTACAGGCACATCAAAATAGAAGAAATGCTCTGCGCTTGCCTGCTTGCCGAGACTTTCACCGTTAACAAAAAGCTCAACCTCGGGAAGATTTGAATAAACCGTAACCTTTGTCACATCCTCAACACGGTCGATATATCTCTTGCCGCAGATATGAACAAACGGGTCATCCGAAAGCCATGCCTTATACGCATAGAAAGAATCCTTTTTATACTTGCGGTCAAAGGTCATAAGACCCTTGTGATTCTGTCCGTTTTCGCCGCCCTCGCTCCTTGCATCTGCACCGAAGTCAAACATGTTCCAGACATGGGTTGCCCAGATATAGGGTCGGGTAAAGAGCTGCTTTATAAGCTCTTCGTGATAGTATGCCTGATATTCCTCGGTATAGTCTCCCTGAACAGGCTTTGATGTATGCCAGTTAAGAGCCTCACAGCCGTATTCACTCACGCCGATAGGAATGTTGGGATGAGTTGCGTGGAAGTTATCAAACCACGGTCCGTTCATTGATGTATCTCCGCCGTACCAGCCGAAATAATGATTATATGAAACAACATCGGGAATCTGAATATAGGGATCATCTATCTTGCACATTGAAACGGCAGCAATTGTTGTGAGTCTTGTTTTATCCATCTCGTGGCAAAGGTCGTTGAGGATTCTGTGGTTTTCAAGAAGGTCATCATCCGAGCCTGCCATAGATATTTCGTTTGAAAGTCCCCATACAACGATTGAAGCATGGTTATAATTCTGGGAAATAAGCTCCTTCATCTGCGAAATGGTGTTTTCGCGTCCGCCGGGCATATGCTTTGAAATATAGGGGATTTCAGCCCAGATAACAAGACCCTTTTCATCGCAGAGGTCATAGAAATACTGATCGTGCTGATAGTGAGCAAGTCTGATTGTTGTTGCACCGACTTCCATGATGAGGTCGATATCCTCTGCATGATGCTCGGGAAGAAGGGCATTTCCGAATCCCCATCTGTCCTGATGTCTTGAAACACCTCTGAGAGGATAGGATTCGCCGTTGAGGATGAATCCCTTTTCGGGGTCGATTTCAAATGTGCGGCAGCCGAAGCGTGCGCTGACATTATCAAGAACATCCTCACATGCAACAAGCTTTGCTTCTGCGGTATAAAGATAGGGATTCTTTCTGCCGTTCCAAAGGTTAACATTCTTTATTTCAAAAACAGCCTTTGTATTTGAAACATCAAGAGTTGTTTCTGCAACAACAGCACCGTCTGCATCCTTAATTTCATAAACAAGGCTCTGTGCTTCCATTGCATTTGTTACAAAAACTTCAACCTCAACCTTTGCATCCGCTCCGTTAACCTCGGGAGTTACCTTAATGCCGGGTGCACCGTAATAATCAAGATCAAAATGCGAATTGCTGACAGCAATGATGTTAACATCTCTGTAAAGACCGCCATAGAAGGTAAAGTCTGCCATCTGGGGATAAACCTCTTCGTTGGGGCTGTTGTCAACGGTTATTGCAATAACTGTTTTGAACTCCATTGCATCGGTGATATCAACTCTCCAGGTTGAATATCCGCCGTCGTGATGAGCAAGCTTCTTGCCGTTTACATAAACATCTGCAGATGAATTTGCACCCCTGAGCTCAAGATAATATCTGTCTGCCTCGGGGATTTCTTCTCTGTCGATTTCACGGACATAGCAGCATGTTCCTCTGTAATAATCGTTGCCGCCATCCTGTCCGTCGATTGCATTCCATGTATGGGGAAGATTAACGAAATTCCACTTCTCAGGAATTGATGAGGGAATTTCAGAAAAATCCTTTGTAAACGCCCACTTTCTGTTAATGTTAATAACTTTTCTCATTGATTATCTCCTTAATATTTTATAAAACAGCCGGCAGAATCTACCGGCTGTGAGTTTGCCTTTTGATTATTTTATTTTGCACTGTCTGCAGTTACCGCGCGTCTTGATTCAAGCTCTTCGGTCATTTCGGCAACCTTCTTCTTGTTAAGGTCATAAATCACTGCAATTGAGATGAACATAACAACTCCGCTGAAGGTGTAAAGAGCAGCAACAAGCCACTTCATATTTTCTGCAACCGCAAAGGGCTGGTCTGCGCCAAGAGAACCATCGTATCCGAGAGCGCCCATGATAAGAATAACAACCGAGGGGCCTATGCCCTGAGCAAGCTTTCTGAAGAATGAGTGAAGCGAATAAACCGTGCCTTCTTCTTTAGAGTTGTTTTTCCACTCATTATAGTCAATGGCATCTGCCATAAGAGCCCATGATACGCAGGTATAGAAGCCGAGACCGAGGCCGAAGAATACCTGAGCAATAATATAACCGATAAGACCCGCAGTACCGTTGCCGAGAGGAAGGAAGAGAAGAAGCGCGCCAAAGGTGCTTACCGCTGCGCCTGCCGCACAGGCTTCTTTCTTGCCGAACTTGTTAACAATCTTATTAATGAAAGGCATAAAGAGGAACATGGGAAGATAGCTGATAAGCATGATAATTCCCGATGCCTTTGCATTACCGAAATATGACTGGAAAAGAACTGTTGTTGCAGAGGTTGAACCCTGCATACCGATGAACATTGCCATAGCAGCAAGTGTTGCACCGACGGCTGCACGGTTTTTCATAAAGTTACAGAAAGCCTTGATGGGATTGAACTTCTGCTTTTTCTCGCTGATTATAACCGAACTTTCTTCAACACGGATTTCGGTTGTTTTGAGCATGAATACGAATGAAATGAGACCGATAACACCCATAATGATTGCGGCGATGAATACGACTTCACCCTTGAGGTTGTCGCTTGCATCATAGCAGATAATGGGAAGAAGCACCATGGGAACGATGTTGCCTATCATAGAACCGATTGAACGCCATGTTGAAAGCTGTGAGCGCTCTGCACCGTCGGTTGTGATAACAGACATCATTGAACCGTAGGGAACATTTGCAACCGTATAGAAAGCATCCCAGAGAACATAGCCGAGAACAAAGAGAATGCATCTTGCCGCAAGAGGTGCGTGGGGAAGCGGAAGAAAGAAGAAAAGACCTGAGAACAGAAGACCCAATGCTCCGATGAATATGTAGGTCTTGAACTTGCCTCTTTTATATCTTCTCTTGTCAGCATCAAAAAGCGAACCGAGAAGAGGATCGTTGACTGCGTCCCACGCCTGAACTACCATAAGCAGCGTTGCATACATTTCTTCACCCAGCGCCATATACTGAGTCCAAAAAATCGCCATTATGGTGCTTTTGAGTGCAAAGCTCATGTTGCATCCAAGATCGCCCGCTGCATATGACACCTTATCACGCATACCGAACGGACGATAGCCGCTAGAGTTGAGAGTTGTTTGTTTTTTCATTCGTTTCCCTCATCTTTCATAAAATTGAATATTATGGTTAGTAATCTTTTGTTCGATTTGACGAACTCTTGCAACTATATTCTAAATGAAAACCTCTATATTTCGTTATGATTTTTTTTGTTTTTTCAAGTAAATTTTTTATTGAACTATTGCAATTTCAAAAAAATTATACAATAATACATTATATAGGTATTATTGCATAGGAGGTTTTAATTTTGATTTACTCAGCCGAGCTTGATTTTCTGCGCCGCATTTTGCACAACTATCATATCGACACAAATATTGTAACCGAAAATGAACCTCTCCCTCCGGGGATTGACAAAGGTCTCAGAGAATTTCTGAATCTTTCTCACAATTACGAAAAATTTTTCGATTTGTTTGAATTTATGAAGCCCAACACGATTTACAAAGTTACGGACAGCTTCATGTGCCATTATCTTTTTATTCTGCTTTCTCAGGAAGAAGGAAAGGTGCTTATTTCCGGACCTTATCTTCACAGCGAACTGACAAAAGAGATTATTCTTGAAAAAGCGGAAGAAATGTCTGTTCCTGCTCAGCTTGTTTCGCAGATGATAAAATATTTCGGCAACATTCCTCTTATTAAAAACGAAAAATTTCTGTTTAACCTTTTTTTTAGTTTCGGGGAAATTATATGGGGAACGGAAAATGATTTCAGCGTTGAAACAATAAGCGATGTTGAAGTTGCAAAAGCAGAGCTTGATGCGCTCCACAACTTCAAGGCAAAATCGGAGGATGCTCTGCTCTCTATAAAGCTTTTAGAGGAAAGATATAACGCAGAGAGAGAGCTTATGCAGGCAGTTTCTCAGGGTGCCGTCCATAAGATAGAAAAGATTTTTTCTAATCCGTCAGTCTTTGCTTTTGAAAAAAGAACGGATGACCCTGTTCGCAACATGAAAAACTATCTTATCATAAGCAACACTCTTTTGCGTAAGGCTGCCGAATTCGGTTCCGTTCATCCCTTCTACATTGACGGTTTATCAACGGATTTTGCAAAAAGAATCGAAAAGATTAAAACAGTCAACGAAGCCAACGAATTTCTCGGTGAAATGATGCACAAATACTGTGCACTCGTCAAAAAGCACTCCATGAAGGAGTATTCACTGCTCATTCAGAAGGTTATGACAATTATTGATGCTGACCTTACCGCAGACCTCGGGTTGAAAAGACTTGCCGAAATTCTCAATGTCAATGCAAGCTATCTTTCTGCGCTTTTTAAGAAGGAAACCGGCAAAACGCTGACCGAATATGTCACTGCAAAACGCGTTGACCACGCTGCATATCTGCTGCGTTCAACCAACCTTCAAATCCAGACAGTTGCTCAGCACTGCGGAATTTTTGATGTTAATTATTTTGCAAAATTATTCAAAAAACACACAGGGAAATCCCCCAAGGAATACCGTGAGGAGCTTTAAATTATGACTCAGGTTGTTGCAGCCCTTATCAGAGAGGGCAACAAATTTATGATTTTTCAAAGACCGGAAAGCAAAACGCGTGCATTCCAATGGGAATTTGTAGGCGGTAAGGTCGAAAACGGAGAAACTCTTGAAGAAGCTCTTATCCGTGAATGCCGCGAAGAAATCGGCGTCACGATAAAAGTCGGAGACATATTCACACAGGTCGATCACGAATACCCCGACATAACAATTCACCTCACCCTCTTTAACGCCGAAATTGTTGACGGAACTCCTCAGAAGCTTGAACACAACGATATAAAATGTATTACCCCCGACGAAATTTCTCTGTACCGTTTCTGCCCTGCAGACGATGAAATTCTCAAAAAAATCATTTCAGAATTCTGAAATTGCAACCAACAATCTGTGTGTATTTAATAAATAAATACATATTTTTTATTTTTCTATTGAAATTTCTGTACTTTCGATGTATAATTTGTGACAAGTCGTCACATTCCCTGTAGAGGAGGCTATCATGTACAGAGTAGAAAAGGAGCAATCAGAAATTGAAGACAGCGAAATAATTCTTTGCGGCATTGCAGATGAAAACGGAATGATTATGACATTAACTTCCGATTTTGAAACTGCAGAAAATTTCGTAAAACTCCTTAATGAACTCTCTGTCGAAAGCTGCCATGTTACCGAAATGGCGGAAGATATGTTTTATTCAGGATAAAACAGCTAAGGCAATATGTATTCTTTCGACAGCCTATTTATGGTACCCGCTGTACCCGGCGGAAAACAATAAAACCCTTTCCGTGTTACACTGGAAGGGTTTTATTGTTTTTCTCATCAAATTTTATTTAGCATCGTCTTCGTTAAACATATCACCGCATTCAGGGCAAAACTTCGGAGGATTCTTGGGGTCCTCGGGTTTCCAGCCGCATTTATCGCACTGATAAAGAGGAGCTTCTGCAGGCTTTTTTGCTCCGCAATTCGGGCAAAATTTACCCTTATTAATCGATCCGCAACCGCATTTCCAGCCTTCATCGGCAGGCTTGGCGGCACCGCAGTTTGTGCAGAAATTCCCGGAGTTTGTGTTTCCGCATCCGCAACTCCACCCGTTTGCAGGTGATGCCGCCTGCTGTTGCTGCTGAACGCCCATATTATAAAGCTGAGCTGCATTAGCTCCGCCGTTTACATTCATAGCCATCCCCATGCCCATAAACCCTGTCATGGCTCCTGCTTCGTTTGAAGCCGCAGATTCCATCGCGTTTGCCTGTGCATCAGTCATTCTGCCTGCCATCATAAAGGGATTCGACCCCATCGTTGCGGCATCTTCCATCTGATTAATCTTATTCATATCCTCCTCGGTGAGGGTAATAGGATTCATCGCAATGGATTCAACGGAAATACCTCTGCGGTCTGTCCACTCGGATTTGAGCGCCGCATTCATTGCATTCTTAAGTTCGTTTGCATGTGCAGGAATCTGAGCAGGACGAAGCTCAAGCTCGGTAAGCTGTGCAAAGGCAGGCTGAAGAGCAGAGATAAACTCTGTTTTAAGCTGCATATCAATTTCTTCTCTTCTGTATTCATCGCTTACATTGCCTGCAATTCTTGTATAAAAAAGGACGGGATCTGTTATTCTGTAGGAATAAACACCGTTGCATCTCACCTGAACGGTTCTGCTCATACCGATTCTTTTATTTACGACCTCAAACATAAACGGATTAGCGGTTCCGAACTTGTTATCCATTATTTCTTTGGTGTTGAAATAGTAAACACGCTGGTCCTTGCCGGTATCACCGCCGAAAGTAAATCTTTTTCCGACAAGCTTAAAGGTTTCTTTAATACTTTCGCCAAGATTACCTGAAAAAATGCTGGGCTCAGTTGAGCTGTCATATGTAAACTGTCCGGGCTCTGCACACACCTCAACAACTTTCCCCTGCTCAACGATAATCATGCATTGACCGTCTGCAACTGCAATTCCCGAACCATCGGAAATAATGTTGTCACTGCCCTTGGTGTTTGAGCTTCTGCCGCTGATTCTCTTCTGACCTTTTGCCATAAGCACATCATTCTCAAGTGAATCGCAGTAAAAAAACTCTTTCCACTGGTCTGCAAGTACACTTCCCAATGCGCCTACGCCTGCTTTAATAAGTCCCATATCATTTTCTCCTTTCGGATATCAATTTTCTTTTCATTATATTTTAACTCAAATAATCGGACATGTAAAGGGTAAAATTGTTAATTATTATTAAAGATGAATGCCTGAAAGCATCACCCGTTTTACAGACCGAAACGCAAAGACAAAAAACTTTAATTTTTTTCAAAATTATGCTTGACATTTTTGTTTTCTATGATATAATAGCATTCGTTGAGTTGATAAATCTCAGCAAAAAACTAATATCCGGGTGTGGCGCAGTTGGTAGCGCGCTTGACTGGGGGTCAAGAGGCCGTGAGTTCAAGTCTCGCCACTCGGACCAAAGGACGAAAATCCGAACTATCTCTTTAAAATAGGAGATGCGTTCGGATTTTTTCTTTTATATAGTCTTATAGAATAGGAAAACGGGGATGATAATTCATCCCCGCCAACTGATAATTTATTGATTATGCAGTTTCTTTTTCCTTTTCGGATTTCCACTTTTCAAAGGCCTCTCTGCCTTCTTCCGTGTTGTAGAATTTTTCGATTTCCGGGAGAAGAACTCTTGCCAGAGCTTCTATTGCATTCTCCGGAATTCCTGTTCCGAAATCTTTTTCATTTTTTGTGTTTTCCATGCGAAGTATTCGCTTTTCTCCTTTCACCAAAGGAGATTTTTAAATTATGAAAAACCAACATTCACAAAAGTCCTCGTTTATATTCTAAACCATTTCAATAGTTTTGTCAATTTTTTCTGAACGGTTGCAAAAGTATGATTTATTACAACTAAAAAATTTTTTTGAAAAATAGAACCGCAAAACTAAGGTTACAGGTCAAACTATACGCACCCCTTAATTACCGCACTCTGAAAGCATTGATATACAAGGGTTTCAGAACCTCTATTTGGTAAATTTTTAACTGTAACTAAAGAGTTCTTTATTTCTTAGTTTTTGCAACTAAAAAATTTGTTGTGTAGGAAAAGTAACCGCAAAATTGGGGTTACAGGTCAAACTATACGTACCCCTCGATTACCGCACTTTGAAACCCTTATATATCAAGGGTTTCAAAGCCTACTTTTTCCACTTTTTTAAGCTAACAAAAGGAGTTTTTTATTTATGATTAATAACATTATTTCTTGTGAATTTAATATCGATACCGCCTGTGTTGAAGTCAAACTCACTGATGGCTCAATGGTGTCAATCGACTGCGATGCAGTCGAAAACGAATATGCAAACAATATGTACGAAACATCAGAACTTGATTATCTCATTTACAACGAGCCGATGAGTTATGTCAGATTATTGCTCAGCGGCAAGATGGAAGAATATCTGCGAAACAATACGGATTACACCCCATTATCAGATATGAGATAAAATGCTGAAAGCTCTTCTGCACAAAGCAGGAGAGCTTTTTGGTATCAGTTAAATGACGGAGGGGCAACTTTTGTTTCCGAAAACGGATTGTTGTTCGGTGAGGGTTCGGACATACTGAAATACATTTTAGCGGCTTTGGTTGTTCCGAAATCCTGATTTGAACCGCTGTTCTGTACCTTGTTGAATGCTTCACGGAACATTGCGTTGTGTGCT
Organism: Acutalibacteraceae bacterium; assembly: GCA_045539875.1. Classification (GTDB taxonomy): domain Bacteria; phylum Bacillota; class Clostridia; order Oscillospirales; family Acutalibacteraceae; genus CAG-177. The sequence continues at coordinate 68,194 of JAZQGF010000010.1, forward strand.
TCTTCTCTGTTGAGCAGAAAATCAATTGTTTCTCTTACCTTTTTATCATCAATCTGTCGGTAAAGATATTCATAAACGACCTTTGCTCTCTGCTCAGATGCGATGTTTGAAAGCAGGTCTGCACACAAATCGCCCGTAACCGAAACATAATCACCCGTCCACGAATAACCCGAAGCGTTAATAAGTCCCGGATTAAGTCCTGTGAGAACGTGTGTCTGAATTTCACCTGCAGGAACAGATTCGGCACATACATCGTGTCCGTTCAGAAGATTGATTGTCTGCGCAACCATTTCCATATGACCGAGTTCTTCTGCGGCAATATCAAGGAACAAATCCTTGATTTCGGGGTCTTTGATTCGAAAACTCTGTGACATATACTGCATTGCAGCTTTAAGTTCACCGTTTGCACCGCCGAGTTGTTCCTGAAGAAGCGCCGCATACTGAGGGTTAGGTTTTTCAACAGCAACGGGATGAAAAAGCATTTTTTCGTGTTTGAACATAAATTATCCTCCTTTAATTTCCGCCGGGACCGTCTTTTCGCTCACGCTTGTCGGGAATTTCAATTTTCCCTTTAATATCTTTTGGTTTGATATTGTCTTTGTTTTTATTGCTTGTATCTTTTTCTTTGTTCATATATAACCGTCCTTTCTTGTTTTTAGTATGCGCAGAATTGCATAAAAATTGCCATACAAGCTGATGATAAAATCAACCTGTATGGCTTTTTGTGACACATTCACTATTGTTCACGATAGTTCAAATATTTTCACGATATTGCTTGACAAATGTTAACGTTTGTGCTATTTTATACTTGTAGCTACGGCAATACTGTTAATAACCGTTAATGAAAGGGGCAAAAATCATGTTTATCGAAGAAAGACATCAGGAAATCCTCAAAATATTATCAGAAAAAGGCAGAATATCAAATTCTGAGATTCAGGAAACATTTCAAATCAGCTATGACTCGGCAAAAAGAGATTTAAGACTTCTTGAAGAACAGGGACTTTTGAAAAGAACTCACGGCGGTGCTATTCCTGCAAGACAAATTGGCGGAAATGTAATTAAAAATCTTTCACCCGATGAGCGTGTTGTTGAAGTCAAGGAAAACTATCTTGCGATAGCAAAAGAAGCTGTAAAAACAATTGAAGAAAATGACGTTGTTTATATCACCAATGCAAGTGTAGGCTATCTTATGGCACAAAACATCGGTAATGTTTGCTGTACTGTTGTTACAAACTCAATTGCAATTGCTGAAGAACTTCGCAAAAAGGAAAACATAACAGTTATTCTTGCAGGCGGCGAAATGCAGGCAAACGGTTGTTTCTATGACAGTTTTGCATTATCCCTAATAAACCGACTTCGTTTTGATAAGTGCTTTGTTACGTCTGCTTGCGTTTCGGCAAATTTCGGTCTTTCAATTCAGAAGTCAAGAAGTGTTGAACTTACAAACGCTATCATAAACAATTCAAAAACAGTTTACGGATTATATCCTGTTGAGAAAATCGGTTTCGATTCTGTAATCAGCATTTGTCCCGCAAGCAAACTGAATTATATCATAACCGACAGCGATTCTTCTGAAGACGATTTAATGCAGTTTGAAGAACTCGGAGTTAAAATTAAAATAGCAGAATAAACTATCACATAGAAAAAGCCATGTAAGTTGATTTAAAAATCAGCTTGTATGGCTTTTCTTTTTGCTTTTTAGTGGTTGGTTCGGGTTTTACAAGGAGTTAAAATCAATAAATTCTTGAACTTCTATTCCTTCCTCGTATTCTGATGATGTGCTATTGAATTTGTCAAACAATTCAATGACAAATTTTTCTTTTTCGTTTTTAGGAGAAGCGTTTTCGAGCGCTTTTTCAACAATAGATTTATCTGCAAAAAGTGATTCAAAATTATCTTTATAAATAAACTGCCTATTTGTAGTGCCGCTTGAGCTTGTAATAGATTCAGCAACCATTCGATAAATATTAGCTATGGGTACTAAACTCGCAATGTATTCATCAAACTTATCCTTGTCAATACAATGCTTAATTGCCCAAATGTTTCCCAAGTAAAAATATTCATCATCATAAATGTTTATTTTTTCTTTTACTATGCGCTGACATTTTTCGTTATGTGGTGTTTTTAATTGCTGAATAACGGTGTTTTTTGCAGGATAACTGTTTTCATCGATAGCTTTTTCCATTATTTCAATAATTAATTGCATAAAATGAATGGATGATATATCATTTTGGGGGTTGTTAATAAATCGATTTATAGATTCACTATCAAGTTTGCAAATGTTCATTAAAATAATGTAAATTGCTCGTCTTTGTGCATTTGCCATTAAGAATGAGCTGGAATTGTCAATGATTTTCAAGCAGTTAAATAATCCTATTAGAACATCGCAAACTATTTCTTCGTTCAATTCATTAAAGCAAACTTGAAATCTTTCAAGCCACTCTCTATGCATATAGTCTGAAAGAGTTTCAAATTTTGATTTTATGAAGTCAAGAATTTCAGCCGACGATTTTAATGCGTTGAGTTTATTTATAGTATCAGTTACATCTTTTCCTATGAATAAAAACTCGTTGTTTCCATAGGAAAAGTATAGATCAAAATACTTTACACTGGAAATCTGAGATTTTTGTGAAACTATTTTATATTCTTCATCATCGCCATAAAAATGTTCTATCAAATTGCTATTGTTGTTTGCTTTTTTTGCATAAGGAAACAATTCTACCAACAATCCTATATAATTTTTGTTTTCGTCAAACAATGATTTAAAAAATGCTTTTCCTTCATTATTAAAAGTATCCTTTGTAAAGGAATGAGAGTATAATTCCGAATCAAACATTTTATCATAAGTTATAAAAAACTGTCTGTTTTCGTATATCTTAGCATACAAGTTAGGATTACAGAATCTAATGATTTCTATTGCCAGTAAATCTCTTTTATATAGGGTTGTATCAAAACAAAAGACAGAAGAAAAAACAGAATTAATAATTCTTTTAAAGCCTCTGATATCTTTAACATTATTGCATAAAAACTTAAAAATGAATTCGTACTCTTTTAAATTTTTAGCATTTATACCGTACCCTTTTAGTATGTTATTCATACAAGTTAAATATAAAGATTCAAGGTGGTTAGCTTGTATTTGTGGCACACTGATTTCTTGCTGTATGATTTTTTCAATGTACTTCGGATCTATTTCTAGTGTGTTTTTGAAAACGCTCTCGATTCGAGCTTTATCATATGACAGTATATATATGATATTAGGCAAATCAAAAACAATGCTTATTAACTTAAACATAAATATTATGTTGCTTTCATTTGCACGATCGAGATTATCAATAAGAAAAACAATCTTTTTGTTTTCTTTTTCTAAATATGCTGATATTTTACTTTTAATATCGTATATATCAGAATCCATTATTTGATTCACAATTTCACGAATTAAACTTCCGCTTTTATGATTTTCAGCAACAACATCTACAAGAGCAGAAACCATAGAATTTGCTTTAGCCAAATTGAATTTTATGCCAGTATGTTTTAAAATCATTTCAAACATTGCAGACAGCAATGATTCTTGAGTTCCATATAACCAAGGATCCAAGTCTTCGATAATTATATACTTTTCATCTTGTTCAATTTCTTTTTTTACGTTGTTAATTATTGTTGTTTTCCCGCTTCCCCATGCGCCTTCAAGACCAATTACATAAGATTTATCATAAGAGCAACTTTCTATTGACGAAATAATATGATTAATAGTGAATTTTCTGTTCAACAAATCGTAATGAACAGAATCTTCTGAAATTAAAATAGGTAAATTATTATATCGTTCAAATTTATTTTCATATATTGTTTTTAAATCAAATATGTTTGATTGTTTTGATTGGCTTGAAAAAGAACTACTACAATGATGTATCCTCCTCAAAATAACTAACAAGGATATAATCAAAATAAGAATTAATGCAACAATTTTATAAAAAGCACTTATTTTACTGATATACATAAATGGAAAATAAATTATTGCTGAAAACAATATTACAAATACAGAAACATCAATAGTTGATAATATTTTCATTTTCAGACTTTTGAGCAATCCGGAATCCAATATAGCAATTACGAAAAATATAATAATTGATGCGAAAAGGATTAACAAAAGATTAGTGGGTTTATCTTTGATCCAACAAGAAGGATAATCGTTATAATCAATCAGCAGCAAAAAAACACTAAAAACTATTGATGCACAAATAGTCTTAAGAAACGAAAAACATTTATTAAAATTGTAAAAGTAGCACTTTACATTTTCAATTATTTTATTCATAAATAATTCCTTTCATTATTTAATATGATTTTAAACTTTGCATTAAATAACATTATATAACAATTATTTCTATAAAGCAACAACACCTCAACCGTTTCGGAAGAGGTGTTATCTTGCTTATTGTGTTTTATTTTCCGCATAATACTGTGCTTGGGCGTTCCAGAGTTCGCTGTATTTGCCGTCGGGGTTTTCGAGGAGGTTTTCGTGTGAGCCGTCCTGAATCAGTTGACCGTTATCAAACACGAGTATTCTGTCGCAGAAACGGCAGGATGACAGACGGTGGGAGATATAAACCGCTGTTTTATCCTTGACCATATCGTTGAAACGGGAATAGATTTCGTGCTCGGCGATGGGGTCGAGGGATGCGGTGGGTTCATCGAGGATAACGAATGCAGCGTCTTTATAGAGTGCTCTTGCGATTGCGAGCTTCTGTGCTTCACCGCCGGATATTTCAACGCCGTCTTCTTCAAAATCCTTGTAAACGGGAGTTTTGAGTCCTTTCGGCATAGCTTTTACACGTTCAAGCATACCTGCTTTTTCAAGCGATGACCATACTTTTTCTTCGTCATAATCAACCTCTGCCGAAACGTTTTCACCGACGGAAAACGAGAACAGTCTGAAATCCTGAAATACAACCGAGAACAAATCCAGATAGTCCTCATAATCGTATTTCTGAATATCTATGCCATTGAGGGTGATGTATCCTTCTGTCGGATCGTAAAGACGGCAAAGCAGTTTTATCATTGTTGTTTTACCGCTACCGTTCATACCGACAACTGCAATTCTGTCACCAACTCTGAATTTAAGATTGAGATTTCTGATTGCATAGTTTTCGGTATTCGGATACTTAAAGCTGACATTATGAAACTCAATGTCATACTTGTTATCCATTCGCTTTTCGGTGGGAATAGTGCCGTAGTGCATTTCAGTCGGAGTATCGAGATATTCAAAGAATGTTTCGAGATAGTCGTTGTTCGTGCGTAAAGCTGTAATTGCTCCCGAGATGCTTTCTGCTGCATCAACAATTCTTGCAATACAGAACTGATACTTGATGAAACCGCCGAGACCGAAGGCTCCGATATATGTTTTGAGTGCAACAAAAAGATATGTTGCAGCGGTTGTGAGAACATAGAATAAATTGTATCTGTTGTTCTTTTTTCTGAAAAGAGAATGAAGCTCTTTGCAGCCGTTTATCCAATCGCCGTAAATTTTATCGGATGAATTACGGATAAGCTTTTTCTGATTGAAAATATGAATATCCTTGCAAGCCTTGCTGTCATCGATATAATCGTCAAGATAGTAGTGCAAAAGCCTTTCAATCATTGAATTGCTTTTGATTTTTATGTTTCCAAGACGGTTATATTTTGAATTGACCTTGTATTCGCCGAGAGCGCACAGAGCGACAAACATAAAAAACGCTACCGTTAAACCGGGTGAATCGATGAATTTTTCAAATCCGGATAAAGTCTTTTCGGGATGCCTGAAAAACAGCTCCATTGAAATTGCAGAACACATCACAATCTGATTAATACCGATGAAAAACGAGCTTAATTCCATCATAAGTCTTCCGAGACCGCCCGAACTGCGGCTGTCGGTTATCAGCTGACGTTTGGCTCTCATAAGAGGGTCTTCCATGTTGGGGTAATCCATTGAAAAACTTTTGCTGTTGAGCAAAACTTCTTCCCATTTGCTTGAAATAAGATTAAACGTTCGTATTTTACGCCACGAGTTATCCTGAAAAATGTGAAGAATTATTTCCGCAGCATACATCAGAAGCAGGAAAAGTATCTTTTTGATGTCTCTGTTGCCCGTGAGTTCATCAACAATTGATGCAGTAATGTAATTAGCGATAACAAAAATTGCCGTGCTGAAAAAGGAGTAGAGATAGGTGTGCAGAAGAAAATGCGGAGTGTTTGTTTCTATAAGTTTCAGAGCTCTCTTTATCATCCGCAGATCTTCTCTGAAAGTTCGCTTATATTTCTTCATTTTCTTCCGCCTCCTTTTCGTAATACTTGCTTTGGATTCTGAACATCTCGGCGTATTTGCCCGAGAGTGCCATCAGCTCTTCGTGTGTGCCTTCTTCGGCAATCGAAGCGTTGTCGAGCAGCACGATTCTGTCACAAAAACGGGTGGATGAAAGTCGGTGGGAGATATAGATTGAAGTTTTGTCTTTTGAAATTTCGCTGTATTTAAGATAGATTTCGTTTTCTGCAATCGGGTCAAGTGCGGCTGTGGGTTCGTCAAGAATAAGCGTCGGCGCATCCTTGTAAATTGCCCTTGCAAGCAGAAGTCTCTGAATTTCGCCGCCTGACAATTCAACGGCGTTTTCGTTGACGTTCTTGACAAGCAGAGTGTTTTCTTTTTCGGGCAGCTTTTGTATTTTTTCATAAAAGCCTGACTGACGGATGCAGAAATTGAATTTTTCGATGTCACTTTCTTCGGCAGGCAGCATTGAAACATTTTCCAGAATTGAGCAAGGCATAATTCTTGCTTCCTGAAATACTGCGGAAACCGATTTATAGTATTCATCTCTGTTAATCTCTGAAATATCAGTTCCGTTGACTTTGATTGAGCCAGAAGTCGGTCTGTATAGTCCGCTGAGCAGTTTTACAAGAGTTGTTTTACCCGCTCCGTTTACACCGACAAGTGCAAGCCTTTCACCTGCATTTATTGTAAGATTTATGTTATCGAGGATGACTTTATCTGTTTCGGGATAAGTGAATGAAAGATTCTCGATTTCAATTTTATACGGCTTTTCAGCAGGCAAAGTTCTGCCGTTTTTGTTTTCCATTGAGTTGCTGATATCGAGGAATTCACGCAAATCGTTAATAAGCATATTAGACGGAATAATTTCGGAAAGCACTTCACCGATATATTCGACCCAATGAGTGAAATCCGTAACGGAAACAGCATAGAGAACAAGTGCAGTTTTTGACATTTCGCCGTTCAGTGCTTCATAGGCAATGTAAGCAAAAATGCCGATTTCAATGCCGACGTTCAGAAGCAGCCTGAGTGTGTCGGAAAGAAAATAGTAGAAATACATTTTATTGGTCCAGAATTTGCGCTCGCCGATGAAATATTCACTCATATGCTGAAGATATTCTCTTAAATGGAAAAGTCGGATATCTTTCGCTATTGCAAAATCACGGGATGTTTTGGTGATATAATTCAGTTTTCTGTCAACCGCAGCCATCGGGTCTTTTGTTTTGTTAATGAGCCAGCTTTCAACAGCGGTTGAAACCATGGCGAGAAGCTGCGCACCCGTTAAAATAAGAATAAGCCACGGATTCAGAGATGCCGTAATCGTACCGAAGGTGAATATACCGATTATGTTCGTAAACATTGCGGAAAAATTGTTGACGAAGCCGTAAACGCCTTCATATCCAAGCGAATTTTTGGCTTTCTGGTATTTATCTCTGCCTGTCGGACCTTCAGCAATTTCAAAGTCCATATCCATGATTTTTTCGCCTAAAAGCAAATCAAACCGTCTGTTAATCTCAGCCTTTTTTATGCTTGTTTTCTCATTCAGTCTGTTTGGAATAACACCGGTTACAACGGAAAATGCCGCAAGTCCGAGCGCTGCAAGAACTATTGAACCAATTCCCTTTTGGTTTTCGATGCACCATGTAAGAGTTGTCACGAAATAAGCGACGATAAGATCCGTCAGAATAAGAAACGGAGACATCAGCAAGCTTATCGGAACAACAGTTTTGTCCCATTTAGTAATGGTTTTGAATATAAAGAACATATTACTGAAAAAAGAATATTTCTTTGCCTTGGGTTCTTTGCTCATATTATCACCTCAATTCATCCGAATTGTATCAAAAAAGCAACCTTTTGGGGTTGCTTTTGCACGAACGGTTATTTCTTTTGCACGAATGGTAACATTATCTCTGTACCGAATACTCCGTCTTCAAACTGACGGTTGACAAAGCCGTTGTATTTATCGGCAATTCTGTCAACTCTCATAAGTCCGAAGCCGTGATTTTCACCCTTTGAAGATTTGTATGACTTACCCTTTTTTATCGGAGTGCCAATCATTGAGTTAGTAACGTTTATGTAAAGCTGCTGTTTAAAAAGTCCGATATAAACACGGATAAATCTCTGCGTTTTATCCTCAATCTTTTCGCAGGCTTCCATTGCATTGTCAAGCAGATTGCCGATGATAACACAAAGCTCAACATCGTTGACGCTGCATTCTTCGGGGATGGTAGCAGTAACCTCATAGGGGATATTTCTTGCTTTGCAGAGAGCAAGCTTACTGTTAAGAATAGCATCCGCCATAACGTTGCCGGTTTTGACAACCGTATCAACCGTGTTAAGGTCAACCGTAAGTTCGCCGAGATAGTTACCGAGTTCGGTAAGATTTCCCATTTCAAGTGATGCACGCATAACCTGAATGTGGTTTTTATAATCGTGACGCCAGCCTCGCATTGTTTTGTAAATGTTCTGAACTTCTTCGCAATGCTTTGTGATAAGGTCGTTCTGATATTCAGCAATACGCTTGTCC
>JAZQGF010000011.1:0-1759 GCA_045539875.1 Acutalibacteraceae bacterium
TTCATTATAATCCGCGGGATACCACGTCCATAGGAGCAGCTGCACCGCATGGGCGTGGAGGAACGCGGTCTTTTTTCTTTCCACGAAAGTCCGCGCACCTGCTGTCCCGCTTTCTCCTTTCTTATTATGAGATGCGTTCCCATGCTCCAGGGAACGACAGGGCCTTTACTTTTCCTGCAGCGACGCTCTTTCCGTTATCCAGTATGACGCGTGTCCCTTTGTTATGCACGCCTCTGGCCCTGTACCTCTTTCCCTGGTACAGGAGGACCGTTCCGGGCCGTATATCGTATCGTTCTTTACGAACCACCCTGCGCCCTCTTGATACTTTGTGCCCCCTGAAAGACCTCAGGTCTTTTTCCGAATGCCTGGGCTCACAGCGCTTTGTCCTCCCGCAGGAGAGTTCCTGTCCCTTCTTTACCTTCCCGTCACGCACATCCATATACTTTGCGTCGTAGAACTTTTCCAGGATCCGGTTGTTCCTGCGGCGCTTTTTGTATACAGTCTCCCTCTGCCTGTGGCAGGGATGGAAGCTGCCCATGACGAAAGCGTCATTGGCATGCGTCTTGCTGATACAGTAAAGCTTCCGCATGGTCTTGGTCATGCTGCCGTATGTCACATGGACGGGCAGCCCTGTCTTCACCTTCAGGTCCCCGATGATCTTCCACCTTACGGTGTTCATGAAGGCGGCGCCCGACATGGGCCTTATCCCGGGCTTCCATCCCCACAGAGGACCATTTTTCCGGTGGTTCGATGCTATGTGGCACCTTCCCGTACAGAGGGTCGCGAGATTCCCCATCCTGTCAGAATGGTCGCTCTTCCAGTAACCGATGTGATGCACGGCAAAGGGCCCTTTACTGCTCCCGCACAGGAGACATTTATATCCGTCCCTGTAGAAGACAGCGTCCCGCAGGGTATCCAGCCTGTAACGGGGTCCGTGCTGATAGTCAGCCCCCTGTGGGACAGCCCTTCCCGACTCTATTGCCTCAAGGAGCTGTGTGTCGAAGGTCCCGGCCTCCGCTGTGATGCTGGCTATGGGACAGACCTTCATGTACTGCATCACTATGCTGACATGCAGGTCCTTCTTATGCTCCACCGCAGGGGAAAGCCAGCCCTCCGGCTTCCTTCTGTTGTCAAAACGGGGCTTTCTGTAACGGAGCCTGCTCCTCCTTGTCCTGCGGTAACGCCTTCTGTCGTCATGGCGCTCCTTCTCATCCGGAAGGGGGTCGTACTGTGAATGCACGAACTCATGCTTTTCAGATTTTACGGACACACCAATATGCCTATCTCCCGTGTCGAGACAGATCTCTACAGGCTGTGTATCCAGTCTTTCGGCGTACAGCAGCTTTACCGTAAACGGATGATGGCAGACGACCTGCGCCCTTCCGGACTTCAGGAGCCGCCGTATCTTCCTTATGTTGAAGGTCGGCATCCCCGGCCTTCCGTACCTGTCTACAGTAAATATGACCACCTGGATGCCTCCTAGTGGTCTCTGCCGGGCTGTGCCGCAAACGTGCTTACGGCATAGCCGGCAGGCTGTAATGTTTTCTGTGTCATCAAATATGGCTTACGCCTCCCGCAGCCTTGCAAGAGCGTGGGCCCTTACGCACCTGCGGATCCTGCCCCGAAGGGCGTTCTCACCTCGCCAGGGTTATCCGGCGGTCTTATATCCCATGCACACTTCCCTTCCCCTATGGGATGTTTAATGCATGGACGCAGAGGGCGGGACGGGTGAAGTATCCCGCCGTGCCTGTATATCCGG
>JAZQGF010000012.1:0-17054 GCA_045539875.1 Acutalibacteraceae bacterium
CATTGCGTTTCTTTCTAGGAGCCATAAGTGCGTCACTCATAAATTTAATAATCCTTACTTAAATGTATCGCACTTCCTAAAAATAATAAAGTGCGTAAGTTGTGGTGAACTATAACTTACACACTTAATATTACACTCTCGAAAATTAGAGGTATAGTCCGTAGAATTGTGAAACTTTTATTTAACCTTGCAATAATCCTCATACTTACCTTCACTACATATAATGAGCATTTCTATTTCAGGAGAGGTAACAATATTAACTACGTCAATTTTTGCACTGTAGGCTGCATTTTTAATTTCGAACTTTTCATTTTCTCTATCCAGCACACGTATGATTGAGATTTTATCATCGTATCGCTTATTCAAATATTGATTTTTAAAGTCTTCAGCTTTTCTGCAGCGAATAATTTCCTCATCAATAAGTTCTTCTTTTGAAAAAATTAACAGATTATTATCTAATAGAATTTCCATTTTGCGGTCTCAGCCCCGCCTTCGCATAAACATGCCTTATATTTAGATAGTTTTAGTTTCTTCTTCATATTATGCTTCTACTTTGTTGTAATCATTGATACAAATTTTCTTTTCAATGCAATATATGAATCATATGAAGGAGCTGTACCTGTTAGAATTCCGCTTTGATATACATCACTCTTTTTCAAATCGTTTCTTTTTAAAATAGTGCTTAGATTTTCAACTGTTATACCACCATGATTATTCGTTATAAATATATTGTCATTTCTGTCATTTTCATCAAGGAGCTCTGGATAATGAGTCGAATATATTAAAGTGCCACCATTTTTGTTAAATTTATGGCTTTTAAAAAATCTAAGAATAGTACAAACAATCTCTTTGTTGAAATGATTCTCTAGTTCATCTACTAACAGGTAACCTCCTTTCTGAAAAGTATGCAGAGCAAAGGTAAACGTCCAGATTCCTTTTAGCGTGCCGGAGGATAAATATTTAGTCAGTTCCAAAGGCTCAAACAACACCAATTCATCCTGTCCCTTAAACTTTAAACGAATAGAGTGTCTTTTATCTTTGTCAAAATTCAGATACTCTATTGAAGGATCGAGATAGGTGATTATTTCTTTGGAAATTTCTCCTACAAAAGGAAAACCATTAAAATTAGTTAAGGCTAAAGTATCAAAAACATGTGGAATATCTCCGACTGTATTATTTTTTGAAATAATGATACTGCTGTCGTCGGCCAAAAAAGAAAATAGCTCCTTTTTATTAGGGTCGTTTCTATCTAATAACAGCCTGTTATCATCAAAATCAAGCAGGTTCTTACGAGCTGTCGTGCCTGTTGCCTTTTTAGACCACAATTTTTCGGATACTATTCTATATACGGGATGTCCTTCATTATCTATATTTTTGAATGCAATGGTAGTTTCAAGTTTACAGATCTCTTCCGTTTTTTCTGAATAAAAGATTATACTGAAAGTAACATTATCTGCCTGACCTAATATACTTCTTCCAGAATCGGTGTTAATTGTTTTACCGGAAAGTAAATGCAAAGCAAAAAGAATAACTTTTAATGTAGATGTTTTTCCTGATGCATTAATTCCTGCAAAAACGTTAGTTGTGTTAAGAAAAACAGTTGAAAAAAGAGGATAAAGATAATCTCTCTGTTCTTCTGAGACCCTTTGTTGTGCATAAAAGCAGATATCAAGTTTCTCTTTAAAAAGAGGTAGGCCATCAACGACAATTTTCAAAAGTTTCATTGGTTTTGATCCTTTTATTAAAAACGGACAAATCGTGTTTAGTATTATTCTAATTTCAGAATAACACCTTTATTTATGTTTATCAACGAATAATGTGTTTATAATCAATGAGAATTGGCTTTGATATAAATTTATACTGCGATTCGTAATATGCATTAGCAAGTTCATTTTTTGTTCGTTCAACAAATGTTCTAAAAGTAGATCTGTCAAAATTGCACTTCACATCATACAGGGAGCTGAGGCTATGAAAGAATTCAATCTTCGTCTCCCTTTTTGGTGGTCAACTTTTTCGATCGTTCTACAGGAATTTTTATGTTTGAAATTAACGAAATGCAGAAGGTTCCTCTGGACGGGAGCATGGACAATGTGGACAAATAGGATAATTGGTTCCATTATGTGCGGTTTATTCAGTATAGAAATCTTTTGGAATTGTATCTTTCTTTCCGAATTCAAGATGATGGTGACTATTCATGTCGCAAAAGACGAAAGAATAGCCGAAAATAATTGAATGCTATTAATTTTTATATATAATTGAATTAAGGCGATTTGTTTTTTAGTAGTGGGGGATGGCCATGTTTATTCCTGCACCAATCTTTGGCGGTATTTCTGAAAAAGAAGCAAATTTTGTAGATAAGGTAGTCAGATTTGTTATTGATTTTCCTACGTGGACATTGATAGGTATTGCTCTAGCAGCCTTGTATGGAACTCTATTCATAGACGAACCAGCCTCCAATACGACTGATAGCCTTAGATATATAATGGCGTTTTTCCATACGTTTATATTTTTTTCACTGCTTGGATTGTATTGGTCAAGGCATATGTATGCATGGTTGTGGCGCACATTTAGGAAAGTGTTTCATATAACCTCGGTATACTAAGTTTTTGGTATATAAATTTAAACCTAAACTTAAACTTAAACTTAACTGTATCCTCAAGTGTGGACACGAGAATTTGAGTTTTTTAAACTGGATACCAAAGCTTCAGTGCATCCATCATTCTGGAAAATACCGTGAGTGAGGTATTCTTTTATCTGACGGCAGGAAATTCAATTGAAAATCCGGAAGTATTTCATTCCGGATTAGATCATTTTTAAGCTGATATCTGGACTATATCTGGTTGTTATTTAAATCTGCCGGCTTAATCAGATGCTGAGCCACAAAATTCCAGTCAACATATTCCAGAAATTCAACTACATAATCCTTTCGTCTGTTCTGATAATCCAGATAGTAGGCATGTTCCCAAACGTCGATGCACAGAAGGACATTCAGTCCTTCAGTTAGAGGATTGTTGGCATTGGAGGTGTTGACTATGCTGATAGCACCGGAAACGGGATTCTGAACCAGCCATGTCCAGCCTGAACCGAAGTTGCCCACGGCACTCTTGATAAACTGTTCCTTGAATGCTTCAACTGTACCGTAGCTCACGCAGAGAGCCTCCTGAAGCTGCTGCGGAATATCTACCGCACGATCCTTAGGACACATGCAGTTGAAGTAGAATTCATGATTGAACGCCTGAGCCGCGTTGTTGAAGATAGGACCTATGGAGGTTTTCAGAATATCTTCAAGTTCCATATCAACGAATTCAGTGTCCTGAATTAATGTGTTGGTGGTATTGATGTAATTCTGCAGATGCTTGTTATAGTGAAAATCCATGGTACGGCTGGAGATAAAAGGTTCCAGCTCATCAAGCTCATATTTCAGTTTTGGTAACACTAGGCTCATAATTTTTGCTCCTGTAATGAAAGAGGGGTCAAAATTGCATTATTGTTAAGAAACTGCTTATTCATGGTTGTTTAAATAAGAATTCATAAACATGCTGCAAAACTTTTTAAGATATCTGCTTTCAAACTGACTCTACGCAGCTGACGTCCGACAGACCGGATCTTTCCGTTACAGGTAGATACTCCGGAAACTGCCGTCAGGTGTATACATCAGGTTAATTATTAAAAAGAACTGTGGAGAACAGTCTTTCCGGCGAATCTGATTAAAGCTACATCCTAATAATATTGATTATATACAAAAAAAATTATAAATACATGCTGTTTAAAAACGGGATGATAAAAGTGTATACCATGTCTTTTTTTTAGCCGTAATAACTATTTTTATGACAGGTGAGCGACAATTTTCTGCGGTAACAGGATAGTAGTTCGTGATTACCGGTGACCGCAGAAAAAGTGTGTCGTACTTTATGTGAATCAGCTGATGTGCCAGATTGACCACGCTGAGCTTGACGGTATTATGATGGTGGTTTCTTTAGGATATACCGACCACTTGATGTCATCATTAAAAACTATTCCCAAATAGGTTATTTTCGGTTGAGAACCGGGAAAGTATTTACTGTTGAGATTAACAGTAACCTTTATCTCCGCATAACCGTATTTGCTGGTATCGGCATTTACGGATGTAACCTCTATTGAATCAACGAATTGTGTTGCGTATTCATGCGGAGATTTCAGTTTCCATCCGAAACCTTCAACAGATTCCCAGGTGTTGTCGCAGTTTCCGGCTAAATTTGTGTAATCAAACTCATTGGCACAGATTTCGGCTTGTAGTTTAACCTTGTTGGCCTCCATGGAGATTATAGTAAAAATTTCGATTTTTATGTATTGAATAAGTACCGGCAGAAAGATTTCGGCTGCTATCCCGCAGATAGTAAATGTTACAAAGGTAAAAATTACCGGAACTATGATAACGGCTCCGCATTTCGGTTTAGGCGGATGAGTCTTATTGTGGAGGATGGAATTCATCACGTTCATAATGGTATAGAGACGGATAAAGCAGTATATTTCCAGTACTGCCGCTACAAGCATTGATATGCTGCAGATTAGAATTCCTACGGTTGTCAGTTTTACGGACAGCCGGATGATTCCTAAATAAGTAACGAATGCTGCAATAATCAGAAGTATGACTGACAGCAGTATAACTGCACATTTTGTTTTGACACCGTCGGATATCCGGGCATATTTCTCGTAGTTGAATCTGCGTAAAGTCGTGCTCACTCTGGTGGAGAGATCAAAAGACCTGAAGATTATGACCAGAAGCAGAATAAAACCTAAAAAATTAACTCCGGGAATAAACAGAGATACAAGACAGACAAGCTGCATGATATTCATACTGTCGAGTCTTCTGATAACATCATTCAGCTGCGGATCAGTGTTTTTCTCATCTGTTTTATCATGATCTGATTTTTCCGGACGGACGGTCAGATTATTGTCAGGTGATTTTGTATCAGTTGACGGCATTCCGGAATTTGTTTTCTTATCGGAGAAAACACCGGAATTCTGCCGGCAGTCTTTTTTTATCCCGCTGCCATCAGGCATTTCTTTTCCACAGGCAGAACAGAATTTGGAATTATCGCTGATTTCGGTCTGGCAGAAAGGGCATTTCATAAGCAGATCCTTTATCCGGTTTTTTTTTAAGATGCTTTTTGAGCAGAGTAAAGGAGGAGGATGATGTTGTTCCTTCAGTAAGAATAGCACAGTCATCGGTCATGAACCGTTACATTGATCTGTTTATTTGAGAAAATGTTCGTTTATGGGCTTGCTGTGCTTGAAACATGAAGTTATACCGTTTATTGCTGTCAGCTACCGGATACTCCGGCAGCGTGACATTATCTTCAGAATTGCTATCGCAGTGAGTTATCTTGCTCTAATGATAACTATGGCGACAAACAGTGTTAGGATGAACTGATAGAAGAGGTAAGGCATTATGGATATACTGCTTATGCCCATGATGCTTGCGGCCACCAGAAGCTGGGCACCATAGGGAATAATCCCCTGAACAATACAGGAGCAGGTGTCCATGAGAGAGGCAGTTATTCTGCCGGTAACACCATATTCTTTGCTTATGTCTTTGGCTATAGGTGCAGCAGCAAAGATGGCTACCGTGTTATTGGCTGTGGCGACATCCATAAAAGAGGTCAGCAGGGCAATTCCCAGCATTCCGCCTTTTTTGCTGTTAAAGTGTTTTCTGATGTATTCCAATATGGCCTCAAATCCGCCGTGCTCCTTTATTAGTGCGGAAATGGATGCTACAAGGATAGAGACAATCATGGTCTCAAACATTGATGATGTGCCGTTTCCCATGGCTTCAAATGCTGTAGCATAGCTGACCTCATCAAAGCAGATTCCGAATATGATAAAAAGAATAATACCGATTAGGAGAACCAGAAATACATTGATTCCGGCGAGAGCCAGCCCGAATACTAGAAAATAAGGCAGAGCCAGCAGAAAATTGAAATCAAGATTGTCAGTAAGATTTATTTCCGAATGAATGGATATGCCAATCAGAACCACTACAGTAATGACGGCGGCAGGCAGGACGATTTTTATGTTGGCAAGAAATTTTTCCTTCATTGCCACCCCCTGGGTTTTGGTCGCGACTATCGTAGTATCTGAAATAAAGGATAGATTATCCCCGAACATGGCTCCTCCTATCACTGTTGCTGCACATAACGGAACTGAAATACCGCTGTTATTAGCAATGATGAGGGCTATCGGTGCCAGCATGGAGATGGTACCGACGCTTGTTCCCATGGACATTGAAATGACGCAGGCGATTAAAAAAATCCCGACAAGAGAAAATTCGGCAGGTATGATGCTGAGAAGCAGGTTCGCCGTATTAATGGCTCCTCCGGCAGCCGTAGCAATGCCGCTGAATGCTCCGGCTAAAAGAAATATGAGAAGCATGATGGTAACACTGGTGTTACCGATACCTTTGGCACAGACATTGATTTTTTCGTCAAAAGAAAGTTTACGGTTCTGCATAAAGGCGGTAATCAGGGCTATACCGAAGGATACTACAACCGAAGTTATGTAGAATCCCATTTTTCCTTCAATCGGGTGGATGTATTCGTAGTATAGCCCACTGCCTAGATAAATAATCAGAAAAATAAGTATCGGCAGAAGAGCTGTTATATTAGGCTCCGGCCTGCCGTTTTCTAAACTGCTGTTATCTGCAAGACTGTTATTCAGCATTTGTTTGAATCCTGTACTAAATGGTGTGTATACACAAAACTATATAAATATATCTGAAAACTAGGTTATTATACAGCACAGGCGTTGACAAAGGAATATGATATTTGATTTTTAGGAAAATTCAGAAGAGGGGGGCAGAAATGTTGAAAAAATGCGGTTGGGTGTTTACGGGGAGAAGCAGGTTTTTATCAAAATTATTTCGATTTTCCGGAAATCTTGTGATATTTTGGCAGGCTGTAATAAAAATGGTGATATGGTACGCTTCTTGAAACAGTTCAGATGTCGTAATTCAGATTAAATATGTAATAAACATAGCAATATATGACGCGACTTTGTCTCTTGTATACTGAACTTCCATCATATGTGTTTATAATATGTGCTGTAGACTGTGGTATTTCGTGTCGCCGGCAGTTATTATACTGTTTCTAAAAAAATGCGGGTGAAAATGACAGTTTAAAAATATAAAAAAAAAGAAAAAATAAATAAATTTTCTAATAAGAGCAGAAATTCGAACAGAAAGGACATCCTCGGAAAAACGATAGACAATTCTGAGAAAAAATATATTTTCCGGAATCAGAAAATATCGACGGGGATGGCTCCCGGCATCACTTTTCAGGTGTCAGTTTCTGTCCGGACAAAATTATGAATACTCCGGTGGAATCCGGAGAAATAATATAATTATGATAATTTTTTTAATGTTGATTCAAAAGACGAAGGATCTTATATGCGTATATGGAAAATAGCCGTTCCACTGGTTGTTGTGGCTCTTTTTGCCGCAGCTATAGGCTGGTGCTGGTTCGTACAGATGAAAACGAAGGAATATCTTGCCAATATGAAGCAGCCTCCGAGTCCTGTGGTGACCAAGACTGTAAAAAAGGAAAAATGGCAGGAGGTTATAAGCGCTATCGGTTATATTGAGCCTAATCAGGGTATCGATATCTCCTCTGAATCCTCCGGCAGTATCATGGAATTGTTTTTTGATTCCGGTGATGTAGTCAAACAGGGGCAGATTCTAGTACAGGTGAACGATTCCGTTGAACGTGCCAACTATGAGTCTTCCAAAGCGCAGGTTGAAGCTGCTAAGAAAAAGTATGTCCGTTACTCCACTCTGTTTAACAAGGGGAATATTTCCCAGCAGGATCTTGATAATGCCCTTGCGGATTATGAAGCTCTGAGTGCTGATGTCGATGCCATTAAGGCAAAGCTTGATAAATTACAGATTAAGGCTCCTTTCTCAGGAAAGCTGGGTATCAGAAATGTGTACGTAGGACAGTATTTACAGCCTGGTTCAAAAATTGCCCATCTTGAAGATAACTCTCAGGTGAAGGTAAGATTTACCATTCCTCAGAATGACGTACAGAAGATTAAGCTTGACGAGGATGTCTCTATTACCGTTGATTCATATCCGGGGGAGGTTTTCCAGGGTAAGATTACTGCGATTGAAGTAGTGATGAACTATGAATCCGGTCTGATTCAGGTTCAGGGTACAATTCCTAATCCGCAGAGCAAGCTTATTACCGGTATGTATGTAAAGGTTAATGTGATTCTTCCTGAGGAGGAAATGCAGATTGCCGTACCTAAGACTGCCGTAGCCTACAATCTTTACGGTACCTCTGTATACAGAGTGAAGACCAATGATAAAGGGGAAAAGGTTTCTGAACTGGTTAATGTTAAGACCGGTAATGAAAATGAAGATCGGGTGGTTATCACTGAAGGTCTTAACGAAGGTGATGAGCTTATCACTGAAGGTCTGGTAAGACTGTCAAATGACAGCCCGATAACCATAACTGACAAGTTTACTCTCGACAGACCAGAACAGGCACCGGAGTTATAACAGATGTTTACCGATATATTTATAAAAAGACCGGTACTGGCCATCTGTATCAGTCTGCTGATAACCCTTCTGGGACTGCAGGCTCTGAAAAATATGGCGGTGCGTCAGTATCCTAATATGACCAATACCGTAATAACGGTTACCACCAGCTACTATGGTGCCGGTGCGGATCTGATACAGGGCTTTATTACCGCTCCTATTGAGCAGGCAGTGGCTCAGGCTGACAATATTGACTATATGACATCCAGCTCTAAAATGGGTACGTCAACCATTACTGTCAATATGAAGCTTAATACGGATCCGAACGGCGCTCTTGCTGATGTACTGTCCCGTGTTAATTCCGTAAAATCACAGCTTCCTAGTGACGCGCAGGACCCGACAATAAGTCTGTCGACGGGGTCAACCACATCCGTTATCTATATCTCCTTCTCCAGCGGTGATATGGAGGGACCGCAGATTACCGACTACCTCAACCGAGTTGTAATACCGCAGATCTTTACGGTTAATGGTGTTGCCAAGGTGACTCTGTACGGCGGTAACGAGTATGCCCTCAGAATATGGCTTGATCCGGTAAAACTGGCATCTCACGGCATGACTGCCAAGGATGTGGTCGGGATTCTTCAGGCTAATAACTTCCAGACATCATCAGGTCAGATTAATAACTATTTCACACTGATGAATACCAATACGGATACTCAGGTTTCCGATACTGCTGAACTCGAGGAACTGGTTATCTCCTCAAAAAACGGTGCAATTGTCAAATTGAGGGATGTTGCCAGGGTGTCCATGGCGGCAAATCATGATACCTTCAGAGCTATAGCCAACGGTAAGAAAGCGGTAGTTGCTGCTATCGATGCTACCCCTACAGCCAACCCTTTGGATATTGCCGAAGACGTCAAGAAGCTGATGCCTACCATTGCCAAGGGGCTTCCTTCAACCATGAAGATGGATATTATCTACGACAGTACTATCTCCATTGAAGAGTCTATCAATGAAGTTATTCATACCATTGTTGAAGCGGCGGTTATCGTGCTGGTGGTTATTACTCTTTTCATGGGATCATTAAGAGCGGTGGTAATTCCTATAGTTACTATTCCTCTTTCCATGATTGGTGTAATCATGCTGATGAGTGCCTGCGGTTTCTCTATCAATCTGATGACTCTGCTCGCAATGGTGCTGGCTATCGGTCTGGTGGTGGACGATGCAATTGTGGTTGTGGAAAACGTCGACCGTCATATTAAAAACGGTCTTTCTCCATTCAGAGCAGCTATCATCGGTACCAGAGAAATAGCTATTCCGGTAATTTCCATGACCATCACCCTCGGTGCGGTATATTCTCCTATAGCTCTTATGGGCGGGGTGACCGGTTCTCTGTTTACTGAATTTGCTCTGACACTGGCAGGTTCTGTGCTGATTTCCGGTATTATCGCTCTGACACTGTCTCCTATGATGTGTTCAAAGATGTTGAAGGAAAATGCCAAGCCTGGTCGTTTTGAGACTATGGTTAACGGAGCTCTGGACAGACTGACATCTGCTTATTCCAAGATGCTTAATGCTGTTCTGACTTCAAGAACCCCTATAGTCGTTATCGCTGTCGTGATTATGGTTACTCTGCCGGTTCTTTTCAACTACACATCTTCAGAACTGGCTCCGTATGAAGATACCGGTGCCTTCATGATGATGGGTAAGGGGCCTAACAATGCCAACCTTGACTATCTGGAGGACGGTATAAAGAAGCTTACCGAAGAAGCCGGCAAGGATAAGGCGGTTTCCAATACTCTCGGTATGATAGGTGTACCTGCATCAAACCAGGGTATGGCGATTCTTGTTCTTAAAGAGTTCTCCAAGAGAGATAAACAGGATGATGTGGTTAAACGTGTTTCACCTCTCCTCAGCGTGAGCCCGAACATCAATGCCACTGTATTCCAGATGCCTCCGCTTCCTGGAAGCTCCAGCGGTCTGCCTATGCAGTTCGTGCTGATGACTCCGCACAGCTTCGAGGAACTGTTCACTGTAGCTTCTGATGTTATGGAAAAAGCCAGGAAAAGCGGTCTCTTTGTGTACTTTGACAGTGACTTGAGCTATGACTCTCCGACCCTGTACATTGATATTGATCGTAAGAAGGCCGGTGCCTATGGTATTACCATGAGTGATATCGGTCAGACTCTTTCCACAATGATTGCCGACGGCTACGTTAACCGTGTGGCTATTGACGGCCGTTCATATGAGGTTATTCCACAGACTGAACGTTCTAACCGTCTTACTCCGGAATCCTTAAGCAAATATTTTGTGAAGGCTCGTGACGGCAGTATGATTCCGTTGAATTCAGTTCTGATTGTCAAGGTTAAGACTGAACCAGCCACTCTGTCTAAGATGTCACAGCAGAATGCCGCCACCCTGAGCTTAGCCTTAAGCCCGGGGGTTAGTATGGGTACAGCGATCGATTTCTTTGAAAAGGAGATTGTACCTACATTACCTGCAGGATATACTCATGACTATAAGGGGGAATCACGTCAGTTTACCACTGAAGGCAGTTCTCTGGCTTCAACATTCATTCTGGCGGTATTTATCATCTTCCTGGTACTTGCATGTCAGTTTGAAAGCTGGAAGGATCCTTGTGTAATTCTGATTGCCGTACCTCTTGCCATATCCGGAGCAATGTTGTTCCTGTCTGTGGGAATGGCTACTCTGAATATCTACACTGAAGTAGGTCTGATTACCTTGGTTGGTCTTATTTCAAAGCACGGTATTCTGATATGTGAAGTTAGTAAGGAGGAACAGCTTAAAAACGGTCTTTCAAAAGTTGAGGCCGTCAGAAAGGCTGCCACTATCAGACTTCGTCCTATTCTGATGACTACCGCTGCGATGGTTGCCGGTCTGGTACCTCTTCTTACAGCAGAAGGCGCCGGTGCTGCCAGCCGTTTCTCAATCGGTCTGGTTATCGTAGCCGGTCTTTCTATCGGAACTCTCTTCACTCTGTTTGTTCTGCCTGTTATTTATACCTTTGTAGGACAGACTCACAAACCTTTACCTGAATTTATTGAGGAAGAGGATCTGAAGAAGGAACAGAAAGCCGAAAGCAGTGCCGCTGAGCCTGCCGGAGTATGATATACGGCAACTCATAATGTGAGTTAGCCTGCAGTTAATAACCCGAATGTTGATATTGTTAGACATTCGGGTTATTTTTATCCCATAATGCATGAATGTTCCTGAAGAATGCCTTAGGATCTGAGATCGGGTTCTGCAGGCTGTATATCTTCGAAGATATTAATTTGAATACTTAATTTGAATATTAGACTGTTTTAAGATGAATTTTTTAAAGAAATTTTTTTTGAATATATGGTTTCCGCACACTAGAATTTTGTGGGGGCTGCTTTTTTTAGGCTTTATTTTTTATGAAAGCTGCGGTCTTTATTTTCAGTACTGGCTTAAGCTGAATCCATGTATCGAATGTGTTTATGAAAGAGCGTGCTTCATGTTTTTCGGGGTGGCTGCATTAATAGGCGTCATTATTCCGAGAATCATGATTATGCGTCTGGCTGCGTCTGCGGTCTGGCTGGTATCATCAGTATGGGGACTAATTATAGCCATAGAGCATCGCGGTTATGAAATTGATTACCAGAAATCTCTGGCCGATCCATTTGCCTCCAGCACCACCTGTGGCTTTTTTGCGAATTTTCCGGAGTATTTTAAACTAGACAAGTGGCTGCCATCCGTATTTCAGCCGACCGGAGTGTGCGGTGATGCCTCATGGGATTTCGCCGGGCTTACCATGGTTCAGTGGATTATCATCATCTTTGTATGCAATGCTGTGGTTGCAGGTATCGTCACTCTGCTGTCCCTGGTGCCGTTTGATAAGTATAAATCATGGGTGATTACAGCAAGACACGGTTAATAAAGCAAAGGGCTGAGTTTTTAACTCCCGGAAATATTCCGGGAGTCATAAAAGGTGACTTCCTGCCGGGGGCCTTCATTAGTGTTAGACTCTACGTTTTTTATGCTTTCTGATAAGGTTAACTCCGGTGGTTACTGCCCGAAATGGGTTCGAATAATATCAAAAGCTTCGTTTATCTCTTTAGTTTTTTTATTATATTCCTCTCTTGTTCTAGCCTCCTGTTCGGGGGAAAGGTGCAGAAGACCGACTTTATCAGGATGGTACTTCTTCATTAGAATGCGATACTTTGCTTTAGCTTCTTCAAATTGAGCATTTTTTGATAGTCCAAGAATTCGCAAAGCTCTTTCAAATTCATTTTCATCTTCATGCTGTGCTTCACTATAACGATTTATGTATTCGTTAATAATATCGTTTATTAAATAATCATCTATGCCCAGGGCTCCTGTAATCATTAGGAGTCTTTTTCTTTCCTCGTCCGAAATTATGCTGTCGGCAAAAGCTATAGGGAGCAGTAGATCCAGACTGAAAAAGATAAATGCTTTCTTTTCATCCTGATTCATTGTCTGCACCATAGATGCAAGTCTCTGGCATGATGCTGATGGAGAAAAATGAAGGTTTTTTCCGAAATTAAACTTCTTTTGATAGTAGCTACGTTCCTGAGCTGATATTCCTAGTTTAGCAAAAGCCTTAGTTACTTCCTGTATCTGTTTTCTGGATATTATCCCCTGGGCTCTGGCTACAAAGCCTGCCAAGGCAAACAGTTCTGCAAATAACGGATTTCCGGTGTCGGAAGAATTGCTATCCTCAGAGTGAGTTTGGCTGCCGTCTGTCTGTTTTTTGTTTTCAGTGTTATTTGGCGAACTGCCGGATCTGGTGTTTTCTGTGTTATTTGATGAATTTTTTCTTTTTGCCTCTTCTTTCCTTCTGTTCCGGTCTTTGGCATCTATTATTGCGCCTTTAATTCCGGCTATTACACCTACCAGTATCAATAATATAATTGGGCCTATAACAATAAGAAAAGCATAAATGTTAAATTGTTTTTGCTGGTGGGATTGCTGGTGGGATTGGGGGGAGGTGTTACTTCCCAAAGGATTTATTAATTTTAGATAATAGCAGCCATTTTGATAGCCTAAATTACAACCTTTTTGTAAGTAATAGGCTGACTTTTGCTTCGATGTGAGGACTCCCTGACCGTTATAGTATAAGTATGAAACGCCGAGCCTTGTACATCCCTCACCATTATCTTGATTACAGGATTTTTCACATGATTTAACAGCATCGATATAATTCGCATTTTTGAAATGACGGTTACAATCGGATATATAGTAATCATGGTTACCGGGAGACAATTGTTTATTTTGTTGATTATCCTTGACAACAGGATCGTTGGTATTTGTCTGATAAGCTACACAGCCCTGATTGTTTCCTAGATTACAGGCTTTTTCATAATATCTGTTAGCATTGTAATAATCATGCTCTCTGCCATAAGGGTTTTGATACAGGTAACCTAGTTCAAGACATCCTGATGCTTCATTTAAATTGCAGGCTTTTTTGTAGTACATACCCGCTTTGGCAAAGCTTTGAGCTACTCCATGTCCTTTGTTATATAAATTCCCTAAACTGACGCAGGCAGGTCCGTACTTTAGATTACAGGATTTATTGTAGTATATCCGGGCATTAACATAATCATGACCGGTGCCGGTTGGATTTTCATAAAGTTCGCCTAGAAGGTGGCAGCCGCCCTCATCATTTAAATCGCAGCTCTTTTTATAGTATTTGCCGGCATTTTTATAGCTTTGATCTACTCCGTAGCCTGTGCTGTATAAATAGCCTAAGACAGTGCAGCTTTCACTGATGTTTAAGTCACATGCATTGATACATAAAGGTAATGCCTCAGCAGGTTTTTTATTCAGAATAAGACGGCCACAACTAGCTGCGTCATTACCAGAGAGGCTGTTTTTATTAATAGAGACGTTGCTATTGCTGTCCTGCTGTGTTAGTAATTGATTACTGTTACATCCATCCTGACTGCCTAGATTACATGCTTTTTCATAATATTTCTGCGCATTAACATAATCATGACCGGTACCGGTTGGATTTTCATAAAGATAACCCAGAAGATAGCAGCCGTCCTTATTATTTAAATCACAGCCCTTTTTATAGTATTTGCCGGCATTTTTATAGCTTTGATCTACTCCATAGCCTGTGTTGTATAAATAGCCTATGACAGTACAGATCTGAGCGATATTTGAGTCACATGCTTTGATACATAAAGGTAAAGCTTCAGTGTATTTTTTAGCTTGAATAAGAATGGTACAATTTGCCTCATCATTATCTTGGATACTACTTCTATATGTGTTGTTATTACTATTATCATTTAGCTGTAGCAAACGCCGGTAATCATCACAACCTTTTGGGTGGTTTAAATTACAGGCTTTTTCGTAGTATTTCCGGGCATTAACAAAATCATGTACTTTTCCGTTCGGATTTTCAAATAGATATCCTAGTCTGTAACATCCAGATTTGCTGTATAAATCGCAACTTTTTTTGAAATATTTCTCTGCTTCTTCATAACTGTTATTCCGGTAGAATAATTCACCTAGATAGGAGCATCCGGGACCATCATTGGATTCGCAAGCGTTTTTACAAGACTGAAAAGCTTCTGTATTTCCATAATAACCTTCAGCATAACTGATGCAATCAAATAGAACATCTGCAGATGTAATATTTGGTAAAGACAGGCATATAATAACACTTAGATACAGTGATTTATTTCTCATTGTTAACTCCGGATATTGTGTGTTATTCAAGGAGGTAAAAGCAGCCGAGAAAAATTTGGGTGAATTTTTATCATAACACTGTTAGGTAAGGTGATTGCTTTTTTGTTGTAAAAATGAGGGTGTACTCTCATTTTTTTTGTTAATGGATAGAGTATTCCTTAATCGATTAACCACCATTAACATCGGGAATAATTACCGCTGAGAACCAGATGCTTTCAGTAGCTTAAAACATATCATTAGTACTGCAGGACATACCTGAGTTTGCAGCTGTGATACCGGGAAAAACAAAAGATCCTGTAGCATCGTGATGTCATTGACCGGAATTCCAGATAACTTTAGTAGGGATGAGGAACAACGAAAGGTTCATCAACGTTAAAATGCCTATGTTATAAACATTTTGAAAACCGGTAAAAACACATTCAGTAAGCAATAGAATCTCTTGTAAAGACAATATGAAACGACCTCCACGAATGAATGCAAATCGTGGATTTACCGTGTAAACTGTAGATGTTAATAAAACAGAAACGGATTTACCGCATACATTGAATGAATTTACTACATACATTGAATGAAGGTCGTTATGAATAAGATAATATATATTGGAATGGATGTCCACTCTTCTAACTTTACTTTGTGCTCTTTTGAACCAGGCTATGGCATGTCTGAAGATAAAATATTCGGTCAGGTACAGTTTAAGGATGACCTGATTAAAAATACCGAGAAGTATATTTGTAATCTGAAATCACAAAGAAAGGACATTGATATTGTATGTGGTTACGAAGCTGGATGTCTCGGTTATGTTCCTTACAGAAAATTAACCAGATCAGGCATCAACTGTAAGATTCTTGCTCCAAGCACCATGGCCGTACAGAAAGGCGGAAAGAAACTGAAAAATGACTTCAGGGATGCTTTGGATATTGCCAGATGTCTGGCCAGCGGTTCCTATAAAGCCGTTAACGTTCCTGATGTCGAAGATGAAGACGTAAGGGATTACATCAGGATGCGGGATGACCATCAGACGGCTCTAAAACAGATAAAGCAGCAACTGAACGCTTTTTGTTTAAGACACGGATTTCAATATGACAAATCCAAATGGACACTTGCCCATATTCAATGGATAAAGCGCTTAGAATGCACAAAAATCCAAAAGGAAATTATCAACGAGTACCTTGCAACATACGAATCACATAAAAACAAAATTGATGCCTTTGATGTCAGAATTAAGGATTTCGCATCAGGTGAAAGATATGTTGAAAAAGTAAATAAGCTGGTATGCATTAAAGGCATAAAAACCAATACTGCAATGTCATTCATATCCGAGGTTGGAGATTTTAAACGCTTCCGATCTGCCGAACAATTTGCAGGTTATATTGGTCTGGTTCCAGGAGAACAGTCAAGTGGAGATAAGGTCAGCAGAACCGGAATTACAAAATCCGGAAATACCCATCTGCGAAGGCTTGCCGTTGAGTGCTGCAATTCTTTCAGGAGAGGAAATGTCGGGCAGAAATCTGTTGAACTGAAAAACCGACAGCAGAATGCGCCATGGGAAGTAATCAACTATGCGGATAAAGCTTCAGCCAGGTGCCAGAGAAAATATTACAGAATGGTAAATAAGGGGAAGAATCCGAACATTGCCGTTACTGCCGTAGCAAGGGAGTTCTGCTGCTTCATCTGGGGTATGATGACTTCCAACTATGAATATAGTAATAACGAAGTTAGAGAGCTAATGCCAGCTAATGGTTTAATTAGAGTAAATTTATAGCCGGATGTGATTACTTAAACATCTGAAACTGACAGTGATTTAGATAAGACGTTTTTCATCAAGAAGGTTTGAATTATCTACGAT
>JAZQGF010000013.1:0-1635 GCA_045539875.1 Acutalibacteraceae bacterium
GGATCAACCTAAAAACTTGTGTGAAATAATTGATTTTGTATAGAAAAAAATAAAGACCTACCGTATAATGTATAGTGTCAACCTAAAACAAAACACGGAGGTCTTCACGATGTATAATACAACATTTCCGCCGATTGAACAAGTATCACTTTTTCATCAGCAAGCATCCTCTCTTGATGAAGCTATTTCAACAACTTACGGAAACGAACTTGTAAACGACGGATACCTTGTTATAAAATCAGGCATTAGTTCTTTTCGTCAAGCCGAAGCGCCTAAAGTATATAAGATAATCAAAGATTTTGGCACCAGAACTAAACCAAGAAAAGTTGAAAAGGAAGTTATCAGATTTGAGGGTACGCTTACAACATATAATTCTGATATAGAATACTATTGCCCTCATTGTGGCGCTCCTCTTCACGGTAATGGAGATGTCTCGTTTACGCTTTCGCATATTCCATTTGGCGGCTCTTACACAAAACTTGTTGTTAATCGTCACCGTCTAAGATGCAAGAATGACAAGTGTGGCTACACATACACATTTAAGCCAGATTTCAAAGCGGAAAATCACCTTATTACCAAGCATCTTGAAACCTTCATAAGAGATTTACTTCTTCAGCGTCTTACATTAAAGGAAGTGGCTCGAATAGCCGGTGTAAACGAAAGCACCGTAAAGGATATTGATAAAAAGCGTCTCCAAGAAAAACTAACAGTCAATGGAGAGGGTAAAGAGCTTATCAAGCCTGACCATAAGGTAAATTTCATTGGCATTGATGAATTTTTACTTCATGATGGACGTAGATACGCTACAATAATCATCGACCTAGAGACTGGGCATGTGCTTTATCTCGCACATACGAAAAAGAAACAAGTAGTCTATGATTTCATGAAATTCGTAGGCGACGAGTGGATGAAGAATGTTAAAGCTGTTGCCAGTGATATGAATGCTGATTACGGCAATGCTTTCAAAGAGCAATATCCTAATATATGCGTTGTATACGATCATTTCCACATAGTTAAAAACTTCAATGAAAAAGTAATCAATGCTGTCAAAAAGGATGAGGTCAACAGACTTACAGAAGAAGGGGATTATGAAGCAGCTCAGCTTTTAAAGGGTTCAAAATATATTTTAATGTCAAATAGAAGCACTTTATTGCAGAAAGATCGCGATGCTCGTCGTGGTAAGATCCTTTCAAAAGCAGGCGTACTCTTTAATAAACCAGAAGTTATTCAAAAGGGAGGCAACCGTAGATATTACAGAGAAATCCTACAAAAGAACGAACTTCTATTTACCGCTGACTTAATCAAAGAGAAATTAATCTATGCCTATGAAGCTGATACTGAACTTAAGATGAAACGAAGAATTAACGATATCATCAGAATTTGTGAGGCAACGGAGAACAAGCACTTTATGTGGTTTTCAAACCTTTTATTGAAACATTACGATGGTATTATTGCCCACGCCGTTTACCATATATCGACTGGTAAGGTTGAAGGAACTAATCAAATGATAAAAACACTTCGAAGAAAAAGCTATGGATTTCCTGATGACGAATACTTCTTTTTAAAAATCATGGACGCAAGCGGAAGATAATCTAAAGTTTGAAGATTTTTTCCCACAGGTTTTTATGTTGAACC
>JAZQGF010000014.1:0-3358 GCA_045539875.1 Acutalibacteraceae bacterium
GTCTTGTGTGAATGTGCAAAAAAATTTAAACTCATTACACATAGCAAGTTCAAAAATTCTTGCTTTAGAGCGTGAAATCGACTGTGAAAATCTTTCATTTTTTTCTTTTTCGGTGATTTCACGATTTTTGTCAGCAACAAATTTTGAAGTTTTTTCGGGGTTTTTGAATTTTTTGCCATTCTTGATATAAACGATTTTTATCAAATCGCCATAAGCGTAAATGTTGAAAACATCATTTCTTCTACCCGATAAGATATTGTGGTCTCGCGGTTCGGGTAAAGGGTGATTTTTGGTGTAAGATTTACACCAAGCGTAATACCAATCAAGCATTTGCTTATCGGTAAAATTTTCAAAATAGGTCTTCATAAAAAGCACAAATGACCGATTTGTGTTACCTTGTCAAGTATAAGGAGACAAGGCGCAACAAATAATTTTGTTGCACTGCTTGTCTATTGTTTGGGTTTTAACCGCATTGTCAAGACCAAAGCGAGTTCGATACTCGAAGTCTTGACAATGTTCTCCGCGCGCAAGCAAGAAAAAAGTTTTTCTTCTACTTTGCGCGCTGGATAGATAATACCAAGTCGCGCGCGCGCAAGCAAAAAATACAAAACCACTGCTTGTTTTTTTGCTTTACTGTGCGCGCTCGATTGTGCTAAGAGTAAGTCACAGCGTTTCACTCTGTTGTTGCTCGCCCACCGCACAAGGCGGTAGGCTTGCGCACCAACCTGTCACTGCGCAAACGCTGTACAGTAGTAGCGTTTGCTTGTGACTTTATCGGTATGCGCGCCGAGAAACGCTGTTCGGCGCGTTCGCTTCGTTCCGCGCCTATCGTTCCGCGTTTCTTTTTATCCCGACACACGCTAAAGCGTGTAGGTCGGGGGCGCGCCCACTCACAGCGCCCACGCGTTGCCCCCCACCCTTTCGTAACACAAAAGCGGATAAAAAAGGCAAGGGTTACACAAGCGCGCTAAAGCGCGCCCTTGCTTTTTTCCCCCTTTTGTGTCGGGGTGGCACCCCCCACGCTCTAAAGGGGCGCTTTCCGTTCCAAATCGGTGGGCTAACGCGAAAACACCCTAAAGGGTTGTTTCGCGTTCAATGAGGCGCAAGCGCCCACCGATTTTCTTTTAATGCCCCCCAACCCCCCGTTGTAACGGGGGGCGCAAAGCCTAAACCCTCATAAAAGCCGTTTTTTGCTCGATTTGGGCGCGCATTTCTTTTCACCTAACCCCCCGCCCTTTCCTCAAGGAAAGGGAGCGCGAGGAAGCATTTGCGCAAAGTTTTCGGCGGTGATAAAAAAATATACTTGACTTTTACAACCCCTTGTGGTACTATGACCTTGCGAGGTTGCATTTGCAACAACCCCCACCCATTGAGACCAAGTGTTAAAGCGTGGTAAACTTTAACGCGGTGGGGCAAACCTAAAAACAAAAGAGACCGAAAATTTTCGGTCTCTTTTTTTGTTGTCTTTAAAGGTTTATCAAACAATCGGCGAATTGAATACGAAACACTATTCATTTAGTATAATTCGAGAAGCCGAATTAACAGGGGCAATCCCCCTTTACTAAATGTTAGTTTCGTACAATTCGGTGTGAACCCCTTTCGGCATTTATAGAGACCTCAACGAGTTCACTATACACCATACGCGAAAAAAAGTCAATCTTCAATTTCTTTTTCACTCAAAATATCGCGCAATTTTAAAACAGCGCGTCTCACTTTTCCGCTTTCATTTTGGCGCGTTGTGTTTCTCAATTTTGCCATATCTTCAAGAGTTAAATCTTCAGCAAAGCGCATTTGAATTGTATATTGTTCTTTTGGTTTTAACCGCGAAACAGCGTTCCTCAAATCAATCGAAACATCATAATCAAAAACTGTTGTAGGCTCGTTATTTTCCAAAGGAAAAAACGAGTTTTTTTGTTTTTCTTTGCTCAATTTTATAAAATGATTTCTCAAACACACCGCAATATACCTATCGTTCGGGATAATCGGGCAAGTCGCATATAATATCCATAAAAACCCCCACAATTCGAACTCCGCTTCCCTATCACCTAATTTGTTTGCAAAATGGTGGATAAGTCGCGAAAATCGAGCATTTTTTAATAAAAAATCGTCATTTTTGCTCATTTTTTAAAATTTTTCCTTTTGCTTAATACATTTGCTAAAGCATAAATTATTGTTACCGCTTCATTTTCGTGGTTCAGTAATTTTTGCACTTTTTTAAGGCTTCCCGTCTTCGCGTATTCCTCAACCGCATACACTTTTCTCAAACTGTGTGGCGCAATATTTTCCTTAACCCCAAACTTTTTGCAAGCGTTCTTAAGGTCTTTAAAAACTGCTTGCCTTGTTCGGTGTGTTCGTCCGTTAAGGCGACCCTCAAAAACATAATGCTGACCGCAACAATTAAGCGCGCGCTTTTGCAGTTCAACGGGCAAACGAATTGTACGGGTTTTTCCCGTCTTTTCTTCCCTAACTGTAAAGCGCGGTTTTTTTAGTTTTTCGGTCTTTAGCGCGAGAACATCATTTATTCTCAAACCCGTTGCAAGAGATATCTCACATGCAAGGCGATTTTCGGGTGAAAGTAACGCGAGTATATGTAAAATTTCACCCTTTGGCGCATAGTCAGTCCGCATAATCGCACCCCCTTTCAACAATACAAAAATTGTAAACTCAAATTCAGAGTCTATAGATTTTAAAGTCCAATATATTGGACTTTGATTTCCTTAACCTTAACATAATCGTTCTCGAAGTCCCATTCATTTATTGGGCATTGGTCATAGCAGTTTTTAAGAATAATCTCTCGACCTTTCAAGCCTTTTGAAGCAAAAAAAAGGTGTTCACCACTTTCGTGGACTGTGCGCTGTAAATCTTTCGAAATATACTTCGTAACATACTTCGAACAAGCACCTTTGTCTTTAATTTCCGTACAAGTGAAATATCCGAACGAAGCGCGATATTTAAGCCAATCATAAACACTTTCACCGCTTTTAATTTGGTCTTTTATGCGCTTCGGGATATTGTCTTGAAGCGAGAATTTTTTAAGGTCTTTTTCGGTCAACCCCATTAAAAGTCCGTGCAAATGCCAAGCACCGTCTTTGTGTTGTTCGGGTATCAGCAAATATTTAATTTTTTCATTTTCAGCGCGGAAACGGTTTTGGTTTCTCACGAATTGCGCAAAGTCTTTGCGAAATTCGAAAAGGTCAAAGCGGTCACGCTTTGTTTTGTCTTGTGTGAATGTGCAAAAAAATTTAAACTCATTACACATAGCAAGTTCAAAAATTCTTGCTTTAGAGCGTGAAATCGACTGTGAAAATCTTTCATTTTTTTCTTTTTCGGTGATTTCACGATTTTTGTCAGCAACAAA
>JAZQGF010000015.1:0-28385 GCA_045539875.1 Acutalibacteraceae bacterium
AGGGCTTGTCAGCCATACGGTCAGGAGTAGGAATGTAGCTGTCAACAGCATCCATGAGCTCCTTGATCGGTGCATATACTGCATCGTTTGCATCGGTAGAAGCGGAGGTAAGAGCCTCACGAGCGGAACCGCGAATGATCGGGATATCGTCACCGGGGAACTCGTACTGAGAAAGGAGGTCACGGATCTCCATCTCTACGAGGTCAAGAAGCTCATCGTCATCAACGAGGTCAGTCTTGTTCATGAATACAACGATTGCAGGAACGCCAACCTGACGAGCGAGAAGAACGTGCTCTCTTGTCTGCTGAAGAGGTCCGTCTGTAGCAGCAACAACGAGGATAGCACCGTCCATCTGAGCAGCACCTGTGATCATGTTCTTAACATAGTCAGCGTGGCCCGGGCAGTCAACGTGAGCGTAGTGACGTGTAGCTGTCTCGTACTCAACGTGTCTTGTGTTGATTGTGATACCTCTTGCCTTTTCTTCGGGAGCGTTGTCGATCTGGTCGTATGCCATAGCTTCAACATTGCCGTTGCCGAGAGAAAGTGTCTTTGTAATAGCAGCTGTAAGAGTTGTCTTACCGTGGTCAACGTGACCGATAGTACCAATGTTAACATGGGGCTTACTACGTTCAAATTTTGCTTTTGCCATTGTGGTTTTCCTCCCTTATAATAAGCAAATTTATTATCCATGCGAATGCATGGTTACATTTTAACAAGTATAGGCTTAAATTTCAAGCCTTTTTTAAAAATTAACAAAAACAATTATCTTTCGCTGATAACTTTTTCGGCAATTGACTTGGGAACTTCAGCATAGTGGCTGGGCTCCATAGCGTACTGACCGCGTCCCTGAGTTCTGGAACGGAGAGCAGTTGCATAACCGAACATGTTGGAAAGAGGAATGTTTGCATTAATCTGGATTGCGCCCATTCTTGATTCAGTACCCTGAATCATACCGCGGCGCGAATTGATATCGCCGATAACATCGCCCATATAATCATCGGGAACGATAACGGCGGTCTTCATAATGGGCTCCATAAGGATGGGAGCAGCCTTCTTCATAGCATCCTTGAATGCCATTGATGCTGCAATCTTGAAGGCCATTTCTGAAGAGTCAACTTCATGGTATGAACCGTCGTAAAGAGTTACCTTAACATCAACAACATTGTAGCCTGCAAGAGTACCTGAGAGCATTGCGCCCTTGACGCCTGCTTCAATAGCGTTGAAATATTCCTTGGGAATAGCACCGCCAACGATGTTGTTGACAAACTCGTAGCCCTTTTCGGGGTTGGGTTCAATTCTCATCTTAACATGACCGTACTGACCCTTACCGCCTGACTGACGCGAATACTTTGTATCTGTGTCAGCAGCCTGAGTGATGGTCTCACGGTAAGCAACCTGGGGCTTACCGACATTAGCTTCAACCTTGAATTCACGAAGAAGTCTGTCAACGATGATTTCGAGGTGGAGCTCACCCATACCTGCGATGATGGTCTGGCCTGTTTCTTCATCAGTATAGCACTTGAATGTGGGATCTTCCTCAGCAAGCTTTGCAAGAGCAATACCCATCTTCTCCTGACCTGCTTTGGTCTTGGGCTCGATGGCAACTCTGATAACGGGCTCGGGGAATTCCATTGATTCAAGAATAACGGGATGCTTGGGATCACAAAGAGTGTCGCCTGTTGTTGTCTGCTTAACGCCGACGCAAGCTGCGATATCACCTGCATAGCAGGTATCGATATCCTGTCTGTGGTTTGAGTGCATCTGAAGGATACGGCCCATACGCTCGTTAGTATCCTTGGTTGAGTTGTATACTGAAGCGCCGGTGTCAACCTTACCTGAATAAACTCTGAAGAAGCAGAGCTTACCTACGAAGGGGTCAGTTGCAATCTTGAATGCAAGAGCTGAGAAGGGCTCATCATCCGATGAATGTCTGACTTCTTCTTCTTCTGTGTTGGGGTTGATACCCTTGATAGCTTCGATATCTGTGGGAGCGGGCATATAGTCAACAACTGCGTCAAGCAGGAGCTGAACACCCTTGTTACGGTATGAAGTACCGCAAACAACGGGAACCATTGTATTTGCGATGGTTGCCTTTCTGATGCAGGTCTTGATTTCTTCAAGAGTAAGCTCTTCGCCTTCGAAGAACTTCTCAAGGAGAGCATCATCCTGCTCAGCAACATGCTCAATAAGCTCATCGTGATACTTCTGAGCAATTTCCTTCATATCGTCGGGAATATCCTCAACCGTTACATTAACACCCTTATCATCGTTGTAATAATAAGCTTTCATAATAACGAGGTCGATAATTCCCTTAAAATCTGATTCAGCACCGATGGGGAGCTGAATGGGAACGGCATTACACTTAAGGCGTTCCTTCATCATTTCAACGACGCGATAGAAATCTGCGCCCATGATGTCCATCTTATTAACATAGACCATTCTGGGAACACGGTACTTGTCCGCCTGTCTCCAAACAGTTTCGGACTGGGGCTCAACGCCACCCTTTGCGCAAAGAACCGTTACCGAACCATCAAGGACTCTGAGTGAACGCTCAACTTCAACTGTGAAGTCAACGTGACCCGGTGTGTCGATGATGTTTACACGGTGGTCCTTCCAAAAACAGGTGGTAGCAGCGGATGTGATAGTAATACCACGCTCCTGCTCCTGCTCCATCCAGTCCATTGTTGCGGCGCCATCGTGTGTTTCGCCTATTTTATGAGTTTTACCTGTATAAAACAGGATACGCTCGGTTGTGGTTGTTTTGCCGGCGTCAATGTGAGCCATGATACCAATGTTTCTGGTCATCTCAAGAGATACCTGTCTTGGCATAAAAACCTCCGAATAATTCTAAAACAAAAGTATAAAGTGTTGCTCGGATTACCATCTGAAATGAGCAAATGCCTTGTTGGCTTCTGCCATCTTGTGGGTATCTTCGCGCTTCTTGAATGCTGAACCTGTTGAGTTGGTAGCATCGATGATTTCGTTGGCAAGTCTTTCCTTCATTGTTCTTTCTGAACGCTGACGGCTGTAAAGTGTGATCCAACGAAGACCGAGAGTCTGTCTTCTCTCGGGGCGAACCTCCATGGGTACCTGATAGGTAGCACCGCCGACACGGCGAGCCTTAACTTCAAGCACGGGCATAACATTTTCCATTGCTGCCTCAAAAACCTCAAGGGGTTCTTTGCCTGTTTTTTCTTTGATAATGTCAAAAGCTTCGTAAACGATCTTCTGAGCAACGCCCTTCTTACCGTCATACATAACATTGTTGATGAGACGGGTTACGAGCTTTGAGTTGTAAAGCGGATCGGGCAAAACTTCTCGTTTTGCGATATTGCCTCTTCTTGGCACGTCGCTTCCCTCCTTCATAGTAATGATATCATAGGTACTCGAGTGACAAATTCCCGTGGCGCCAACGCAGAGGCATACTATATATATAATATACCCTTGCATTGGATAAAAAAGCATTTTGCTTTTTCAGCCTGCAAGAAGATTTGTCTCAATTGAACTGGTTGCGGTAATTATTTCTTTGCTGCCTTGGGACGCTTTGCACCGTACTTTGAACGGCTCTGCATTCTGCCGTTAACGCCCTGGGTATCAAGTGTACCGCGGATGATGTGGTAACGCACACCGGGAAGGTCCTTAACACGGCCGCCTCTGATAAGAACAACTGAGTGCTCCTGAAGGTTGTGGCCGACACCGGGGATATAAGCTGAAACCTCAATGCCGTTTGTGAGACGAACTCTTGCGATCTTACGAAGAGCCGAGTTGGGCTTTTTGGGGGTTGCAGTCTTAACAGCGGTGCAAACGCCGCGCTTCTGGGGTGAATCCTGATCTGTAAGAACATTCTTCTTTGAGTTCAGACCCTTGAGCAGTGCGGGAGCCTTGGGCTTCTTTTCAAGTGTTTCTCTGCCGTTACGAACAAGCTGATTAAAGGTAGGCAAAAAACTCTCTCCTTTCCTCAAAATTTATATCGTGACGAAACCCCGCACTTTTGCAAGTGCAGGAATTTCGGACACCACAATTTTGTATTTTAACACATGTTAACTTGGTTTGTCAACAGTTTTCACAAAAATCACTCAGCATTTTCGGCATTATTACTATTGCCCGTGGGATACACTTCAACATTGTTGTAGCACTTCATGCCGGTACCCGAGGGAAGAAGCTTACCGATAATAACATTTTCCTTAAGACCCATAAGAGGATCAACCTTGCCCTTGATAGCGGCATCGGTGAGAACTCTTGTTGTTTCCTGGAATGATGCAGCTGAGAGGAATGAATCTGTTGCGAGAGATGCTTTGGTGATACCCATAAGGGTGGGAATGCAAGTTGCAAGAGCAGGTTCTGTTCCTGCTTCGGCAGCCTCTTTTGCAAGACGCTCGTTTTCAAGACGGAATTCCATCTTTTCAACAACGGTTCCGGGAAGGAACTTGGATGCGCCTGCATCTGCAATTCTTACCTTTCTCATCATCTGGCGAACAATAACCTCGATATGCTTATCGTTGATATCAACACCCTGCATACGGTAGGTTCTCTGTACTTCTCTGATGAGGTAATCGTGAACAGCTTCAACACCGAGAATAGCAAGGATATCGTGGGGGTTCTGTGCACCTTCGGTGAGCTGAGCACCCTTTGAAACCTTCTGACCTTCTTCAACTCTGAGACGGAAGCCATAGGGAATAAGATAGGTCTTTTCGTCGCCGTCATCGCCTGTAACAACAACATGCTGACTCTTCTTGATTTCGCGGAATGAAACGATACCGTCAATTTCGCTCATAATTGCAAGCATCTTGGGCTTGCGTGCTTCAAAGAGTTCTTCGATTCTGGGAAGACCGGTGGTAATATCAGACTGGTCAGCAGCACCGCCGGTGTGGAAGGTTCTCATTGTAAGCTGAGTACCGGGTTCACCGATGGACTGAGCAGCAATAATGCCTACTGCTTCACCGACTGTTACGGGATCACCTGTTGCAAGGTTAGCACCGTAGCACTTGATACATACGCCGTGCTCCGAGCAGCACGAAAGGAGTGAACGGATTTTGATCTGAGCCTTTGCGCCTTCGGGAAGCTCTCCGGCTGCAATCTTTCTGTCTGTTTCCTTTTGAACGCTTGCTGCAACCTTTTCTGCAACAGGTTCGGTCATCATCTTATCCTTTGAAGCGAGGAGTTCACCTGTTGCGGGGTCAATATAATCTTCAAGAAGATATCTGCCTGTCAGTCTTTCTGCAAGACCAACAATCTTTCTGCCGCCGAACTTGGGATCGCCGTCATAAATATCATATACATTGATACCGTCTGTGCAGCCGCAGTCCTCCTGACGAATGATAACATCCTGTGAAACATCAACCAGACGACGGGTAAGATAACCCGAGTCAGCAGTACGAAGAGCCGTATCGGCAAGACCTTTACGGGCACCACGGGATGAAATGAAGTATTCTGAAATGTTAAGACCCTCTCGGTAGTTAGCCTTGATGGGAACTTCGATTGTTTTACCTGCAGTGTTAGCGATAAGACCACGCATACCTGCAAGCTGACGAAGCTGTGAATCGTTACCACGGGCACCGGAATCAAGCATCATATTGATGGGATTGAATCTCTTGAAGTTCTTCTTAAGCTCTGAAGCAACTTCCTTGGAGCATTCGTCCCAAGCTTTGATGACGCCTTCCGAGCGTTCGTCGTTTGTGATAAGACCTCTTTCGTAGTGTCTTGTGATTCTGGTAACCTTTTCCTCTGCCTGCTCGAGAAGAGCCTTCTTCTTGGGAGGAATTGTTGCGTCGATAACCGCAACGGTGATACCGCTTCGTGTTGAATATTTATAACCCTGAGCCTTAATCTTATCAAGAACATCGGCTGCAATTGCGGTTCCGTGAACCTTAATGCACTTGTCGATAATCTTACCGAGAACCTTCTTATTAACAAGAATGTCAACCTCGGGAGTGAAGATGTTTTCGGGGTCGGTTCTATCGATGAATCCGAGATCCTGAGGAACGGGACCATTAAAGATAACCTTACCGAGAGTTGTTTTGACAAGCTTTGTTACAACCTTGCCGTTAACTTCCTTGGACATACGGATTTTAATGTTGACATGAAGACCGATATCGCCTTCATCATAAGCCATCATAGCTTCGTCAACGCTTGTGAATGTTTTATAAACAAGGATTCTTTCGCCGTTTTCATCAAGAACGGGATTGCCGTTTTCATCCTTTGCCTCAACGGCTGCGCCGGGCTCATAGGGATCGTCGGGGTTGTAGTCGGAATTTTCGGGATTATTGTCGTTAACCATTGTAAGGTAATATGAACCCAGAATCATATCCTGTGTGGGAACTGCAACGGGGCGTCCGTCTGAGGGCTTGAGGAGGTTGTTGGCGGCAAGCATAAGGAATCTTGCTTCTGCCTGAGCCTCTGCCGAAAGAGGAACATGAACAGCCATCTGGTCACCGTCGAAGTCAGCGTTGAAAGCTGTACATACGAGGGGATGAAGTCTGATTGCTCTGCCTTCAACAAGCACGGGTTCAAAAGCCTGAATACCGAGTCTGTGAAGCGTAGGAGCACGGTTAAGCATAACGGGATGATCTTTGATAACAACTTCAAGTGCGTCCCAAACTGAGGGATTTGAACGCTCAACCATCTTGCGGGCTGACTTAACATTGCCTGCAACCTCTGTTTCAACAAGACGCTTCATAACAAAGGGCTTGAAAAGTTCAAGTGCCATTTCCTTGGGAAGACCACACTGATAAAGCTTGAGTTCGGGACCGACAACGATAACCGAACGGCCTGAGTAGTCAACACGCTTACCGAGAAGGTTCTGTCTGAAACGGCCCTGCTTACCTTTAAGCATATCGGAAAGAGATTTAAGAGCTCTGTTGTTGGGACCTGTTACGGGTCTGCCTCTTCTGCCGTTGTCGATAAGAGCATCAACAGCTTCCTGGAGCATTCTCTTTTCGTTTCTGATAATGATTTCGGGGGAGCCAAGCTCCATGAGCTTTGCAAGACGGTTATTTCTGTTGATAACGCGTCTGTAAAGGTCGTTAAGGTCTGATGTTGCGAATCTGCCGCCTTCAAGCTGAACCATGGGTCTGATTTCAGGAGGAATTACAGGAATAACATCAAGAATCATCCATTCGGGTCTGTTGCCGGACTGTCTGAACGCTTCAACAACTTCAAGACGCTTAAGAGCCTTTGCTTTTTTCTGACCGGATGCGGAATCCATCTCTTCCTTAAGCTCTTCCGAAAGAGCATCAAGATCGATTTCGGCAAGAAGCTCTTTTATAGCCTCAGCGCCCATGCCTGCCTTGAAATCATCCTCATAGCGAAGTCTGTATTCTTCATAATCCTTCTCATCAAGAGTCTGATATTTTTCAAGCGGTGTGTCGCCGGGATCAATAACGATGTGCTTTGCAAAATAGAGAACCTTTTCGAGGTCTCTGGGTGATATATCAAGGATAAGACCCATTCTTGAGGGAATACCCTTGAAATACCAGATGTGCGAAACGGGAGTTGCAAGCTCGATATGGCCCATTCTTTCGCGGCGGACCTTCGCTCTTGTTATTTCAACGCCGCAGCGTTCGCAAACCTTGCCCTTATAGCGGATTCTTTTATACTTTCCGCAATGGCACTCCCAGTCCTTCTGTGGTCCGAAAATCTTTTCGCAGAAAAGACCGTCCTTTTCGGGCTTGAGAGTTCTGTAGTTTATAGTTTCGGGCTTTTTAACCTCACCGTAGGACCATTCTCTGATCTGGTCGGGAGATGCAAGACCGATTTTTATGGATTCAAATGTAAGATTGCTGTTTGCTTCAATATTTTCCATTAAACGATGCCCCCTTTAGTTATAATCGTCCTCCGAGGTTTCAAAGTCGAGACCGAAATCTTCAACGCCAATTTCGTCGCCCATGTCAAAGTCTTCATCTTCTTCGAAAGCTCTGATGAAGATATCGTTATCTTCACTGTCTTCGTCGATCATGAATTCGTCGCTGCCTTCAGCGTCGTTGACCTGCTGGAACGCCTTGTCATCGGAAACAAAGCCTACATCGTCATTATCAAATGACTGGCGAAGGTCGATTTCTTCATTGTTCTCATCGAGAACCTTAATGTCAAGTGCAAGTGCCTGGAGTTCCTTAATAAGAACCTTGAAAGATTCGGGAACGCCGGGAGTGGGAACATTGTTGCCCTTGACGATTGCTTCATAGGTCTTGACTCTTCCCACAACATCGTCAGACTTGACGGTGAGGATTTCCTGAAGAGTATAGGCTGCGCCGTAAGCTTCAAGAGCCCAAACTTCCATTTCACCGAAACGCTGACCGCCGAACTGAGCTTTACCGCCCAGAGGCTGCTGAGTAACAAGTGAATAAGGACCTGTTGAACGGGCGTGAATCTTATCGTCAACCAGATGGTGAAGCTTAAGATAATACATGACACCGACGGTTACGGGGTTATCAAACTGTCTGCCTGTACGGCCGTCGGTAAGGATTGACTTACAGTCAAGGCGGAGCTGAGGAACAGTTGAAGGATCAAATTCAACGCCCTTTGCGGCAGCATCCTTCTCTGCCTTTTCCATAGCAATGCGGTTTGCTTCTTTGAAGGCCTCAGTGATGTCTTCTTCATGCGCACCGTCAAAAACGGGAGTCATAACATTGATGCCGAGATTTCTTGCAGCAAAGCCGAGGTGAACCTCGAGAACCTGACCGATATTCATTCGGGAAGGAACACCGAGGGGGTTAAGAACGATATCAAGAGGAGTACCGTCGGGAAGGAAGGGCATATCTTCCTGAGGAAGAATTCTTGAAACAACACCCTTGTTACCGTGACGGCCCGCCATCTTATCGCCGACTGAGAGCTTACGCTTCTGAGCAATATAGCAACGAACAACCTTGTTAACGCCGGGTGAAAGCTCATCACTGTTTTCTCTTGTGAAAACTTCAACATTAACAACAATGCCGTATTCGCCGTGGGGAACCTTGAGGGAAGTATCTCTGACTTCCTTTGCCTTTTCGCCGAAGATTGCGCGGAGAAGTCTTTCTTCTGCGGTAAGCTCGGTTTCACCCTTGGGTGTTACCTTACCGACAAGGATATCGCCTGAGTGAACCTCTGCACCGATTCTGATAATTCCGCGCTCGTCAAGGTTGCCGAGTGCATCCTCGCCGACATTGGGAATATCTCTGGTGATTTCTTCGGGACCGAGCTTGGTATCTCTTGCTTCGGTTTCGTATTCTTCAATATGAACTGATGTATAAACATCGTCACGAACAAGCTTTTCGTTGATGAGAACGGCGTCTTCATAGTTGTAGCCTTCCCATGTCATAAAGCCTACAAGAGCATTCTTGCCAAGGCTGATTTCACCATGGTCGGTTGCGGGACCGTCAGCAATAACCTCGCCCTTCTGAACTCTCTGTCCTGCTTCAACGATAGGACGCTGGTTGGTGCAGGTGCCCTGGTTTGAGCGCATGAACTTGATAAGCTCATAATAATCGCTTGTGCCGTCATCATTCTTGATAATGATGCTGTCTGCGCTGACCTTTGTAACAACGCCGTCCTTCTTTGCAAGAACTGTTACGCCCGAGTCAACAGCAGCTTTGTATTCCATACCTGTACCGACAATGGGAGCGCAGGTCTTGAGCAGGGGAACTGCCTGTCGCTGCATGTTTGAACCCATGAGGGCGCGGTTTGCGTCATCGTTTTCAAGGAAGGGAATCATTGCGGTTGCAACTGAAACAACCATTTTGGGAGAGATATCCATGTAGTCAACTCTTGAACGGTCGATTTCAATGAATTCATCTCTGTGTCTTGCGGTAATCTTCTGTCTGACGAAGCAGTTGTTTTCGTCAAGAGCTTCGTTAGCCTGAGCAACGATATAATCGTCCTCTGTATCCGCTGTCATATATTCAACTTCATCAAGAACTCTGCCTGTCTCCTTGTCAATCTTTCTGTAAGGAGCTTCGATGAAGCCGTATTCATTAATTCTTGCGAAGGTTGCAAGGTAGGAAATAAGACCGATGTTGGGACCTTCGGGAGTCTCGATGGGACACATTCTGCCGTAGTGAGAATAGTGAACATCTCGAACCTCGAAACCTGCTCTGTCTCGTGAAAGACCGCCGGGACCGAGAGCCGAAAGACGGCGCTTATGAGTAAGCTCTGCAAGGGGGTTGGTCTGATCCATGAACTGTGAAAGGGGCGATGAACCGAAGAACTCCTTGATTGCCACCATAACGGGGCGGATGTTGATAAGGGTCTGGGGAGTTATCTTGTCCTCGTCCTCCTGAGCCTGGATAGCCATTCTCTCGCGGACTACTCTTTCCATTCTTGCAAGACCGATTCTGAACTGATTCTGAAGAAGTTCGCCGACGGAGCGAATTCGTCTGTTGCCCAGATGGTCTATATCGTCAACATTACCTACATGCTTGGTGAGGCAGTTAACATAGTTGACTGATGCAAAGATATCATCAACAATAATGTGCTTGGGAATAAGGTCGTCGCACTTTTCTGCCATTTCGGCAAGAAGAGCAGCCTTGTCGGCGCCGCACTTCTCGATGATTTCGTGAAGCACGGAATAGCGAACCTTTTCGTTGATTCCGATTTCTTCAAGCTCAGCCTTTGTGACTTCAACAGGAAGAATTGCATCGGCATAAACCATGCCGTTTGAAATAACGAACAGCTCGCTGCCGTCCTCGCAGGCAACAACAACCTTCATTACACCTGCGTTCTCTATTTCAAGAGCTTTCTCTCTTGTGAGAACCTCGCCTGCATCTGCAAGGAACTCGCCTGTATACTCGGAGATAACGGGCTGAGCAAGGGTGCAGCCGGGAAGTCTGTTGAGCATTGAAAGCTTTTTGTTATATTTGTAGCGTCCTACTCTGGAAATGTCATATCTGTGGGGATCAAAGAAAAGATTGTCGATATGCTGCTGTGCGGATTCGAGAGTAACGGGCTCACCGGGACGAAGCTTCTTGAAAACTTCCATAAGAGCTTCTTCGGTGTTTCTGGTTTCATCCTTTTCCATAGTTGCTTCAAGCTTGTTATCTTCGCCGAAGAAAGCACGGATATCCTCATTGCTGCTCAGACCGAGCGCACGGATGAAAGCGGTGATATAGATTTTTCTGTTTTTGTCGATACGGACATAGAAAATGTCGTTAGCATCGGTTTCATACTCAAGCCAAGCACCTCTGTTGGGGTTGATTGTGCTGGTATAAAGCTCGATACCTGTCTTATCATGGGTCATGCCGTAATAAACACCGGGAGAACGAACGAGCTGAGAAACAATAACTCTCTCTGCACCGTTGATAACAAAGGTGCCGCTTTCGGTCATAATGGGGAAATCACCCATAAAGACTTCAGACTCTTTGATGATGCCTGTTTCTTTGTTT
This sequence comes from Acutalibacteraceae bacterium, assembly GCA_045539875.1. GTDB lineage: Bacteria > Bacillota > Clostridia > Oscillospirales > Acutalibacteraceae > CAG-177. Next base: position 11,352 of record JAZQGF010000015.1, read on the forward strand.
TGCAAACGAACGGTTACTCTCATGGGAGCAGCATATGTTGCATCGCGCTCCTTGCATTCGCGAACCGTGTACTTAGGCTTGTCGTCCATTCTGTAGTCAACAAAGCTGAGCACCCAGTTTCCTGTGTAATCCGTGATGTCCGCCGTATCACGGAAAACCTCCTTAAGGCCTGTTTCGATGAACCATTTGTAGGAAGCCTTCTGGATTTCAATGAGGTTGGGCATATCCATAACCTCGTTGATTTTTCCGAAGCTCATTCTTGTGCAGCTTCCTCTTTTAACGGGATTCATTTTCAGCATTAGGCTAAATCACTCCGTTTCTTTAAATCTTCCATTTCCATGTGGAATGCCGAATTTCCATTCAGCGGAAAAACACCCGAATCTCTTATTATTACGCGTAATATAAGAGATAATATAGGGTATTAATTTCCACTTTAACAATGCGAGACAATAGTATACATATATTTAAATATTTTGTCAAGTAAATTTTAAAAATAAATTTTAGGAACAAATTTATTTGTGCATTCATACGAAATTTTAAGATTTTTTTAAGAAAACTTTGTTTATTATTTTTTAAGATTTGTTGATTTTGCTGATGCTTTTTTGGAATACAAAAACAGACCTGCGTCTTTCGAAACTTGAATTTCAAAAAAGACGCAGGTTTTGTTAATAGTAAAATTATTATAGCATGTATAAAAATTTTATTATATTTTTTATTACATTAATATATCGTAATCATCCTATATCGGGTTCGTCATCAAGAATTGCGACAGGCTTCTGATAACCCTCAAGTTCAAGCACAACAATTTCGTTTTTGCCTTCTTTGAGGAAAGGCGCAGGCAGATATGCCGAGCGCTGAGGACCAACCTCCCAATGCCTTGAAAGAACGCGGTTATTAACTATAATAATGCCCTTCTTAAAGTCGGGAAGCTTAACAAAGGTATCGCAGCACTCATCAACATCAAACTCCGCTTTAAGGAGCGTCGGAGCGCCGTCAAATGCGGGAACGCCTTCTTTGAAGTCAACGCCCGAAACATCATCGAGCGGAAGCGGATAGTTCTTCCAGTGATAAACAAAATTATTGCCGAAGCCAATGCCTTGAGTTATGCCTTTTGCATCCTTGAGCTTTGCACCGTAATTGACTCTGCCCATGTTTTCAACAAGAACGGCAAGCTCTGCACCATCTTCTTCGATAGCAACAATATTCTGAGGCTTCTCGTCGTTTCTGTACTGAATGCCCGCAAACTCACCGTTGAGATAGATATATCCTCTGTCATGCACATCCTGAAGTCTTATGGGCTGAGGACCTCTCGGACCTCTTACGAACGCCTTATAGAGCACAAATCCGTAGCCCTGGTCAAGCTTTTCCATAGTCAGGGGCATAACCGATTCAACAGGAGCTGAAAGCACATCGAGGTTATCAAAAAGCTTTGCGAAATGGGTAAATTCTATCTCTCCGTATTTTTTCTTCTTTATCGGTGCAGGCAACTCAACATTGGGAATCGGAGCATATTTTGAGATTATCTCTTTGAATTTATAGTATTTTTCGGTGAGGTCACCGCTTTCGTTAACGGGAGCATCATCATCGTAGCTTGACACGGTAGGCTCATACGCATCATAATCGTTTGCACCGTTCATGTATCCGAAGTTAGTGCCGCCGTGGAACATATAAGCCGAAAGGCTTGCACCCATTGAAAGAATCTCATCCATTGCGTTTGCAGCATCCTGCGGATCGCGGCTGTGGTGTTCCTCTGTCCAGTGGTCAAACCAACCGTTCCAGAACTCGGTGCACATAAGAGGGCCGTCGGGCTGATACTCGCGAAGTCTTTCAAATTGCTCCTTTGCCCTTGAACCGAAGTTTGCGGTTTTATGAATTTCGGGAACGGTGCCGCCTGTCAGCATCTGATATTCCGCACCGTCGGAAGTGAAGAGAGGAACCTCAACTCCCCTGTCCTTAAGTCCTGCGGCAAGATATCGAATGTATTCACTGTCGTCGCCGTAGCTGCCGTATTCGTTTTCAACCTGAACAAGAATAACATTGCCGCCCTTTGTTATTTGATGGTTCACAATTCTGGGGATAAAATCATCAAAGAATCTGTCAACCGCCGCAAGATAATCCTTATCCATGCAGCGAAGCGCCATCGAATCATTCTTAAGAAGCCACCAGGGCAGACCGCCGAAATCCCACTCGGAGCAGATGTACGGTCCCGGACGAACAATTGCGTAAAGACCAAGCTCCGCGGCAATGTCAAGGAATTTTTCGATGTCAAGCATATCCGAATAATCAAATTCGCCCTCTTTTTTCTCGTGGAGATTCCATGCAACATAAGTTTCAACAGTATTAAAACCGCATGCCTTGAGCTTTATGAGTCTGTCGCGCCAATATTCGGCAGGAACTCTGAAATAATGGATTGCACCTGCAATTATTCTGAAAGGCTCGCCATTAAGCTTAAAGCTGTCTTTTTCTATGGTAAATGTATTCATTGTAACCTTCCTTTAATCTGGTAATTCTTCTCTTTCATAAGGAAATTCGCTGAAAACCTCAAATTTCTTTGCTCTCATCCAGAGCGAGGGATTAACCTTAACGGTAAATCCGCAACCGTTCGGAGTAAGCCATTCATGCATGGGATATTCAGGAATTCCGTAAGCGGCAAGAATCGTCATAATAACGCCACCGTGAGTAACGATTGCCGCAGAGGTAGTGCCTGTTTTCATAAGGCCCTCCGCGACCTTTTCAAAGGTATCGCACACTCTTTTTGAAAAATCTTCGTTGCTTTCGCCGTAGGGGGGCTTTACGCCCTTTTCTCCGGCAAGCCATTTGGGGAATTCCTCGTATTTTTCAAGCTGTTCGGCAGTTTTGTTTTCAAACTCGCCGAAATTATATTCGATAAACCCATCGATAACGATAGGCTTACTGTCGGGGTAAAGAACTTCTGCCGTCTGGGTACAGCGCTTAAGAGGACTGGTAAAAACAGCATCAACGGGCGGATAAATAAGCTCGTTTTTCATCAGGTGGAGCTGCTCCTTGCCGTCTTCGCTAAGTTCAACATTGGTGTGACCGATATATCTGCCTTCAAGATTTTCATCGGTGAGGGCATTTCGGATGAGATGAATGGTGTAGGACTTCATTTTTCCTCCAAAAAAAGGTAATGTTTTTCGTTGGTTTTTAACAATATACAATTTGTATAATACAGTGTATAATAGTTAAGTATAATTATACTTTTAGGAGTTGCTTATGGATAAAAAATTTCCGATTATATTAACCGAACTTCGAAAAGAAAAGGGATTGAGCCAGAAAGAAGCCGCCGCAAAGCTCGGCATATCTCAGGCTCTGCTTTCTCATTATGAAAAAGGCATAAGAGAATGCGGGCAAAGCTTTTTGATAAGGGTTGCAGATTTCTACGGTGTTACCTGTGACTATCTTCTCGGACGCTCAAAAAATCGCAATGAAATGAATATTCTGTCAAACGAAATTCTGAGCGATGATCCTTCCTCGGATTCCGCTCCGACCGGAAAAACATTTATAAAAGCTGGAACTCTTATAACACAGCTTATTAAAGACACGGAAAGTGCAAGCAACATGAAGCTTGATATGCTCTATGCAATCGCACTTTACAAAATAATTCTCATTCAAGCCAAAGCAGGAAATCTACCGAAAAACTGGTGCGGCAGGGCTTTTGTTAACGGTGAAGTATGCTGTAATCCTATGTATCTCGGAATTGCCGAGCTTGCCGCATACAAAGCCATCACTCCGTCAAAAAATAAAAAGCCCGTTCCCGACATGCCTGTTCCCGAAGCAATTAAGACCCTCGTCAGCGAAGCGGAGGATTTCATCGTCCGTGCCGCAACAGAGCAGTGTCCTCCCGTGCCGTTTGAATTTTTAAGATAATCCAATCAAAACCACCCGTTTTTGAAACGGGTGGTTTTATTGCTTTTAGAGGATTGATTCGTAAAGCTTGATATATTCTCTTGCCGAGCGACCCCAGCTGTTATCGCATTTAAGAGCTCTGATAACGAGAGTCTGCCAGTATTCCTTATCGTAATAAGCGCCGAGAGCGCGTCTTATTGCATCAAGCATATCATAGGCATCATAGCTCTTGAAGGTGAAACCGTTGCCCATGCCGTCGCCGCTGTCGGTAATTGTGTCCTTAAGACCGCCTGTTTCTCTTACGATGGGGATTGAGCCGTAGCGAAGCGCAACCATCTGCGAAAGTCCGCAGGGCTCGCTCTTTGAAGGCATAAGGAACAGGTCGCTGGCTGCATAAATCTTTCTTGCCAGATCGGGAACAAAGCCGAGGCGCAGACCTACCTTATCGGGGAAGGCTGCTGCAAGCTCTTTAAAGAAAGCTTCGTATTCCCAGTCGCCCGAACCAAGCACTACAAGCTGCATATCGGTTGTTGCAAGAAGATCCCACATGATTCTCTTGATAAGGTCAAGACCTTTATGAGCAACAAGACGGGTCACTATGCCCATGAGAGGGACATCGTCTCTGACGGGAAGATTGAACATCTGCTGAAGCGCAGCCTTGTTTGCCTTCTTACCCTCGGGCGCTTTTGCAGAATAATTTTCAAAAATATCCTTGTCGGTTTCAGGGTCATAATTGATTGTGTCAATACCGTTAAGGATACCGCTGAGCTTATAGCAGCGTTCCTTGAGAATGGGATCAAGACCGTGGCTGAACCATGGGTCAAGAATTTCGCCGGCATAGGTGTTGCTGACGGTTGTTACTTTGTTGGCGCACTCAATGCCGCCCTTCATCAGATTGAGGCAGTCACCGAACTGAAGAAGAGATGTTGTTTCTTCTCCGAGACCAAAAACATCGCCGAGAATCTCGTTTCCGTATTTTCCCTGATACTGAATGTTATGGATGGTAAATACGGTTTTAATGCCGGTGTAACCTTCTCTGTTGCCGTAAATGGTTGAATAATATACGGGAACAAGAGCCGACTGCCAGTCATTGCAGTGAATGATATCGGGCTTGAAATCTATATAGGGCAGAATTTCAAGAACCGCTCTTGAGAAGAAAGCAAATCTTTCGCCGTCATCGTAATGACCGTAAAGAGTGTTTCTCTTGAAATAATATTCATTGTCGATGAGATAATATATAACTCCGCCTGCCTTGGCTTCAAAAATTCCGCAATACTGTCTGCGCCATGAAACAGGAACCATTATATTGGTTATGAATTTCATGCTTGAACGCATTTCGTCACTGATTGTGCCGTAAAGAGGCATAACCACTCTGCATGCAACCTTGCGTCTTCTGAGAGCCTGAGGCAGTGAGCCTGCAACATCTGCAAGTCCGCCGCTTGCCGCAAAGGGAAGAGCCTCACTTGCAACATAAAGAACTTTCATTTCGTTTCCTTTCTCAGTTAAAGATAACTGTTGTATAATACTTACCTTCATAAACAACAACGCCTACGCCTATCTGGGTTGTGTCGGCACTCATAACCGTTGCGTTGTTTGCCGCTTTAACCGTCTGATAAACAGAGTTTCCGCCGTAACCCGTAGTAAGAGTATATGCATCGGGAGCAGTAGGCTCACCGTAAACCTCGGGCAGCGCAATCGCCATGCTGTTAGTTCTTGCTGTTGCCTTAAGTCCCGTAGCATGTTCAAGGGCAGGCAAGCCTGCCGCCTCTCTGTCTCTGTTTATCTGGTCAACGATAGCCTGTGCAAGGCTGTCATCTCTTTTAATGTTGGATTCAAGATTGATAAATCCTTTTTTGGTTGTTCCCGTCTGAACATTTTCGCTCCAGATATCCGCAAGAGTTGTGGGCGGTGCATCAAGAGTTACAATTTCGGTTATGGGATTGCCGTTTTCATCCTTTTCGGGCTGCTTAAAAATGTTCGTAACAACAACGCCTTCCGTTCTGGGAACGAATTCCGTGGTAGGCTCGGTTGTTGTTATGCTGTCAGCAGGAACGGTAAAGGTTATAAGCTCGGTGAACGGTACACCGTTTTCGTCAAACTGCGGCATGCCGTTTTCGTCCGTAACCATAACCCACGACGACTGCTCAACAAACGGAGCTGTTGTTTCGTCGGGGTTGGGAACGGTTGTTTTTCTCTTGGTTGTGGGGTATGTGTGGTTTGACGAATATTTGGGCTTCGGATAAGTATGCACCCATGTTACAAACTCAACGCTTCCCTCTTCATTCGTCTGACTTTCATACACAACCGAGGTTTCTATTATTGTTTCCATCTCTGTGGTTCTGTCTGTATTTTCGAGCACGCCCGTCTTGACGAGCACAACTACAACAACAAGAATCATCGCAATAATACAGACGAGACCTGTCAGAATGTTTTTACTGGACATTGGTTTTCACACTTTCTCAGATAACAATTCCCTTGCCGATATAGACAGGATAATTTGAATCGCCGCAAAGCGTTTTATTGGGTTTAACTACTGCCGCCTTATCAATTATGACACAGTTGAGGCTTGAATTCTCGCCCACAAAAGTATCCTGCATGATAATTGAATTCTTTATCTTGGCGCCCTTTTCAACGGTAACTCCTCTGAAAAGGATACAGTTTTCAACCTCACCGTAGATATGGCAGCCGTCGGCAATAAGCGAATTTTTAACATTTGCGCCGATGCCGTAAACTGCGGGAACCTGATCTCTGACCTTTGTATAAACAGGTCTGTCCGCAGCGAAAAGCTCTTTTCTGTTTTCAAGCTTGAGAAGCTCAAGGCTGATGTCGTAATAGCTCTGGAGCGAGCCGAGAACTCTTGCAAAGCCTGTTACTTCATAGCCGTAAACTCTCAGATGCTTGACATTCTTGGAAATAAGAGTTTCAAGGTCAACAATCTTTGAACTGTGTGCCTCGTGAAGAAGTCTTTCGAGAAGAGTTCTTCTGATTATCATAACCTTAACGGAATAATTTGTGTTTCCGCTGTAGCAGTCGATAAGAGCAGTTGAGATAACTCTGCCGTCTTCGTCCATAATAAGCTCTGTTCCGTTATCAAGCTCGGAGGGCTTGCCGTTAACATATGCGATTGTTATGTCGGCATCCTTGGCGGTGTGAGCCTTGATGAGTTTTTCATAATCCATGCTGCAAACAAGATTGCAGTCTGTCATAAGAACATGCTCTTTCTTTGAATCGCTGATATAGTCGATGCATCCGTAAAGAGCATCAGCCTTGCCGATGGTGATGCCTGCGCCGGGAGTATCGTAGGGCGGAAGAAGAGTCATGCCCTCTCTTTTTCTTGAAAGGTCCCAGGGCTTTCCGGTTCCGAGGTGATCCATAAGAGAACGGTAGTTGCTCTTTGTTATAACGCCGACCTGAGTGATGCCTGAATTAACCATGTTTGAAAGAGGAAAGTCAATAAGGCGGTAACGGGCAGCAAACGGAATCGAGCCCATTGTTCTCAGTGCGGTAAGCTGGGGAAGAGCTTCATCATAGGCATTCGAAAAGATAATGCCGAGAACATTTTTTGCAGACATTATTCAGCACCTCCTACATCGCTATCTGTCATTGTGTCGGGAGCAATTTTTGCACCCTTGCCGATTCTGACGCCGTTGCCGATAACAGCTACGCCCCATTCCTCAATGTTATTCATGTTTTCGGGGCTTTCGCCGACAACTGCTCCCTCTTCAATAACTGCATTTTCGGCAACTATCGAATACTGAACAACTGCACCCTTCTTAATTACTGTTCCGGGCATGACGATTGAATATTTAACCTCTGCGCCCTCTTCAACTGTAACATTTGCAAAGAGAACGGAGAAATCGGTTTTTCCGTTGATTTCGCAGCCTTCGGTTATCATCGAATTCTCAACAACCGCATTTTCGCCCACATAATGGGGAGGCGATGCGGGTGAACGGGAATAGATTCTCCAGCTGTCATCATTGAGGTCAAGGTCAACCTTGGGATTGAGAAGGTCGAGGTTTGCATCCCAGAGGCTGCTGATGGTTCCTACATCCTTCCAGTAGCCGTCAAACTGATATGCAAACATTCTTTCGCCTGCGGAGTGCATTGCAGGAATAACATCGTGACCGAAATCGTTGCCCGAGCCTTCCTTTGCCTCGTCCTCAATAAGATATTTTCTGAGCTTCTTCCAATTGAAAATGTAAACGCCCATTGATGCCTTGTTGCTTCTGGGATTTTTGGGTTTTTCTTCGAATTCGCTGATTGAGCCGTCGTCATTAACAATCATAAGACCGAAACGGCTTGCCTCTTCCCAGGAAACTTCAAGCATTGCTATGGTGCAGTCCGCGTTCTTTTCCTTGTGGAAATCAAGCATCTTTGAATAATCCATCTTATAGATATGGTCGCCCGAAAGAATAAGAACATATTCGGGGTCATATCTTTCAATGAAATTGATATTCTGATAGATTGCGTTTGCGGTACCCTTGTACCATTCAGTACCCTTAATCTGCTGATAAGGTGAAAGAATATGTACGCCGCCGTTGGCTCTGTCAAGATCCCACGGCTGACCGTTGCCGATATAATCATTCAGCTCAAGAGGCTGATACTGCGTCAGTACGCCGACGGTATAAATACCGGAGTTAACGCAGTTTGAAAGAGGGAAGTCAATAATGCGGTATTTGCCGCCGTAGGGCACGGCAGGCTTTGCGATGTTTTTTGTCAGAATGCCGAGACGGCTGCCCTGACCGCCTGCAAGGAGCATTGCTATGCATTCGGGTTTTACTGCCATAGGGGTTTCCTCCTTTAATTTTAATCGGGCACATTATGTGTCCTGCATGATTTGATTAATTCGCTTTTTTTCTTGAGGTATTCTTTATATACATACAGCTGAGACCTTCAATATCAATCTCAATGCTGTAATCGTATCCGTGCATGGCTTTCTTTTTTGCCTTAACCGAACCGACGGTGCTTTCGCCCTTGCCGCCAAATTCGGGAATCGCAGAGCTGAAAACAACTCTGTAGGTGCCTGCTTTAGGAACACCGAAGCAGTATTTCTGCCTTGTTACGGGAGTGAAGTTGCAAACGGAAATAATTTCGTTCGCGCTCTTATCGCGTCTGATATATGCAACAACGGAATTATCCCTGTCATCGCTGACTATCCAGTTGAAGCCGTCCCAACTGTAATCATCCTCCCAGAGAGGAGCATTTTTGAGATAGAAAGCATTAAGGGCTGCAACATAATTTTTAAGCTGCTTATGGGCATCGTAATCAAGAAGCATCCAGTCAAGCTGCTGCTTATAATTCCATTCGATAAACTGCCCGAATTCGCTGCCCATGAAAAGAAGCTTTTTGCCGGGATGCGACATCATATAGCCGAGGAACGAACGCACTCCTGCAAATTTTTCTTCATAACTGCCGGGCATTTTGTTGATAAGCGAGCATTTGCCGTGAACAACCTCGTCATGCGAAATCGGAAGCACGAAATTCTCTGAAAATGCGTAGAAAAACGAGAAAGTCAGGCAGTCGTGATGATATTTTCTGTGGATGCCGTCAAGCGAAAAATAACGAAGGCAATCGTTCATCCAGCCCATATTCCACTTGAAGTTGAAACCGAGACCGCCCATAAATGTCGGCTTTGAAACCATAGGCCATGCGGTGCTTTCTTCGGCAATCATCATAACATCGCCGTATTCTCTGAAAATGCTTTCGTTGAGCTTCTGAAGAAAAGCAACAGCTTCAAGATTTTCGTTGCCGCCGTGAACATTGGCAATCCAGTGTCCGTCATCTCTGTCATAATCAAGATAAAGCATTGATGCAACGGCATCAACACGCAGTCCGTCTATATGGTATTTTTCAATCCAGAACATTGCGCTGGAAAGCAGAAACGAGCAAACTTCGGGTCGGCCGTAGTCAAAGACCTTGGTTCCCCATTGATAATGCTCTCCCTTTCTCGGGTCAGGGTATTCGTAGCAGGGAGTGCCGTCAAATTCATAAAGACCGAAGGCATCCTTCGGAAAATGAGCAGGCACCCAGTCAAGAATAACGCCGATATCCATTGAATGAGCCTTGTCAACAAAATATGCAAAGTCATCGGGAGTGCCGTAGCGTGAGGTGGGAGCAAAATAGCCCGTTACCTGATATCCCCATGAGCCGTCAAAAGGATGCTCAAGAATGGGAAGAAGCTCGATATGGGTATATCCCATCTCCTTGACATAAGGAATAAGCCTGTCAGCAAGAGCTCTGTATGAAAGCGGATTTCCGTCATCATAAACCTGCCATGAACCTGCATGAACTTCATAAATGTTTACAGGTGAAGAATAAATATCCCTGCTTTTTCTTTTTTTTATCCATGCCTTGTCCGTCCAGCCGAAGTCGAGCGACGGATAATATTTGGATGCAGTGTCTGGTCTTGTTTGCGCATGAAAAGCATATGGATCGCTTTTGTATATATCGCGGCCGTCCTTTGTGCGGATAAGATATTTATATGAATCGAATTCTTTAACGCCTTCAACGGTGCATTCCCAGATGCCGTCGCTGATTTTTTTCATCGGCGCGCACTCTGCATTCCAGCCGTTGAAATCACCGGCAACGCCTATCTGCTCGGCATTCGGAGCCCATACTCTGAAAACTGCTCCGTCTGCACACGGATGCGAGCCCAAAAACTCGTATGCCTTGGCGTTAGTGCCCTCGTGGAACAAATAAATCGGGATATTTCCTTTATCCTTTTTCATAAAAACACAAGCCTCCGCTTTTTAATTAGTAACATTATAACAATTATTATTTATATTTTCAAGTGCATCTCACAAATATTACTGCCAAATTATTCTTTGAAAAGTTTAACAATTTGACGATAAAAGTTACAATAATGTCACCTTCGTTGACAAAAATGCACATATTTGATATCATTACTTTGGTTTATAATACAGAGTACGGCAGCGTTTTTTATTTTACCGCCTGACGGCAAGGAGAACCTTAAATGATAAGTTCAGATAATTTATGCATGGGCTGTATGCGTGAAATCGGCGAGGCAAAGCAGTGCCCCCATTGCGGATTTCTTTCGGAATCAGCTCAGATTCCGCCTTATCTTCCGATAAGAACCGTTATATCAAACAGATATCTTGTCGGAAAAATGCTTGAATATAACGGCGAAGGCGCAACATATATCGGCTGGGATCTCACAGAGAAAAAAGCCGTTAAAATCAGAGAATTCATTCCGGATTCGTTTACTACGAGAACAACCTCAAACCTCACTCTTCAGGTTATGAGAGGCAGCGAGGATGTTTTTGCGGAGCTTCGCCAGAGCTTCGAAGAACTCTGGACAAAGCTTGCAAGACTCAAGGGCCTTTCCGCCCTCATCAGCGTAACAAATGTTGTTGAGGACTACGGAACATCCTACGCTATCTATGAGCATTTTGAGGGAATCACTCTAAGGGATTTTCTCCTCAGGAGCAAAACAGGCTATATTTCATGGGAAAAGGCAAGGCAGATTCTTATGCCTATCCTTTCGACCCTCGGAACGCTCCATTCATCAGGAATAATCCATAAGGGAATTTCACCGTCCACACTCGTTATTTCAGCGGATGGTAAAATAAAAATAACCGGCTTCTGCACGGGAGCCGCAAGAACCGCAAGAAGCGACCTCAACAGCCAGCTTTTTGACGGCTATGCCGCCATTGAGCAGTACGGCTTCGACGGCAGCCAGGGAACATGGACCGATATCTATTCCTTTGCCGCCGTGCTTTACCGCACCCTCATAGGCAGTGATCCGATTTCGGCAAAAGAAAGAATGTCAAACGACCGTCTGATGGTTCCGGGCAAATTTGCGGAAGCGCTTCCGGCATATGTTATCAACGGTCTTATCAACGCACTTCAGATTCTTCCAGAAGACAGAACAAGAACCGTTGAACAGCTGAGGGCAGAGCTTTCGGCCTCTCCCGTTGCAACCGCAGTCAGCAGTCAGTATCAGCAGAGAACCGCAGTTCCTCCTGCCGCACCCACAGGCGCACCTGCTCCCCGTAAGCCCGCGTCTCCTCCCCCTGCAAATAAAAACAGCAACAAAAAGAACAAAGGCGGCGCACAGATTATTGTTACCTCCGCCGTTATCAGCATAGCAGTGGGTCTTGTTGTTTTCATCATTCTTGCCTTCACGGTCTTCCGCGACAGGCTTTCAATAGACATCGGAAATTCAGAAAGCACCACAGTTGCCGCGGTTGAGCAGACTCAGGCAGAGCCTGTTGCCGTTCCCAATTTTATCGGCAGAAGCTATCTTGACATTTCATCAAACCCCGTATTCAATCAAAATTTCAAGTTCGGCGATCCCGAATATGTTTATGACGAAGAGGTTTCCGAAGGATATATCATAGGTCAAAGCATCCAGCCCAACGAAATGGTTGCTCATGGCACCGAAATCATTCTTTATGTCAGCAAGGGCAAGGAAGAAATCATTCTTCCCAATGTTATCGGCTCCGACTATGAAGAAGCCGTCACACGCCTTGAAGAGCTTGGCTTCGTTTGCAAAAAGAATGAAACATCCAACGGTAATTACAGAGAAAACGAAATAATTTCAATGTCTCCCAGCTACGAAAAAGCATATTCACCGGGAACAACGGTATATCTCATCGTTTATGTTCCCGAAACCGAGGTTGTAACAGACGAACACGGCGAAATAATTCCTCCCGAGGAGCTCTCCGAAGAAAATCCCGAAGAGGATGTTGCTGAAGAATCGCCCGAAAACGGCGGCGCAGAATATGCTCCCGAATAAGGAATATCAATATAAGCGGGTGACTTTGCGGTCACCCGCTTTTTGGAGTGAAAATGAAAAATACTTATCCCGTTTATTACAAACGGTTTTCTTGCATCGCCGATAAATGCACCGACACCTGCTGTGCAGGCTGGGCGGTTGTTGCCGATGAGGAAAGCCTGAAAAAATACAGAGCCGTAAAGGGCAGCTTCGGCGATAAAATCAAAAGCGTTATCTCCGTTGATGAGGACGGCGACACGGTGTTTGCTCCCGTCGACAACCGATGCCCGTTTCTGCTTGAAAGCGGTCTTTGCGAAATGTATACGGAGCTCGGTCACGAAAATCTTTGCCGCACCTGCCGCCAATATCCGCGACACATAACATATTTCGGCGCAAGGAGCGAAACGGGAATTTCTCTTTCCTGCCCCGAAGCGGCAAGAATCATAATGCAAAGCAGCGAACCCATAACCTTTGAAACAGAAAACACGCTTGATTTTCCTCAGCCCACGGATATTGATGCAGAAATGTATTTTACACTTCTCGAAGCACGAAAAAAGGCGATTGATATACTTCAAAGCAGAGAATTTTCAATCAACGAAAGGATCTGTGCTTTTCTGCTCTTTACCGAAAAAATCGCTCCGCGCATAAGACGCTGCGAATGCAGCGAAATCCGCGAGGCGATTACTGAAAACTTTTTCAATTCAGAAAAGTCCTGTTACTCTCCGAGAAGAGCAACAGGCTCGGCAAAAAAATATTTTTCCGATTTCCGTGAGCTTGAAATGCTTGACACATCGTGGAAAGATGCCCTTTCCGATGCAGAATCCGCAGATATTTCCGGATACACAAATGCGGTCAAAGCGTTTGAATGGGAATATGAGCATCTGATGGTGTATTTTGTGTTCCGTTATTTTATGACTGCGGTTTTTGACAGAGACCTGCTCACAAAATCAAAGTTTGCCGCAGTGTCATTTGTTATCATTCAAAAACTTCATGCAGCCGTAAATGCCGATAAAGAAAAGCGAACGCAAATCATGCAGCGTTTTTCAAAAGAGGTTGAGCATTCGGCGCCCAACATGGAATTTTTAAACCGTTCAATGAAAAAAAGCCGCTTCTATAGCGTCGAAAATCTGATAAATCTTATTATGGAGAAATAAATATGAAATACTGCAATCTGGTTAACACAAAGCAGGGCAGCAAATCGGTTCACCGTTTTTCAAACGGCAACACCCTGCCCCTTGTTCAGCTTCCTTTCGGCATGGCGGCATTCGCTCCGCAGACCGTTGAAAACAACATTCGCTGGTATTATCATCCCGACAGCCGAAGCCTTGAGGGTATCCGCCTCACGCATCAGCCTTCACCCTGGATTGCCGACTACGGCGCAATGCTTTTCAGCCTTCAAAACAGAAAAATGGGCGGATTTGACGGCGAAGACAGATGGTCAGGCTTCAGACCCGAGGATGCCATCCTCACTCCCTATTATCTCAAGTTCCGTTTTCTTCGCTGCAGAGCAGATTTCGAGCTTGCTCCGACAGAGAGAGGCGCGGTTATAAAAGTTGCCTTTGATGAAGATATTGACAACTACTTTTCCGTCACTCCCGTCAAGGGTAATAACTCCTTCCGCTTTGACGAAAAGACAAACACGCTTTATGCCTCAACAGACATGCATATGAGCGGCGAAGCTGTGAAATTCAAAAATTACATTGTTCTTAAATTCCCCGAAGGCAGTGTTGATGTTGATAAAACTCTCATCAGCAACGATGATAAATTCCGCAGCGGCACAAAATGCAGAGGCAAAAAAGCAGGAATTCATATTGCACTGAAAAACAAATCAACCGAAATAAAGCTTGCAACCTCCTATATCAGCTTCAGTCAGGCTTTTCTCAATCTTGAATCGGAGCTTTCAGGCGCAACGCTTAAATCTGTCAAGGATTTCGCCGAAAACAAATGGGAAGAATACCTTTCAAGAGTCAGAATCGAAACTAAGAATAAGAAGATGCTCAAAACCTTCTATTCCTGCATGTACAGAGCATTTCTCTATCCTCATAAATGCTATGAATACGATGCAAAGGGCAATGCAATTCACTATTGTCCGCACGACGGCTCAATCAGACCGGGCGTAAGATACACCGACAACGGCTTCTGGGATACATACAGAACAGTTTATTCTTTCTTCTCGCTCGTCGCAAAAGACGAAATGAAGGAAATGCTTGCGGCATTCATCAACGAATACAAAGAAAGCGGCTGGCTGCCCAGATGGCTCTCCATCGGCGAATGCGGATGTATGCCCAGCACACTTGTAGATGCCGTTATCTGTGACGGTGCGGTCAAGGGCTTTATCGAAAAGGATTTGCTTGAGGTTGCTCTTGAAGGAATGATAAAGCATTCCGTAAAAAATGCTCCCCACAGCCGCTTCGGCAGGAACGGTGCGGAGAGCTACTGCAAACTCGGATATGTTCCCTATGAAGAGGAAAAAGAGAGTGTCAACCTCACTCTTGATGCCGCTTACGGCGACTGGTGCATTGCCGAAATTGCCAAAATCCTCGGCAAATCCGATATTGAGAAGGAATACAGAAAGCGTGCGCTCAACTATAAAAATCTTTTCGACCCCGAAACAGGCTTCATGCGTGCAAAGGATAAAAAAGGTAACTTCAGACCCGGTTTCACTCCAATCGGATGGGGAAGAGACTACACCGAAGGCAGCGCATGGCAGAACTCCTTTGCCGTTCCCCACGACATTGAAGGTCTTGCAGACCTCTATGGCGGCAAAGATAAGCTCATCGCAAAAATCGACGAGCTTTTCGCAACTCCCCCTCACTACGAAATCATCGGCTACGGCTGTGAAATCCACGAAATTACCGAAATGGCGGCAGTTGATTTCGGTCAGTGCGGCATGAACAATCAGCCGAGCTTCCACATTCCTTATATTTATTCCGCACTTGGAGATGTTGAAAAATCGGCATATTGGGTAAAGAAAATCTGCGATGAATTATTCTCATATGAAGATGACGGTTTCCCCGGCGATGAGGATAACGGCACAACCGCTATCTGGTATATTTTCGGCGTGCTCGGTCTTTATCCTTTCTGCCCCGGCACAAAGGAATTTGTAAAAGGCATAAAGCAGGTTGACAAAGCCTTCATCGGCGATAAAGAGCTTGATGTCAATAAATTTACAGGCAATAAACTCAATTATGATGATATAAAATAATTCGGAAAGGAAAATAATTATGGACAGATATCTTATTATCAACGCAGACGATTTTGGCATGTGCCGCGGTGCAAACCTCGCAGTTATGGAGCTTCTCAAAGATGAAAAAAGCGCGCTCACATCTTCAACAATTATGACCCCCTGCGCATGGGCACCCGAAGCATGTCAGTTTGCAGCGGCAAATCCCGAGCTTGCAATCGGCGTTCACCTCACATTCACCAGTGAATGGTCAAAATACCGCTGGGCACCCGTAAACACAAGCAACACCGATTCTCTCCGTGACGAGGAGGGCTTCATGTGGCACGAAAGCGATCAGGTTGAAAAGAATGTTGACATTGACGAGGTTGAAGCTGAAATCAGAGCGCAGATTGAACGCTGCAAAAAGCTCGGTTTAACCAATCCATCCCATCTCGACAATCACATGGGTTCGCTTTACGGCATTGAAACAGGCAGATTTGAGCTTCTTCAGTCAACCCTTGCAATCGCAGGCGAATACGGTCTTCCCTTCCGCCTGCCCGGCACCTTCTCCGATGCAATGCTCGGCAACTCAATGCTTGAAATCAATGTTGACAAGAGTCTGATTGATATGGTATTCGGAAAAATTGTTGAATTTGCAAAGGCTAACGGCGTGGCTCTTCCCGATCATCTTATTCCCAATGAATGGGGCGGACCGCAGGACAAGAGCTACGAGGATTTCAAGGAATATCTCTATAACCTCTACGCAAACATGCCCGAAGGCATAACAGAAACATATCTTCATCCCTCAATTGAAACCGATGACCTAAAGGGTACAACAGGCTCATGGCAGCGCAGAGTTTGGGAATATCAGGTTATGAAGGACCCGCAGACCAGACAGCACATTGAAGCTCACGGCATCAAATTAATCAACTACCGTGACCTTGCGGCTATGAGGAAATAAAGACATTATCATTAACGGCATTATTCCAAAGGGATAATGCCGTTTTTTTGAAGTTTATATTTTTCTAAAAAGCACTTAAAGCAGCCTCGAATGTAAACAAATTGTAAACTTTGCAATTTTTTGCGTAATATTTTCGATTTTTCGTCATATATATATGAGTTGATAATTATGCTCATTAAAAATTGAAAAAATAAAAGGAGGGCTACCAATGAAAAAACTTTTCGCAATCATGTTGACTTTTGTCCTTTGCTTCGGCGTTTTGTCGCTTGCGTTTGCGGCAGAGGACGAAGCAACGGCAACCGTGCC
>JAZQGF010000016.1:0-51621 GCA_045539875.1 Acutalibacteraceae bacterium
TCCGTAGGTTGCTACGAGGTCTGCATAGGAAAGGATGCCGGTTGATTTTTCGGATGTTTCAGCACCGTTGGCATCGGTTGATTTTTTTACCGTTCTGGTAGCGCCAACCTGAGTCTCTTCTGAGGCTGATGCTACAGGTGCCGAAATAACTCCGCTGACAAGACCCATGCCTAAAATCATCGTCAGGCAAAGAAGCATCGCAAGAGTTCTTTTCAGAATTTTCTTCATTTTATTACCTCCAAAAAATTTTTGCCGTTTTCTCGGCATATAAAATTGACTTATAAATTTTAACACATATTATATAGTAATTTCAATCCATTTAAAGAAAAATTTTTTAAAAGCGGAAATTTTAATCCTTATTTTTGAGAAAGTTTGTTGATGATAACTCCGAGCCTTGTATCATTGAACGCTTTTTTCTTCTTTTCTTCTTCAGTCAGCGGCCTTATTGCAGCATCTTTATCAATAAATCTTTCTATATTTCCGTCATCGCAAATAAACGCCTGAGTCATGCAGATTCCACCTCTGCCTTTAAGCTGAGCACGGACATAACAGCTTATTTTATCAGCGTAATCACCGAGACGGATTTCCGATGTCATTTCTCCGTCAGCACCGATTGAGTCGCTCTTTATAATTTCTCCGTCAGCAATCCATTCAATCACATTGCAGTTTATGCCTGAAATAATGATAACATCATTTTCATCATCAATTGTAATTCCGTTGACATACGGATATGGACCTTCACCAACAAAATCTTCACCAAGCTCATTTTTGGCATAACGGGCAATCGAAAAGAATCTTCCTTTTTCAAGAGCCTCACGGAAATTCTCTATTGTATATTCAGGAATAATAAAATCCATAAATGCAGTGTCGATTTCACAAACTCTGTGCGCATCGCTGTTTGCAAATCCGAAAACAGTGCGATTTCCTTCGGGAATAATCTTCTGAAGAAGCTCATCCCAAAGAATTCTGTCGCTTCGGTTGGGTCTGTCATACATATTGAGAACTTCAATTCCGAGGCATGACTTGTATCGTCTCAGAAGGTCTGCAAAAAATCTGATATTCTCGGGAACCTTTGCGCACGAAGGGTCTCTGTATGCGCCGAGCCAATCGGTTGGATGATTTATATGCGAAACACCGCCGCTTTGCTCAATCACACGAATTGGTGTTTCAAAATCATTTTCCTTTCCGTATTTTCCTTCGAGAGCATCATCGGTAAAGTATCCGTTGACATGGTTTTTCATAAGCGTAAACATATTTGCTTCAATCGTTCGGGGAATGCACATTAGTCCCCTTTTCTTTGTACGAAGATTTTTCTCGGTTTTGTATGTACCACTGAGAACCTGTCTGTATTCCTCGGTTGTGAGATGGCGTCTTAAACCATGCCAGAGATACTGAAAACGAAAAAGAGGAACGATGGTGGGAGTTTTATCCCATTCCTTGCCGAGAAGTCCGTGCTCCGCAAAAGCAAGAATATCGAAATCAAGGTCATAGAATGCAGCAATCATATCCGCCATGGTGTTGTTAGCATCACTGTAGGTGGAATGCGTATGCAGATTTGTTTTATAATGGTATTCATTATTTCCCAGGAAATCAAGAACATCGCTGTAGGGGCTTGTAATTTTAAATTTTTTTGACATAACCGCACCTCGTTATTTGTTTTTTAAATCAATTACAGTATCATTATCGGAATAACCCTTGTTATTGCCGATTGTATCCATAAGCATTTCTTTAAGATTAACATTATATCCGTTTTTCGAGAGTTTAGGTTCAATTCTTTTTAAGATGAAGCCAAGCCTGCCGAGTGCTTTTCCGAATGCATCTCCAACGGGAGTACCTGTAACATATGGCTGGTCTCCGGCAAAAATCGCAACACCTATATCGCCTGCAAGGTCAATGAATTTTCTTTTTCTGAGGGATTTATCGGCTTTTATAAACAGCATCCCCGCCAGACCTCCGACGGTTATACCGTTAAGAATTTTTTTGCCAATTTTTTTAAAAAATCCGTCTCCGCTAAAGATTCCGTTAATTCTGTTTATGATTGAATATCTGAACTGAGCATCAAAAAATTCATTTAACGGAACACCGTCTTTTTCTTTTCTGAACTCAGGAACATCAATTGATTTAACTTCAATCTTCTCTCCGTCAAAGGAAATTTTTCTGTATTTCGCGGGACTTCCGACAAGACATGCCGTGCAGATATCAACAAGAATATTTTCTTTTTCAGTAATAAATTTATTAATGCTCTGAATATGCATATGCCCTGTCAGAACAAGCTTCACTCCGTTATCCGCAAGCAAAGAAGCGGTATCTCGCCAATTTTTGAGCTTTGCATCACCGACAAGATCAAAAACGGGCACGGGAGGAATTACTGGATAATGGCAAATCGCAATTACCTCACAGCCTGCGTTTTTTGCATCATCAAGCTGAATCTTAATCCATTCTTTCAACCTTTCATCAACAGCACCTTTAGGATTACCCTCACCGTCACAATCGATTGCAAGAAGGCGAACCCCATCAGTAAGTTCCGAAATATAGGAAAGACTTTGTTCGTCAACAGCAAGTGTTTGTGAATATCCGAAATCCTTATATAACTCGGGAAGCTGTTTGAATGGGGTTCCTTCAACTTCAATGCGTTCATCATTGACAAACGCTCTTGACTTTTCATTATAATCATGGCCCGCGGTAATAACAAAAATCTTTTTACCCGATTCTTTAAGTTTATAAAGCTCTTTGATAAAGCTTTTATGGCTCTCGATTTCGCCGTTTTTGGAGAGGTCGCCGGGAATGATAACATATTCCGTTTCTTTGTCGGCGGCAATATCTGCAAAAACAGATTTTACTATTTCACTGCTCTCCGCCATAAAATACTGTTCTCTTTTCATGTATTCATCATACGCCGCACCGCTTGCACCGAGAGACGGTTCAAAATAATGGGTATCGGTTACTAGATAAAAATTAAAAGGCTTCATTTTATCACCTTAATAAAATTATTATATTTATTATAACATTATTTGTCTGCAATTGCAATGAATTATATTATATAATGCAGGTTTTGTTTATTGAAATTTATGCAACAGGATGATAAAATGAAATCGGTGATAATTATGATTAAAATGCTTGCCGTTGACATGGACGGCACATGTCTTGATTCCAAAAGCAGGATGAGCGAAAAAACAGTTACGGCGCTCAAGTTTGCATCCGAAAAAGGAATAATCATTGTTCCGACAACAGGCAGAAATCTTAACTGCTTGCCTCACAGGCTGAAAAGAGAAAATTTTTATCAGTATGCGATAACCTCAAACGGTGCATGTGTTGTTGATTTGAAAAAAAGCAAAAAAATATTCAATTCATGTATTTCATGGGAAACCGCCGCCAGAATTCTTGATGAATTTAAAAGAAATGGCTTCGGAATAACGGCGCAGATTGATAATGACTACTATCTGCAGGGGAATTTTTTATCGCTTGCAGGCAGAATCTATTACGGGAAGGATTCCGAAAATTCGATATGCGTTAAAAGCGTTTCTGATTTCATAAAAGAAAATCACTCCGAGGTTGAAGAAATCCAGCTTTATTTTCTGCATCCTAAAGCACGGGAAAGAAGCGAAAGCATTATCAGCAGATACAACTGTCTTTCCGCAGCATACAGCAGCATTTATGTTGAAATCTTTGATAAAAACGCATCAAAAGGAATTGCTCTTGCTGAGCTTGCGAAACAGCTTAACATCAGCAAAGAGGAAATTGCCTGCATTGGTGACGGAGAAAACGACATAACAATGTTTGCTGAATCGGGAATTAAATTCGCAATGGGAAATGCAGTTGATGAACTCAAAGAAAAGGCGGATTGTGTTTTACCCGATAACAACAATGATGGTGTGGCGTATGCGATAGAGAACCATTTATTTTAAAAAGGTGTGCTTTAATGCACACCTTTTCTTTTTTATCCTATATTCTTATTTAATTTTTCTATAATTTTCATGGCACTTTCAGCAGTTTTTTTCAAAGCTCCATCGCCAAACGGTGATTCAATTCCTGTTTCTTCGATAAGCACAGTAAGTGAAACTCCACCTGTTTTCTTCAAAAACTCAACATATTTTTCAAGTGATGATTCAAAATCTTCCCTCGAAAGTCTTAAAAATCCCAGAGCAACGCACTGCGCAATACAATAATCTATATAGTAAAACGGACTTTCATAAATATGCATCTGATACTGCCAGCGTGTACCGAATTCAAGATAAGGAATACCCTTAAACGACAGATAAGGTCTGTATTTTTCTTCAAGCATAAGATACTCGTTTTTGCGCTCCTCGGGTGTCAAATCGGGATTTTCATAAACGATATGCTGGAATTCATCAACAATAACACCGTAAGGAATAAACGAAAGCGCATCAACGATATGCTTATAGCGGTATTTATTTGACTTTTCTCCAAAAAATGCATCCATATATTTATGACAAAGGAACTCCATCGACATACTATGGCACTCGTGAGTTTCCATACCCGTGGGATAGTCGGGCTCGGCATATTTGAACATATAATCTGCAGCAAGTGCGTGACCGAATTCGTGGGTGATAACATCAATATCACCGCTTGTGCCGTTGAAGTTTGCGAGAATAAACGGCTGCTTATATTTTGCAAAGGTTGTGCAATATCCGCCTCCGAATTTGCCGTCACGGGCTTCAACATCAAATGCTTCTGCATCGAGCATTCTCTGCATGAAATCACCGATTTCAGGCTTCATATCGTGATACATTTTGAGTGCATTCTCAAAGATTGCGGGTGTATCAATGACGGGTCGGGGCATTTCACCCGTAACACTGATTGCATCGTCATAATACATGATTTTATCAAGGTTTAATCTGTTGCGAATTCTCTCTTTTAACTCTGCAACAGCAGGAACGATGTCGGTTTCAACACTCTTGCGGAATGCGGCAACCATTTTTTCGTCGTAGTCTACCCTGCCCATTCTGTAATAACCGAGTTCAACGAAGTTTTTGTAGCCAAGCTTGCGGGCAATCTGTGTGCGGATTTTAACAAGACCGTCAAAGATTTCGTCGAATGTTTCGGCATTTGCTTCCATAGTTTTGCCGATAGCCTCTGCGGCTTTTCTGCGGACATCACGGCTGTCATCCTCCAATTTACCCCTCAATACGGAGAGGGGCATTTTTTCGCCCTCAAACTCAAATGCGAGCTCACCCATAAATTTTGAATACTTCGTGACAAGTGCGTTTTCAGACTGCAAATCCTCAATAACTTCGGGTGAAAATGTTTTGAGTGACATCTCAAAGCCCTTGAAAACTCTGGGATTTATCAGTTTTTCGGCTTCTGCTCTGTAGGGTGAATCAAGCATTGCCTTTTTGTATTCATTCTCAATCTCGGAGAAAAGCGGCATTGCGTTATCGTAATAATCCATCTCCGCATTGTAGAATTCATCCCTTGTGTTGAGGGTAAATCGGCAATTTGCAAGCGATGCGGCGGTGTCAACATCTTCGCTGATTTTGTTGTATTCATCCCTCGCCGCCTTCAAATCCTCTGCGGATTCCGCCGCCTTGATTTTTGCAATTATCTTTTCAGCCTGCTCTTTGAACTCCTCAACGGTAATTCGCTGATACGGCATCTCGGAAACTTTCATTGTATCTCCCCTTTTGCTAATGTTTAACAGTTATAGTATACTATGGAAATGTGCAGAAATACAACAATAATTTTGATGTTCAGTGAAAGTATGTAAGATTTAAAATCCCAAAAACCTTTCTGAACAATGAAAACTTTTTATTTCATATTCCTTTCAATGTGCTCTTCCCATCTGCTGCACCGTAATAATACCAACTCTTTTTGACAATTCATATACATTTCTCCTGACATAAGTTTGACAAGTTAAAAAAATAAAAAAGAGCAGGATTTCTCCTGCTCAAAATTCAATAAGAAAATCAATCATTTAATATAATACTACCGTAAATTTTGCACCGCCGTTTTTGCCGTCAGTCACGGATATTTCTCCGCCGCAGAGGGTCAGAATATTTTTGACGAGAGCAAGACCCAAGCCGTTGCCTTCGGATTTATGGGAGCTGTCGCTCTGATAGAATTTGTTGAATATATGCTTCTTTTCTTCGTCGCTGATTCCGCAGCCTTCATCTTCAATAGTGAAGGTTATTTTGTTATCTGCTCTTTCCAGCTTCATTCTTATCAAGCCGTTTTCGGGGCTGAACTTGATTGCATTGTCGAGAAGATTGTTCCACACATGGAACATTAGGCTTTCATCGCCCGTATATTCAATCTCATCCAAATCAACATCAAAGTCAATTTCCTTTGCGCTCCATTTCGGTTCAAGAAGAACGATTGACTGCCTTATCTGCTCATCAAGACGGTAGGTTGTTTTCTTTGCCTGAATAGCCTTGTTATCAACCTTTGAAAGCAGAAGAATGTTGCTGACAAGCTCTGAAAGCCGTTTTGTGTTGAAAAGTATCTTTTCGATATATTCGTTTTCAACCTCATCGATGTTTTCGGTATTCTGCAAAAGCGTTGCGTATCCGTCAATCGCCGTTATCGGCGTTTTGATTTCGTGGGAAACGTTTGAAACAAAGTCCGTCTGCAATGTTTCGGTTGCGCCGAGTTCTTTTACCATAAGATTGAAATTCGTGTAAATATCCTGAATTGCTTCAAGCTTGCTTTCGGTTTCAATCTGCGTTTCAAAATCTCCTTCAGCAACCTTGTTCATTGCAGAGCTTAAATTTGTCAGCGGAGTAATAAGTCTTTTTGAAATAAAAGACATAACAATTCCGCCGACGATTATGCTTACAAACACAATCCATATCAGATTAGGAATGCTTATCTGAACATCAAAATAATACTTTGCAATATATGCAAGCGAAAGCTCCAGCGGAATGGTTACACCGAAGCCGACAATGACCGAAGTAATAAAATATCTCCACAGCTTTTTGGAGTTCTGATTTTTCTTCATTTCTTCTCCACCTTATATCCGACGCCTCTCATGGTGACGATTCTGAAATCGGTGTTATCCTTGAAGCGGTCACGCAGTCTGCCGATATGAACATCAACCGTATGAGTATCGCTCACGGCATCATAGCCCCATATCTCGTCCATCATCTGCTGACGGGTAAAGATTTTGCCGGGATAAGATGCCATTTTATACAGAAGCATAAACTCCTTCTGCGGCAGAATTGAGCTCTCACCGTTGCATGTTACGGTTAACGAATCGCATTCCATAACGGTTGAGCCGATGGTTAATTTTCGTTCATTCATAACCTGCGCCCTGCGGAGAAGCGCTCCCACACGAAGCACCATCTCATTGACATTGACAGGCTTGACCATATAGTCATCCATGCCCGAAAGGAAACCGAGCCGCATATCGTCAAAGGCATCCTTTGCGGTAATTGTAAGAACAGGTATGTTGTTGCCCGCTTCACGCAGAGAGTGAACAAGCTCGTAGCCGTCCATTTCAGGCATCATTATATCGGAAATTATGAGGTCAAAATATGTGTTATCCATGGCATCGAGTGCTTCTTTTCCGTTGGAAACACCCGTTACCGAATATCCGTTTTTAAAAAGAACATGTGTAAAAAGCTCGCGAAGCTCAACATCGTCTTCTGCGATAAGTATTTTAAACATCTGCAACACCTCACGATTATATTTTACAGTCAATATATGAACAAATCAAGAGAGTGCAAAACGAACAGCACCTTTGTTACGGAACTGCCCGTTCTGCGGTTCTGTGGAGGAACCGAATATGAAAGTATGGAGGAGAAAGTAAATTTATATAATTCTGAATAAGCAGTAACAAACAGGCACTACCAAAAGCACGCTGTCGAATCGGTCAAGAACTCCGCCATGACCGGGAAGAAAGCTGCCGAAATCCTTGATTCTGCAATCTCTTTTGATATATGAAAGAAACAAATCTCCGAGCAAGCCGAAGACCGAACCGAGAATACCCATAACGATAAAATTCAGCCACGGAACATCAATACCGCAAAAGTGAAGAATCACTCCGTAAATAAGCATACCGAGTATTCCGCCCGCAACTCCGCCGAATGCACCTTCAACACTCTTTTTCGGGCTGATTGAAGGTGCAAGCTTATGTTTACCGAATTTTGAGCCGATAAAATATGCTCCCGCATCAGCACACCAAGCGGATATAAACGGAATCAGAACAAGATTTCTTCCGTTGTTAAGGTTCATCATCGGAACAAGAAGTGATATAAAAAACGGGAATACATATGCACCGAAAAAAGCTGCAAAAATGCCGTTTGTGCCGATTTTTTGCTTTGAAGTTATTTCAGCAAAAAACAGAATAAATACAAAAGCAAACATCATGGCGATGAAAGCATATACGTCGGCATCGAAATATATGAACCACGGTATCAAAATCGCCTGAATAATGCAGAGAGCCTGAACAGCTTTATTCTTGACAAGTCCCGTGTTACTTACAAGTTCCTTTGCCATAAAGAAGCAGGCGATCGTTTCAAGAATTCCCGTTGCCCATACAGGCAGAACAAGAAGCACAACAAGGCAGACAGTTATCCACACTGCGGCAACAATAAGCCTTGTTCCGAGTGACTGAAATTCTGTTTTTTTCTTTCTCATAATATCACCGTTCTATTTCATCAACATCTCTTGAATTTGCATAAATCTCTTTCATTCTCTCATTGGGAAAATGCTCATCGAGAAAAACTTCCATTCTGTTCGAGGGTTCAAGTCCCTCTTTTCTTTCATTCCATCGGAGTGCCGCAACGGCGGAAAGTCCCGCATCAAAAACAAAAAATGCTATGAATGCCCAGATAAGAACACCGCTTAATTTCATCGGAACAAAAGCAATTAATTTATCCGTCAGCGGCATTATGAGCTTAACCCAAGCAATGCCCAGAACGACCCAGAACAACGAATAAAGCAGACACACTCTGCCGTTGATGTTTAGGGGTAAGTGACTGTAATCCCACGCAACGGAGCCGAAAACAATTTCCTGACCGAGCGAGCATATGTATTCCGCAACCGTGCCGACAGCAAACGATATAAGAAAAATTTTCCATAAAGAAGAGCTTTTAAATTTGCCCAAAACGGCAGTCAGCAAAACTCCGCCCATTCCGTAAGCTACGCTTAAAGGACCGTATACCAATGATTTTCGGCTTTCGATATAGCCGTTTTTAATCAGACACCACAAGGTTTCAACCGCAAAGCCCACCACACAGCAAATCAGGAATATATAAACATATTTATAAAATGTTTTCTTATTCATTTTATCCTCCGTTTATCATTATTACAGACTCAATATAAAACACTTTCTTCAACCAAACTTCAACTGAAGTTCAATAATTGTTGAATATTCTGACAGTCTTGAAATTAAAACTCATTAGGTGTATAATATCGAAAGACTTTATTTCAGGAGATAAATATGGATAAAAACAAAGAATTTCTCGGCACGGAACCTGTCGGCAAGCTGCTTTTCAAACTTGCTGTGCCGACAGTTATTGCCCAGCTCGTAAATATGCTGTATAACATCATTGACCGCATTTATATCGGTCATATTCCCGAAGAGGGCAGCCTTGCATTAACGGGTGTTGGTGTTTGTATGCCGATAATTATGATCATCTCGGCTTTTGCGGCTCTTATCAGTTCGGGCGGTGCTCCGAGAGCATCAATAAATATGGGAAAGGGCGACAAAAAATCTGCAGAGAAAATTCTCGGCGGATGTTTCACACTTCAGATTATTATTTCAGCCATTTTAACTGCGGTTTTGCTGATTTGGAGCGAAGATTTGCTTCTCGCTTTCGGTGCAAGCGAAAACACAATCGGATACGCAACAAACTATATGAACATCTATGCTGTCGGTACGGTGTTTGTTCAACTCACACTCGGAATGGGCGCATTTATCAATGCACAGGGCTTCACAAAAATCGGAATGGTGACAGTACTTATCGGTGCGGTCAGCAACATTATCCTTGACCCGATATTCATTTTTGCGTTCGATATGGGCGTCAAGGGTGCGGCACTTGCAACCATTCTTTCGCAGGCGATTTCGTGCATATGGGTGATTTCTTTCCTCTGTGGCAAGAAAACATATCTTAAACTCAAAGTGTCGGATTTGAAAATTGATGCAAAGCTTGTTTTCCCCTGCGTTGCTCTGGGTCTTGCGACCTTCATTATGCAGAGCAGCGAGAGTGTGATTTCCGTTTGCTTCAATTCGTCACTTCTCAAATACGGCGGTGATATCGCCGTCGGCGCAATGACAATTCTCACAAGCGTTATGCAGTTTGCAATGTTGCCGATGCAGGGAATTGCTCAGGGTGCACAGCCAATTTCAAGCTATAACTACGGTGCAAGCAACATTGACAGAGTTAAGAAAACATTCAAGCTGCTGCTCACTTGCTGCCTTACATATTCGGTTATTTTATGGGCGATGATTATGATGTTCCCGCAAATCTTTGCCGGAATATTCACACCCGATGCATCACTCATTGATTTCACGGCAAAGGCACTTCGTATCTACTGCGGTGCGATGTTTCTTTTCGGAATACAGATAGCCTGCCAGATGACCTTCGTTTCAATCGGCAACGCACCTTGTTCAATTATCGTTGCTGTTGTGCGTAAATTCGTGCTTCTTCTGCCTTTTATCTACATTATGCCGAATCTGGTTGCGGACAAAACAATGGGCGTTTATCTTGCCGAACCTGCCGCTGATGTTATCGCAGTAACCTTCACTGCAATCCTTTTTGCCGTGCAATTTAAAAAGTCATTGAAGAAGCTTGAAGAAAACAAATTTATCGGTATTTAAGTTTGCCAAAATTGAGAACAGAGAAATATAACAAAGTAAATTAAACAGCATAAGAAAAGCAGGTAACATCCACAAGGATGTCACCTGCTAAATTTTATGTCGTATGAAACTGTGCTGTGAATATATTAACACCGTTTTTGCTTTCGGCGAAGATTTTGCCTGAATGCTCGGTGACGATGCTTTCGGCGATGGACAGACCGAGACCGTAGCTGTTGTTCATCTGACGGGTTTTGTCGCCTCTGTAAAAACGCTTGAAGATGTTTTTCAGTTCTTCTTCGGGTATGGTTTCGCCTTCGTTACTTACTGAAAGTCTGCACTGATTTCTACCTTGCTTTTTCAGAATCAGCTTTATTTCCGATTTTTCTGATGAGTATTTGTTTGCATTATCAAGAAGAATGTCAACTACCTGTTTTATTTGCTCTGCGTTGCCGTTCATATTGATGTCAGGTTCAATATCGCTTGTGAAATTCTGCTCTTTTTCAAAGAACAGTGCTTCGAAAGGAAGAATTGCATCGGATACGGTTTCGCTCAGATTAAAAACCGCAAACTCTTTTCCGACACTGCCGTTATCGAGCCTTGCAATTTCAAGCATACTCTCAACAAGTCCTCTCATTTGCTTTGACATTGTGAGAATATTATCGGTAAATTTTGATTTATTTTCTTCGGAACTTTCAGATTTCATAAGCTCTGCATTCGTTGTTATGACCGTAAGCGGAGTTTTTAATTCGTGTGATGCATCGGCAATAAATTGTTTCTGCTTATTCCACGCTTCCTCAACCGGTTTAACAGCCCATTTTGCAAGGAAGATACTTATGACAAAGAAAAGCAGCAATGCACTTAATCCGATAATTATACAAGTTCTGTAAAGACTTGCAAGCATATCTGCTTCGGCTGAAACATCGGTAAAAATATAGCTATTGCCCATCGGAGTTTGTTTGCGAAAATATCGTAAAGATGTATCGGGAACGATTCCCGTTTCTTCGTCACGGCTTTCGGCATATTCAAAAAGGGAGTTCAGATATTCTTCATCGGACAAATCAAACATACCGTTATCTTCTGCAATAAATTCTCCTTCAGGAGTGATAAGCAGACTGAAATGCGGTTTCGGAATATGTTCAAATTCTTTTTCGGGTTTATTGTGAGGCTTGGGAGGCATTGCTATATCCCTCATTGCCGAGATGCTTTGCTGTTCGATATTTTTATGCGTGAGTGTGATAACCGTACCAAGAATTACGCCAAGCATAACGGTTACGGTCACCATAAAAATACATATGAATTTTATTTTCAGCTTTTTAAGCATTTATTTAACCTCCAGATGATAGCCGAGCCGTCTTATGGCTTCGATGCTTATATCCGAGCCGATGCTGCGAAGCTTTTTGCGGAGAAATCCGATATAAACCTCAACATGATTTTCAACAGCATTCGAGTCATATCCCCATACTCTTGCAAGCAAAGCTTCCTTTGAAAGATTGCGGTCTTTTGACTGCATAAGCAAACGCATAACATCAAATTCCTTTGCGGAAAGACGAACTGATTTCTCACCGCAGATAAGTTTGCCCGATGAAAGATCAAGCGAGGTGTTGCCGAAAACAAGCTCGTCAACCTGATTCCCCTGACGGCGGAGCAATGCGTTTATGCAAGCAAGAAGCTCTGCAGTATCAAAAGGTTTTGTTAGGTAATAATCTGCGCCGCTGTTAAGCCCTCTTATCCTGTCCTCAACCTCTGATTTTGCCGTAAGCATAAGAATGGGTGTTGAGCACCGTTTTGAACGCACCTGCCTTGCAACCTCATAGCCGTCCATTTTCGGCATCATAACATCAAGTATCAGCAAATCATATATTCCAAGCTCCGCATATTCCTTGCCCGTTTCGCCGTCATAAACCGCTTCAACCTCAAAGCCTTTGCCTTCAAGAAGCGTTTTCAGCGAATCGGCAAGGATTTTTTCATCTTCAATTATAAGTATTTTCATCATTTTCACCTGCCCGATTATTATAATATCTCTGTTTGCTGAAATAAAGCTGAAAAATAATTTGTTTACATTTCTTTTACAATGTTACTCCCGGATTTTCAGTTTGAATTCAGTTTCAGGTGATATGATTACGGCATACAAAAGAGGTGATAAAAATTTGAATCTTCGTCACGAATGGAAGCATTTAATCAATTATGGGGATATGATTGTGCTGCGGCAAAGGCTGGGTGCGGTTATGAAGTCTGATGAAAACGCCGTTGACGGCAGATATTTTATCCGAAGCCTTTATTTTGACACTCCTGCCGATACCGCTTTGAGGGAAAAACTTGACGGGATAAGCCGCCGTGAAAAATTCAGAATCAGATACTATAATTTTGACACAGCGGTTATTCATCTTGAGAAAAAGAGCAAGACTGCAGGACTTTGCAGCAAAAAAAGTGCGGATTTAACAAAAGAACAGGTTCGTAAAATCATTGACGGCGATTTGGGTTGGATGAAATCCGATGAAAACGGTTTGATCCGTGAGCTTTATCAGAAAATGACCATTCAACAGCTCAAGCCGAAAACAATTGTTGACTATTGGCGTGAACCGTTTGTTTATCCTGCGGGCAATGTGCGGATTACCCTCGATTATGAAATCAGAACGGGTCTTGCTTCAAAGGATTTTTTCAGCAAAGACTGTCCGACGGTTTCTGTACCTGATAACCCGATAATTTTAGAGGTTAAATGGGATGAATTTTTGCCGACAGTTATCAGAAATGCAATACAAATCGGCAGCAGACGGACTTCGGCATTTTCTAAATACGCAATCAGCAGAATATATGATTAAAGGAGAATCAACAATATGAATTTTTCAGACATTTTTAAATCAAGCTTTATCAAAAACATTGCAAGCGTAAGTATGCTTGATATGGCAATAGCAATGGCTCTTGCTTTTCTGATCGGAATTTTTATTTTCTTTGTTTACAAAAAAACTTTCAACGGCGTAATGTATTCGTCAAGCTTCGGCGTTACGCTTGTTGCGCTGACGATGATTACAACCCTTGTTATTCTTGCCGTTACAAGCAACGTTGTTCTTTCACTCGGTATGGTCGGTGCTCTTTCGATTGTCCGTTTCAGAACCGCAATCAAAGAACCGCTTGACATTGCTTACCTTTTCTGGGCAATCGCAGTCGGCATTGTTCTTGCCGCAGGTATGATTCCTCTTGCAGTTATCGGAAGTATTGTTATCGGCGTTGTTCTGCTTGTTTTCGTCAACAGAAAATCGCATTTCAATCCCTATCTTATAGTTATAAACTGCGATTCACACGCAAGCGAAGAAAACGCAAAGAATTATCTTAAAGACAAAGTCAACAAATGCACGGTAAAGAGCAAAACTGCACAGAGCGGCTCTGTTGAACTAACTCTTGAAATCCGTCTTAAGGATGACAACACCGATTTTATCAACGAACTTTCGGCAATGAACGGCATAAACAGCGCTGTTCTTGTAAGCTATAACGGCGATTACATGGGTTGAGGTGAGCAATATGTCAACCCATAAGCATATTGATAAAATCTGCTGTGTTGCCGTTGCGCTTGCTCTTGTTATAACCGCTTTATTTATGAACGGAAAGTCACTCGGAATTGTTTCCGCAGACAAATCATTGGGCTATGAAAGCCGACTTTTTGCAACAGACAGAGTTCATACCATAGATATTGTTATGAACGATTGGGACAGCTTTATTGAAACCTGCGAAAACGAAGAATATTCAATGTGTTCCGTTGTTATTGACGGCGAAAACTATTCCAATATCGGCATAAGAGCAAAGGGAAACACTTCATTGAGCAACGTTTCTCAGATGGACAGCGACAGATACAGCTTCAAGCTTGAATTCGACCAATACGACAACACAAAAAGCTACTACGGACTTGATAAAATCAGCCTTAATAACATCATTCAGGATAACACCTATATGAAGGATTATCTTGTATACAGAATGATGGGTGAATTCGGTGTTGCTGCACCTCTTTGTAGCTATGTTTATATCACCGTCAACGGTGAAGATTTCGGACTTTATCTTGCTGTTGAATCGATAGAAGAATCGTTCCTGCAAAGAAATTACGGAAATGATTACGGCGAGCTTTATAAACCCGACAGTATGAGCTTCGGCGGCGGAAGAGGTAACGGAAAAGATTTTGATTTTTCAGAGTTTGAAAACAACGAAGAAAATGCAGAAAACAACCGCAACAATCAGATGCCGACTCCTCCCGAAGGCTTTGGCGGCAGAGGTCAAAGACCGTTTGATAACGGCGAAAATCCTTTTGAAAACGGTGAAATGCCGGACTTTTCACAGATGCCGGATATGTCACAAATCCCTGAAATGCCCGAAAACTTTGAGGACAGAGCTTTTGCCGACAGAGGCGAAAAAGACGGTATGGGCGGTAAAGGCAGCGATGATGTGAAGCTCAAATATATTGACGATTCATTTGAGAGCTACTCCAATATCTTTGATAACGCCAAAACAGATATAACCGATGCCGATAAAACCCGTCTGATCGAATCTATCAAAAAATTAAGCAACGGTGAAAATATTGAATCTGTTGTTGATATTGAGCAAGTCATAAAATATTTTGTTGTCCATAATTTTGTGGTCAACGGTGACAGTTATACGGGCAGTATGATTCATAACTATTATCTCTATGAAAAAGACGGCATTATGTCCATGCTTCCGTGGGACTACAATCTCGCATTTGGAACGTTTCAGTCATCCGATGCAACAAGTACGGTCAATTACGCAATAGATTCTCCCGTTTCGGGCGGCGATATCAGCGACAGACCGATGATTGCCTGGATATTTGAAAATGAAGAATACACAAATCTTTATCACGAATATTTCTCACAGTTCATAAGTGAATATTTCGACAGTGGCAAATTTGAGAAAGAGATTGATGCCGTAACGGAAATAATTTCACCCTATGTTGAAAAAGACCCCACGAAGTTTTGCGATTATGACAGCTTCGTGCTCGGCGCATCAACCTTGAAAAAGTTCTGTATGCTCAGGGCTGAAAGCGTAAGCGGACAGCTTTGCGGAACGATTTCCTCCTCAGACTCACAAAGTTCTCTCTCCTCTGCGGTTGATGCGTCGGGTATTAATATATCGGATATGGGAACGATGTCGATGGGCGGCAAAGGCGGTATGCCCGGAGGTGAAAGACCGCAGAAAAATCCCGATCAGACAAAACCCGAAACAACAAAACCTGCGGAAGAATCACCAAAGCCATCTGAAACAACAACTGTTCCGAACGCAGATGTTCAGACAACTCAACCGCAACCTCCCGAAATGAACGGAGAAATGCCAAATTTTAACGGTCAGATGCCGCCGATGAACGGCGAAATGCCAAACTTCAACAGCGAATTTCCTGCACCTCCGCCAAACAATGTTAACTCTTTCGGCAACGCCAGTATGCTGTCGATGAGCAACTGAACTTCAAAAAGGCTGTTGCATTTTGCACAGAACGAAAAGCAAAAGTAAAAGAGAATTAAAAAAGATCAGATTATCAAAGACCCATTCTGTTGCTCACATTACAAAACCCATAGACTTAATCTCCATATTTTCACATACTGTGAGGCAGGGAAAATGCCGCCTTCCGATATGACAGCATAGCAACTTTTGAAACGGTATAACTTCGGTTATGCCGTTTTTTGCTCTTTGCATCTGCTGTAAAATTGGTTTAATAATTCGTTTGGTAATATGCCTGCATAGTTGTAACTGATTATAACTTTCTGCACCCTTTTGCCTGACGATTTGTCAGGTTTTTGAACATAAACAGCTTTTACCATATCATTGAGAATGGCAGGTGTCAGTTTTTCAATACCGACATATTTCTTTGCTGTACGGATAAACTTTTCAATGTTATCCGTCTTTTCCTGAAATCCCTGTATTTCTTTGTTTAATAACTCGATTTTTTCTTTAAGTTCAGCTTGCTCGGTTTCGTAATCTTCCGAAAGAATTCGGAAACGGGTTTCTGAAAGATTGCCGTTTACATAGTCTTCGTATACACGTTTGAATAATCGGTCAAGTTCTGAACAACGGTTTTCAGCCTTTTGAAGCATTTTTCTTTTGGCATCAAGTTCTTTCTTTGCTTCACTTGATTTCAATGCACCGAGCGCTTCTCTGAATTCATCTTCAAATGCAGAAACGCACAGACATATATTTTCTTTCATCGTAAATTCATTCTGCAATGCAAAATCAAAACTGTAAGCAAGCTGAGCCTTTTTACTCTTTTCAATTTTCTCAACTTCATTCCACAGAGTTTCTCTGTCGGAAAGATTTTGCGGAACATACTCGGGCAACATAATTCCCGATTCAACAACTCCGCCTTTACGGGTGTAATCGCTGACTTCGCCGTAATATTCACTCTTTAATTTTTCGCCTGCACAGTAAGCGGCACACGCCACCGCACTCTGACCCGCACTCCGTTTTATTTGTGTAACGTGAAAATGAAAAAGTGACATTACTGCATCGACCTTTTAAAATACTTTTTCACTTCGGGCAGATCGAAAATGAATTCGGCAAGCTGATAAAAATCCGCAGAAGTCATATCCTTTGTTTCGGGGCAAACGCTTTCGATTGCACCGCCTTTTTCACAAAGACGGTGAGTGCGTTTTGCTCTGTTACCTTTGGTGAGATACTCAATGCGATTCTCAAGCCGCTGTTTCTGATGTTCAAGTATTTCAATTTCTTTTTCATTCTTTATTCTTTCTTCAATTAATTCTTCTTTTGATTTACTCATAAAATCTCCTTTTCTGTTTTTGGATACAAAAATCCCGTTGCTTCAAACGAAACAACGGGATAGATTGAAATATTCAATTTCAATAATATGTGGTTAGCTGCAACGCAGCGCAAGGGTAAAACCCTTGTTTAAAATCTTTGATTTTTCATTAGAGGAGCTACGCACATATACATTCCGTGAGGATATGTATAGAAGTGCGCCCTTCGGGATTTTGATAGACTAAACCCCGCACAGCCAAAGCCATACGGGGACAGTAGTTATGTTTTTTTAATAAGCATACCTGAATAATACAATCATAAATTTTTTCAAATTTTCAAGAAAATCATGAAGTTTCACTTCAAAGAATTCATCAAAAGCTTCTCTGAATTTTCCTTTCAAATCTTTAGTCTCTGTTTTTTCATTAACAACAATTTGGGTTTTTGTAGAAGCTTTGATTTCATTACCGAATGAATCTTCTCCGTAACAAATTACTTTTATAGTACATTTGCCTTCGCCAACTGCTGTTACATTTCCGTAATTATCGACAACAGCCACGGATGTATTGCTTGAAGACCAAGCCTTACTTGTTGCTTTAAAATTGCTTGAGGGTAACAGTCTGGTTTTGTCATCAACCTTCAAAGTGCGTTTAGCTAACATTATAGTTTCGGGCAAATAATACTTTGCATTTATTATCAAATCTTCTTCTTTGATTTCATAGTAGCTCCATGATGCAATATAACCTGCCTTTTGAGGAATTTCTGGTTCAACAAGATTCTCTGTTTCAATGGTGAATTTTTGTGTTGAAACAACAACTCCGTCAGCAACAAAATGTGCAGTATATTCATACATCACCGGTATTGTCGAAAAACTAATATCAAGTTCAACATCTTCCCAAGATTCATTATAAGTATCCGGTTGTGAATATGAAAACTCAACAGGAACAGATGTTAATTTTTCGTCAGTAAGAACCTTAAAGCATAAAGTAAACAACAATCCGTTATCGGTAACATTTTCTGTATTATTCCAGATAATTTTAATTTTATCTGTTATGTTACCTATATTGTTGTCAAAACTGCCAATCGAAATTAAGGTACCTTTTGTTACCGAAAAAGGTTCAATAACCGCACTGTCATAACTAACATTTAATTGAAATCCCATTATTCCGTGGTTATTATTGATATAAACAGGAACATTTACATATTCATCGCTCACAAGAACTTTTTCATCGGTATAAATTATTGCCGGTTCGTCTGCATAAGGATTGATAATCGTAATTTCTGCATTTGTACAATTAGCTTCAACTGTTGTTCCGCTTACAGTAGCAGAAGAACAAGAAATATCTATTGTTTCCTGTGCTTCAACATATTCCTCAACTTTAAAATCAGCAACAAGTACCAGCAGATTATCTGTATTTATTGAAGCATTATTACATATGAATGTTATGGTTCCGTCACCATTATCAATAACCTCATCAACAAATTCGGATTGAATTTCTTTGAAGCCGAAAATACTGTTGTTATAGTTGAGTGTAAGCGTAAAGTCAGTTAATTCGT
This sequence comes from Acutalibacteraceae bacterium, assembly GCA_045539875.1. Lineage (GTDB taxonomy): Bacteria > Bacillota > Clostridia > Oscillospirales > Acutalibacteraceae > CAG-177. The sequence continues at coordinate 19,055 of JAZQGF010000016.1, forward strand.
TTGCATTGCCAACATAAATCGGGAAAGAAAGCACCTCTCCTGCATTGACGATAACGGAATCAGAACAGAAATTAAGTTTGCTGTCCTCAACTGCATTTGAAACAGAAACAACCCCACCTGTGCAAGTCAATTTGACATCCTCGTAATTTTCATTATAAGTATCCTTTTGAATATAAGATATTCCGAGTGAATACTTACCCGGAGACGCACTTTCGTTAACGGCAAAATTAACAGTAAACAGTGTTCCGTCAACACAAATATTTTCATCGGTGTAATATGTAACCATCAATTTACCGTTGGACATTGAACCACCAACACTGTCATTGATTGTTCCGCCACTGAGCATTTCACCCGCTGTTACTGAAACGGGACTAAAAACTGTTTCATCATACTCTAAAACAAATGAAAAGCCCATAAAGCCTTGATTGCTCATTATTCTTACAGGTATTGACACTGCTTCGCTTGCATTTGCAAAAGCACTTGATGCCCAAACTGTCGCAATATCGGCATCTACGACTTCAACCGTAAACGATGTCGGATGAGTCACTCCGTTTTCCGTGTATGTAACATTAACGGTTTTTGTTCCAATAGAGTTTAAATCACAAGTTGTTTCAAAACCGTCAGTTACGCTTTTATAAACAGAATTAGGATATTCAACCTTGAGCACAAGACCCGTAATGTCAAGTTCTTCGCCGACAGTGTACTGAAGTTTATTGGGAAGGGTTTGTATTGTAACACCTATAGGATCACCATTAACAATTGTAACATTGAATGTTGTCTCACATTCACCGTAAGTTACTGTGATTTTTTGTGTTCCTGTTTTGCTGAAAACAGAAACAGAACATTTAAAACCTTCCGATATTATCTCTTTTGAGCCATCAACATATTCTGCAAGCAGTGTCAAACCATCGGTGTTTAAAGTATCTCCAACAAGATACTCTGTTTTGTCTGGTGAAGAGTTTACGGAAATTTTGCTTGGAAGACCTTTTGCAACATTTACTTCAAACTCTGTTTCAAAGCCTTCGTAATTCACTGTTACTGCACAAACACCAGAAGATTCAAGAATTGAAGGGTTGCATGTGTAGCCGTCAGTAACTTTAACCATTTCTCCGTTATCATATGTAACATTTAAAACCAATCTGTCTGTGTCTAAAACGTCACCTAAAACATATTCTGTTTTATCAGGTAACGAACCAATTTCAACAAACAGAATTTGACTTTCCACCCAGCTTGCATATAGTGTATGGTCTGATGCGGTTGCAACAAGTGAATCTGAATAAACGGCAGTTCCGTCGTTCAATTTCCAACCTGCAAACCTGTATCCTTCCTTTGAAGATGTTGGCAAGTTTCCGTATTCCGAATCAAAAGAAACAGTTATAGAATCGAATTTTTCATTTTCGATTCCTGTAACTCCACCGTTCAGTTCAAAATCTACAGTATAATCATTAGGAATCCATTTGGCATAAACGGTGATATCAGAATCCAAATCAACAATCATGGAATATGTTATTTCTTTGTCATCCGATGTAAACCAGCCACCAAAAGTATAACCCTCATGAATAGGTTTAGGTAATGAACTGTATTTGCTGTCATAAGTTACAATTTTTTTGGTTATAGTTCCACTCGCACCGTTATAATTAAAATTGACTGTATACTTGTTTGGAATTCGTTCCGCATATAAAACAGTATCTTGAATTATAACATCATCAAAGTTCCAAGACGTGGTTAAACTACTATCAACATACCAGTTAGTTTCATATCCTTTTTTCAATGTTTCTGTTGGTATTTCTATCGGGTTGTTTCCCTGAACACTGTATACGCCAATAACAGAACCATCTTCTTCAAGCAAAGTCAGATCTTCATGATGATTTTCATACTCAACAATAAAACCTCTGCCTGGCGCTGAGTTTTTTGCATCATTCCATGCTGATTTAGTTAGGTAATATTCAAGATAATCTTCTGCCCCATAACTGCCGTTACTTGGTTCATCAGCACCCCAATTTGTGTATAAAAAACTCTCTTGTGTCACAGTTTCCCATACGCCTTCGGTTTCTGCATCGCTCGCACCAAACCAATAGCCATTTGTTGCCGCACCTAACGTAATAAGTTCAGAAACAAAAGAATCCTCTTCGGCACTGTTTATTACAACTAAATGTCCACCTATATATTTTGAATATACTTTTGAATCATTCCATGTCAAACCATCATCATATATCTCATATAGATTATTCCCCAAATAAGCTCTCGCAACTGGATTTAATTCGGCTGTATCAACTTCACATATAAATCCTACATTAGCAAGACGATAATATTGGTCTTCAGAATCGGGATTTCCTGTATTAAAATCATCGTTCCAAGTGCCTACAGGTTTTGTTGACGAACGGTCTGTAGAAAACATTTGAACATAATCTTGTTCACTTGTTGAAGAACCACTTGGTTCAGAGCCACCCCAATTGGTATATGAAACTGTTTCTCCAGTAACCCACTTCCAGGTACCCTCTGTTTCGGCGTCCGACATACCGATCCAATAAAGATTTTTAAGCCCGCCGTTTATCAAGTTAGAAACCATGGTTTGTTCTTCTTCGCTGGTAATTGTTACCAAATGACCACCTAGGTTTTCACAAAACGCCTCAGCATTAGTCCACGAGAGTGAGTCATTGTAAACAGAATAAATATGTCCGTTATAAATTGTAGTTGCATAAGGAATACCATTATCCTCAAACTCGCATATAAAACCTCTGCTGTCTGAAGAAATTGTCGTATCGTTCCAATATGATTTTGGTAGATAATACTCTAAATAATTCTCTGAACCTCCGCTTGGCTCGCTTGACCCCCAATTTGAATAACTGAACGACTCACCTGTTACCCATTTCCATGTTCCTTCGGTTTCTTCATCACTTGCACCAAACAAATAACCTTTAGCCATAGAACCTGATTCTGCCAACTCAACAACAGCAGTATTTTCAGCTGAACTTGTTATAACAACTAAGTGACCACCAAGCATTTCACATGCAGCCTTTGCATCTTTCCAATTGGTTTCAACATCATAAAGGGCATAGGTATGATTATTATACGATGTAGAGTTAGCAATTTTATATTCAATTGGAGACGATGTAAAAGTATAATCAAATCCGTTGTCGAAACAATATCCATGAATATAAGAATCTTCAACGCAGGCTATCACAAAATCCGAACAACCATCAAAAGCATTCGAGGAAATACTTGTGACAGACTCAGGAATAATAACCTTTTTTAATGAAGTGCAATTTTTAAACGCATAATCACCAATGCTATTTACGCTGTCGGAAATCTTAATTACAAGAATATCGGAACAATTCAAAAAAGCATTAGTATCAATTGCTGTAACCGAATATCCACTAATAGATGAAGGAATCTCTACTGTTCCTGTTGCAGAAGAGTTGTAATCTGCAATTACCGCTTCAGTTCCGGAATATGTATAAGCTAAATCGCCATCCACAATCAGTGATTCTGCTCTCGCTTTTAAATTGAATAAAGAGTCCAAATCAACTTCAGAAAAAAGTTCTGCCGGAACAAGCCCAATTACAAACAAAAAAGATAAAAAGAGCGATATTAAAATTTTAACTTTTTTTCTCAAATAATATCACTACCAATCATAATTTTACATAGTTCTCCGGCGGACAATATGCCGCCGGATTTTGATTTTTAAAGAGCTTCTTTGCCTACAAGGTACCTTGATACCAATGATGCGTCACGGTTGTTAACATATCCGTCCGCATTGACATCCATAGCAGCAATCTGCACTTCTGTCGGGGCTTCCTTATCAACAAGATATCTTGAAATTCTTGATGCATCACGGTTTGTTACATATCCGTCGCCATCCATATCGCCTGAAACAACAACGGTAACGGCGTCAAGTAAATCTTCTCCATTCATAAGTCTGATAATGGTTCCCGTTCCGACATAATCATCATCGGCAAGTTCATTTCCGTCAATATCAACAAATACAAGGTCATTGTTGGCAAAATGAGCCTTGACTTCAGCAACAGTTTCTGCGTGATGAATCTGTGTATCTTCATCTGTTACAACGGTAAATCCTCTGATATATCCGTAATCATCAGCGGTCAGAAATGAATTGCTCATAAGAGTTAATTCATCGCTGGGATTACCCACAACATTAATTTTGCAAGTTGCGGTTTCGCCGTTATCAACGATTATTGCATAAATTTCTGCAGAACCCTTACCTGTTGCGGTAACAACACCGTTATCATCTACAACAGCAACATTCTCATCGCTTGATGCCCAAACAATTTCGGGATTCTCAACATTACCACCGGTTGTTGCTGTGAGTGTATATGAGTTGCCCGACATCATTGTGTAACTTGAACGATTAAGATCGATTGTTACATATTCATCTTCGGGAACATAAACAGCGTTAACAGTAAGGTTTTCTGTTACTGCAGCATATTCATCTGTATCCCAGCCTGTGAATATATAACCTTCTCTTGAAGGTGCTGCAGGCTCGACAGCTGATGACAAATATAATACACTTTCTTCGCTGAGTATAATGCCATCATAATCAACAAACTCAACCGTATATGCGTTTGCATTATAATCAAGATAGATTGTTTGGTCTTCGGTTATGGTATCTGTTGCAATATTCCAGGGTTCCGAGAAGATCAATGCTTCTGTTTCCTCGTTGAATTCATATGCAAGATATGCACCGGCAACAGTATATCCATAGTATTCGGGGATGCCGTCCGCAAGAACCATTCCTCCATCAACAATACCTGAATAAGCAGTTGTACCCCATTCAGGTACCTCAAGATTCAACAGGAATTTGTCTGCTTCATCTCCATCATTTATTGCATAAAGTGCTGTAGCTTCCTGGCTTACATTCATATTGAAAGCAGTTGCAATAAATCGAAGTTGACATGTATCTGAAATTGTTATCCCTGTTGCATCATCATATTCCAATGCAGTTTCACTCATCATAGGATCTGTTCCATCTGTGGTGTAATAAATATCGGCATTTTCAGTTTCACATGAAAGCTTAACTGTCTGTGCACTTGAATAAGAACCTGATTCGATGTTTGCAACAGGTGTTTCGGTGGTATTGACAAACATATACTGCGGATAAAGCTGAGTGTTTTCGGTGATTGAAAGCATTTCAACTTCTGTTAATGTTTCGTCACCTTCAGCCTGCCAGCCGAAGAAAATTATATCTTCAGGAACTTCGAGTTCGGGAACAACAGGTGAATCTCCATATTCAATTTCCTGAACTGAAAGTGCTTCTCCTGAATCATCTATTCCGTTAAATGTTACTTCATAAGTAATGGGTTCATAAAGAGCAGTAATAATCATATCTTCTTTGACATTGGTTACACCGTCAATAACCTTGTCCCAACCAACAAATTTAAGTTCGGCAGTATCAAATGCTTCGGGAGGCATAAACTCTGCGTTATATCCGTAGGTTTCAATCTTTACAGGCTCTTCTGCATTCATTGAATCATAGTAAACAACCGTAAATTCAATAGGATCATATATTGCATTAATAACAGTATCACCTATAATATCCGTACTTCTCATATCCCAATGTGAGAATGTGTAACCCTCATGAACGGGAGGTTCAGGAGGTAAAGCATCGCCATGCTCTGTAACCGATTGATCATATGTATATATTGTTGTTGAATCAACATACTCCTGATAAACCGTATACCTTGTTCCTTCAGTTAAATTAGAATCTGCTCTGTACCAACCCTCATATACAGAAACTCCGTTAGTTGTTCCTGTCTTTTCAAGAGGCTCTGTTGTTATTTTATACAACCATGTTCCGGTAAGCCCTAAACTGTCAGCGGATGACTGACTATAACTGTAATATGTTGTACCGTTATATTCATATTTGTAACGTTTGTAATAATACTTGTAATTTTCATCTTTTTCGAAAGAAATCGGTATTTTCTCACCTGTTATTCCATCATAATATGTAACGGTATATACAGGATCAGGAGCTTCTATTTTACCCAGATAAATTGCACTGTCTGCACCCTCAATGCCGAGAGTTACGGTGAAATCGCCTGTAATTTCGGAAGGCTCTTCTCTGAGAATATACGGATCAAAGAAATAATTGCCGTCAGAATCAATTACTGTTTGTGCAACATATTCCGTTGTCCAGTCGGAAGCTTCTGTAACTTTATAGATAAACAAAGTTACTTGTTTTCCTGCATATTCTATACCAAGATTGCCGGTGCAGAAATCTTCTCTGATATTGGTTGTGTCGGTTGAGCTTCGCTTGGGCAAATCGGTCTTGTATCTGTATACCTGCTGTGTTTCAACCTCGTTTGTTTCATCGGATTTTAACTCAACCTCTGTATCCTGCCAATCAGAAAATGTTTCCGGCCATTTTTCAAGATAATAGGTATAAATTGAATCGACCGCCTGATATTCCTTGTGTGAACCTGATTTTACCTTTACATTTGTTGTTGCCGTGGTGTAATCAGTGCCTTGCTTTGTATTGACATCTGCAGCCCACCAAAAATCGCTTGCACTTCCGTAAGCCATTTTCCCGTCAAATGATTTATATTCGCTTAAGGGTTTATCGGTAAGTTTATATTCCCATTTTCCGCTGTAACCGTTGTTGGTCGCCCATGTTGAGCCGTATGACCACCATGTTCCGTTGTTTTGGTAGGAATATCTTTTGTAACAATACTTTTTAACAGTTTTATAATCAGTAACGGTTTTTTCATTTATGACTCGGTATTCAAGAGCTTCAGGCTTTGTTTCTGACCAACTTCCTGTAACAACTTCAGGCCCGGTTTGCTGATAGTATGTCCAACCGTTTGCAACAAGTTCGCTTCTTTCTGTTGTTGTATTAACGGTTGTTGTCATTTTATCTCTGTAGCGATACTGAGTTTTTGAATCAATTTCGCCAACACCTTCCTGCCCTTCAGGATTTACAGTTTGCCAAGCGGACCATTCGTCATAGTCCTGAACTCTTACTGTATAATGCTCCGCAACAGGAACGGTGCTCTTAAAGTTTTCAACCGCATAAATTTCTACATAGTCGGCAATCAGGCCCTTGGAATCCATAATCTCGTCAACAGGGATAAGAACTTTAAGCTCAACGCTCTTCTGAATATCTGTTGATGTTATATCTTGATTGGGGTCATTTTTCTCAACAAAATAAACTGTTGACTCGGTTGTGGTAATAAGATGACCCGCATCTGTTTTGAGTGCAACAACAATTCTGCCCTGTGTGTGTTCAAGAGTTTTATTGTTAACTGTGCAAACAACCTCATATCTGCCGTCATATCTCATAGCCTCAGCAGACGTGATATGTATGGGTTGAGCATAATTTGCATTATCAACAACCGCTTTGATTGTCATAGAAGTGTTAATATAGCTGTAATCAGCATTCCAGCCAAGGAATCTGTAACCGTCAGGAACGGGAACATCGCTTTCCGCCGGTGGAACCGCCGCTTCACCGTATTTGACTTTTTGCTCTTTTGTTTTTGTTCCGTCAGCGAGAGTAACTTCAATGTCGTTGCCCTTATTATCAGCAAATTTTACGGTATAAACATTCACAACATATCGTGCATAAAGCGTTGTGTCTTCCTTAATGTTTTTGACATTCGCATGAGTATCTTCGCCTTCTTTGTACCAGCCTGAGAATGTGCTGCCGATTCTCGAAGGCGCGGCGGGCATTGAAGGCAAATCGTGGTTCCACGTTAAGGTGTGCGATTCAAATTCATTGTTGTTACCTTCGTTATCGGGAATTACAAACGAAAGAGTAACATCTTCGTGAACGGTTGCTGTTTTTTCTGCCGTCCACGCACTGCTTCCAACCTCATTATGAGCACAGATAGAAATTGTGTTTGTGCCAACGGTATCGAGTTTAAGAATTTTTTCTGTTCCGTAAATTTTTGTTTTATCCTCGATGCCGTTGACTTTGATTGTGTACCACTCAGCATATTTAGCGGCATTCCATTTGATTTTTACGGTATCGCCAACACCCAACTCGGAAGAATTGATTTCTTTATTGGTTCTGTAGTCAATTGTTTTCACCGATGCAATGCTTGTATTTTCGGGTTTGACCTTTGGGGTTTTGAACGACTTGATTTCACTGCAATAATGTCCGTAGTCGGTGTTCGCATAAATTGCATAGTAATATTTTGTGTTCGGTTCAAGTCCTTTCAAAGTTTCAGCAACGGAAATAGTTGAAGATGTTTTTGCATTGTTACTCGACCATTTAATATCGTTGCCTGTTAAGTAGTTAGAGTCTTTCTTGAGATAAATACCATGTGAATTTACTTTTTGACCGTTTACATTGTCAATCTTGCCCTCAATTTTAACACTCTTGCCCTGAACATCAGAGTGCTTAAGTCCTGAAAATTTAACATAGTTTGAATATGTGGGACTGTCACCGCCAATGTCAGCTTTATAATTGGCAGAATTGACAGGTTTGGCATAATTTGGATCATCTGTTGTTGTAAAATTAACAACATATTTTTGGTCTCGTACCATTGGCTCATTTTCGTTAGCATTATCCAGTTTAACTTCAATTTGAAAAAAATCTTCACAAACTTTTAGTTCTTTAGGGCAAGTAATAACACACCCATAAACAAGATTGCTATTTTTTGAGATAGGATGCATTTTGCTTTTTTCGAAATCTGATGAATCCGAGCCATCTAATACAACTGCAATCGGCTCACTTCCTGTAGCCAATTGAAACAACTCTGCAACATCGCTAAGTTTCAAATCTTTTTTGCACAAACCCTTTAAAATGCTTTTTGTTACAGAAAAAAACTTAGCTGTATCTTGTGCGCTATTGAATATTTCTGACTTTTCAGTCGAAACACCTTTACCACACAAGTAATAACTATCTAAATATGACCATCCTTTTCCAGCGTCAACAATACCTAAAGTGAATTGAGGCTTTATTGTTGGAATTTCAACCATTGGCGGCACTGACAAATTAGTGCGATAACGCTCAATTACAATTCTTGGAGAGATGAACTCTAAATTTTTTCTATCTCTAATTATCAACTTTACATGCCCATTCTTATGACAATTAAGCGTAAGTTCACCCATACCAGGGTTAACAGAAAAGTCTAACCATGCAATGTATAATGTATAAATATATTCAATATATGGAGTTGAAATCAATCCCGTCAAATGATGACTAGTTTGCTTTGTGCTGGTGCTTTTTTTATAAGCATAACGAATTGTTGTTGTTGATGTTCCATCTGATTTATTGGCTGCGTTTGTTAATTCTTCATTTAATTGAGTATAATCGTTTTTACAGGGTTTAATCAAAGTATCATATTTAATTTTCACCCTATATTCGATATTTTTGCTCGTTTTAGATTTTCCTTCTTTATAAATTGTAAAATAATAGTAAAGTTCTCCACCTTCTTTTCCATTACTTATCTCCCCCATTCTAAGGGCATTATAGGTTTTCCAGTTTTTTATGTCATACGTCAAATCATTTATATATATTTCCTCAAAGTTTGCCGCGCTCGCCTTTAAGTTAAATAATGCACCAAAATCAATCCCTGTTAATGATTCAATCGGTGCTGAGCCAAAGAGCATAACTGCAACAAGTAGTGCTGCTGTTATGCGTTTGAATGCTTTTTTCATTTATTATGCCTCCTCATTTTTCTTGTGTTTTATATTTACAACAGCAACCGTTATAGCTGTCGCTGCAACAAGAATTGCAGCAACAATGGTAATAACCGTTGCTGTATTATTTTTTGCCTGCGGTTCGGGCACTTTCTTTCCCTCTGTTACCAATTCGACATTTTTACTCTGAAGCTGTTTTATTGCTTCAACGGCTTTATCGGCTGTCAGCTTGTCCGAAACCGTATCAACATCGGGTGCATATTGAGCAATATTGCTCTCAACCTTCTGAACAAACTCCGCTTTCTTTTCTTCGGGAATCTGCTCTATGCTTTCTGCACCGACAGAATCAAGTGCATCGTTGATTGCCGCATCTATCTTGTCGCAGTCAACGGCATCCTTTGTGTCATCAACAAAATCTTCCGCAACAGCTCCGCTGTAGGCAACCTCAATTTCGTCAACGCTTTCAAACGGTTTTTCGGATTTGCCCGTCAGCATACCGAGGATTTCATTTGTTCTGTCAACAAAACCCGATTTTTCTTCTTCGGGAATTTCATCAATATGTCCCTTGTCCGTTTCGCCGAGAACAATATCAACTGCATTCTTGATTTCTTCGCTGCTTGGCTGATTTTCAGACATCGGCGGCAATGTCGGATCTGATTCCGACGGAATATCCGTTGTTTTTTCTGTGTCAGCTGATGACTCTACCGCTTTATCCGAAAACACAACCGATATGTCGGAGCATTTCAGCTCAACATCCTCCCAAGCTTCGTTGAAAGTATCAGGCTGACTGTAATTCAGATTTATCTGCGTTTCTTTCGCTTTAACTGCCGTAAAGCTCAAAATCATCAGTGTTCCGTCACCGACAGCATTCTGTACCCCGCTCCAAACAACATCAATTGTACCTTCTGGAGTAACGCCGATGCTGTCATTCATCATTCCGCTGTTAGTGACATCGCCCTTTGTCACCTTCGGAGATGTCAGAACGGTTTTGTCGTATGTTACGGTGATTTTGAATCCCATAATTCCCGGATTGTTCTTAATTTTTACGGGAATTAAAACAGCCTTGTCCGCTGCTGCCGTTACAGTTTCCGCATAAACTTCTGATACGTTTGCCGAAAATGCCGTAACCGATATCGACATAAACAACAGAAAAGAAATTATTGCGGCAGTTATTTTCTTCATGTTTTTTATAAAATCACCGCCTTATTCAAAAATTGAAATAATAAATGCAACGGGAATAATAAAAATGCCGAGAATAATATTTAATGGAAACGGCAAACCGTTAACCCACTCTCTCATTCTGACCGAGAGAGGTTTTTCCTCATCTTCGGGTTCTGTTGAGGGTTCGGTTACAGGATGTGTTGTTGTTTCTTCAACAGAAGGTTCTGGAGTTATAGGTTCGGTAGTTGAAGGCTCTGTTGTAGTTATTTGGGTAGTTGTTTCCTGTTTTTGTGTTGTAGGTTCGGTTGTGGTTACTGTTGTTAGTTGAGTTGTAGATTCACTTGTTGTGGATGTTGTACCGTTTTCGGTAACAATAACCTCAATATTTTCGCAAGCAAAAACGACATTATCCCAACTTTCATTAAATGTATCCTGCTGTGAATACGAAAGCTTAATCTCATATTTGCCTGACATGTCATCCGCCACATCAAACACAATGTTAAACAACTCTCCGTCAGCGGTTACATTGCCTGTGCCTGTGTAAACTACCTTGAAACTGTTGTTAATTGAAGTTGCAACGCTGTCATTGAACATACCCGAAAGCATTGAACTTTTTGAAACAGAAACAGGTGCAAAAACATTTTCATCATATGTAACAACAACTGCAAAACCCATAAATCCGTTATTGTTTTCAATTTTAACAGGAATTGATACTGTTTCATCGGATTCTACTGTAACAGTATCTGTATAAATTCTGTTTGCAACATTTGATGCAAATGCATTACAAATAATTGACACAAAAATCAATACGAATAAGAAAATTGCTATTGTTTTTTTCATTAACATTCACTTCCTAAAAGATACTTTATAAAAATATAGACAACTAAAATTTTAAAAAAGTTCACTTTTATTTAGATTTATCAAAAAGTGTACCTTTTGATACCTATTTTTACATAATAAATTATACCATTTGTTTCTTAAAAATCAATACATTCTATATACATATTAGCAAATTGATTTGAAGTTTTATTCAAAAACATCTAAAACATTGTGTTTTACCAAAAGGTACACCTTTTGATACCTATTTTTGTTTTGTAAGATTAAATTCCCTCAACCGTCTGTAAAATGTTGCTTTGCTCATATTACATTTTTGAAGTGCTTCATCGAGTGTAATTTGTTGTTTTTCGTATTCTTTTGCGATTTGCGGGAAATCGGGTAGCGGTTGAATTATCGGTCTGCCGAATTTTACTCCCCGTAGTTTTGCGGCAGCAATTCCTTCTGCCTGCCGCTTACGTATATTTTCACGCTCGTTCTGTGCAACGAAACTGAGAATTTGCAATACCAAATCAGCGATAAATGTCCCCATCAAATTCTTGCCGTTGCGAGTATCAAGCAAAGGCATATCAATAACACAAATGTCAATTCCGATTTCCTTTGTCAGAATCCGCCATTGCTTTTGTATTTCTTCATAATTACGTCCAAGCCGGTCGATGCTCAGAATATAGAGCAAATCGCCGGCTTTGAGTTGTTTTACAAGCTTTTTATACTGCGGTCTGTCAAAATCCTTGCCCGATTGCTTATCAATAAAGATGTTTTTCTGCGGAATTTGATTATCCTGCATTGCGAGTAACTGCCTGTCTTCATTTTGGTCTATGCTTGATACACGAATGTATCCGTATGTATTGCTCAATTTTTTGTCACCCCGTTTTGATTTCACTTCCTTTTCTGCCAAACAATATCATATCCCATAACATCAGCCATTTCGACTGCTTCGGAATATCGCAGAGAGCCTCGACGAAGTTTACCCGAAAAGTTAGGAACGCTGTCGCTCCAGCCGTATTCAAATGAAAGCATATCAATAAGTTCACGCATGGTCATTCCTTCTTTAACTATGTAAGATTTGATTTCATTTCGTATATCCATTAAATCACCCCTTTCTTTTTTTATTTATGATGCACCGTTCAATATCAGTGCCGTTCATATTCACTGTTTCGTGTGTTTGTTTGCGGTTTGGTGAATTATCACGCATTTTCGTGAACCGTGTTCGCTCTAGGGCGTATCGCTGTTCCGTATGGATTCCCACACAAAACCGTTAATTAATTCGCTGATTTAACATCCTTTCATAAAATAATCGCCGTTCTGCCCGAAGTTCGAGTTCCGACAGGCATTCCTCATATCTCTATGGGCGCTGTGCCGTCAGCCTTTCGGCTGCGCTCGCTCTCTTTTGAGAGGTCATGGCGGTTTGTTCTCGTCGGACGGTCATTCAATTGTATTGTTCCGTTACCCGTTGATTACATTTTAGCGAAAAACTTCACCGTTTCCCGTATTTCCAAGAGGATGGAAATTTCATAAAAGTGGACAAAAATCACATTAATGTACTGTAAAACGGACAGATAAGAGTGTAGAATAGGGTTGAAGGAGTGATAATATGTATTTAAAACTAACCATACAAGAACGATTGAAGGATTTGAGAACAGAACAAAAACTGACTCTCGAACAGCTTGCTGAGAAAACGGGAATCTCAAAATCCGCACTCGGCAAATACGAAACCGAAGAATACAAGGATATGAGTCCGTTCAATCTTGTCACACTTGCAAATTTCTATAGTGTTTCAACCGATTATCTGCTCGGTCTGACTGAACAAAAAAATCACCCGAATGCAGACATCAACAATCTGCATTTGAGTGATGATATGATTGATTTACTTGAAAGCGGTAAGATTAACACAAGGTTACTTTGCGAAATTGCAACCCATGAAGATTTCAGAAGATTTCTGACCGATATTGAAATCTATGTTGACCGAATCGCTGATATGAGAATCAACGATTTAAACGCCGTTCTCGGTGTTGTGAGGAATGCGGCAATTGAGAAATGCTCCGATGAAAACGATTTGCATGTAAGAACATTGGAACTTGCGCAGGTTGATGAAGATGAATATTTCAGCCACGTGATACATAAAGACCTTGACCGAATTATCAGCACAATACGCGAAAATCACAAAAAAGACAGAACAACAGCGGACACTGTTTCACCTGCGGCGGATGCACAAAAGCAGTTGCAGGATGCATTGAATTTTGAAGGCAGCGACGAAGAAAAGAAGGTCAGAATGTATCTCAATTCCCTCGGCATAGACTACGACTCTTTGACCAAGGAGGAGCTTGTAACACAAATAAATATCCTCAAAAAATCAAAGCATATGAAAAGTCCGTACAGTCAAAGAGGTAAAACCAAAAAGAAACGAAAATAATAAAAGCAGGTAACACCCGTAAAATTGCGGGAGTTACCTGCTGAATTTTTATCTCATATCAGATAGTGGCGTATAGTCTGTACTGTTTCTCAAATATTCTTCCATCTTACCGTTGAGAAGTAATCTGATATAGCTCATCGGTTCGTTGTAGATAAGATAATCGAGCTCCGATACCTCATACATATTGTCAGCATATTCGTTTTCAACGGCAATACAGTCGATTGATACCATTGAGCCGTCAATCAGTTTAACTTCAACACAAGCGGTGTCAATGTTGAATTCACAAGACTTAATTTGATTTTTCATAGCAGAAATCCTTCCTTATATAAAATTATAAGCAATCCTGTTTGGCATCTGCCGCACTTTTAATTTTCTGCTATACTGTCTTATCGGAACAGGCATAAACTCCCTGCCTCTTTGATATTACTGTGCTTTTATCTGCCGGAATGTATCCTCCACCACTTCATCCATATCAAAAAACATTGTTCTGCTGTCCGCATCAAAATAACCGGTTACTTTATAACGCTGATCCGGTTTGCATTTTTCAGGCAACATCGCTTTAATCGGTTCTACTAAATTTTTGTTTCCGGTGCTTAATGTATTGATTTGCTCAGCTCTCGGCTTTGAAAACGGAACAGGTTTACTTTCATTACTCTTACATGCACGAATAGCAAAAACTCTGTTTTCCGGAGAAATACAGTATTGCACATTTGCGGGATAATTCATATCCTCCAACACTTTCTTTGAAAAAGTGATTGTAGCACGATTTATATACAAATCCGGAGTAGAGTTCACATTGATGTCAATAAGTTCATAGTTAATATTTTTAAAATCTTTCATAAATATTTGTCCTTTCTTATTCTTTAAATTTCGTCCATTTCATTGATAGATTTAATAATGTTTAAAAACTGTTTACGCTCATCCGAAGTCCAAGCCGTATCAAGCAAAAAATATCCGCGAAGCACACCGGATTTTACCTTTGCCACAACAAACTTCTTTTCAAATGCTTTAGGCGGTTTTTTTCTGTTCCACCTTCCTTCAGAAAGAAGCTCCTGAGTTTTGTTCCAATCCTCTCGCTTTATAATAGCAGGATGGTTGTTTTCCCAATGCCATTGCGGCAGCACATCACGATTTTTAACCGTTTTATGAGAAAGATAATCTTTGGAATATGTTTTTTGATACAACACATCACCACAATATTTTTCATTTGAAAGAATGCTGCGAATAGTTCCGCTTTTCCAACACTCCATTCCTTTAGGTGAGCGTATTTTTTGTTCTGTGAGCGAATCCGCTATTGCTTGCGGAGATGCTCCCTCAAGAAAACTATCGTAGATATAACGGACAATTTCAGCTTCGGCAGGCTCTATTTTTATTCGTCCCGAGTAATCACGGTAATATCCGATAGTATTTTTTACTGTAAATTTATATAATCCCTCTTGCATCCGATAACGAATACCTTCTTTAATCGCAATGCTTTTCTGCTGACTTTCAAGTTCAGCAAGAGCTGAAAGAATTGAGATTATTAATTTATTTCCGCTATCGCTGGTATTGATGCCTTCCGATTCAAAATTAACAGCTACGGGTGGATTGAGGTTATCCAAAACACGCAAAGTGCTTAGTATATCAACAATGTTACGGCCAAATCGACTTATACTCTTGGTGAGAATCAAATCAATTTTTCCGGCTTTTGCATCCTCAATCATCTCCTGAAATCCGATTCGCTTATTCAGAGATGTGCCTGAAATGCCTTCATCTGTGTAGATTTTAACTAAACTGTAATTCGGATTGCTCTCGATAACAGACTTAAAATGCTGTATCTGCATTTCAAAACTGCCTACCTGTGCTTCTTCTGCAGTACTGACACGGCAATAAGCAGCTACGCGGATTTGCGGAGAGTTTTCATAAGCATACAGTTTTTTCTCAGGCATTATAATTGTAACTTTGCGTTCACCGTTACGGTTTTTGGCAATCGTGTCTCTGATGCGTTTCTTTTCTTCTTCACGAAAAGTATTTTTTTCATTTTTCTGTCGTGCTTGCTCAATGCGTTCAGCATCTAATTTTTTCGCCATTTATCCTGACCCATTGAGTGCGAGTTTTGTGATCAATAAACACGCACCTCCTTCTCTTATTTTTTGCACCATTATCACCTCCAATCTGCCGAAAAATCTATATTAACCGCTGTTGGCTTGGAGAAAACAGCAGTTAACATAAAATATAATAATCACCTAAATTATTTGTTCAAGGAATTTTTAAAAACTTCACATTATGAAAGCTTTCATTCATGTTTGCTATTGTTTGGGGAGTTGTTTAAATATGGCAAAATTTCAAAAGCGCCTTGACTATATCACGATACCGTGATATAATAACCTTGAAAGGAACGATATGATGCCTGCATTATCAAGATTTTACGGAATAATAATAAGAATGTACTTTCAACAGAGCGAGCATAATCCGCCGCATATTCACGTAATCTACAGTGAACACGTCGCTGCTGTTGATATTCAGAACGGGAAATGTGCTTGAAGGTTATCTGCCCGCCAAAGCTCTTGAAATGGTCAGAGAGTGGATTTCGATTCACAAAGATGACTTAGCAAAAATTTGGGACACACAGGAATTCAAGCAGCTTTCTCCGTTGGAATAAGGAGGGATCTCTATGTTTCACAAAGTTAAATCCGTTAGCGCTTTGCCCGAATTTAAACTCAGCGTTCAGTTTTCAGAAGGTGTGACAAAAATTTATGATGTCGCTCCCCTGTTTGACAAGTGGTCTATGTTTGCTCCGCTAAAAGATAATCCCGAATTGTTTTATACCGTTGAGGTTGATGTCGGAGGTTACGGAATTATCTGGGGTGACGAAGCGGACATTTCCTGCGATGAACTGTGGGCAAACGGTGAAGTTGTCGAAACACCGTTTGACGGACTTATGTCTTTCGGCGATGCAACAACTCTGTGGAGTCTTAATGAGAGCACACTACGCAAAGCTATTGCATACGGAAAGCTTGTAAACGGAGTTGATGTCTGCAAATTCGGCAAACAATGGGTTGTTTCAATGGCAGCTATGATAAGAGAATACGGTAATCCGAAAATGTAATCGGATATAACAGAACCCGGAGTGCATCTGCATTCCGGGTTTTATGTGATTTAAAGCAAGATTATAGTTGCGCACTTTTATATATCAGGCTTGTTATTTATAATCTATAGCAATTTCAGAAAAACATTGAAATTATTCGTTCACATTTTCTTTTTCAGCTTCCAGCTTTTTCTGTTCCGCCAGCCACTTTTCATACTCTTCACGCTGACGACGGGCATGAAACCTTCCAAGTGCAGCAGCCATTCTTTTTTAGCCAATGCTTTTGCTTCTTCGTCATCTGTAATGTAGTCATCATATATGCTTGCAACTATGCCATCAAAATGATATTCTGCATCTTTTATATCCCCCACCTCCTCCCCAAAAGCTCTGCAAATAAAAAGTGCGCAGCCGAAGCTACGCACAAAAAACGCATAACTCCTTTTGCTGCGACACAAACTTCCACTATCCTGTAAAGGTATGCGAAAACAGAGCATGCATTTTTATCAAAATAAAAATCCATACCTTTTACAGGAAATATTATTAAGTTCGTGTCGCACGCTTAGTACATCACGGTTTGTATTGTTTTTCAACATAAAAAATTATCGTTTATAACTCAAGTTTGGAACTGCCAAAAAAGCTGTTTTTTGCAAGCAAAATTTGACGCTTTATTGACACAATTCAGTGTGTATGAATATGAAGTTTTTCTTGACTTTTTGGGTTATCGTATTTTTGAACAAAAGAAAAAGGAGAAAAGCATTTTCAACTTAGTGCTTTTCTCCTAAAAATATGTAATTTTCATAATTGTCATCCTCATAAATCTTACTCATGAGTTTCCATACCCGTCGGATAGTCGGGCTCGGCAAACTTGAACATATAATCCGCTGCCAATGCGTGACCGAATTCGTGGGTGATAACATCAATATCGCCGCTTGTGCCGTTGAAGTTTGCAATTATCTTTTCAGCCTGCTCTTTGAACTCCTCAACGGTAATTCGCTGATACGGCATATCGGAAACTTTCATTGTATCTCCCCTTTTGTTGGATTTTAACAGTTATAGTATACTATGGAAAGGTGCAGAAATACAACAATTAATTTCAGCGATTGATATGTTTTTGATTTCCTTAAAAAGTATGTAAGATTAAAATTGCAAAAAACTTTCTGAACAAGGGAAACACATGAATTCAATTATCTTTTCTTGCCCTATTGCATCGGCTACACTGTAATTATATAAAGTCAATTTTGACAATTCCCCTATACCCTTCTTTTGATATAAGTTTGACAAAGTAATAAGATAAAATTGAACAATTGATTATGAAACATTTTTTACATTTTGTAATTTAAAACTAAAACTCCGTTTTTGATTTCAGACTTTACGAGAATGATTCGCTCTTGAATACTGTCAGTAAACAGCGGCTTGTCATTTTTATCGGCAACTGTCGGCGCAACAACAAGACTCAGCTCATCAATAACATCTGCACGCTGAAAAGCACCGTTTATGATACTGCCGCCTTCAAGGAGCAAGGTTTCTGCACCAACGATGTTTTTGAGTTTAAAGAGGGCAAGTTCTACATTAATCGCGGTTTTGCCTGCAAAGATGTATGGTATCTCCATTTCTTCAAGATAGCCGAGATAACGCTCATCAACATTTTCAGAAAGCACCTCAATAATCTGTGCACCGTCATAACCGGGGTCACCGTCGGGATCGATGATTCTGTTTGACTTCCAACCGAGCTTACCGTTGGTATCAAAAGCAACAGCATAAAAGCCCGTCATATATTCTTCATCAAGCATAAAATCCATGCGGAAAGGATCAGGTTTAACAGGCTTATATTTTGAAAGATCGGGATAATAACCACCTGTAAAACTGCCTTCCATTGTAACTCTGCCGCAGATAAAACCGTTTGATTTTGAGTTTCGATTGATATCATAATAAATTTCGGTTGCATCGGCACATTGAGGATTACCTAAAAAATCACCTGTAACCTTACCGTCAATTGAGGTTACCATATGACAAATAATATACGGTCTGTTCATTTTTACACCTCATTAATTTTTTTAGCAGAAACAATATATATTTCTTCAGTTGAAATCTTAAAATCAACATCAAAACAGGTTTTCATCAATTCAGCCATTTCATCTGTTTCGGGAAGAATTGTTGAAACACTTTCCGCACTTCCCGAATGATGTTTTATAAGTGCCTCTCTGCTCATACTGTGAGCAACGGTTATTCTGCCGTTATCTTTAAGGCATTTTGAAAGGCTTTTAAACAGTAGACCGCGATCAACAAAATGCGGGAATGCATTATAAATAACTGCACAGTCAAATTTATCGGTAAAATTAAGATTTTCTGCATCTGCACACAGAAACTCAATATTTTCATAACCATCATATTTCTTTTTTGCTGTTTCAATCATTTTCTGAGAAATATCAACGGCGACACACTCTTTTACTTTTCTGCTTATATAATCAGGAATCAAAACACCCGTACCGCAGGCAACATCGAGCACGGTTTTGCCTTCAGTAACATCAGCAACATCGAGTATTTTATCGATTTTTGATTGAATTTTGATTATATTTGTATCCCAAGATTCTGCCAAACCGTCAAAATATACAATAACATCTTTTTTGTCCATTCAATTTTTTAACCTCTGAAAATCCAAGATTATAAAGAATCACTCCGATATTTTTATTTTTGCAACCGTTATTTTGTAGGTTGATTCAAAGCATGGAGGATTGTTTACATAATAAAGTGTTGCGCCGTCAGATGAGAAGAACAGCGAAGGACTGTATCCGCATCTGTCATACGGATCTAATGTATACGGTATCGGATTATCGACGGGAGCAAATGTTTTTCCGTAGTCAAAGCTTATAAACATATCGGTTCCCGTATCGCTTGAGCCTTTAATCGGATGCTTTCCAACAACAATAAGCGATCCGCATTCTCCGCCGACAGGTGTCCACGCTGCATACGGAGAAGAACCAAAGGTTTTTCCTGCAGCAGATACGATATCACCGTAGTCCGATATATCTCCCCAGTCATCAAGTGAGGTTGATTTTTTGCAATAAATCGGATTTCCGTCTATACCTACCATTTCATATACCATAAAATATTCACCGTTGCCCATTTTCGTAACAGATACCATTCCCGGCCTGAGGAAAGAATCTTCGCAGGCAACGCACTCAAATTTCTTGCTCCAGTTCACAAGGTCAGTTGTGAATTTATAAACGAGCTTCTGCGAATGCTCGGGGTCGGAGTCATCGGAATAAAAGCAGAAAAGTCTGCCTGTTTCTTCTTCGTAAATAAGGTAAGGCTCCCATACGCCCCATTCGGTTCCCCCTGCCTTGTCAACATTACAGAAAGCATTGAAACTTCTTCCGAGGTCTGTGCTTGAATACAGAGTTACGGTGCTGTCGGTAACGCTTTCTCCGTAAACAGATGTTGCGGCAAGTATCACTGTCCCCTTTTTAAAATCGCCGATATCTGCAGGTAGTTCATACAAAAAAGGCATCCATTCATTCCAAAAACCATCGTTTAAATTATCCTTTACAGTACTTAAATAATGCCATGTTTCGGCATCATCGGTGCTTTCATATACGGGATATGTACTTCCCCACATTTCAAATGTTGCAAGCAGCTTGCCGTTATCCTCATCGTTTTTTTGATGACAGAGCCTTATAACCGTTGGATATTCGCATACATTTGAGCTGTTATCATCAGGAACAAATATATCGTTTACACTTTTTATTTTAAATGTAATCGGCAATTTATCATAATCAATACTGATGTTATCGCAAAAAGGAAAAACAGCTCTGAGAACTGTCAGTAATATAAGTATTAAACGAAAAAATAGCATCTTCATTGTTGTTTAATCACCTTGTCATTTTTTTCTGAATTAACACAATATTATTTTAAAATCGTAAAACAGGTTTATCTTCTAGAATTATATCATAAATTTCGAAAAACACAACTTGTATTTTGCTTAACGCTATTAACAGATATATTATTTTTTCAAGTAATTGCATCACTTGAAATAAATTACGCTTTAATGTAAAATTAAAACGGAGATGATGAAATGAAAATTGAATTTATCGGAAAACCCAAAACAATAATCTCAAATCCATACAGCCGTCACGGATATTTTGCATGGCCTACCGTATCACTTTTGCAAAACGAAAAAATTGCCGTAGTAGCGTCGGGCTTCAGGCTTGAACACATCTGCCCATTCGGCAAAGCTGTTATTTCTTACAGTTTCGACGACGGAGAAACTTACACTCTTCCTGCACCCGTGATTGATACACCTCTTGACGACAGAGATGCAGGTATCTGTACCTTCGGCAAAAGCGGAGTTATTATCACTTCTTTCAACAATTCTGCCGATATGCAAAGACAACACAACAAAGATAACGAATATGTTCAGAGCTATATAAACTCTATTACCAAAGAAGATGAGAAAAAATATCTCGGTTCAAATTTCCGTATCAGTCGCGATTGCGGAATTACTTTCGGAAAGATTTTTTCTTCTCCCGTCACATCTCCGCACGGCCCCACGGAGCTTAAGAACGGAACTGTTTTATGGTCAGGGAACAATTTTCAAAATTATAACGACGGTATTGAAATTCACAGCATCAACACAGATAACGGTGAAACCGAATTTTTGGGAAAAATCACAATTGATGATAAAAAAATCATTCTTTGTGAGCCTCATTTGATTGAACTTCCTGACGGCAAGCTTATCTGCCACATCAGAGGCGAAGATACAGATGAAACCGATACAATATTTACTGTTTTCCAGAGCGTTTCACACGATAAAGGCAAAACATGGTCTGAGCCGGAAATGCTGCTTGACGAAACGGGCGGTGCACCGCCTCATCTTATAATGCTCAGCTCTGGTATTCTTATTTCAACCTATGGAAGAAGAAAGCACCCCTACGGAATTATGGCTATGATGAGCCTTGACGACGGAAAAAGCTGGGAAAAAGATATACGGATTTATGAAAACTATATCAGTGACGATATCGGATATCCTTCAACAGTTGAATTGAACGACGGAACACTGATTACTGTTTTTTATGCAGCCGACGGAGAGAATAAGCCTTGCGTAATCAAGCAGCAAAAATGGAAAATAATATAATGTTTAAAATCTAATAAGGAGGATTACGAATGAAAACAATATTGATTCTTGTTGACGGTATGCGACCCGATTCACTTAACGGTATTGAAAAAGCTCAAAGGATTATCGGCGAATCGGCATACACAATGACTGCCGAAACGGTTTATCCTTCGGTTACATTACCCTGCCATATATCGCTTTTTCACAGCGTTACTCCTCAAAGGCACGGCACAACAACAAATACTTATATGCCGCAGGTCAGACCTATAAACGGCTTATGTGAAGTACTTAAACAGGCTGATAAAAAATGTGCGATTTTTTATAATTGGGAAGAAATCCGCGATGTATCACGCCCGAATTCACTTGCACATTCATGCTTCTATGCAGGCAGAAGAATAGGCTACAAAGAAGCCGGCGAAGTTCTTACTGATGAGCTAATAAAATATCTTAAGGTCTACGACACCGATTTCACTTTTCTTTATTTCGGCTATCCCGACATGGCAGGTCACAACCATGGTTGGATGACTGATGAATATACGGAAGCCATACACAGCAGCTGGGATAATATTGAAAAAATTATGACATCTCTCGGCGATGAATACACTTATATTATCACCGCCGACCATGGTGGACATGACCGAACTCACGGCAGCGACATGCCTGAGGATATGATTATACCTGTAATTATTAAAGGCAAAGATTTTAAAAAGGGTGAAATCCGTGACAGGGTCAATATTATGGATATTGCACCAACGGTCGTAAAGCTTTCAGGCGTTGAGCCTGACGAAGAATGGGAAGGCAGACCGCTTCTATAAAATATAATATATAAGATAAATGATCCTGGAGGATAACGGTATGAGGTATGCTGCTGACCATGATTTTCATATTCACTCAACGGTTTCTCTGTGCTGCCACGATGATAATCAAACGCCTGAAACGATATTGAATTATGCGAAGGAAAACGGTTTTAAGAAGATTTGTCTTACAAATCATTTCTGGGATGAAATGGTCAAAAGCGAAGCCGATTGGTGCGACGAACATAATTTTTCAGCCGTTTCTTCCGTCTTGCCTTTGCCGAAGGATGAAAATGTTGAATTCCTTTTCGGTTGTGAAACCGATATGGATTTCACTAATGTTCTCGGAATAAGCGAAGAAAGATTTGATGCGTTTGATTTCATTATTGTTGCAACCACTCATTTGCATCTTGTCGGAAATACAGTAAAGGCTGAAATTAAAACCCCTGAAGAAGCGGCATTTCATTGGCTTGATAAAATCGAAAATCTGCTTACAAAAGATTTATCATTTCATAAAATCGGAATCGCACATTTAACCTGCAGTCACATTTTCGGTAAAAGAACGGATGAATCATTGTCTTTGATTTCCGATAATGCTATGTATTCCATATTTAAAGAATGCTCCGCAAAGGGTGCAGGCATTGAGCTGAATGTTAAAACGCTTAATATGTCTGCAGAAGAAAAAGAAGTTTTCCTTCGTCCGTATTTTATTGCCAAGGATTGCGGCTGCAAATTCTACCTTGGCAGCGATTCTCACAAAACCGCAGCATTGGCATCGGCAAAAGCGAATTTTGAAGATGTCATAATACAGCTTAATTTAAATGAAACCGATAAATTCATACTTTAATCTTACTAAATAACCACTTCATCCAATGCTGCATAAGCACTGCATGAAGTGGTTTGTAATTTTTATGAGCAAAATTATCTTTTTAGACAAATTGGAATTTTTTTAATATTACCAAACAAACGGAATCAAGCGATATTTAACCTTTTGCTTATACTCACGATAACCATCGAGTTCTTTTTCGAGAAATTCTTCTTCGTTTTTAATTCTTTTGGCAATGATAAAGGGATATGCAAGAAAAATCAAAAATGAATACAGGGAACCTAATACAATGGGCATCGACAAAAATAAAAGCAATGTGACACTATACATTGGGTGTCTGACAATACCATATAATCCTTTGTCAATAACTTTTTGATTTTCGTGCACTTCAATAGTACGGCTAAGGTATGTATTCTCCCTGAGTACCTCTGCATAAAGAATATATGCAACAAGAAATACCACAGCAGCACCAATTGCAACGCCCATTGGTAAGGTGTACCAACCAAAACGAAAGCCTAAGCCTGCAACTACAAATCCCCCAATAAACATAAGTCCGCTAAGTTTCACCACAAGACTTTGTTCTTTTTGCTTTTCTTTTACATTAAGTCGCTTTTTTAACAAGTCAGGATTTTTGAACATCATCACTATTCCGGCGCAGAACATTGGCACAAATAAAATCCCCATAAATAACCAACCATTTGCAAATAAAAAAGTACCTGCAGGCAAGAAAATCAATAAGCTAATCAAAATAATACCTGATAAAAATTTAGTTATTGCATGAATAAATAATTTAATTGTCATAGTATCACTCCTGCAAATTCAAGTTTATTCGAATTCATTATACAGCAGAAAAACCGCGGTTTCAAGCAGAATCGGCGATATATATAGAAAATGAAATGTCAATCCCTTATATCGGAACGGTTTATCCCTTGGTTCAATTTGCGGTGCTGATATTATCAAAATCATCAAATAACTGTATTTAACTCGGTGTGTTTTTCTTTTTTCAGCCCCAATTTTTATTGATATAAAGCTTACCATGTGATATTGTTAATCTGATAGATTCATTAAGGAGCTGACACGATGAAAAAATTTTTCTCTTCGTTGCTTTGTATTTTAATTACAATAAACACACTAATCGAACATGGTTAAATCGACACAACTCCGTTGATTACCCACACATTCATTCTTCCCGAAAACGAAACCGCATATAAAATTTTCAGAGTAACCTTGACCGGGTTATTAAAACAGCGATTAAAAATAACCCGTAAATCGCTCTTGACTCTGACATTGCGTTATAGTTTATAATCATATCAGAGGTGATGAGAATGCATATCAAAGATTTTGCAAAGCTTACGGGTGTCAGCATAAGAACATTGCATTATTACGATGAAATCGGACTGTTAAAGCCTGCTTTTGTTAACGAGCAAAACGGTTACAGAGATTATGATGAAAAGTCGCTCGAGCGGATGGTTGAAATATTATTTTACCGTGAGCTTGATTTTCCGCTGAAAAACATACTGGAAATTCTTTCATCACCCGATTACGATAAAGCGGCGGCAATCCGCAAGCAGAAAGAACTCCTGACGCTCAAAAAAGAGCGTTTGGAAAGGCTGATTTCTGCCCTTGAAGAAGCAGAAAAAGGAGAGATACCGATGAATGCATTTGACAACAATGAATACGAATCCGCACGCAAGCAGTATGCCTACGAAGCAAAACAGCGTTGGGACAAAACAGATGCTTACAAAGAAAGTGCGCAAAAAACCGCAGACTATTCCGCCGATAAATGGAGCGATGTTAACGCAGGACTTAACTCAGTTCTTGCCGAGTTTGCGACGGAACTAAAAAACGGTGCAACCCCCGAAAGCGAAACTGCACAGTCACTCGTCAAAAAACTGCAAATCTATATAACCGATAATTTCTATACCTGTACCTCAGAAATCCTCGCAGGACTGGGACAGATGTATGTTGCCGATGAACGCTTCAAATCCAACATCGACAATAATGGAAGCGGTACATCAGAGTTCATATCGGAAGCAATCAAAATTTATTGCGAGTAACTCTTAACATAACTCCGCACGAAAAATCAGGAAATAACATTTCACCTTCGTTATAATATAACCACACAGGAAGAAGGGATTATATGGACTGGATTACAGGAATACAAAATGCAATCAATTATGTTGAAGAAAATCTTACTGAACATATTGACTATGATGAGGTTGCCAAGCAGGCGACTTGTTCAAACTTTTATTTTCAAAGAATATTCGGTATCCTATGCGGTATGTCACTTGGAGATTATATCCGTAACAGACGGCTCACGCTTGCGGGCAATGAGCTGAGTACTGCGGATAAAAAGATAATTGATATTGCATTGAAATACGGATATGAATGTCCAGAGAGCTTTACAAGAGCCTTTTCAAAGTTTCACGGAATAACGCCATCAGAAGCAAAGAAAGACGGCTCAAAGCTCAAATCCTTTTCCCGACTTTCCGTGAAAATTACATTAAGCGGAGGTAATATTATGGATTACAGGATTGTTGAAAAAGAAGCCTTTGATATTATTGAAAAGGTTGAATCTCACAGCATAGACAATTCAAAAAACGCTGAAAGCATTCCCGATTTCTGGACGAGATGTCACAAGGACGGTACAGTTAAAGAGCTTTTGAAAACTACAACCGATAAAACTTTTATTTTTGGTGTATGTTACGGAAATCTTGCTGAAAATGCAAATACTTTTGATTATTCAATAGCGGCGTTAATTGATGAAAATGCAGAAATTCCCGAAGGCTTCAGAAAAAACACTATCCCTGCAAAAACTTGGGCTGTATTTTACTGTGTTGGTGCTATGCCCGATGCAATGCAGAATACATGGCACAAGATTGTATCGGAATTCTTTCCGACTTCGGTTTATCATCCGACCTATGAAATGGATATTGAAGCCTACACCGAAGGAAATATGAGCAGTCTCGATTACCGCAGTGAAATTTGGATACCTGTTACAAGATAATAAGCAAGCCAAAACATCAAGCCGCCCGAGTTTTACGCTCGGACGGCTTTTTGCAGTCAAACATTATTCGCCGAAAACATCTTTTATTGCTTCGAGGTAGCCGTAACCGTAGAGGTCGTCTGGCTGGAGGTAGCTCGTTTCAGTCCACTCGTTCCAGCTGTTTACGGTGATGAACGGTGCTTTCATAACACCCTTGTTCATTGATTCATCGACAAAAGCCTTGACCTTTTCGCAGGCTGTTTTAAAGTTTTCGGGAGTGTTGTTTTCCACAACTCCGGGTATAAATTTGTTAAACCTCACATTATTATCCCAACCCACGGAAATATTGGGGTAAAACGGAATATTAAGCCTTTCCGATTCGCTTGTAAGCTTGTCGGTATAGGCGGCGGTGATATCAGTATAATCGCCGTCAAAATTCACCGAACAGCCCCAGTTATAGCTCGTTACGGAGTCAACACCGAGATATTCGTAAAGCTTAAAAGCATTCACGCCCTTGTTTATATCATCGTCACGGAACCACTCGTAGGTGCGTTCGCCCCAATGAACCACCTGAAAATGCAAACCGTTAAATCCTGCCTCAACGGTTTTTCGGCGGAATTCTTCAATGCCTTTTCTGCACTCCTGACTTGTGCCGAAGGAACGCACAAAATTATCGATATCAAAAATCATATAAACAGGACAACCGTCAATCGTGTAATAATTTTCACGGCTGAAATATTTTACAATAGTTCTGTCGCAAATGTTCGAAAAAATTTCAGGCGTAACAACACCGCTCCATATAACGGTTGAAAGGTCACTATCGGAATTCCGCTTATCCCAAAGGTGGGTTGCATCGTGATTTGCCCACATAAGACAAAATTTCATATCCATGTTGTTACGAGCTTTGAGAAAGCCATCATTAAGGCAGTTTTCGAGAAACGGACGATTATCATACCAATACCAATCGTAGATAAACACATTTACACCGTGCGACACGGCACATTCAATCTGCATTTCCATAACTCGGCTGTCGGCTTCGTTCACATAGCCCCATATCGGGATTCTGGGCCAGCGGCATCCCTTGTAGCCTTTGTCGGTCATTGCCTTGACAGTCTGCCATTCACCGTAGCCTTCGGGCCAGAAAATGCGTGTGCGAGACTCATCGCCCGTGTATGACGGCCATATAAAAGCTGCTATATCGTATTTCATATCATTACCTCCGTCTCACGGAATATTCGGGTTTCTGTGTTCAGTATAACATATGTAAAGATAAACATCAAGCCACCCGGGTTACGCCCTGTCGGCAGATTAAAGAATAAAATATGCAAAATAAACTAATTCAATGCCGATACAGACAGCAATATAAAGTGGTTTTATATTTTTGTGATTGCTATTTAACTCCACAACACTAAATTGGATATTTTCAAAAAAATTTTCTGTTGATTAAATTCTGACTATGTATTAAAATAAACTTGAATACAATTTAGGAGATGATCAGATGCAAGTTATCATTAAATTTTTGTTTACGGTTTTCACTACAGTTTCAATCTTTTGTTCAAACCTGCTTTTCCCCGCTACCGTTTATCCCGAGAGTGAGAATTTTGATTTTTCCTGTCTTCAATATCCTGATGAAGCAATCATAACCCTTGAAGAAGCAGGGCTTACGGAGCAGGAACTTGTGAGCCGTGCATCGGCTGAATTGCCCGAA
The DNA here is from genome assembly GCA_045539875.1 of Acutalibacteraceae bacterium. Lineage (GTDB taxonomy): Bacteria > Bacillota > Clostridia > Oscillospirales > Acutalibacteraceae > CAG-177. Next base: position 47,554 of record JAZQGF010000016.1, read on the forward strand.
TATGTTCAGTCCGGCGGATATGACGATATAAATGGAATTACAATCTCTCCGTATTACACGGCAAAAGTCAGCGATAAAGAAATTCCCGTTTACGCTTCGGTTGTTTTTATCCGAGCGGATGACACGGGAACGCTTCATTCTTTTTCTGAAATCTATGTTGAACCCAACACCGATTTTTCATTCAACATTGAATTAACAGGTGCCGATGTGACACTTGAAAACGCAATTGTTCTACCTGCTTCTCATGGTGTAAAAGCCCATTGTGCAGATAACAAGGTAACTGCATCAATAAGCAAAACGGGTATTTATACCTTCCTTTTCAACGGAGCAAATCAATATTACGGCTACACTCTTATTGTGCGTGAGAAGATTGATGAGAACGCGGAAATCGCAGAATACATCGCGGAATACGGCGAAGACAATGTAATTGTTCTTGATAAAGGTGTATATAAATATGACTATGTAAATTTCGTTGCACAGAACAATCAGGTAATCTACCTGAGAGAAGGCGCTTATGTTATCGCCAATCACCTTTACGATATCGACTGCGCAGAGGATGAAAACAAATACTTTGAACCAAGTGCACCCGGACACAACGCCATCGGACTTACAAGATATCCGTTCCTGAATTTCTTTAACTGTAATAATTTTACCCTTACAGGCAGAGGCGTAATAGACCTCACACACCTTGACCGTCGTGAACGCCGTGGTGTGGTTTTCACCAACTGCAACAATATCAATGTAAGCGGTATCAAGATTATCAATTCACCCGAATGGTCTTTCATTTCTTACTGCTGCACCGATGTCAATATTGAGCAGGTTGATATCATAGGAAACCGTGGCAACTGTGACGGATTTGCAATCTGCAACAGCCACGATGTAACCGTAAACAACTGCTTTGCAAGAGTAGCGGATGACACCTTTGAGGTAAAAGCACTCGGCGGCATAATGGACAGCAAAAACATTATTTTCTCAAACTGCATCGCATGGGGTGGTTATGCAAGATGCTTCGGCATAACCGGTGAAGTCAACAAAAAGATTTCCGATGTTACATTCCGTGACTGTGCGGTTGTCTACCGTGATGGTATTTGGGATAATGACAGAATCGGCTCGCTCGTTGTCGTTGCGGAACAAACCGAGGGCAGCATTGACGGCATTCTTTTTGAGAATATAGAAATCTTCCGTGATGAGGGCAGACCGATTCTTGTAAAGATTTACGACGAAGATGCGGAGAATTTCGAAATTAAAAACATTGTTTTCCGGAATATTTCCTATACCTCATATATGAAGCCAAAAATAGCAGGCACAGACAGCGATACAAACACTGTGCAGGTTGAGCTTGAAAATATTACCGCCTGCGGTAAAAGACTGACTAATCCGCAACTGATGTTCAACATCGGTAAATATTGTGAAGTGATAACCCAGTAATGGCTGTTGATTCCTACGATTTTATATACGGATTGAAAAAACAATCATAACCTCCGACCATGTCAGAGGTTATGATTGTTTATACGACGATTGCCAAAAGCGTCCATATCATCTCCTCTATCTTTTACCGCAATCAGTTTGTTTATTTCATATTTGCCTCTCTCGATTCAAATCTTACCAGATATATTTAACCGTTTCACCGTCAATTTCCCATTTTGACGGTGTTTTGTTTTCGAAAATATCAACGGGTTTTACTGCGTGGTTGATTTGGAATACACTATATGCTTCTGCAAGGTCTGATTTTTGTTCTTCGGTAATGCTCTTGTTGCAGGATACAAAAAGCGGGGTGTTGCTGTAAGAGAGAAGATGAAGCCATTGTCCGTTTTTCTCCCACGGAATGTTATCGTCAAGAATGCCCACACAGTCCGCATCACACATATAAAAAGCTTCGTTCTGAGCAAGGCGGAATGCGAGGGTGTTGACGCCGTTTTTCTTTGTTGCTTCCCATTCCCTGCCACTTGTGTCATTGCCCGTGCGGTTAATCTCAACAAGACCTGCACAAAGGTGTGAAACAGTGTTGCAACCTATGATATACATATCACCAGCGGCATCTTTTATGAGTCTGTAAAGGTCAAGCACAATTTCGGCGTTGGTTTTCGTTCTGTCATAAAAACTCCAGCCGTCGATTTTGGTGATTGTCGAGTCAAGGTCACTTCCCCAGTCTCCGAACAAATCGACGGTTGTGAAATCGTGCTTGAGAAGCTCGTAGCCCCAGCCTTTTATTCTTTCGATATCCGCCCTGATATATGCCTGAACATCAGGGTGCGTCGGGTCAAGATATTGTCTTTTTCCGCTTCTGAAAATACGCATGTCATCAGTGATTGCAGAATCTCTGTTGTGAAGAAGTCTTACCCATATGCCGGGTCTTGCTCCGATTTCTCTGATTTCATCGGCAAGCTTTTTCATATTACCGAATTTTTCGTTTGCTATCCACGGTCCTTCGCAAGAGTAAATCTGCCAACAGTCATCAATAACCTCAAACGGCTTATTTTCAATACCCTTTGCAAGCTCAACCTGAAGCTTTGTATCGGATATTATTTCTTCATAGCTGCTTTTGCCGTAAGCATAATACCAGTTGTTACCGCCGTAAATTCTTTCTTCGGGCAGAATCGGATTGTCGCAAAGAACTTTGCAGTAATCGTGAAGGCATGTATAGACATCGGCAGAGTCATAGTTTTTATAAACAAATGTTGCCAGGTGAAGTCTTCTGCCGTTTAATTCAACACCGCATCCACCGTTTCTGCAATCAACAAGTGCTTTTATTCCGTCAGAAGTATAACGGAAGCTGACAAAAGCATTGGGCTGAGTCTTTACACCGAAACAGAAACAGTTTGATTTATCCGTTGCAATAAAATACCACGGCATAAATCTGTCGTTATCCGTAAGCTTTCTGAATTCGAGGTCGGCATAGCTTCTCTCCCATGCATCACCAAGCACAAAAATATTTTCGTTGCTTTCAAATTTCCATTCAAGCTCAATGAATTTTGGTCTGCTGTCAGAAGCGATTATGTATAAATCAAGTGTATTGCCGTTGATAACGGCATCGATTTTAGCGTCTGTGCATTCGTTTTCACATATTAAATTCTTGCTGAATTTGTTTAAATCAAAGTTCATTTTATCACCTTCAAATCTGTTTGTATTGATAAAATTATATCATAATTATAACAAAAAACAACTTAAAAATTTGTTCAATTTACAGCTATATATAATTGGATAATATGCCTTTTCAAAGTTAATATGTATACAACATATAAAAGATCCAATCACTTCATTTTTCAACAATCCCGGCTTTCCAAACAAAAGTTTTTCGTCAAACTTAAAGCCCACAGTTTTTTCTGTGGGCTTTAATGTTATTTGTTGCAGTGTTTATCAAATGACGGATTGAATGCATAGAAGTTCTTCTCGTTGAGCTTGTCGGTTGCAAGCCTGAGGCCTTCGCCGAAACGCTGAAAATGCACGATTTCCCTCGCACGAAGAAATTTAATCGGTTCTCTGACATCGGGGTCATCGATAAGTCGGAGAATGTTGTCATAGGTAGTTCGTGCTTTTTGTTCTGCGGCAAGGTTTTCCGTCATATCCGTAATGACATCGCCTTTGCTTTGAATATATGCCGCTGTAAACGGCACGCCTGCAGCAGATGAGGGATAAACGCCTGTTGTGTGGTTAACAAAGTAAGCATCAAAACCTGCTTTTCTGATTTCCTCCTCCGAAAGATTTCTTGTCAGCTGATGAACAATAGCACCTATCATCTCAAAATGTGCCAGTTCTTCAACACCTACATTGGAAGTGAAATGGTCCCTTTTGCAGTTTAAATTCCAATCAATCGGCAGAGGAAAGAGCCGAACATACAAAACCACCTCAATCGATGCAGAAAGCACCGATAAGAGGTGGTTCAGTATTTTTGTGAGTGTAATTTGACAAATTGGAAATTGTCAATCAGAAAACACCGTTATTATATTTTTTCTGCACGCAAAAAATGCAGATAAATCCGATTATTAATCCAACAATTAATACTGCAACCGCAACCAATGTAATCTTTTCCGAATCTCCCAGCAGACTTACTATTCCGCTGAGCAAAAG
>JAZQGF010000017.1:0-385941 GCA_045539875.1 Acutalibacteraceae bacterium
ACAATGTTTCTGACCGATGGTGTCACAGACACCGCCCTATGTTTTCTCCCATAAAAACCGTATATGCCTTAATAGCTCAGTCGGTAGAGCACGCGGCTGTTAACCGCGGTGTCACAGGTTCGAGTCCTGTTTGAGGCGCCAATGCATGATAATCCGAACCTTTTCTTTTATCAGAATCGGTTCGGATTATTGCTTTATTTTTAATTTTCAATTTCTTTAAAATATTCAAAACTCCCGGCTGGGCCCGGGGGTTTTGATTTATGTTTGGTTTTCTTCTTTTTTGAGTGGGAGTGAAAACTCAAAAACTTTCCTAAAAAATGACAAAAAATATTTTATTACAACGGTAAGTAAATGTTCACTGAACTTTTATATCAGTTTTTCTTTGGTGTCAAAATGCGAAAATTATATTTAATTGATAATCCAAATAATCTTGAATTTTTAATAAACATTTCAACTTATTTGAAAAGAATAAGTTGAATCTAAAAAATTTTTTTGAGTTTTTTTACAGACCAACTATGCAGATTTTTCGTCTTAATAATGTAAACATTTTACAACAGCAATATAAATTTGCAAAACAGAATTATTCAACTGAAAGCTAAGGAGGCAATAAAAAATGAAGCTAAATTTTAAAAAAATTCTTTCGTTTTTCCTTGCGTTTGTTATGATGTTAGGTACGGTGGCTGCAGGTTTTCCGATCTTTGCCGAAATCGCATCTGCGCAGACCGATGAATCCTATGAGCTTACAATCAAAACCAAATGTTTCTACACAGATGAAAACGGTGAACTTGCAGAAACGCAAACTGTTTTACCGGGTGAAAATGTTAAGTTCCGCGTTTATGTCGGAACTAATTATTTTTCAACAAATTCGTCGTTTCTGTTTTCTTTGACCCCAATGTTTTCAATGACAGTAACAGCTATAACACACAGTTTAATTTGAATGTTAATTCACTATATACCGATATGCCGACGGGTTCTGTGAGCGAAGCGATTGCAATCAAAACGGATCCGCAAAACGCCCGTCTTCAGTATATGGTTACCGAAAGCTATATTGATGCGGATTATGTCTGCTCTCATGAAGCTTATATGGTCACTCTTCTGTTTGAAAGCATGCTTGATTATATTCAGTATGATGCCGATGAATGGCTTTTTGAATTCGATATGGTTGCAACCGGAAATACAGATGTAATAGGTTCGCTTGAGGTTCATAAAGGTGCAGTCTGTTCTCCTGATACACCAAAGGGAATTGTTGATGTTCCCGTTGTAACCGATACTGAAAATCCTTTAGAGTCATGCTTAACTTTTTCTGATGTTGAAGTTTCGACAATTTTCGAATTTTCGGATGTTACTGTCAACGAGGATATTACGGTTCCTGTGGTTTTTTATGCGAACGGCGGTACTTTTGATGACGGTTCTGAAGAACAAGCTTGGGATATTCCGTATAACGGCGGGGTATTTGAGCCCGATATTTCGATTTCGAGAAAAGACGGATATATATTTGAGGGTTGGTTTGATGAAAGCGGAGAAAATGTAATTTTAAACTTGCCCCGCAGCGGAATGGAAGTTTATGCCCGTTGGGTGAGAGGAGATTTCAATCTTATTCTCGATGCAAACGGCGGCGAGTTTTATGATGGTAACACGAATTCAGTGGAATACACGATACCCTATGGTGAATCTATATATGATTTTATTAATGAACCTTATCCCACTAAAATCGGCTATAACTTTGCTGGCTGGATGGATATTGAAAGCGGAGAAATATACGGCGATCTTCCAAGCTGTATGCCTGCAAACGACCTTTATTTAGTAGCCGTCTGGGAACATGATGTTTATGTTGTTGAATGGTATTCCGAGGGAGAACTTCACGAAACTCAAGAATACGCTTACGGTGCAAGTGTTCAGGCTCCCGAGTATCCGATAAAAACCGGCTATGTTTTTTGCGGCTGGACGCAAGAAGAAGGCTCCGATATTATTGTTGATATCGGAAGCATGAAAATGCCTGCGTGTGATATCACACTTTATGCGGTGTATATTCCTTGTGATGATACAATCTATAGCGTTGAAACCTTTACGATGAACATATATGGCGAATATGAACTTACAGAAGTTGTTACTAATATCGGAATTTCAGATTCGGAGGTAGAATATATTCCGCCTGAACGGGAAGGATTCACAATCAATACGGAAAACAGCGTTCTTAACGGTGCGATTTTTGCTGACGGATCTCTTGTTCTCAAAGTTTTTTATGACAGAAATATGTATGATGTAACTTTTGATGACAGCTTCAATACCATCAGCGAGGAATATTATTACGGTGATGAAATACCCGAGCCCGAAACACCCTGCAGAGAAGGATATGTTTTTGACGGATGGGTTGACGGTGACGGAAATTATGTGGTGTTTCCTTATGTTATGCCTGCAGAAGAAATTTGTATCACGGCTGTTTTCAGCATTTGCGAATATACCGTTCATTACAATCTTGACGGTGGATATTTCTCGGATGGAGAACAGGAGCGTGAAGAAATCTACGAATACGGCTCAGAGGTTTATTTTTCCGAATATCCCGTAAAAGAGGGCTATACTTTCGCGGGCTGGATAAATGATGAAACAGGCGAAGAAGTGATTATACCCTTGATTATGCCTGCCTGTGATATTACTCTCCGTGCGGAATGGGTTGTTAATCAATATAGAATCAGTTTTGATGATGGTTTCGGAAATATAGTTGCTGAGTATTATGCAGAATATGGCAGCGATATTTCGTTTGCAGTTTACGAAACTCCCGATCTCGCAAGAGAGGGTTATACTTTTGCGGGCTGGTGGAATGAAGCTGAGGGTGGATTTTTTGAGTCTGGTATGACGATGCCTGTCAGTGACCTTGTTTTTCGCGGTTACTGGGAAGTGAACTGTTATACCGCAACATGGATTGTTGACGGAGAAAGTATCAAAGATGCCGAATATTACTTTGATGAAACCTTCATTCATCCCGAAGTTCCCGAGAAAACGGGTTACACATTTGATGGCTGGGTGGGACCGGACGGTCTCATCTATGCTGCAGGTTCGGATTATATAATGCCTGCTGAAAACATAACTTTCACGGCTTGCTATATTCCCGAAACGGATACGCCTTACACAGTTATTGTTTATGAAATGGATTCTGTCGGTTGTTATCCCGTTGATCCTTCATATACTCAAATTTTTGTTGGTGAAACAGACTGCCAAGCTGTTGTTAACCTTGATAATTATGTTAAGGAAGGTTTTTCGTTAGACCTTGGTAAAAGTATTACCGAGGGAATAATCCAACCGGACGGAAGTTTGATTCTTGAAATATATCTTGAGAGAAACACATACGAATTGTCACTTGATACAGATGATAACATTGAAACGATACTCTATTATTACGGCTCCATTCCCGGGCGTATATCAATGCGATTTTTGTGTTATTTTTGATATCTTTATTATCAATATTATCACATATTCTCTCTCAAAATTTTGAGTATCAAAAAATTTAGTACGCTTTTAGTACGCTCGAAAGAATAGAGTGGAATTGGGCTGCTAACAGTAGAATTTTTCGTCAAAATACTTTTTGGGAACTCTACCGCTGATAATGATGAATCCTTTTTCGGCCAATTCATCGTTAAGCTTTCTTATAATGCGATATGCAGTCGGACGTGATATAGTTAAAAGTTCCGCAACATCATCTGCAGTATAGAACACTTTTGAACTTACCATATATTTTCTCCCATTACAATTAGATTTTTGAGAAACTTCTTTATCTGTAAAAGTCGTAATATGTATTAATTTTCATTCTAAGACACAGCGTCAAATCTTATGTCAATCTCTCGTTTAAAGTATGTAAGAATGAAATTTTTTTGTGAATGTTTATATTATAATGTTTTGATATAAATTTAGAATCCTGTGTATATTTTATTGAAATGGTTGAAACCAAACCTTTAAAGCGTTATAATTTTATAGTAATTGTAAAAACTGATATGTAAATATAGTTTGTACGAGGAGATAAATAGGTTTTAGATATTTATTGTTTTATACCCAACAGTCGGTCAAAAAGATTTTGCATAATGATAGTATCAAATTATAGATTTTTTTATGCTTTTATGTTATATTGAAAATATCCGGTTATGAGAGGAGGCGGAATATGATAAGGACACAGAAAAAAACTCTGATTTACCTTGTCTGCGCATTGGTTCTTGCAATGGCTGGCATACTCTATAACGGTATCAACTTTCCGCTTACCAACTCATTTTCGGGAAATGCATTCACGATTCTTCCTCATATGATTTTTGTTGCATTATCATTCGGCTGGGTTATTTCCGTGCGACGCAGAATTCTTGATAAAAGAATCCGAAGCTATCTGATTTCCGTCGGTATGCTTATGTCATTCTGGCTTGCAGAGAGAACAACGAAATGGTTTTTTATTTCTGAATTTTCTGATTTGTGCCGATACCTGTGGTATGCTTTTTATATTCCGATGATTCTCATTCCGCTTCTCGGTGTGTTTATCACAACCTATATCGGAAAGCCCGAAACATACAAAATGCCGTGGTTGCTCAATCTTCTTTATATCCCTGCATTCGCACTCATTATTTTTGTTTTCACAAACGATTTTCATAATCTCGTGTTTGAATTCCCGAACGGAATTTATTATTTCAACGAACAATATGAATACGGTTTCGGTTTTTATATAGTTGCTGCATGGTTCATTATTCTCGGCTTTTATTTTGTTATTTCTCTTGTTATCAAAAGCCGTGTGCCCGGCAGTAAAACATTCCAGAAATTGCCTCTTATCATTATGGCGTGCTCCGTTATTTTCTGGGTGCTTTATGCTCTTGGTCTTATCAACGCCGATCTTACTGCTGTTGACTGCCTTATGATTACTCTTCTCCTTGAAAGTGCAATTCAGAGCGGTCTCATCCGTTCAAATTCGGGTTACACAGAATTCTTTGAAATTTCAACGGTTGCGGCGCAGGTGGTTGATAAGAATTATCATACTATGTATATCTCTTCCTATGCCGATGATTTGCCCGATGACATGATGCGAAACGCATTGGACAGACCTGTTGAGCTCGGCAAAACAATGCTTCACGGCAAGCCTGTTTCGGGTGGATACGTATTCTGGCAGAACGATATAAAAGAAATCAAAAAGCTGATGAAGAGTCTTGAAGAAACCCGTGAAAGGCTCAGCGAAAACAACTTTCTGCTGAAAGCGGAAATTGATATGAACGAGCAGAAAGCCCGTTTTGAGGAAAAGAACAGACTCTATGACCGTATCGCCCGTGACGTTTCATCACAGCTTATAAAAGCGGAAGAATTGCTCGTTCAGGCAAAACAAAATCCCGAAGAGGCTCACAATGCGCTGGCGAAAATCTGTGTTATAAGTGCTTACATAAAACGAAGAAGCAACCTGCTTTTACTCGGCGAGGAAAACAAGATTATTTCATCATCAGAGCTTGAATTCTGTCTTCGTGAATCGCTTGACAATATCCGCTTGCTCGGCGTTCATTCATCATTAAAAAGCAAGTGCTCGGGTAGTCTGTATGTTGAAAATGCGGTTGCTGTTTATGACTTGTTTGAAAAAACGGTTGAAGCATTTGTTGATGATGTCAATGCACTTATGGTATCGCTTAAATGCGAAAACTCCGTTATTAAACTTAATCTCCAGATAGGTCTGAATGACGGTGCCGATACTTCTGCACTGAACACACTTTCTTTAGCCGACGGAAGTATTACCTGCGACGTTGATGAAAACGACATTGCGGTTTATGTTATCCTTTCCGAAGGAGGTGCATCGGATGATTAACCTTCTTGAAACGGGAACTTTTATTCAGGCGTTATTTATGTCAGTTTTGTTCCTTGAAGCCGTAATAAATATTTGCTGTGTTCCGAATCTTTTTTTTCGTGATTATAAGCCTCTGACAAAGGTGTTTACCGCTGCTTTCAATCTTGCAGGCTTTGCTCTGCTCGTTGTTCTTACAACGGGACTCAACGCATTTATTTTCAACCGTGATATTCCTTATCCGAGCATAGTGCTTCTTGAAAATGCGGAATATTCTCTGATTTATATTTTGGCAAATTTTGCTTTTCTTGTTTTTCTAGGTGTCGGAGAAATCCGTTACCGCAAAAACAGCGTTTCGTCGCTTTCCATAAAAGAAAGCTTCGACCATCTTCCGACAGGTCTTTGTTTTTCAAAAGCCAATGGTACCGTTCAGCTTGTAAACCACAAAATGAACGAACTCGGATATATTCTGACAGGCGAAGAAATTCAGAATGCCAACAGATTCTGGAAGGCACTTGTAAACGGTGATGTTCTTCCCGATGTTTATCGTATTTCCGACAGCAAACAACCCGAATACCGTCTGTCTGACGGAACAGTCTATACTTTTAAACGTGAAAAGGTTGAAAATGTTTTCCAGATTACCGCAACCGACACAACAAGCCTTCACAAGCTTACAAACAGACTTCGTATGAACAACGAAGAGCTTGAAGAAATGAACGCAAGACTCAGGCATTACGGTGAAACCGTTGACGAAACAACAAGGGCAAGAGAACGCCTTGAAACAAAAATCCGTATTCACAGCGAACTCGGTCAGGCACTTCTCGCAACCCGTCACAGCCTGAGCCAACCCGAAGCCGATTTTCAGCCGATTATCAGTACATGGAACAGAAACATTGCCGTTCTCCGCACAGAAGCTGAACCTGCGCAGAACAGCGGTCTGCTTAACACACTCATTGATATTGCCGAATCCGCAGGTGTTACCGTTGAAATCAGCGGTGAATTCCCGATGAACGATGCAATCGGCAGTATACTGACTTCCGCCGCAACGGAAGCGCTGACAAACGCCGTTATCCACGCAGATGCCAAAACTCTGTTCGTTGAGTTTTATGAAACAGAGGATGGCTATAATGCCAGATATACCAATGACGGAAATCAGCCGACAACTGAAATACACGAGGGCGGCGGTCTCGGTTCGCTCCGCAGTAAAATTGAACGTCTGGGCGGAAATATGGAAATTCAGTCTGTACCGCAGTTTGTAATGACTGTTCAGATGCCGAAAGAGGTGAAATTATTTTGATTAACGTTCTTATTGTTGAAGATGACCCTATGGCTCGCAAATTGCTTGAAATATACATAAACGACAGCGAAGAATATAAGCTTTCGCAATCTATCGAAAGTGCGGCAATGGCAGAGCTTTACTGCCGCAGAAACCCCATTGACCTTATCCTTATGGATGTATGTACGGCAATGGATGCAAACGGACTTGACGCGGCGGCAAAAATCAAAAAGAGCTGTCCGCATATCAAAATAATCATTGTTACGAGTCAGCCCGAATTCAGCTTCATTGAAAGGGCAAGAAAAGCGGGAGTTGAAAGCTTCTGGTATAAAAGTGCATCGGCAGAGGAAATCATTGAGGTTATGAACAGAACAATGGCGGGTGATTCCGTTTATCCCGACACAACACCCTCACTCAGACTCGGAGAAGCACTCAACGTTGATTTCACGGAAAAAGAGCTTCTTGTTCTTCGTGAGGTTGTTGACGGCGAAGCCGATGCGGATATAGCCGAAAAGCTCGGTATGTCCGTGCGTACCGTGAAAGCACACATTCAGAATATGCGTGATAAAACGGGCTTCCGTAACCGCACCGAGCTTGCGGTAAGAGTGCGTGAAAGCGGTCTTGTCATCAATGACCATAAAACAGAATAAAATGTTCAGATATGTAGGGCGGCTTACCCACAAGCCGCCGCAAACATCAGCATTCATTCAACGGCGGGATGAAGGCATCCCGCCCTACACAAACAAATTTGACGGCAGAGCAATCTGCCGTCTTTTTTTATAAAAATCTTAAAAAAATTTCCATTTCTGCACTAAAGTACAATGCGCAAACCGAAAAAAGGTGATAGAATTACGATGTAAGAATGTATACTGACAAAAGTATACCCATTATAAAACAATACGAAAGGAGAAAATTTTCTATGAAGATTTTCAAAAAAACATTGGCAATGCTTCTATGCCTGATTATGCTTTTGGGCATAGTGCCGTTTTCGTCATCGGCGGCTTCGTCGAGTTCGACGCTTTATGCAGACGGTGTTATTTTCCCCGGTGAAGAAATACCTTCCATTTATTCAGAGGATACAGGTGTGTTTATGACCCGCATAGAGTGGAGTTATTATGATTCTGCGGCCGGAGATTATATTGCTCAGCGTAGGCGTGATGATCCTATTATGCGTATTGAGCAATATCGTTTACAGTTTTATGTAAGTGCTCATGTGTTCAACAGTAGCAAGTTTGAACTTATAACAGCCGACGGCAAAAAATACTGGCCGGCTAAAGTAAAGGAAGAATTAAGCCGTGAAGATGAATGTTACACACTTACTTATTACTTTAATAAACCAACTGAAGTATCAACATTCGATGAGCTTAAAACTGCTCTTGAATCAAAAGATGACCTTGTGATAAGCCTTGCAAACAATATCAATAAAGAAATCCCTCTCGGTGATTCGGCAGGCGGCGAAGCCGCACAGATTACAATAGGCGGCAATAAAGCTCTCGACCTCAACGGCCACAAGCTCAACGTTCGTGACCGTTCCGACGTATCAAGCGATACAGACAGGACACTTAAATCAGCCAGAACTCTTTTCACGGTGCCTGCAGGCGCAGCGTTTTTTGTTGGCGACAGCGTAGGCAAAGGTGAAGTGAAATATGATGCACATTTTATCGGACCCAACGTCAGCATCGGATTCATAATTGATCATGCGATTTACACTCATATTGCCGAAAGAAATATGTTTAAGGTAGAGGGTAAGCTTACAGTTAATGGCGGTAAATTTGACGCCGGCGGTGCTAAAGAGCAGTACCTTTCGGACAAAGCTTGTAATGCTTATCAGATTGCAAACGGATATATTGCAAAGACCGAAGGCAGCGGTGAGGCTGTCATTAATTCAGGCGAATTTATCGGTCATACATTTGGCTATTATCAATACACTTATAAAGATTGTTATATTCTTAGCGGTAACATTCTGATTAATGGCGGTGACTTCATAAACGAAGGAATCGGACATATGCTTGATCCGGAAAATAATTCAAAAATAAGAATTATAAACGGCAGCTTTGATGTTAAAACACATTCTAAATACCGAAATACCAGTGATATTATTGATGAAAACGCGTGTGAGGATTGGTATATATCATCATTCGAAATTCCTGCAAGTGCATGGAACAAAAACGAATCCATTCTTGTGAAGGACGGAAAGCTCCTTTTCTTCCCCGATGCCGATTATCTTGAATCCTATAACGAGGATGACCGTATCGACATTGTTACCCCCGTTTTCCAAGAATCAGACCCCGCTTTCGATGAAGGCAAAAACAGTACTTCCAAGAGATATATTATAGGTGAAAACGATTATATTACATATAGTGATAGCATGCTTCCGCAGTATCTTATCGATAAGGGATATGATTTACATCTTCGCGGAACGTTGCGTGATTCCTCAGATAAGCTGCTCCTTGAAAAAGAAGGTAATGAAGTAGAAATTAATCTTTTCGATTATTGCAAAACTCCCGGCACATATACATATTGGATCACTTTTGTTCTCGAAGATAAAGACGGTAAATTCTGCGGACTTTTACCTTACACCGTTATTATCACTGCAATCAACCCTTGTGAAACACACGATTACTATGTAAGCCAAACAACCGCAACCTGCACAAGCGGCGGCACAATCACAGAAATCTGCACAAAGTGCGGTGATACAAAAACAACAAGTGCAGGTGCTCTCGGACACACTTACGAAGAGTACGAGGGAGAGTATCAGTGGTCATATAACAACACCAACCACTGGAAGTATTGCTGGAGATGCGACAAAACCTTTAACAAAGGCAAGCACACCTTTAATTCAAATAATATTTGCACCGCCTGCGGTCTTGATAACAACTGCGACTACGGCAATGCAATGGATATGGAAGGAAACGAAACTCACCATTGGTGGCCTTGCGATACTCACGGACTCGACTATGCCTGCCCCAACGACCACAAGTTGGAATACGGTGCACATACTGTTTCTCCTGCTGACGGAATGGGCAGCACAACTGCAAACACAACGTATAACTGTGCAATGGGTTACGTTTGCGAAGGATGCGGTAACTATTTTGGTGAAACGGGTAACCATACATGGGTGCTTGCGTCAAGAACCGAACCGACCTGCAAATCAGACGGTGTTGAATGGTACCGTTGCAGCAACAGCGGCAAAATTGACCCTCACGGAAACCGCATTGCCTGCGTTAACAAAAAAGTAATCTTACCCGCTACCGGTGAACATAACTATGTGCTGAAAAGCGACACCTCAACCTGCACAAAAGACGGTGTGCAGACCTTCAAATGTAAGTCCTGCAGTGAAACATATACTGTCAATTCACCTGCAACAGGTCATATCTACGGCCTTGTTTCCGACACGGCAACCTGTACTTCGAGCGGCGAGGCAACATATAAGTGCAATACCTGCAGTGCAAGCTATAAGGAAGTTTCACCCGCAAAGGGTCATAACCACATCGAGGATTCCTACGTAGCACCCACAACCGAAGCTGAAGGCGAAATCACCTATAAGTGCACCGATTGCGGCGACGTCAAGACTGAAAAACTTGATAAGCTTTCTGTTATCAGAGAGCCCAAAACAAAGAGCATCAACTGCAAGGACGGCGTTCTTATCCGTCCGAATTTTGCAAATATTCCCGAAGGTGCAACCGTTGAATGGACGGCAGATAACAGCTGCTTCAACTGGAGCGTTGATGCAGATGGCAATCTGAAAGCAATTTCAAATTCAAGCGGTGATACAACCTTCTCGGCTAAAGTTAAGCTCGAAGACGGCACATATATGACCGATATGTACGGCAACGAGGTTGTTGACCAGACAACTGTCAAATCAAACGCAGGCTTCTTCCAGAAGATTATCGGCTTTTTCAAGGGCCTGTTCGGTCTTACAAAGATTCACGAATAAACCTTAAAAGGCTCCCTCGTGAGGGAGCTGTCACGAAGTGACTGAGGGAGCAACCCAAGGCGGCAGAGCAATCTGCCGTCTTTTTATATATAAAAATAAAAAAATTTTTAAAAAAACTTCCATTTCTGCACTAAAGTACAATGTGCAAACCGAAAAAAGGTGATAGAATTATGATGTTAAGATATATCCTTGCAGATATAAAAAATATAAAGGAGAGTTTTTTATGAAGAAAACAAGCAAGATTTTAGCGGCTGTTATGGCAATCGTTATGATTGCTGCCGCAATTCCGATGACAGCTTTTGCGGCTGACTACACAATCTCACTCGGCGAAACAATAACCGTAACCATACCTGCAGAAGGTTACGCATCGTGCAAATTCACACCCGATGAAGACGGCACATACGTTGTTTATTCCGACAGCGGTGAAAACTATGTTGACCCGAAGGTGGATATTTATGACGAAAACGACAATAATATCGCATCCAATGACGACAGCGATTACGCCGATACCTATGATTTCTACTGCATTTTTGAGGCGGAAGCAGGTGCCGACTATTTGTTTGAAATGGAAGAATATGATGGAATAGAAGCTGAATTCGATATTACCGTATCAGTCTTCGGTGAAATCACTCATCAGCCCACAGCAGACGAACCCTACGTTGAGGTTACAGAAGGTGCAGATGCTGAATATCAGTGGTGTAAGATTGGTGATTCTCTCGCTGAATTGACTGACGAATATGCAACTCCGCGTGATGATTATCAATATGCCGGCAATTTTGCAACTTATGATTCAGAAAGCGGTTGGACCGGTGTTTATACCGGTTATGATGAGGGGTCCTATAAAGAATATAATTTCTTCAAAGTTATTCTTCTGGAAGATCAGACCATTAAAATGACAGCAGACATTGATGCTGTTGGGTTTGGTATCTGGTGTGAGTGCGGAGATTGTGATGAATACTGGGAAGATGTTGATGCAAACGATACCGTTGAAATCACTGCTGACCACGCCTGTGTTTACTACACATGGGGCTATTATGAACAGGAGCCTCACCTCAAAGCTGAAATGCCTGAAATGACAAAGGGTAATACCGATGCAGAACTTGATGCAGAAGAAGTAGGCACATATATTTGTGTTGTTACCTTTGACGGTCGAAGATTTGAAGTTTCCGATGAGGTTGAAATTACAGAATGCAAGCATTCCTACGCAGACGGCAACGATGCAACCTGTGATCTTTGCGAATATAACCGTGCAGAAAACTGCGGTTGCAACTGCCACAAGGGCGGCATCGCAGGCTTCTTCTTCAAGATTGTTCTCTTCTTCCAGAAGCTTTTCGGACAGAACAAAGTCTGCGCTTGCGGTATGAATCATTGATTGATTTATCTTTAAAACGTAGGGCGGCTTGCCCACAAGCCGCCGCAAACATCAGCATTCATTCAACGGCGGGATGAAGGCATCCCGCCCTACACAAACAAATCTGGCGGCAGAGCAATCTGCCGTCTTTTTTATATAAAAATATAAAATATTTTTAAAAAAAGTTTCATTTCTGCACTAAAGTACAATGTGCGATTTATTTTTATTTGTTAAAATTAGGATGAATAATAATCTAAATGGGGGATTTTATGCCTAATCTTAAAAAACTTACTATTTTACATTCCAACGATTTGCACGGCGACTTCCTTGCCGAAGAGATTGATTCAAAGCTTGTCGGCGGCGTTTCAATGCTTTCGGGATATGTCAACAAGGTCAGAAATGAAGAGAAGAACGCGATCTACTGCATTGCTGGCGATATGTTCAGAGGCTCGGTTATTGATTCCGAATATCAGGGCGTTTCAACAATCGAAATTATGAATATGCTCTCGCCCGACGTTGTTACCGTCGGTAACCACGAAACGGATTACGGCGTTTCACATCTTCTGTTTATCGAAAAATGTGCAAAGTTCCCGATTATCAATGCAAATTTACATATCAAAACCAACGGTGCAAGACTTTTCAAACCTCACCATATAATCGAAATTGACGGAATGAAAGTTCTATTCATCGGCATCCTCACCGAAGACGTTCTTTCGCAGACAAAGAACGACGGTCTTGTGGGAACTTTCGTTGATATCGAGGAAGCTGCACAGGCAGTCGGAAGAATCTGCAACACTTACAATGCGATTGATATTGACTTTACCGTTCTTCTCACTCATATCGGATTTGAAGAGGATAAAAAGCTTGCCGAACAGCTTGACCCTGCGTGGGGTGTTGATGTTATCGTAGGCGGTCATTCGCATACATTTATTGAAGAGCCTGCGGTTGTCAATGATATTGTTATCGTTCAGGCAGGTACGGGCACAGACCAGATAGGCAGATTCGATATTATGGTTGATACCGATAACAACTGTATTGACAGCTACACGTGGAAGAGTCTTCCCATCAATGCCGACAACTGCCCGAGAGATGAAAAGCTTGAAGATATAATCAAGTTTTACAAAAATAAAACGGATATGAAATACGGACGTATGGTAACGAGATTCAAAAGACAGCTCACTCATCCGTCACGCTACCGTGAAACCGAGCTCGGCGGTCTGTTTGCAGATATTATGCGTGACAGTCTTGGTCTTGACCTTATGCTTCTCGGCTCGGGAAGTGTCCGCACAACAGAACTCGGTCCCATTGTTCTTTATCAGGACCTTGCGGAATGCTTCCCTTACGATGACCCTGCATATATGCTCCGTGTGACGGGCGAACAGCTTAAACGGATGATAAAGTTTATGCTTCGTGACGAGGTGTGGGGCGGCTCGCATTGCGAATTCTATCAGTTCTCAAAGGGAACAAGAGTTGTCTATGACCGCAACACTCACGAATTCAAAAAGTTTGTGCTCAACGGTGAGCCGCTTGATGATGAAAAGGTTTATAAAATCGGTCTTCAGCATTACCATTTCAAGAATCTTGAAAACTTTTTCTCCGTTCCTTATGATGAGGTTGCAAAGAACGGCAAGCCGAGAATGGTTTCAACCTCCTGCAGAGAAATACTTGATGAGTATCTTTCCGTTCACAATGCTCTTGACCGTGAAATCAGCGGCAGACTTATAGTTGAATGATTATGAAGAAGAACAGACCAAAGGGCAACGGATTCATTTCGGCGTTGCTGATAAACCTTGTATTCGACCTTGAATGGACAATTCCTGCGTGGCTTTTGCTTGCGGCTCATTTCATTTTCAAAATATCAATATGGTGGTTTGTCGGTGCTCTTGCCGTATGGGTTATCGGCGTTGCAATCAAAACAGCCGTGTTTTCGTGGCTTGTTCACGTCGGTAACATTCCCGATCCGCCCAAAGAAAACAAAAATCCCTATTCATCAAAAGGTTATAAACCGAATAAATAAGGAGGTAATGCCAATGAAAAAAATAACAGCCGTTTTGCTTGCGCTGATTATGCTGCTCTCATTTGCAGCCTGCGGCGACAAGGGTGACGGCGAAACAACAACCGAAGCTCCGTCGGTTCAGCAGACCGAAGAAGCAAACACAAAGGGTAACGGTTCTGCAAACGACAAGGGCGGTAATAAAGAGGATGACAGCGGAAACCTGCTCATAACTCTTTATAATTCCGATTCAGACGAATATCACGCTCTGAAAGGCAAAATTGAAACCTTTGATACAGGCATTGACAGCGAATACGGTATGACGGGCTTCAGATTTGTTTCACCCAAAAACGGTGTCAAGGTAAGGCTTGAAGGCATTATGTGGTCACCGATTGTCAATGATTTTGAGCGTGACTACACATACCTTGAAATCACAACAGAAAAAGACAAGATTTATGAATTTGATTGCTGTGTTACCGAAACAATTCCCGATTTCAGACTTGTTGCGGAATATGACGGAAAAACATCCGAGTATTATATGTCGATGGACGGCGAATCCGTAAAGAATGTTGTTGAAATGACGGTCGAAGAATTCGTCCCCGAAGAAATAACTGAGGAGTCAGCGTTTTATCAGCTTTGCGTTGCCCGTGCGGCTTCAAAAGTTTATTACGAAGGCTTTGCTGAAAACAATGACCCTGCCGTTGTGTGGGATACCGTTGCTTATGCCGTAACGCTCAACCACGCAAAAATGGTTGGCGAAACATATTATGATGTTATCTCTTTGACAACATGGGAACTTGAATCGTATATGGATTCCATGTACCCCGAGTTAAAAGGAAATTATCCCGGAATTTCTGAAGAATGTAATGTTGAAGCCAGTATGAAGCAGTATTCGGATTATGATGTCACACCGTATCTGTTTGAAAGATTCAGCACCAACGAATTCTACGGCGTTGAGGATAACGGCGACGGAACATATTCAGTAAAAATCAGAATTGACGATTACAGATTTGAAGGCCATGAAGAATTCGGTCTTGCCGTAATCGTTGAACCCGATGCAAACAGTCCTTTCGGCTACATAATCACAGATGTTGTTGATTGCGAATTGCCCAGAGGATGAGAATAAATTTTAAAAATATTAAACTGATTTCTTGAAAGGAGAAATTTATTATGGGACTTATTAAAGCAGGATTAGGAGCACTCGGCGGAGTACTTGCAGACCAGTGGAAGGAATTTTTCTACTGCGAATCACTCGAAAATGATGTGCTTATGGTGAAGGGACAGAAGCGTATTGGCGGACGTTCATCCAACACAAAAGGCAGTGACAACGTAATCTCAAACGGCTCGGGCATTGCAGTTGCAGACGGTCAGTGTATGATTATCGTTGAGCAGGGCAAGATTGTTGAAGTTTGTGCAGAGCCCGGTGAATTTACCTATGATTCATCAACAGAGCCTTCAATCTTCTCAGGCAAGCTCGGCGATACAATTAAGGAAACCTTCAAAACCGTCGGTAAGAGATTTACATACGGCGGCGACACAGGCAAAGACCAGAGAGTTTATTATTTCAATACAAAGGAAATTCTTGATAACAAGTTCGGCACACCCAATCCCTTTATGTTTGAGGTTGCCAACAAAAGACTTGGTCTGTACCGTTCAGTTCAGGTAAGATGCAACGGTATCTATTCCTACAGAATCACAGATCCGCTTCTTTTCTACACAAAGATTGCAGGTAACGTAGACGATGAATACAGAAGAGAAGAAATCGACAATCAACTCAAAACAGAGTTCATTTCAGCTCTTCAGCCTGCATTCGCAATGCTCACAGAGCTTGAACTCCGCCCCGCACAGATTCCCGCACACACAACAGAGCTCAAGGATGCGCTCAACAAGGCACTTGCCGTTGAATGGACACAGCGCAGAGGCATTTCGGTTGAATCCATCGCACTTAACCCGATTACTCTCACTCCCGAAGATATGCAGAAGATCAATCAGATGGAAGATGCCGCAACAATGGGCTCAAATCCGTTTATGATGGCAGGCAGAATGGCAGATGCTCAGGCAAATGCAATGGAAGCAGCCGCCAACAACTCTGCAGGCGCAATGACAGGCTTTATGGGAATGGGTATGGCAATGAATGCAGGCGGTAACTTCAACCCTGCAGCAATGTATCAGGCAGGCGTTCAGCAGCAACAGCAGATGGCACAGCAGCAGGCTGCAGCGGCACCTGCACAGTCAGCTCCCGCAGCACCCGCAAACGGTTGGAAATGCGCTTGCGGTGCAACAGTAAGCGGCAACTTCTGCACGGAATGCGGTGCAAAGAAACCTGCCGAAGAAGGCTGGACCTGTTCCTGCGGTGCGGTGAACAAAGGCAAATTCTGCCCCAACTGCGGCGGCAAAAAGCCCGAAGGTGCACCTCTTTATCAGTGCGACAAATGCGGCTGGAAACCCGAAGACCCCCACAATCCGCCGAAGTTCTGCCCCGAATGCGGTGACATCTTCAACGAAAGCGATGCTAAATAATTAAATTGTAATAAATATTTATTTTAAAAGGAGAAAATTATTATGGGACTTTTTGATAAGAAATTTTGTGACATCTGCGGTGAAAAAATAGGACTTCTCGGCAACAGAAAGCTTGAAGACGGCAATATGTGTAAGGATTGCGCAAAGAAGCTTTCACCCTTCTTCAGCGACAGAAGAAGCTCAACAATCGACGAAATCAAGCAGCAGCTTGCATACAGAGAGCAGAACAAGCAGGCTCTCAATGCATTCAGACCCAACCTCACTTTCGGTGACGGCAAGAAGATTTATGTTGATATGGCTAACGGAAACTTTGTTGTTTCATCTCTCAGCCCCAACAACTGGGATGACGAGAATCCTGACGTTATGGCTCTTTCCTCAATTATGAGCTGCAACCTCAAGATTGATGAGGATAAGGACGAAATCTATACTCAGGGCAAAGACGGTCAGAGAGTAAGCTACAATCCTCCCAGATATAAGTTCTACTATAACTTCATTCTTGAATTTGCGGTAAACAATCCCTATTTTGATGATTTCAGAGTTCAGCTCAATACATTCCGTGTTGAGGGTATGGGCACAATGGAATACAACAAATATCAGCAGATGGCTATGGAAGTTATCAACACCCTCACTCCCGGCAGAGGCGGCGCAATGCCCAATATGATGAATGGCGGTATGGGTATGAATAACGGTATGCCTATGAATCAGGGTTATGCTCCCGCAAACGCTTACGGTCAGCCTCAGGGAAATCCCTATGCACAGCAGAATCCCTACGGTCAGCCTCAGGCAAATCCTTACGCACAGCAGAATCCTTACGCACAGCAGCAGCCTAATCCCTATGCACAGCAGCCTGCACAGGCTCCCGTTGCACAGAACTGGGTTTGCCCCGCTTGCAACGCAACAAATGACAGCGGTGCATTCTGCGCTTGCTGCGGAACTCCCAAGGCTAACTGATGAATAACAGAATGAAAGTTGCGATAACCGTGATTCTGGTCGGTGCTGTTGTTATTGCCGCAGCGGTCGGCGTGTGGTATTACAAAACAAAGTTTTATGTGCCCGATAAAGGCGGAATGGAACGGGATTTATCCGATACGGTTATATCCTGCTCCTATTCCACGGGCGGCGGAATGAACGGCGGCTCAATGAGTATGAGAATCTTCCTTAACGAAAACAATGAGGTTTGGTTTGAGTATTATAATCAGCCGTTTGTCGGAGCAGAGGAAGAGTCTGCAAGCTATCAGATTGACATCACCGCCATTGAACAGATAAGACAGAAATGCAGCGAATACGGTGTTCTCGGCTGGGGTGAGCTTGAATTGAGCGAATTACAGCTTCTTGATGCACCGATAACCTCTGTAAGCTTTGCTTACGGCGACAACGAATATTATTCTGTAAGATCAGACTATGACCTTCCCGAACAAGGATACGGTTTCTTTTCGGCGTTCTATGAAATTCTTGAACAATACAAAACGCAAGGAGGTAATTAACCTTGTCAACATTACTTGAACAGAAATGTCCGTGCTGCGGCGGTGCGGTTGAATTCAACGTCGGTGCACAGCGACTTAAATGTCCTTATTGCGATGCGGAATTTGATATTCCCGCTATGCAGCAGGCAGAAGAATTTGCGGCAAATACGGTTGAACAGATTAACTGGAATTCACAGGGCAGTCAGTGGGGTGCAGGCGAAACAGACGGTATGAGCGTTTATGCCTGCAATTCCTGCGGCGGCGAAATCGTTGCCGACCAGACAACCGGCGCAACAAGCTGCCCATATTGCGGCAATCAGGTTGTTATGAAGGGTCAGTTCTCGGGTGCTCTCAGACCCGACCTCGTAATTCCCTTCAAGCTCGATAAAAAAGCGGCAAAGGAAGCTCTCAAAAAACACTTCAGGGGCAAAAAGTTTGTTCCCAAGGCATTCCTTGCCGAAAACAAGCTTGACGAAGTAAAGGGTGTTTACGTTCCCCATTGGCTTTTCAGTTGCGATGCGGTTGTCAACGCAACATATCAGGCTGAAAAATATAAGCATTGGTCGGACAGTAAGAACGAATACACCGAAACAACCGCTTACAATGTTTACAGAAGCGGCTCAATCGGCTTTGACAATGTTCCCGTTGACGGCTCAACAAAAATGCCCGACGACCTTATGGAGTCAATCGAGCCCTTCAATCTCAACGAAGCCGTACCTTTCAACACGGCGTATCTTGCAGGCTACCTTGCAGATAAATATGACGTTGACGTAAACCAGAGTATGGGCAGAGCAAACGAGAGAATTCAGGCAAGCGCACTTGATGCGTTTGAAGATACCGTTGAGGGCTACAATGCCGTAACTCCCATGCAGGCGGCAATGCAGGTTGCAAACGGCTCATATAAGTATGCTCTTTATCCCGTGTGGATTCTCAATGTAAAGTGGAAGGGTCAGAATCACACCTTCGCAATGAACGGTCAGACGGGTAAATTCGTCGGCAATATCCCCACGGAAGAAAAGAAAGCCAAGCTCATCGGCGGTCTCGGCGGTGCGGCTGTGGGCGCTCTTATCTACATAATTATCAACATTATTTCATCACTTTAAGGAGGTGCGGAAGAAATGACTAAAAAGATTTTTGCAATTCTTGTTGCGGTTATGGTCTGCCTTTCAATGGCACTTTCCGCATCGGCTTATACAAGCCAGTATGTTTATGACCCTGATTATCATTTTTCGGACAGCGAACTCTATGAACTCAACAACTATGCTGCGAGCATAGAAAACGAAAGCGGTTATGCCGTTATCTTCTGCATTATCAGCGATAACTTCGGCGAAACAAATGCCGCATACGCAAGGGAAGCATACGACGCATATACAGATGCGGAAAATGCAATCGTTTATGTTCATAACACCGAAGAAAAGGTTTATGACTATTACATCGAAGGCGATGAAAAAAATGTTTTCAACGATAATATTCTTAATGCAATGAAAACTGTTTACGATTCAAATGAAAGCTATTACGGCGGTCTGATGAGCTTCTATGCGACGGCTGAAACAGCTCTTGAAAATGTTGCATATGCTGAACCTTCCGAAGGCGATAAAGAGGCTGTTACAGAATCAAATTCATATGTAACAATTATTGAAAAGGTTGAAAGAACACTTCCTCTTGTTACCGACGATGCAGACCTCATTCCCGATGGCGTTGAAGCGGAGCTTCTTGCAAGATGCGAAAAAATTGCAGAAGAATATGAAATGGAAGTTGCAATCCACACAACTTACGATTTCGGCGGACTTATAGCTGAGGCTTATGCCGATGATTACTATGATTTCAACGGCTACGGATACGGCGAAAACGATGACGGTATGCTTGTTGTATATAAGCCCGGCGAAGAAGGCGAAAGAGAAATTTATATCACAACCCACGGTAACGGCTCAGGTGTTTTCTTTGAGGGAATCAGAGACGGCATCATTGCCGATATGAAGGATTACCTTATTGCTGAAGATTACGAAAAGGCATTCAACACATACCTTGACAGAGCGGAAGAACAGCTCAAGCCCGGCATTCCCGTTATCTGGCTCTTTGTTCTTGCACTTGTCGGTGCAGTTGTCGGTCTGCTTATCACAGGCTCAATGACTTCAAAGAACAAGAGCGTTGTTGCTCAGAATCACGCAAAGGTTTATACCCGTCAGGGCAGTATGGTTGTTACGGGCGCTCAGGATGTATATGCATATTCGTTCGTTGACACAAAGCCCAAGCAGACAAGCGACAGCAGCGACGATGACTCAACGCACACAAGCTCTTCAGGCAGAACTCACAGCGGCTCGGGTGCAAAATTCTAAGGAGTGATTATATATGGCACTTTTTGATATGTTCAAAAGCAAAGCGGAAAACGCTATTAAAAAGAGTGTGAATTCTGCTGTAACTCAGGGCTTCAACAAAGCAACATCAGCAGTCAGCAATCTCGGCAACAAGAAAGAAAAAATTGTTTTTTCTTCTCTGCCTTCAACCTTTGAGGAATTTGCTTCTCTGCCTCAGGCAGCTTTGTTAACTCCGTTTGACACAGCCGCTATGACAGTTCTTGCCTTCTGCTATTATCCGCAGAACAAAGACCTTGCTTTGCAGATGGTAAATTACCTCAGAGGTCCCAGACCTCTGAGTGGGGGAGATATATCATTTATTGCAGACAGATTCCGTGACAGTGATTACGTTCCCCGTTCATATTTCGAGGGCTCAACTCCTGCAAACGATTATACTCCTGCAGAACCCTATACAATAATCGTCAGCGAAAGTCCCTATTCATATCAGAATGAGGGTTATGCAACGTTTTATATCACATCGGGCGGTGCAGATGCTCCCAGAAGCGTTCAGATGCGCAAGGCAAAGGACGGCAAATGGTATCTCTGGGAGCAGTTTATTCTCGTCGGTATCCGTCAGCCGGAAAGCGCAAACCCCTGGGCATAATCGGAGGTGAATCAAATGGAAGCTTTTAACGGAATTCAATTTGACGGTCGTTTTCATACCGAAGTGGTGCAGGGTACATATAAACTGTTTACAGAAGTTAAGTTTACAGCAACTCTCATTATTGAGATTGCGGACCCTGATAAGTTCAATACTATGTTCGGCGGTCAGCTTCCCGTTGACCTTATTAAAAATGATGCATCACGTGTTGCTGAAATGACCTTTACAAAAATGTTTGCAGACGGCTGCTCTGTTGATGAGCTGAAATATAAGGCAGACACACAGGCTGATTTGATTTTGCAGGACTTCGCAATTGCAGGTTGGGAAGCAAGAGCAGGCATCAGAGCAACCGCAATAAATGATGTGCTTATTGAAATTGACCCCAAAACGGAAAATTTGCTTTCGACTGTTGCGACTATGAACATTGCATCTTCTCCTGTTTCTGCACCTGCACCGCAGGGTAATGCTGTCTGGCAATGTGTCTGCGGCAATAACAATTCGGGCAAGTTCTGTACCGAATGCGGAACAAAAAAGCCTGAAGATTGGGTTTGCTCCTGTGGAAACAGAAATAAAGGTAAGTTCTGCACTGAATGCGGAAAACCTAAAAGTTAAGGTGATTTTATGAAAAAAGTTATTTCGATTTTATTGACTGTTCTTATAATGATGCCGTTTGCTCTGCCTTTTGTTTCAGCGGCAGATGCAATCGGAACAATAGCTGTAACAATTGATACTGCCGACCTTGGCGGCAAATCGGTTGACAGCTATGCAGATTACGTTACTATCGGAACTGAAGGTGTAATTTTTGAGGAATCAAACGGCCCTGCTGTTGAAGCCTTCAACAAAACCACAGAAAACTATGATTCCGAATTTGAAGGCGGTAATTATTATACTTTTACTGTTAAGCTTACCGAAGCACCTTATTATGCTTTGCCCGCTGCGGGATCATTTGCAGAGGTTGAGGTAAACGGCAGTAAATATGCCGCATTGGTTCAGGAAAAAAACACAGGCTCCGGTACGATTTCCTATATTTTACTTGAGGTTGAGCTGTATGTCGGCGACCCGATGAAAAACCTCAAGGCGATTGATTTTCATGTTCCCGCACCCGTTGCGGGTGCTGTTCCTGCAGAACTTTCGCAGGTAACTGCAGATAATATGGGTGTAATCATTGTTGGCATTGAGTGGTTCCCCGAAGACCCCGTTTTTGTTGAGGGAACACAATATACATTCCAGCTTGCTCTTGAAACCGCAGAGGGCTTTACCTTTGACAAAAACATTTATCTCAGCCACGATATGGCGGATGCTGTTAAAATCGGCAGCGGCAAGAACGAGCTTAAAATGAGCTACACATTCCCTGCAACTCCCGGAAAGACCAAGATAACCGAAATCAACGCAACCGTTGTTGAACCCGTTGCGGGTGAAGCACCCTCAGACGTTGTTACAACAACGGGAACAGGCTACACCGTTGCTTTGTATGATTGGTATCACTTAAAAGATCTGATGGGAACCATTACCGAGTTTGAAGGCGGCAACACTTATTATGTGCAGGTTATATTCACACCCGAAAGCGGATATGTTTTTGCGGATGATGTAACAGCTACGATCAACGGTAAAGCCGCAGACCTTTGCTTATCAAATTCAAATACGGGAGCAAAAATCTTTGACCTTGGATTCGCTCAGCTTCCCGTTCCCGAATATGACATCAGCGTCACAAACGGCACAGCTTCGGCTTCAAAGGCTGTTGCAGGCACAACCGTAACGCTCACAGCCGATGTCGCTCCTGCAGGCAAGGTGTTTGATAAGTGGGTAGTATCAGGTGCAACCGTTGCTGATTCATCAAGTGCAACCACAACTTTTGCAATGCCCAAAAATGATGTTACCGCAGAGGCAACATATAAAGATAAAACATATAATGTTGCAGTTGCAAACGGTACAGCTTCAGTTTCAAAGGCGGTTGCAGGCACAACCGTAACTCTCACAGCCAATGCAGCTCCTGCAGGCAAGGTGTTTGATAAGTGGGTTATAACAGGTGCAACCGTAGCCGATACATCAAAGGCAACAATAACCTTCACTATGCCCGAAAATGACGTAACTGCAGAGGCAATATATAAGGATAAAACATATAATATTGCAGTTGCAAACGGTACAGCTTCAGCTTCAAAGGCTGTTGCGGGTGCAACCGTTACCCTTACCGCCGCTGCAGCCCCTGCAGGCAAGGTGTTTGACAAATGGGTTGTAACAGGTGTAACCGTAGCCGATGCATCAAAGGCAACAACAACCTTCATTATGCCTCAAAATGACGTTACTGCACGGGCAACCTATAAAAATGTTGTTTATAATGTAACAGTAACAAACGGCAAAGCATCAGCTTCAACTGCGATTATGAGTGACAGCATAACATTTACCGCAAATCAGATTGACGGCAAGGTGTTCAGCCATTGGGAAATCAGCGGTGCAGCCGCTTCCGATAAGAATGCAAAAGAAACAACCGTAACAGTCGGCACATCCGACGTAACAGCCGAAGCGATTTATGAGGATTGCCCCTGCAAGTGCCATCAGGGCGGTATAGCAGGCTTCTTCTATAAGATAGTTCTCTTCTTCCAGAAGCTTTTCGGCAAAAATACAATTTGCGAATTCTGCGGTGCAAAACACTGATTTTACTTTAAAAATAAGGAGGTAACATTATGAAAAAGTTTTTAGCAATTTTAATGGCTCTCGCAATGATTCTTTCCTTCGCTGCCTGCGGCGGCAAGGAAGAGCCCGAAACAACAACGCAGGCTCCCGTTGAAACCACCGAAGCTCCCACAGAGGCTAAAACTCCCGAAAAGGCTATTGTTGAAAAGGATTCAGGCGTCGGCCCCGTTATTCTTTCAAACAGCGATCTTTCATTTGAAATTCCCGAAGGCTTCGGCTATTATATTGACGATGCATACAAGAATGAAGACGGCACCATATTCCAGGTTATTGTTGACCTCAGGAATGCAGATGGCAAAAGAATAGGTGAGCTTCTTATCAACAACAGCGGCGGTCTTGAAAGCGCTGATGAATATGCAAATAACACTATTGATGAGTACAAGGACAGCGAATCGATAACAGTAGGTGATGTAGAGTCTGCAACCTTCAGCGTTTTTGATGTAAGACACTTCACTCTTGACAGAGGCTATATGGTTGATAACCGTTATTTCGGTTATTACCAGCTCCCCGATGAAAATGCTGAATTCCGTAACGTTCGTTTTGAGCTTGAGCTTCTTGGCTATTATTACAAGGATGTTGAGTTTCCCAAGGCTGAATGCGAAGCTATTATGAACTCAATCGTAATCAAGTAATTATAGCTTGTTTTAAGGAGAATGATTACTATGAAAAAACTTCTTGCTATACTTATGGCTTTTGTAATGCTTCTTTCCTTCGCTGCATGCGGCGGCAAAGAAGAGCCCGAAACAACAACCGAAGCTCCTGTTGAAACAACCACAGAAGCGCCTGTTGAAACAACCACAGAGGCACCTGTTACCGAAGTTATAACAGATGACCCCATCACAACAGAAAAAGGTTATGTAACCGTAACTCCCTGCGGCGGCTTTGTTTATGATGCAGACGGAACAACCGCCAAGAAGGTTGCACTTAAGAATGCTTCTCTCGGCGCAAATGCCGCTGTTTATGTTTATGACGAGCAGAGTATGGAGCTTGATGCACAGAAAAAGTATTTCAGCTATGCTTACCCCAACAAGGAGTACACAACAGTCACAATAGGTGAGAATACCTTTGAGGCTATTGAATCCAACACGGGTATAACCTACCTTGTTGCCGAAACTTCAACAGGCTATGCAATGTATGTTGCAGTGTGGAGCTGCTCCGTTGAGGATGCTATGCCCGTTCTTGAAACAATAGTTATCGGTTAATTTTACGGAGTGGCCGTTTTCGGCGGTCACTCCTGTTAATTTTAAGGTGATTTTATGAAAAGAATCGTTTCATTATTGCTTGTTTTTGCACTTCTTTTCGGCTTTGCATCATGTTCTGTTGATAAACCCGAAAAACCTGATGCCGAAACAACAACTGTCGTTGAGGAAACAGGCAACAACGCATCGCCCGAAAAGAAAAATGCTGTGGAGTTTCTTTCTGTTTATGCAGAAAAAGCCTATGAGTATGAAACATACACTGAAGATTATTACTATCTGACAGAGGTAAACTATCAGAAATTGCATCTTTCAGAAGAAAATGAAAAAGAATATCCCCGCCTTGCAAAAGCTCTTGATTCCCTTAATGCTGAAAAAACAGAGTTCTATAAGGATAAGGCAAAAGAGCTTGATGAATATGCATCGGAACAGCTTGATTATTATTATGAAGACGGCGAACAGCCTGCGGTTTACACTGCAAACAACGAATACTTTCTCCAAAGAGCAGATAGCGTTGTTCTGAGTATCAGAAGCGATGCCGATGAATTTTCGGGCGGCGCACATCCCAACTACGGCTATGGCGGATATAACTTCGATACCGTAACGGGTAAAGAGCTTGTTATAACCGACGTTATGACCGACATTTCATCTCTTCCCGCAATTCTTTCGGAAAAGATAAATTCAAAAGATGAATTTGCAGACGGATTTTTCGGAAATCTGGAAGAAGTTCTTTCGGAATATACAGCAGAACAGTTTAGCTGGACAATCGGTTATCAGGGTGTAACCTTCTGTTTCAGTCCCTATGAAATCGCATCCTTTGCCGCAGGTCTTATTACCGCAACGGTTTATTTTGACGAATATCCCGAGCTTTTCAATAAGAAATATACGGTTGCCCCCGAATCCTGTGCCGTAACACTTTCCGAATGGAACGATGTTGAGTTTGATATGAATCCGTCTGACGGTAAAAAAGATACAGTCAGCGTCGGTCTTTCGTATTACACGGAAGAAGGCTCATATAAAGATATCAGTCTTAATCTCAACGGTAACGAATTCACGGTTGAAGATGTTTATGCTTTCAGCGCCGAATATTATCTTGTCAATTCAAACGGCAGATATTTTGTTTATCTTGTGCCACACGGCTTTAACGATTATACAAACATTCTCGTTTATGACCTGAACGGCAACGAGATAAAAGAAGCAGGTGAACTTGACAGAACAGCTTTCGGCAGTCTGGTCTGGGAGGATGAAAACGAAGATACCCATCAGGCGAAGCTTCTTTTCAATAACCCCACACAGTTTGTTCTTGAAACAACCTTTGATATTCTCGGAACATATGCTGCCGATAAAACCTACACCGTGAATTCCGAAACGGGTATGCCCGAATCAACCGATGAATTCTATACCATAGACGAAAGATTTGCACACGTTCTTACATCAAAAGAAGCTTTCAACGTTAAAATTCTTCCAGATATGAAATCCGAGCTTATCAAAGCAGGCTCAGAGTTCACTCTTCTGCGTACAGACGGCAAAACCTTTGTTGATGCAAAGCTCGATGACGGAAGAGAATGCAGAATTAATGTTGAGAGAAACAGAGCGGATTATCAGCTCTGTATCAACGGAACACCCGAATATGAGCTTTTTGAAGAGATTTATTACGCAGGATAAAAGGAGATAATTTAAAATGATTAAAAAAATAACGGCAATTATGCTCGCTCTCATTACTGTTTTTGCAATGATGAGCATTTCAATGACTTCGGCATCAGCCGCAACAAAGGTTATTGAAATCAGCAAGTTCCCTTCAATCTATTACGGAGAAACCCTCGAAAATTCAAACCTTACCCCTTGCTTCCCATCGCTTGACTACAATCAGGTGCCGTATTATTCGGAAGTTTTGTCAACGCATGTTCCTGATTGCGGCGGCGAGGTAGCTGACCCGCAAAAGGAATATTATGTGCTCACAACATTCTATATCGGCGGCGATGAGCTTCCCGCAGCTGATGAATTCAAGGTTGTATATGACGGCAAAGAAATACCCTGTTATAATTTCAATTCTTATAAGCCCAGTGACAGTGCATATTTTCTTTATAAACATGGCAGTAACGGCAAAGCAATGTGCATTATCAGAATCAAACTCGGTGATTCTGCAACTCTCGGCACCGGTGTTACCGTTGAAAACGGCAAGGCTTCTGCTTCAAGTGCGGTTATCGGCAACGTTGTAACAATCACGGCAGATCAGATTGACGGCAAGATTTTTTATTGTTGGAATATCACAGGCGCAACCCCCGAAGATTATTATGATTCCGAAACAACATTCACAATGGGTGTTTTCAACGTTACTGCAGAAGCAGTTTACAAAGATTGTGAATGCAAATGCCATCAGGGCGGTATCGCAGGCTTCTTCTATAAGATTGTTCTCTTCTTCCAGAAACTTTTCGGTCAGAACAAAGTCTGCGCTTGCGGTATGAATCACTAATTGGATAAATCATTTTGACGGCAGAGAAATCTGCCGTCTTTTTTTAAATCTGCACGAAAGTACGATGAAAAAATTAAATAACTATGATATAATGGTATTTGTAAAAAATCGGCAAACGGATGTGATGTTATGAAAGATTTCAACAAAGTTAAATTCAAATGGACCTTCCGTGATTATCAGCAGGCAGTGCTTGATAATTCGCAAAAGCATCTGAAAGATAAAAGAATACACATCGTTGCCGCACCCGGCAGCGGTAAAACTATTCTCGGTCTTGAGCTTGTTCGCAGGCAGAATGCACCTGCGCTCGTTATGTCGCCGTCGGTTACTATCCGTCAGCAGTGGGGCGAAAGATTCGTTGAGGCTTATCTTCCCGAAACGGAAAATCCCGATGAATATATTTCCTATTCGCTCACAAATCCCAAGCTGATAACCTCAATCACATATCAGGCACTTCACGCTGCTTTTACAAAATCCGTTATGGAATCCGAAGCGGATGAAGATGAATTTGAAGCCGAAGAAACGCAGGATTTCAGCAATTTCGATTTGCTTTCGGAAATCAAAAAGGCAGGCATAAAAACAATCTGCCTTGACGAGGCGCATCATCTCAAAAGCGAATGGCAGAAGGCTCTCGAAAAGTTCATTGCAATGCTCGGCGAAGGAGTAACGATCATCGCTCTCACCGCAACGCCGCCCTAACTCTGATTGGAGATGTCGGCGGAAAGATTTTATTTTCATCAGGCAAAAATCTGAAATTTGACAGTTTGGTTCTGGATGTTAAATCTGACGGCAAAATCAAAAAAGGCGAAAATAAAGCTGTTGCTGAATGCCTTGGTTTAGAAAAAGATATTGTTATTACCGGATACGAAGCCACCGATTTTGTAACAAGTCTTGAACCTGTTGATATTGAAGACGACCTTTATATGGTAGAATACTATAACGGTTATTATATGGGGTCTTCCGACGGTATAAATGCGAAGGTTATTATAAACTATGCCGACGGAGCTCAGGAAACAGTTGATTTCAATGACGGATACACCAAAATTGTTATTTCAGACAGCAGACAATATCCCGCTGAAATCAATTATAATTCTGAACACAGGGATGCCGACTTGCTTTTGGCAGGCTGCAAATACGAAAGCTATAAAATTGATATAGTATTGAAAAGAAATAATATCACACTTGCAATCTTGAAATTTTGTAGTATAATTAGTTCAAATCTTAACTGGAGGAAATCGGTATGTTCTTTATCTCTATTCGACGCAGACGAAGATAGCTTGTATCTTGTATTGGGTACAGGCTTGAATTGCTATGTGCCTGATAGAGTGATAGAGATAAGTTTACCTCTTATATTACTGTTAATGGCATATAGCTATTAACAGTATTTTAAATTTTTGGAGGTTATATAATATGAGCAATAATAAATTTTCGTCATTTAATAAAGCTATTTTTGAACAAATAAAATTACCCGATAATGCAGTGGTTGCAGATTTAGGTTGCCGTGATGCAGGTTTTCTTGTAGGATTACAACAAGCATTTCCTAATAAAATACTTCAAGCTATAGGTGTTGATATTACCGATAAATGGTTTAAAGATGTGCAATACAAAAAACCGATTAAACTTAAAATAATGGATTGCTCAAAGAAACTTGAGTTTGAGGACGATACATTTGATTTTATATTCTCTGCCGATATGTTTGAATGTGTGTCGGACAAAGATTTATTGGTAAGTGAAATCCACAGAATTCTAAAACCGGGCGGAGTTGTAATTTGCGTAAACTGTGACTGGGACAGTGTTGCATATAACGGTGAAAACAAAGATCTTATTTCAAAAGCAATTCACTCTTACGCCGTAACAAAACAGCCTTGGATGAATGACATTGACAGTTGGATTGGCAGAAGGATGTACGGAATATTCAATAAAAGCAAGTTGTTCGAAAGTTCTGTAAGCGTTCATAATGTGGTGGAAACCGAATATAAAGAAGGTACATTCGGTTATGATTTAAGCTTGGATATAGCTTGGTTACACAAGGAAAGCACGGGTGTGTTCAGTAAAGAAGAATATGATAGGTTTATTGATAATCTGAAATCAGCAGAACAAGATGGTAGTTACATCTTCTCAAAACCGTATTATATTTATAAAGGAGTTAAAATATAGCAGGGAAGGAGTGTGGGAAACTGTAATTCTGTCCTGCATATATAAAGTCAAAAAATCCGAACCTTATTTCCATTGGAAACGGGTTCGGATTTTTTTTTATGATTTTTTACGCAAAATAAAGCATGTTTTGTGATGTTTTAATATACCATTAAATATCAAATATGCAAAAATGTTTATTGTATCTGAACCTTGTTTTGCGTAGACAAAAACTACACTTTATATTAAAAGTTACTGCTATGTAAAGGATAAGATTCTCTGAAAAATTATTTTTTACTGCTCATCCATTCGAATAATGCGATTAAAAATGTTGCTATAAATCCGCCGATTATACCGACAAACAGTAATAAAGGTTCCGATTTCAAAAATGTAATTATCTCAGAAATAGTGTTGCCTTCCAAAACAATTAGCAATAACGGAACTATAAGAGAAAAACCAACAGAAAACAAGATGAAAATCAACAGTAAGGCTTTAAAATTGAGAGTGGCATTTCGTTCAAAGATGCTTTTGAAAAAATAATCATCCTTGTCTGCTTTCTTCAAATCCGCCTTTTTCACTGCGGCTTTAACTGCATTTTTCGTCCAGCTTTCATAAGTTTCAGCATTCATTGCGCCGGCATTTATGGTTGACAAAATTGAAAAAACTGCTTTTCCGTTGCAATCAAACATCGTTGAATAAATGTCACTTTTATCATCGCTGTTTTTATTGAAAATTGTGCCCACAAAAAATGTAGTGTGAATAACATCATTATTCATAAAAGAATAGCAATGTATATGGTGCTCCACAAATTTTTCAAATGCAACAACATGAGATAAATTGTATGTTTTTAGCAATGTGGGTTTTATAATACTGTCCTTTCTATAATAATCAGGATATGTACCTGAATAACCCAAATTATTCATTTGCTCTGTTATGAGTTTCTTGTGATTGTCAAATTCTTCTTTAGAAACAGTTTCCTCGAAATATGAAGGCAAGTCTTTTTGACTTTCAGAAATAAGATTAAAAATATCTCTCCATAAAGGCTCGAATTTCTTTTTACAAAGGTAAGGCTGGGTCAAGTCATAAGGTGGCTTGATAACATTTTTGAGGTTATGTTTTTCAAGCATATGATAAAGTTCTGCGGGAACAGTATCGGCATCTATAAACTTTTCACCCATCAGGTGCTTTATAAGACCGAATATCTTTTTCTCTTTTTGGTTAGCAATGCCATAGTTGAAATGTGCATTTATGCTTTTTGCAAGAGTCGTGATATAATCCCAAGGAGTATTTATAAAAAGCCAGAAGAGATAAGCACTTTCAGCACTGTAAGCTTTTAATAAAACAGAAATATTATCAAATTTAA
This sequence comes from Acutalibacteraceae bacterium, assembly GCA_045539875.1. Taxonomy (GTDB): domain Bacteria; phylum Bacillota; class Clostridia; order Oscillospirales; family Acutalibacteraceae; genus CAG-177. The sequence goes on from JAZQGF010000017.1 coordinate 31,137, forward strand.
TCCTATAATGATTGTCGGCAAAATATTCTGCAAGTTCAAGAATATATGAACCGTTTTCCTCAACTATCTGTATTGTATCATAATATATCTCGATTTTTTCATCAATTAAAACATTACCGTTAAGATGGATCTCTGAGTTTTCAAAAACGATTTCCTTCAAAACACTATCCGAAAATTCTTCTATACAGGCACTTGAATTGCGAATATTAAGATTAAAGATGTTATCTTCAGATGAAAAATACTCTTTAAGAAAATCTGAATTTTCAAAGGTTTCTAATTTTTTCATCAGTTCGGTTTTGTTTTCTTCAGATATTTTTAAAAATTCTTCATTGGCTTTTCTAATGGACTTCTTGATTGCCTTGACTGAAAAAGGTTCGTTAAACAAATCCTTTGTTTTTACATTTGACGAATTTATGATGTTTTTAATTATATCATCATCAAGTTCATCTTTTAATTGCTCAATGAAATCACTGTCGTTATCTATATCATATAAAACAGTAAATAAATAGTTCATCATTACGGTTTCTTTAGTTAAGACAAGCATTTTTTCACCATCCGTTTTATGAAGATTTTATATATTTTCTTTCATCTTTTTCATTTCTTTTTTCAATCGTCTGTTCCATAGTATTTCCCACATCGGAACAATCAATCCGCCGCCAAGACGGCAGGAAGCTTCGTTCATTGCGCCGTAATATGCAACTCTGAAATCAGCAAATTGCGAAAGACTAAATTTTCGTTTATATGTTTTATATAAACCAAATGCATCACCCCACATATTGCGAAGTTGAAATAAATCGTATTCTCTGTCAGCATAAATTGAGCCGCTTGGATCTATAATTCCGATAAGCTCAAAAGTATTCGGGTCTGCCATTATATTCATTATGTTCAGGTCACCGTGAATCAGCACGGGTTTTCCGGCTTCGTCGGGAAGATTATTATAAATTTCGGTTGCTTCTTTTAAAAGCGCAAGATTCTTTTTGCTGTATTTACCTTTGTTGGCAAGCTCTGAAAGTCCGTCAAGAAAAGGCTTTTGCTTTTCGGTAGTATAATAATCTCGCCAACTTTCATACAAGGGATTTGACATGTCACCGAACTTTTCAACCGTTACCGAGTGCCATTCAAGCATCGCATCAATAACATCATTGGCAAATTTATCTTTTTTCTCTTTGCTTTTGAAAACAAAAAACGGATTCAAAACATTTTTACCTTTAATGAAAGTCATTCCCATTAATTCTGTTTCATCATCTTCGTAAAGGAAAAGCACTTCGGGCATTTGTGTTTTAGTGTGTTTTGAAAGTATAACAGTCTGATTAGACTCTTTCTTTGCAGATCCTTTTATCCTGAATCCCTTGACAGCAATTCTTCTGCCGTCATAGGTTGTTACAGAGTAAACCTTGCCGTTACTGCCGCCGCCTATAAAATTAATTTTGCTTACTTTTGCTCCAAGTTTTGCAGCAACAACTTTTGTTATAAGCTTGTTAAGATACTTATCATTAACATTTAAATTCATCGTTCTTCCTCCGTTTGACGAATTTTCACAAGCAAATTATATCATAAACAATAAAACGATTCTACTGCTTTTATTTACATTTTTCAGATTTTCTCTTTGGCCATATGGATTTTTTTAGCTTTGATTTTTTGGGAATATTTATCTGTGTTATCAAATTCTCTTTTGTTTTGGATTATACGAAAATGTGAAGGTATACCTTTAAACAAATATAACATCTGCAAAAATATTTCGGGAGATTGACAGTTCCCCTCATTTGTTGTAATATATCGGTATTGAAATCAAAAGGGTGATTAATTTATGGAAAAGAAATTGACAGTTGCTAATATAGGAATGAAATTCGGTATGTGTCATGTTGAGGGCGCAATGAGCTACGGTGCCGAGATTGCTGCAATCTGCGATTGTAATGAAGAAAATCTTCGCTTTGCAGGTGAGAGATACGGCATTCCCGAAGAAAAGCGGTTTACCGATTATATGGATATCGTCAATAACAAGGATATTGATGTAGTTACCGTTGCGATACCTGATCAGCAGCATGTAAAAGTGTCCTGCGATTTGCTTCGTGCAGGCAAGCATGTGCTTTGCGAAAAGCCGCTTGCTCTTACCCGTGAGGATGTTGAAGAAATTGTCAGAGTTGCTGACGAGTCAGACCGTAAATTCATGGTCGGTCAGATTTGCCGTTTTACTCCTGCTTTTGAAAAAGCGAAGGAAATTATTGAATCGGGCACAATCGGCGAACTTTATTTTGTTGAGTCCGAGTATGCACATGACTATATGAAAATTGTTGATAATTGGCGTGCCGACCCGAAGCGTCATGGCGTTATCGGCGGAGGATGCCACGCAGTTGACCTTCTCAGATGGCTTGCAGGTGATCCGCAGGAGGTTTTTGCGTACGGCACACACAAGCTTTTGCCGCAGGTTCCTTATGATGACGCAACAATTGCAATTATGAAATTCGACGAGAATGTTGCGGGTAAAGTGTTTGTTTCAACGGGATGTAAGCGTGACTACACAATGCGTACGGTTATTTACGGCACGAAAGGAACAATCATCTGTGACAACACTTCGCCTGCAATGACGCTCTTTGTTACGGATGAGGATGGACTTACGCAAGACCCGCAGACCATTGAGGTTGAGGTTAACAATCACAATGCGGCAAGAGAGTTTGAGGTTTTTGCCGATGCAATTCTTAATGATAAGCCCGTTGTAACAGATGCTCGCGAAGGTGCAAAGACTGTTGAAGTCTGTCTTTCAATCGTAGAATCCTCAACAACCGGAAAAATCGTTAAACCGAATTATAATTTTTAAAAGCGGCCCCATATGGCATAGTCATATGGGGCAGTTAAATTCCTCAGGGTGATAACATCAAAAACACATAAGATTGATTTTTTATAAGCGTATGATATAATAGTTGTCAGAATACTTCGGATGTTTCCGCAAAATTCATCAAACGGCAGGGTGGTTTATTTGCAGATTAATTATTTTGCAGCCAATAAGGGGTTTCGCCTTTTGAATATTTACGAACGGCTCAACAAGGGTGAGGCGGTTATCAAGGAAAAGCTTGCCGCAGAGTATGCAGTTTCTCCGAAAACGATTCAGCGAGATCTTGACGATTTGAGAGCCTATATTGCTGAAACTCATTTCAGTGAAGGGAAAATTGCAATAAAATATAACAAATCAAGCAACAGCTACAGTCTTGTTCGTCCCGAACGAGAATGGATGACCAATGAGGAGGCGCTTTCGCTGTGCAAAATATTGCTTGAAAGCAGAGCTTTTCAGCTTGATGAGCTTAACAGACTTATTGAAAAGCTTATCATGCAGATTTCACCTGCCGACAGACCTGTTGCGGAAAACATCATACGAAGCGAGCTTTTTAATTATGTTCCGTTAAGACACGGAAAAAAGCTGATGTCTCCGATATGGGAGATATCGGAATATATTACGGAGCAAAAGATAATTACTTTCAGTTATATGCGTCAGGACGGTAAAAGCAGTGTTAAAACCGTGAAGCCTGTTTCCGTTATGTTTTCGGAATTTTATTTTTATCTGATTGCATTTTCTGCAGAAGAAAAAGACGGAAACCCGATAGTTTTCCGCATTGACAGAATCAGCGAAATGAAGCCGACGGGGGAAAGATTTACCGTTCCGTACAGAGAAAGATTCAGCGACGGAGAATTCCGAAAGCGAATTCAGTTTATGTATTCGGGTGAACTCAAAAAGGTGACATTTGAATATTCGGGTGTGCTGGAGGCAATTCTTGACCGACTTCCGACTGCGAGAATTATTACTGAAAATAACGGCGTTTATACAATAAAAGCCGAAGCCTATGGCAACGGTATATATATGTGGCTCAGAAGTCAGGGTGAGCTCGTAAAAATAATTGAAAACGGGTGAAGGCAATGTTTTGTTTTCACTAAACTGTCAGGGAGATTAAAAATGACTGTCAGATTTACGGTAAAAGAAGATCTTGATAAAATTGCAAAGCTGTATGTTCACAACCATAAAACAACATACCGCGGCCTTGTTTCCGAGGAATATCTTAATTCCCTTACCGTTGAAGATGCAAAAGGAAGATGGGAAAAGTATCTTTCCGAAGAAAAGAACAAAATGTGGGTTGCATATGAATCCGATATTTTTCTCGGTTTCACTGCAGGCAAAGAGGATGATGAGCTTAAAGATACATGGTATCTTGACTCTCTTCATGTTTCCGAAAATGCAAGAGGCAGGGGAGTTGGCACTGAGCTTATCAAAACTATGGGCAGATATGCGGCGGATAACGGTTACAAGGCGATGAGCATATGCGTTGTAAAAGGCAACGAAACAGCAAAAAGCCTTTATTTGAGGCTTGGTGCAGAAATGTATAAAAGCTTTGAGGACAGCTTTGAAAATACAAGGACAAATTCCGAAAAGCTGATATGGAATGATCTTGAACTTTTAAAATGATGCGCAGAAGAATATACTTCATAAAAAGTTAATCGGCTTGCAGATTTTTTCTGCAAGCCGATATTTTATTATTTCAGGTATGCCTCAAGTCTGTATATCGGCATGCCGAGCGAAGCAAATTTTTGCTCATATTCGGTTTCAATATTACCTTCAAATTCGCTGTTGTGAAGATCAAGAGATATATTTTTCAGGCTGAAGCCGCATTCCGAAAACTGTTCAATTGAGTATTCAAAAAAGTGCATGTTATCTGTTTTTTGATGTATTTCAGCGCCTTCTTTGAGGATTGAAGCGTAGCTTTTCAAAAATCGACCATTGGTTAAACGGTGATTGGCATATTTCTTTTTGGGATACGGACAGGAAAAGTTGAGATATATCCGTTCAATTGATTCGGGCATTATGTATTTTTCAAGATATTCTGCGCCTACCTGAATAAATTTAAGGTTGGTGATGTTTTCCTTAATTGCCGTTTCGCATGCAATAACAAGCACATTTGCGCACTTTTCAAGCGCAAGCACATTTATGTCAGGGTTACGCTTTGCAAGCTCACAGGCAAATCTTCCCTTGCCGCAGCCTATTTCAAGCACAACTGGATTATTGTTGCCGAAAAGTTCGGCGGTGTCAATATATTCCTTCTTTTCAATTGCAGTGAGGAAGTTGCAGTCATCGCTGAAAAGAGTGATAACATTGTTGCAATTTGCAAGGCGTTCCTCAAGATGCTTTTTCTTTCTCATTCGCATATTATGTTCACCTTATTTTTAGCTTTTTGTATTCTTGCAGTAAATCTGTCTGATAAATTATAACACACATCAGTTTTTTTTACAATAATTCCGCATGAAAATGATATTAATATAATGTTGAAAAATAACGCAAATAGTGCTATACTGTTTTTGCAACACAAATTTATAATTGACCACGGACGGTATACGCTATATAGGTAAAAGCGTATGCTTCGGTTAGTTATACCGTCGTGGGATAATTTGTGTTGCAGCAGAGATCGGAGCTATGTTTTTCGGTGCGCAGCTTCGGCTGCGCACTTTTTGTTATTTATAAGAAAATTTAATGATTCAAACCGTTTTTTTCTATAAATAGCTTGTTTTAATGATAATTTGCAGATTTGTATTGATTGACCGATATTAATTTTTAATTATATAATTAATTATTTATTGGATTCTTTGAATACATGATTATATGGTATGTTTTGAGGTGATATTAAATGAAAATACTTGTTTGTGATGATGAAAAAATAATTGCCGAACAAATAAGTGAAATGATTTTAACGCAATTCCCGAATTATTCTGTTGTCGGCATTCAAAGAATAGAAGAGCTTGTTTATATGCAGGATTCTGATAAGTTTGATGTTGCTTTTATTGATATTGTTCTCCAAAATGAAAGCGGAATTGATTTGGGATTATATATGAATCAAAAAATGCCGGACACAAAAATTATATTTATATCAGGATATCAGAATAAGGTTTCAGAGATATTCTTTTCGGTTTCTCCTTTTGGATTTATTGATAAGCCGATCAATCCTGATATTTTATACAAATACTTGGATATGGTTAAGGATGAAAAAGAAAAGCTTTGTGCTTATTTTACATATAATGAGAAAGGACAAGAAAGAAAACTCAGGTATTGTGATATTTGTTATGTGGAAAGCAACAGAGAAAAAATACTTGTTAATACGCTGGATTCCTGTTTCTATGTATGGAAAAAAATAAGTGAGGTTGAAGCTGATTTTCCGGATTATTTTGTAAGATGCCATAAAAGTTATTTGGTTAACATGAGATATGTAATTGATTACAGAAAACAGTTTTTTAAATTAATGAATGGAAAAGAGATTGGTATCAGCCGTTCAAAAAAGAATGAAACGGAGATAAAGTTTTTTAAATTCAAGGGAGGAATTGTATGATGGAATGGTATATTTCAAATGGGCTGATTTTTATGTATCTTGCTTTATTTGTTTGTTTAAATATGAAATCCAAAATCAATAAGATTGCAGCTTTTTTTGTGGTTTTTCTTCCGTATACCGTTTGGGGACTTTCGCAAAAGCTTATGATGCCGATAATGAGTCCGATAGTCCATGTTGCGATTACCTGGGTAATTTTCTTGGTTTTAGCTTGGCTTGTTTTTGATGAAGAACCTAAAATAAAAATTTTTAATATTCTTGTTCTTCTTGTAATTGTTTACGCAACAGGGCTTATTGCACCGCTGATCGGCCTTATATTTAATGATGATGTTCACGAATTCAGTTTGCCTGCTACTATTGTTTATCACACGCTTACAATAGTGTTATTGTTGCTTTTTACGGTAGTGAGGCAGAAAATCAACATATCAAAATATAATTTAACCGTGTTTATTGTAGTTGGAATAACGCAATTATTATTTGCTGAAGTTTCTGTTTTGTTTATGGTTTACGGAGGCAATCCGCTTTCTCCGAATCCGCCTACATTACAGTCGGATAACAGCAATTCATTTGCGTTAGTGGTTATTGCGGTTGCAAGTTTATTTTATGTTGTGTCGGATATAGTTTTGTTTGTTATGATGAAAAAGCTTTCTCAAAGCGAAAAGATAAAGGAAGAGTTAAGATTCAGAGAATATAAAAATCAAATGAATTTTGATTATTATAAATCAGTTGAAAAAAATGCTGAAGAAACAAGAAAGCTTCGCCATGATATGGCAAATATTCTGCAGGTTGCAGGCAGCTTGGTTGAAGGCGATAACAGAGATAAAGAAACTTCAAAACAGATTCTTTCGCAGATACGAAAAGAAATATCCGAAATCCGTCTTGAAAAATATACGGAAAATTCATTGGTAAATGCAATTGTATCAAACAAGGCTGCGGTATGCAGAGAAAAAGGAATATCCTATGATTTTGATATTCGTATACCCGAAGAAATCGGTATTGAAGAAATTGATATCTGTAAGGTATATGTAAACATTATTGACAATGCAATAAATGCGGTTTTATCCTTGCCGAATGAAAAGAAAAACATTGAAATAAAAAGCTTTGTTGAAACAGGAAATCTTTATATCAGCTCCAAAAATTATTGTTCCGAAGAAAAAACGAAAGAGAAAAAGCCCTCTTCCGAACACGGCTACGGTCAGAAAATACTTGCCGGCATAGCCGAAAAGTACAACGGAAAATTTATAACGGATTGCGAAAAAAATATCTACACAGCGTTGCTTGTTGCGAAAGTATGAGTAACATTAATTTCAAGGAGTAGAGTATGGTTTATTATGTATCAAATGCTCTTTTTTGTGTGCTTCAGGTTTTATTTCTTTTTTTTAATCTGAACGCGAAGATTAATAAAATTTTTACTTTTTTTATTCTGTTTGTTCCTTTAACAGCTTTGGGTTTATCTCAAAGGATAATAACATTTATTAGTCCCGTATTTCTTGTTGCAGCAGCGTGGCTTATATTTGCCGTAACAACCTTTTTAGTGTTTAATAACAGCTCAAAAGAGAAATTGTTTGTTATTGGTGTTGATATTGCAATCTCTTATGCAGCCGCAATAATGACAGCTGTGTTAGGTTTTGTGCTGAATGATGATGTTCAGTTGTCAACTTTACCTTTATCGGTTTTTAATCTCTCGTTAACTATGGTTTTAATGCTGCTTTTTACTTTGATAAGAAAAAAACTGGTTTTTTCAAATTACAACATTACAATATTCTCGGTGGTTTTTATTACCCAGATGTTATTTGCTGAAGTTACGGGTCTGTTTCTTTCATACGGCGGAAATCCGTTTTCGCCTTCTCCGCCCAGCATGGATTCAGACCGGATTAATATATATGCGGTTATTGTAATTGCAGTTGCAGTTGTATTTTATGTTGTATCGGATATAATTTTATTTGTAATGATGCGAAAGCTTTCTCAAAGCGAAAAAACAAAAGAAGAATTAAGATTCAGAGAATATAAAAATCAAATGAATCTTGACTATTATAAATCGGTTGAGAAAAATGCAGAGGAAACAAGAAAGCTTCGCCACGATATGGCAAATATTCTGCAGGTTGCAAGCAGTCTTATTGATGGTGACAAAAAGGATAAAGAAACATCCGAACAGATTCTCTCACAGATACGCAGAGAAATATCCGAAATCCGTCTTGAAAAATATACGGAAAATTCTTTGGTAAATGCAATTGTATCAAACAAGGCTGCGGTATGCAGAGAAAAAGGAATATCCTATGATTTTGATATCCGCATACCCAAGGAAATCGGCATTGATGAAATTGATGTTTGCAAGGCTTATGTAAATATTATTGATAACGCAATAAATGCGGTTTTACCTTTACCGAATGAAAAGAAAACCATTGAAATAAAAAGCTTTATTGAAACAGGAAATCTTTATATCAGCTCCAAAAATTATTGTTCCGAAGAAAAAACGAAAGAGAAAAAGCCCTCTTCCGAACATGGATACGGTCAAAAAATACTTAAGAGTATAGCCGAAAAGTATAACGGAAAATTTTTGACGGAGCAGACGGATAATTTTTATACTGCATTATTTGTAATTAATATATAATTTAATAAATTTTGATACACGGACGGCGGTTTTATACTGCTTTCCGTGTTTTTTTTACGAAAAATCAGCAGATTGTAGAAAACGGCTTTTTTTCTTATTTATAAGAGGTTAACATTAAATATCAAATGCAAAAAAGGAGGAACAAGGTGAAAAGATTAATATCAGTTTTTATGTCATTAATGATGATTCTGAATGTGGGATTTTTTGTTCATGCGGATAATGCGGTAAACCGAATATATTCGGAATCTTTGACGGTTAAAAACGGCGAGCAAATCACTGTTCCCGTAAAAATCGAAAACAATGACGGATTTATGGGTTTTGCAATAACCGTAACTTATGATGCTTCAGCGTTTGTTCCCGTTTCGGCTTCAAAAGGTTCGATGCTTTCCGGAATTTTTGATAACAGCATCGAAACCTCATCCGATAACAGCTTCAAAGCAGTGTTTACCGGGACGAATGAAATCGGAGAAGACGGAGTTCTTTTCAATATGGTATTTGATGTTATTTCATCTGCATCGGGCGAATATGAAATAGGTTTGTCGTATTCTCAGCAGGATACTTTCAAGGAAGACTGGACGGATGCAGTGTTTAACTGTGAGAGCATAACGGTTGTTGTTTCTGCGGAAGATGATGAACCTGCAGAGCCTGAAATACCTTCAGATGAACAGCATCAGCCTGAAAAAACACTTTCGGAAAAAATGAGAGAGTGGGTTGCATCACTCCCGTCGCTGCTTAGCATATTGGTTGGAATTATAGTTATTCCGATTTCACACATTGTTGCGGTTTTTGAATGAGGTGATTGAAATTAAAGCGATAAAAAGAATTATGGCATTGGTTTCGTCAGTGCTCATTTTATGCTTTGTGCAGTCGGCGGCGTTTGCAGCAGCTTGGGCAGATGTTTATGCCGAGGAGCAAACGGCTGCTTCGGGAGAAACTGTCTTGATACCTGTCAGAATAAAAAACAACCCGGGGCTTATGGGATTCAAGATAACCGTAACCTATGATGCGGCACTTTTAAAGTCGCCGACGGTTAACAGAGGTACCGTTACTAAAAACGGAAACTTTAATGACAGCATCGGAGTAACTCCCGACGGTGCATTCGATGTTGTTTGGAATGATACCCAAAATGTCAGCGGTGACGGAACCCTGATGATTCTCGGATTTAAAGCGGTTTCCGAAGCTGAAACAAACATATCGCTGAGCTTCAGTCAGCCTGATACCTTCAATGAGGCTTGGGAGGATGTTGAGCTTAACTGCAAATCGATAAAACTGAAAGTTGTTGATAAATCCGAAAAGCCGCCCACAACACTTGTGCAGGATAATCCGAATGCACAGGAGCCTGACAGCGAGGAAATCAAAAGTGCGGTTGAGATTGTTCTTGATGAAAAAAACAAGGGCAGCATTGACGGCATAAGCGAAGAAGAAAAAGAAGCTTTCGCAGACCGCGTAAACGAGGTGCTTGGTCAGCTCAGCGAAGGCAGCCGAGATTATTTTGCCGATACCGATGAAATTGAAGATGCTTATGATGATGCGGTTGCGGATAAATTTGTTGAAAATGTAAAAGCATCGGCAGACAGCGGCGAAATAGAAAACGCAATCGGCAATGCTCTTGATTCCGTGAACGCCGAAACCGCGGAAGATATTCCCGAAGAAAAGAAAACGGAATTTGTGAAAGCGGTTGAAAGTAATCTCGGTCAAAGCATTTCGGATTTTGAAACGGTTTCGGATAAGCTCACGCCTGATGACGCGATAGAGGCAATAAAACGACTGCAGAGCGAAAACACCGAGGAAGCAACGCAGGGAGAAAAAGTTCCGGTTACAATGAATGACGGAAAAAATTATCCTGTATTTTTGATAATTGCCGTGGTAATTGTTTTTGCGGCGATTACAACAATTATTGTTGTTTACATATACAAAAAGAAAAAACTCAAGGAGGCAAAAACAAATGAAGAAAGCATGTAAGAGAATAATTGCAGCAGCTCTCGTTGCGGTGATGCTGATTGGCTCAGCACCTGTAATGAATCTGCAGGCGGATGCGGCGGCAAATGTTTGTTACACAAACTTTAACAAAGCAGAATACTCAAGTAATCCCGGAATATATATGGCAAATATTGCTTTAGCACAGTTTGAAAGGAATGGCTCATCCCTTGGATACTCAGCCGATTGGTGTGCATTTTTTGTGTCTGACTGTGCCAGAATTGCTAATCAGACAGCGGCAATCCCTGCTCACGGCTATGTTCCTACTATTCACGACAATATTGTAAATGCAGGTGGAAAAATAATTTACAACAAGAAGAATGGAACAGGATCAATTTCAAATGCTAAAATTGGTGATATAGCGATAATTGACTGGGGAAAGGGAAATAGTAGAAATCATATAGAGATTGTTTATGATATATCAGGCAACTCTGTATATACCATAGGCGGAAACTCAGGTTCAGGAACTGTTTATACAAGAATGGTTAAGAAACACACGCCTTCAATGTTATCAGGATGCATCGTGTATATTCTCAGACCTAATTATGTTGGCAGCTCAAATAATACTGATTCTTCTGACAATAAACCGGCAAAAATTACTTCGTCCGGATTAAATTATCCTAATTCAATAAAAAAAGGCGATGCATACTATTTTAAAGGTACAGTTTCTGCAACTAAGCCGTTAAAAACAGTAGGTATACAGATAACTGATTCAAACGGAAACAAAATTTCATATGCATCGAAAGTAATAAACCCTTATAGTTATTATGTGGATATCGCAAAACAGCTTGATTCTTATATTCATATGAGTCAGCTTCCTGCAGGTACATATAAATATACAGTCTTTGCATCATGCAGTTATGAAGTCACTTCATATACAAGCAAGTGTACAACTCTATTAAATAAGAGTTTTACCGTAAAAAATTCAGGTTCAACTTCTGCCGGAATTAAAGAAATTGAGAATATTCAGGAACTTCCGGATAATTGGGATTTAGACGACTTTAAGGATTTAAGGAACTATCCTACCGGTACATACAAAGTAAACGCGCAAAACGGCTTGTATATCAGAACCGGCCCCGGAACAAATTACGATAAGGTAGGCGGTTTAAGTAACGGTACGACAGTCAGCGTCACAAAAACAGACGGTCAGTGGGGTAAATGTAGTCAGGGTTGGATTTGCCTTGAATACGCAACTCTTGTTACTTCTTCCGGCGGTTCATCTTCGGGCGGTTCCGGAAACAGCTACAACTCCTCCGCATCATATCAGACCGGTTATTATTATGTTAAAGCAAACGGCGGTCTGAATGTTCGTTCCGGACCCGGCGCAAACTACGGAAGAGTATCAGGATTGGATAATGGCGTGAAAGTGGCGATAAGAGAAGTTTCCGGTAACTGGGGCAAGTGCGACAGCGGTTGGATTTGCATGGATTATACCACTTACGCCGGAACTCTTGAGCCCGTAATCAATGTTCCTGCAGCACCGAAGCTCAGCCGTACATCTGTAGAAAATGCTGCATGCGGAACAGCTCTCACCGTAACATGGAGTCCTGCCGCAGATGCAACATGCTATGATGTATATCTCAAAAACAGCAGCGGAACAACCTGCAATCAGATTATCGGCACTACAGGTAACTCTGCGGCATTTACCGTTAATGATGCAGGCACATATTATGTAACCGCATATTCAAGAAACACAAAATATACAAGTGCTGTTTCAAATTCCGTCAGCGCAAAATTCCACGCTCCTTCAACAGTAAAATTTGTTGATTGGGACGGAACCGTTCTCAGCTCACAGACCGTTGCTTACGGCACATCTGCAACAACTCCCGGAAATCCGAGCAGATACGGCTGGACATTTGAAAAGTGGAATGGAAACTATAACACTGTAACCGAAAACAGAACAATTACTGCTGTATATAAGAGAAATGTTTATAGCGTTTCTTTCCTTGATGAAAATGGTGACCTTATAGGAACAAAACAGAAGATTGAGTTTGAAGGTGCTGCAACTGCACCTGAATATGCAGCTCCCGAGGGTTATACTTTTGTTGGCTGGGATAAAGAGTTTGATTATATTGAATCGAATCTTACCGTTAATCCCGTTAATGTATGGACTAATAAAGATTTACCTGTAACAATCAGCTCAACTTCGGGTGTTTCAAGAAGCGCTTCAGGATATACTGTAACCGTTAATGTTGTTAATAATCCTGATAAAGCAACAGACGGCCGTGTTATTGTTGCTCTTAAAACTGATGATGACAAGCTGCTTTCAATGACCGAATCGGCAGCCTTCCACTTGAAACCTGATTCCGATCTTGACGAGGATAAGCTTGGTGAAGAAAAGGCAATTGAGGTATATGTTCCTTATACCGGTGTTGCAACAAAAGCGGATATTTATGTGGTTGAAAATTTCTCAACTGCTATCCCGATTTCTGCAGTTAAGTCGGTTGAAATTAATTTAGGTACAGACTGGACTGATTGGAGCACAACCCGTCTCGATGAGTTTTTTGCTGAAGAAACAAGAACTGAATACAGATACAGAACAAAATCAACAAAAACAAGCTCGTCCTCATGGCTTACAGGTTGGACAAAATATAACACAACCTGGAAGTGGAGTGATTACGGTTCATGGAGCGGTTGGACAACTTCAGCAATTACCGCCTCTGATTCAAGACAGGTTGAAACAAGAACTGTTCAGGTTCCTGCAAGCTACAAGACTCTTTATCATTACTACAGATGGAGATCGCCCGACGGAAGTGACGGCGAATCATATCAAAAGTATTCAAACTATGTATGGCAGGAAATAACTCTTGATGCACCTCTTACAGACACAAGCTGGGGCGGCGGTTATAAATGGTGGCACAACGGAGTTAACTATCACACAATGTGGAAATGTGCAGACTGGGGAACACAGGTTGTTGCATCATATAAAAATGAAACCCAGTACCGTTACCGTGACAGAAGCAAGGTTTATACATACTATTACTACCAGTGGAGTAATTGGTCTGCTTGGAGTACCACACCTGTCACTGCTACAGACACTAAAGAAGTTCAGACCAGAACAACCTACAGATATAAGGTTAATGACCCTTCAATAACTGCTGATACAAGCGGAACAGTCAGAACTGTTAAAGGCGTTGTTGATCCTTCGTTTGCCGGTGAGCAGGCAACACTCTTCATCTATAAGGTTGACGAAGCATCCGACTTCACCAATGAATATGTAGGTCAGACTACTATAGCTGATGACGGTTCATACAGCTTCACCTTCAAGCTCAGAGAAGAACCTTCGGTTAAAACAGGTGATTATACCGTTACGCTCGGAATTGAAGGCACAACAGCGGCAATTCATCTTGATCCTATCGAAGCTCCCAAGCCTGAATATACCGTTACTTACATTGATTGGGATGGCACAACCCTTAACACCCAGACCGTAAAAGAAGGCGAAAATGCAGTTATTCCCGAAACCGTACCTGAAAGAGAAGGCTATGACTTCATCTGCTGGAACAACACGGGAACAAATGTTAAGGATGACATGACAATTTCTCCCGTTTACAGAATCAAAACTTATACGGTTGTATTTGTTGACTGGACACATGAAACTGTTGAAATGCAGACTTATGAGCATGGTCAGCCTCTTGCACCTCCCGTTCTTGAAGATACCGTTGATGAAGAAGCTGTCGGTTGGGATGCAATTCTTGAAGGCACAACGGCGGTTACTCAGAATATGATAATAACTGCAAAATACGAAACAAAAATATTTGTTGTTAAGTTCCTTGACAGTGATAACACTGTTCTTGACAGCCAGACTGTTGAATACGGCGAGAGCGCTGTTATTCCCGATGTACTCACAAGCAACAATGCGGTTCTTAATTCATGGGATACCTCAAGCAGTCTTAATTCTGTAGTTGAGGATCAGATTGTTGTTCCCGTATTCTATTATAAGGAAAGCGTTGCAAATCCCGTTTCAAGTGTTGTTACAGGTGAATATGATGAAGCTCAGACCGTAACGCTTACCTGTGATACAGAAGATGCTGTTATTTATTACTCACTTGATGGTACAGATCCTCTTGCGTACGGAACCGAGTATACAGAGCCGTTTACCATTGATTCGTCCTGCGAACTCAGATTTGCAGCTTGTGCATTTGAAATGAATGACAGTGAAATAATCTCAGAGCTTGTTGCAATCAATGACGGCAACGCAGAAAATATGCACATTGTAACCTTCTATGGCGACACTTGGGGCGAAGAATTCTCAATGCTTGTAACAGAAAACGAACCCGTTACTCTTGAAGAGTCCGAATATACAATAGACGGTTATGATTTCGTTGGAGTTTATACAGATGCAGATTATACCAATGAATGGAATCTTGCAAACGATGTTGTTACCGAAAGCATGGATCTCTTCTTCAAATGGACTCCCAAAACCTACACGGCAACCTTCATCGGCTACGAGGGCGAAATTCTCAGCGAACAGAGCGTTAAATACTCCGAATACGCTGAAATGCCCGAAGTTCCCGAAGTGGACGGTTATGTATTCTGCGGATTTGATAAGGACAGCCTTGTTGTAACGGAAGACACAACCTTTACCGCAAAGTATGTTCCCGAAGATGAGTTCGTAACTGTTTCTCTCAACAAAACAAAGTTCAGACTCTATAACGGCACTTCAACAACTCTTGTTGCAACGCTTACTCCTGCCGATGTTGAGGACAGCTACGCATACTGGACATCAAGCGACGAAAAGGTTGCCGTTGTTGATGATAACGGCAAGGTAACCGCAGTTGGCAAAGGTACAGCTGAAATTTATGCAATTTCTAATATTACCGGTCATGCTGCAGCTTGCAAGATAACAGTTATCTCAAATATTGATGATGATATTACCCTCGTTGATGGCACAGATGCAGGCTTTGATTCCGAAGGACAGCTCAGAGGTATAAGTGTTGGTGAAAACACTGTTGCGCAGGTTGCAGCACTGTTTGAAAACGATTCACTCATCTTTGTTGATATCAACGGAAAAGAGCTTGCCGATGACGAGCTCGTAGGTACGGGTACAACAATCAAGCTTTATAACGGTGATTACCTTGCAGATGAAGTAGTGATTGTTGTAACAGGAGATTATAACGGTGACGGTATTATCAATAACCGAGATGCCGCGATGATAACAAGATATCTTGTTGATAAGGAATCTGCATCTTTAACTCAGCTTACCGCTATTGATGTCAATGGTGACGGTTATGTCAATAACCGAGATGCTTCAATGGTTTCAAGATATCTTGTAGGCAAGGAAACAATCTGACTGTAAAAAGCAGCGGACTCTTTATGAGTTCGCTGCTGCAACTGATTATAATAACAGGTGGTGTAAAACAGTTGAATAAAAAATTAAAAAAGATTCTTTCATTGTTCCTTGCGTTGGCGATAACGGTTGTTTCTCTGCCCGTTAACGGTTTGCCTCAATTCGATTTTGCCGATTTTTTCTCTGTTATCGCAGATGCATCCGGAGAATTTGAAGATGATGAACTTGACAGCGGAAACGATGAATATCATCCTTTGGACAATAACTACATATATGAGATAATTAATGACAAAGAAGCGATTATAATTGAACATAGATACTTGGAATCCGATAAAATTGATATTCCTTCATCTGTTGACGGATATTCCGTAATCGGTATAGGTGATAATGTTTTTTACGGCGAAGATTCTGTTGCGGAGGTTATAATTCCGGACAGTATTGTTTCAATCGGTGCAGGTGCTTTTGCTTACTGTTCAAATCTTGTAAGTGTTACAATGGGCAGCGGTGTTACCGATATTGGCGAAGGAGCATTTGAATATTGCGAATCACTTTCAAATGTAGAATTCGGAGAAAATGTCGCCGTGTTGTCTGCAAGCGCTTTCAGTAATTGTACCGCGTTGGAAGCAATAGAAATTCCGCGTGATGTTACTGTTGTCGGTGACGGATGTTTTGAAAATTGCATCAATTTATCAGATTTAAAATTCAATGAAAGCCTTCAGGTAATAGGTAACAGAGCTTTTCGCAGCTGTGTGAGTCTTGAAGAAATTGTTATTCCTGACAGTGTTACGGAAATAGGCGACTATGCATTTCAGAACTGTGAGAGTGTTATGACTGTTGATTTCGGAAATTCTTTGATTTCAATAGGCGACGCTGCAGTTACGCTTTGCGACTCTCTTGAAGAAATAATTATTCCGGATAGTGTTGAAACATTAGGAAATACTGCGTTTGCCAGAAATATCAAGCTTAAGTCTGTAACTATAGGCAAGAGTGTTTTGGCAATGGGTGAACTGATTTTCAGCGGATGCCCTATGTTAAGTGAAATAATTGTTGATGAAAACAATCCGAACTATTCTTCTGTAAACAGTGTTCTCTTCAACAAAAGTAAAACAGAGCTTATTCACTATCCCCATGGCAAAAACGAAACGGAATATATTATTCCCGACGGTGTTGTTACAATTTCATACGGTGCTTTCTACGGATATGAAATGTTAAATAAAATTATAATTCCCGATACTGTGACCTGTATTGAAACAGGTGCTTTTTATGATTGCATCGCTCTTTCGGAAATTGACATTTCAGAGAATTTAAGTGTTATAGGCAGGTATGCATTTTTAAATACAGGATATTACAATGACTCTGCTAATTGGGAAGACGGCGTTTTATATCTCGAAAACAATTTGATAGCAGGCAACCAAGAGGTTCCGGAAATATATATAGTCAAAGACGGAACAAAGACTGTTGCCGATTATGCAATGGAATATTGCGGAAAATTGACAAGCCTGACGATTTCTGACGAAGTGGAAAATATAGGCGCATATGCTTTTATCGGATGCGAATCTCTTGAAAACATAAAAATAAGCTCAAATATAAAAAACATCGGCGAATGTGCTTTCAAGAATACAAAGTGCTGCAACGATTCGAGAAGATGGGTTAATAACGGGTTCTATATAGACAATGTGCTGATTGAAGCAGATAAGGATATTTCGGGCAGATTTTTGATTGAATCCGGCACAACCTTTATTGCTGACAGAGCTTTTTCATTATGTGAAAATCTTGAAGAAATTATTATTCCCGAAACAGTAACGGTAATAAGCGAAAATGCTTTTGAAGGACTTGGCAATGCCGTTGTTTACTGTATACCCGACTCCTTTGCGGCGGAGTATTGTGTCGCAAACAATATAAACTGCATTATTTCTTCATACGAAGCTTTAAAGCTTGACACATCAAATGTTAAAACAGAGTATACGGTAGGAGATTCTTTAAACACCGACGGCATGAATGTGTATGCGGTTTACAGCGGCGGAATTGAAATGTTGATTCCGTTATCAGATGTAACCTTCAGCACAACCGAATTCAAAAGAGCAGGGCAGTTCAGAATAACCGTAAGCTATAACGGAAAGTCGTCTTATTATACAGTTACCGTCAGTGAGCCTGTTCTCAAGTCTGTTGAAATTAAATCAATGCCAAATAAAACGGATTATATTTTGGGTGAGAATGCAGATACAACAGGTTTGATATTAACGGCATTCTACAGTAATTCAACTCAGAAAGAGATTACTGAAGGATTTGAAGTGTCAGCGTCTTTGGATGAACCGGGTGAAAGAACCGTAACGGTTTTGTATACCGAAAATGGAGTTACTGTCAGTACGGAATACACCGTGACCGTTTCTGAGGGACATATTGCGGTTGTTTCGGGCGAAAATATGTCTGTATTGCCGGGCGAAACGGTTTCTGTTTCCGTTAAAATAAGCAACAACTCAGGCTTTATGGGATTTGCAATCAATATTGCATATGATGACTCGGTATTCACTCCCGTGTCTGTAACAGGCGGAGAAATTCTTGCAAACGGAGCTTTGAATGACAGTATCGGCGGAATTATTGAAAGCGGTAATTTAAAAGTCGTTTTCTCTTCAACGGAAAACATTGTTGCCGACGGACTGCTCTTTACCGTTGAGTTTAAAGCGGATAAGCTCGCTGCAGCTCAGGTAGGCACCTTTGATGTTTCTTATCTTGCAGCTGATACATTTGATGAAGAGTGGAACGATGTTAAGCTTGCGTGCAAGGATTTCAGCATTGAAATTCAAGGCTCGCAAACATCAGTGCCGATGTTTTATTCAGAAGATACCGAAGGCAAATCTGGCCTTAATATTACCGTGCCTGTTATGCTAGGTAACAATAACGGAATGACCTCGTTTGATATAGCTCTTTCCTATGACAGCGAAATACTTACACCCTTGTCTGTTTCGGCAGGAGAAGTGATTTCGGGAGAAATAGATAGCAACTGTTCCGATGCATCAGGTAAGCTGAATCTTTCGTGGAACGGAGCTGCCGTTGAAAATGACGGTGCGGTTGCGTATGTTGTTTTCGGAATCAGCGAGGATGCTGTCGGCAGTACCGAAATAACAATATCGGGCAGTGACGGCTTTAATGCGCTCGGTGACGCTTTTTCAATCACAATAAGCAAACCCGGCATGGGAACAACCGCAGAGCTGTATTCTTCACAGATTTCCGTGTTGCCGGGTCAGACCGTTGAAATTCCTTTATATATCGCAAACAATCTCGGTATCATGGGATTCGGGCTGATTGTTTCTTATGACAGCGCAAAGCTTACTCCGGTTTCTGTTAAAAAAGGTGATTTGCTGACTGCAGGAACGCTTGAAAACAATATCGGAAATACGGACGGAAGCTATAAAATAATCTGGAATCACAGCTCCGATGTTGCAGGCGACGGCTTGCTTTTAACTCTTTCGTTTGAAGCGGCCGAAGATATAGAAGTTCAAAATATTCCCATATCGATTGAATACATTCAGGCTGATACTTATAACGAGGCATGGGAAATTGTTGAATTTGAAACAAATGAGATAACCGTGCTTGTTGACAGTTTGGTTATAAAATCATCCTCATCAGAGATACATACCGGCGAAACCGTGCAGCTTTCAGCGGAATATAATTATTCACAGGATGCTTGTTCCGTAATATGGACAACCGATAATGCCGATGTTGCGGATGTTGATGAAAACGGTAAGGTAACAGTTTATTCTCTCGGCAGTGCAACTATAACCGCCGTAACGGCTGACGGCAATTATTCTGCGAGTTATGAGATTAATACTGTTCCGAGAAAGCTGACTGTTGAATGGATTGTTGACGGAAAATCAAGCGTGCAAACAGTAATTGAGGGTGAAGCGATCGCTGAACCCGATGCACCTGAAAAGCATGGCTACACCTTCTCGGGCTGGACACCTGAGGTACCCAAAACCATGCCTGAATATAACCTCACATTTACTGCTGTTTGGACTGCAGATACATACAGTATTCAATATGACGCAAACGGAGGCAACAATGCACCCTCCGCCCAAACAAAAATCCATGATGAAAACCTTGTTTTATCCGATTCTGTTCCGACTAAATCATATTTGATTAAGTTCAACGCAAACGGCGGCAAGAGTTCTCTGAGCAGCAAAAGGCTGTATTTGAATTTTGAAAGCTGGAATACAGAAATAAACGGAAGCGGCACCACATATTCATCCGGCGGAACATACACTGAAAATTCGTCTGTCGTGCTTTATGCACAGTGGTCATCAGCACCCGAATACATGTTGCCTTTTGCTCAAAAAGAAGGATACACTTTCATAGGCTGGAATACAAGCTTAAACGGCAACGGAACGAATTATGAAGCGGGTTCATATTTCTTAACAGAAGCTGATGTTACTCTTTATGCACAGTGGGAAATCAATACATATTCGGTTATGTTTGATGCAAACGGCGGTATTAATCCTCCCGAATCACAAACAAAAGAGTACGGAAAAGATCTGACTGTTGGTTCTGCAATTCCCGAAAAAACAGGATATACTTTCGTTGCGTGGAACACAAAAGCTGACGGAAGCGGCATGAGCTATGCTCCCGGCTCCGTTTATTCCAACGATACGGATGTAACGCTTTATGCACAGTGGTCTGCAAATTCATATCCTGCCGTGTTTGATGCAAACGGAGGAGCATGGAGCGATAATCTGACTGTAAAGACGGTAAATGTTGAGTTCGATAAAGAGATAGCCGAGCCTCAGTCTCCGATAAAAGAGGGCTATGTTTTCTGCGGTTGGTCTTATGACGGCGAAAATATTTGTGACAGCCTCGGAGTTATGGATTCAACCGACGGAAAGTCATTTAAAGCAGTATGGATTCCCTCTGACTCAACACGCTATACCGTTGAAACCTATGTGATGAATACAGCGGGCGAATATGTGATGTCATATCAGATTTATACGGGAGTTACCGAAAAAACGGTCAGCGTTGCTCCCGAAATAGCTGAAGGCTTTGAGCTTAACAGTGAAAGCAGCATTCTTGAGGGTGTTATTCTTGCTGACAGCTCGCTTGTTCTGAAAGTATATATTGACCGAAAAACATATTCGCTGACAACTGTTGTTGACGGTGTTTCAAGCACAACCGACTATCTTTATGAAGAAACGGTATCAAAGCCCGAAGTTCCGTTTAAAACAGGATATACTTTTGATTCATGGAGCGATGCAATACCCGAAACAATGCCTGCGGAAAATATAACGGTTACCGCAAAGTGGACAGCAAATATATATAATGCGGTGTTTAAAGCTAATGGCGGTTTCTGGGCTGATATGAGCACAAAGAAAACGGTTAAAACAGCTTTTGATTCAAAGATAATTGCTCCGGAATCTCCTTCAAGAGAAGGCTATGTGTTTGCCGGTTGGCTGATTGACGGAGAAAATGTCGGAACCGATGCAGGCATAATGGATGATGTTAACGGAAAAAACTTTGAAGCAGCATGGATTGTTGACACAGATGCAGACTATATTGTAGAAACCTATATGATGAATACATCGGGTGAATACGAAAAGTCAACGCAGAAATTCAGCGGTTCAAAAGGTAAAACAGTGACAGCGGAATACACGGTTTCAACAGGATTCAGCCTGAACTCGCAGAAGAGCATCCTTGAAGGAACAATTGCAGCTGACAATTCACTTGTTCTTAAGGTTTATATTGACAGAAACACATATAAGTTCACAGCAGTTGTTGACGGAGTTTCAACTTCTTCTGCTTATCTTTACGGTTCGTTGATTTCCGAACCGGTTACGCCATCCAAGTCCGGATATAAGTTTGTTAAGTGGAGCGGCTCGATTCCCGAAACAATGCCGGCTAAGAATGTAACTGTTACTGCAGTTTTTGAAAAATTTTATGTATGCCCCGATTGCGGTAATGAGATTCTCGGAGAAGATAATATCAACGCTCATATTGCTGCAGAAGCAAGAATGAAGGCTACCGTAAAGATTAAAAACAACAGCGGTTCAAAAACCATTAGTTACGGTGAAACGCTCAGGCTGACTGCAATAACATCAAACATGCCTGCCGATGCAAAGATTTATTGGTATGTTGACGGCGCGAAAAAGGGTGAGGGTGAAACCTTTAATCTCAGTTTCGAAAGCGGAACAAAGACGGTTGAAGTTAAGCTTGTTGACGCAAAAGGAAACATAATCAAAAATTCAAGCGGCAATGAAATTGCGGATTCCGAAAGCGTAACCATTAATTCGGGATTCTTCCAGAAGCTTATCTCATTCTTCAAGAATCTTTTCGGCATAAACAGAACAGTCGTTCAGGTTTTCAAAACAGTTTATTAAATGATATATCAAAGAGGCTGACTCACCGACAAAGTGAGTCAGCCTCAATTTTTTAGGGCGAAATGTTTAATTTTTATGTTGTATTTCCACCTTGTTCCATAGTATACTGTAATTGTTAAAAATAATTGAAGGTCTGCATTGTCGTATGTGTCGGAACTGATAATGCAATAAAAACAGAAATTAATACCGTAAAATCAGAGAACAAACCTATCCTATTATAAACAGAAGGTGAGAAATATGAAAAATAAGGATTTGTTGGAAATTATTTTTATCAGACACGCCGAAACACAGTATGATGATATCGGTGACCGTGATCCGAGTGACGGAGAACTTACTGCCAACGGTGAAAAACAGTGTGTTGAGCTGGGTGAAAGGCTTAAGGATTTGCCGATAGATGCTTATATTACTAGCTCTCTTTTGCGAAGCTTTAAAACCGCTGTCGGCGTCTGCAATGCAAAACCCGATAAACCTTTGCTTGAAATTTGTCCCGAGCTTGTTGAATGCGGATGCACACCGGGTTATTACGGCTGCAGCGAAGAATATCTTCAAAGATATTATAAAAACACAAAAATGTGCAAAAAACTTTATGGGACCGAAACTTATGATTTCGCCTGCAAAACCATTGAAGATAATGACATCAGAGCAGAAAAGGTTATTTCTTATTTAAAAGAGCGTTTCACATTCGGCGACCGTGTTGCAGTTTTCAGTCACCATGGAATGTTGGAGCATCTGATACCCACTGCCCTGGGAATCAAAACCCATTGTTTCGATTTTGCATTGGATAATGTTTCAATCTCCGTTGTTCAATATCACCGTAACGGCAGCTGTACGCTTCGTTGCGTAAATAAATAGCTGTATTGGATAATGCAGAGAGAAAGTCGAAAAGAAATAAGGTGAAATGATGAAATTTAAAAACCGATACCCGTTTATTTTTGTTCACGGAATGTTCGGATGGGGCAGTGCCGTGGGCATAGACAGAGTTTCTCCGTACTGGGGTGCAACAACGGGCAGTCTTGTGAAATATTTAACAGCAAACGGTTATGAATGCTATTCGGCTTCGGTCGGACCTGTTTCGAGTGCGTGGGATAACGCATGTGAGCTTTATGCTCAGCTTTCCGGAACAAGGGTTGATTACGGTGCGGCTCATTCAAAAGCTCACGGGCATGAACGCTTTGGCAGAACATACAGCAAACCTCTTTTCGACGGCTTCGGAGAAACAAAAGTGCATTTAATCGGCCACAGCCATGGCGGACAGGTGATAAGACTGCTTGCTCATTTGCTCACTTACGGAGATGAGGCTGAAAGAGAAGCGACAGCTGAAACTGAATTATCGGCACTTTTTTCAGGCGGTAATGAAGATTTTGTGGCGAGCGTCACTTCTATATGTGCACCGAATAACGGCACTACGCTGTATGATATAGCGGAAGAGGCTAATATTATTCAACCTATCGGACGGGCTACTGATTTTGTGATGGCTGTTCTCGGAAGAAGCTTTATTCACGGGCGACTTATTGATTATCAGCTTGAGCAATACGGTTTAACACCACTCAGAAATGAAAAGAAAGCAGACAGAATTATTACTGCAATGAACAGAATGAGGGATACTGATGATAATGTACTGACAGATCTTTCTTTTAAAGGTGCGCATGAGCTTAACAGGAAAATAGAAATCAGCAAGAATATAAATTATTTCTGTTATACCGCAAGCGGAAGTGTTGGAGATGAATATAAGCCGAAGAAAATACGCTTTCCTTTGCTTAAGCCGCTGAGCCGTATTATCGCGAAGCATGAGCTGCCGCAAGATATGTATGGATTGAGCTTTGACGATTCGTGGCGAGAGAATGACGGGCTTGTGAATACAGCTTCGGGCAGAAATCCGATTGATGAGCCTGCAAAGGAGTTTGACGGCATGGTTGAGCCCGGTGTGTGGAACATAATGCCTACGCTGGTTTGCGACCACGGAGAAGCGGTAGGATTGCTTGCAGACAAAAAGAGTATGCATAAGTTTTATGATAATCTTGCGGAAATGCTTGCTGCAATTGATTGATAAGTTACCCGATGATTGGTGTGCTTTAAGATGGGATGTCCGTAACAAAGAAAGCAAACAGTTTTTCTTGTAAAAATTTAAACATATGATATAATTTGTTTCAGATTAAACTTAAGGAGAAAATATGGAAATAAAATTAATTGCATCCGACCTTGACGGCACTCTTATGGCTCCCGACCATTTGACCGTTGCCGAAAGAACCCAAAAAGCCCTTTGGTCGGCGCATGAAAAAGGAATTAAAATCGCGATTGCAACAGGAAGAGCACTGAGCTTTACCGAAGGTGTAACTGCTCAGATACCGTTTGCAGACTATGTTGTGTGTTCAAACGGCGCATCTGTATATGACCGTGGAAATAAATCGTTTATTTATAACAACCTTATCACGCCCGAAATAACAGCAGAGGCGGTAAAGCTTCTGAACTCTCTTCCTGTCTATTATAATGTTTATGTTGACGGTGAAATCTGCGTTCAGAAGGGCAGTGATAAGTATTTTGAAAATACGGATTTGCCAACAGTTTTTCTTGAGGACTTCGCTTCAAAGCTGACAGTTTGCGATGATATAGTTTCGCAAACGGCAGGCAAAGGAGCAGAGCTTATAGATGTTTTTTACGGGAATGATGAGTTAAAGAAGATTATTTTTGATTTCTTTGAATCAAAGGGTCTTGTTCTCACCTCAGCTCTTGCAGGCGTTGTTTCCGCAACGGCGATCGGCTCCGATAAAGGCTCCGCATTGAACGGACTTTGCAAAATCCTTGATATAAGTAAAAATGAGGTTATGGCATTCGGCGATGCTTCAAATGATTCAACCATGCTGAAATTTGCGCATTATTCGTTTGCAATGGAAAATGGCGATGCAGTCTGCAAAGCAAGCGCGCGTTTTTCTGCTCCTTCAAATGCAGACGACGGTGTTGCGCAAATGATTGAAAAATATGCTCTTTCGGAGGAATAATATGAATATCGAAAAAATACTTTCACACTGCGATCATACGCTTCTTGCCGTAGATGCAACATGGGAAGATATAAAGCTGATTTGTGATGACGGAATGAAATATAAAACGGCAAGCGTCTGCATTCCTGCGTCTTA
Organism: Acutalibacteraceae bacterium; assembly: GCA_045539875.1. Lineage (GTDB taxonomy): Bacteria > Bacillota > Clostridia > Oscillospirales > Acutalibacteraceae > CAG-177. The sequence goes on from JAZQGF010000017.1 coordinate 56,861, forward strand.
TGTTAAGCAGGCATCGGAATATGTTAACGGAAAGCTTGCAATATGCACCGTTATAGGTTTCCCCAACGGTTATTCAACTGCTGCGGTAAAAGCTTTTGAAGCTCAGAATGCTGTTCAGAACGGCGCCGATGAAATCGACATGGTAATTAATGTCGGTTATGCAAAAAGCGGAAGATTTGATGAAATTTTAAATGAAATCAAAGAAGTAAAATCGGCTTGTAACGGCAAAATATTAAAGGTTATTATTGAAACCTGCCTTTTAACGGATGAAGAAAAAATCAAAATGTGCGAGGTTGTTACCGAATCGGGCGCAGATTTCATAAAGACCTCAACGGGCTTTTCAAATGCAGGTGCAACAAGAGAAGATATTGCTCTTTTTGCAAAGTATATTGGGCCGAATGTTAAAATGAAAGCGGCAGGAGGAATCCGTTCGTTTGAGGATGCCGAAGATTATCTTAATCTCGGCTGTGAAAGGCTCGGAACAAGTGCTATAGTAAAGCTTGTCAAGAATCAGGAAGTAAGCGGATATTAAGGGGGATAATTATGAGTAAATTACCTACACCGCATATTGCGGCAACAGAAAAGGATGCATTTGCAAAAACTGTCCTTATGCCCGGCGACCCTCTGAGAGCAAAATATATTGCAGAGAATTTTCTGGGAAATGCTGTGCTTGTAAATAACACAAGAGGAGTGCAGGGATACACCGGATATTACAAAGGCAAGCGCGTTTCGGTTATGGCATCGGGAATGGGCATGCCCTCAATCGGAATATATTCCTACGAGCTCTATAATTTCTATGATGTTGAAACGATAATCAGGGTAGGCTCTGCAGGTGCTATAAGCCCTGAGCTGCATCTTCGCGATGTTGTTTTCGGCATGGGTGCATGCACGAATTCAGCATATGCAGACCAGTACAGACTTCCCGGAAAATTTGCTCCCATCGCTGATTTTGAAACTCTTAATAATGCCGTTAAATCAGCGGAAAAGCTCGGTGTTAAACCTTTCGTCGGCAACATTCTTTCTTCCGACACCTTCTATGATGATGCATCAAGTCTTGCGGATTGGCAGAAGATGGGCGTTCTTGCAATTGAAATGGAAGCAGCTGCACTTTATATGAATGCCGCAAGAGCAGGCAAAAAAGCTCTAGCAATCTGCACGATTTCGGATTGCCCTCTTGCAGGCGGAGAGGAATGCACGGCTCTTGAAAGAGAACAGACCTTCAATAAAATGATTGAAATTGCTCTGGAGGCTGCCCATGAATAGTCAGGAGCTTATTAAGCTTGCAATTGAAGCGAGAAAGCTTTCGTATTCGCCGTATTCGGGATTTTCTGTCGGTGCGGCCTTGCTTTGTGCAGACGGAAGTGTTTATACAGGTTGTAACATTGAGAATTCTGCTTTTTCTCCGACAAATTGTGCTGAAAGAACAGCGATTTTTAAAGCAGTATCGGAGGGAAAAAGAGATTTTTTAAAAATTGCTGTTGTCGGAGGAAACTCATCTGATGAAATTCTCCCATCTTTTTGCTCTCCCTGCGGAGTATGCAGGCAAGTTATGAAAGAATTCTGTCCGACGGATTTTGAAATTATAATGGCAAAAAGTATTGAAGAATATAAGATTATGACACTCAAGGAGCTTCTTCCCGAAAGCTTTGACAAGCGAGAGGTATAATATGAATTTTATTGATTTGATTCGGAAAAAGCGAGACGGACTTGAACTGACAAAGGAAGAAATTGAATTCTTTGCTTTTTCTGCGGCGGATGACAGTGTTCCCGATTATCAGCTTTCAGCAATGCTTATGGCGATGTTTCTTAACGGACTTAATGAAAGGGAAACCCTTGATTTAACGGATGCGATGGCTCGTTCGGGTGATATGGCGGATTTGAGTGAAATTGACGGCGTGAAATGTGACAAGCATTCAACAGGCGGCGTCGGCGATAAAACAACACTAATCGTTGCTCCGATAGTTGCCGAATGCGGAGTGAAGGTTGCAAAAATGAGCGGAAGAGGGCTTGGACATACGGGCGGAACGGTTGATAAGCTCGAGTCAATTCCGGGTTTCAGAACATCTCTTTCTACAGATGAATTTACCGATACAGTCAATAAATGCGGTCTTTGCGTTGCAGGTCAGTCGGGCAGACTTTGCCCTGCCGATAAAAAGCTTTACAGTTTGCGCGATGTAACCGCAACGGTTGATAATATACCTCTTATCGCTTCAAGCATTATGAGCAAAAAGCTTGCAGGCGGCGCTGATTGCATTGTTCTTGATGTTAAATGCGGCAGCGGTGCATTTATGAAGGATAAGGAATCGGCATTGAAGCTCGCCGAAAAAATGGTTGAAATCGGCAGGGGAGCAGATAAAAAAATTGCAGCACTCATAACCGATATGAATGTTCCGTTAGGATATTATATTGGCAACTCACTCGAAATAATTGAAGCTGTTGAAACGCTCAAAGGCAACGGACCCGAGGATTTAACAGAAGTTTCAGTTCTTCTTGCTGCAAAGCTTCTTCAACTTGCAGGTAAGGGCAGTTTTGAGGAATGTAAGGCTCTTGTGAAATCAAAAATTAACAACGGTTCCGCACTAAAAAAACTTGCCGAAATGGTTTCGCTTCAGGGCGGCAATCCCGATTATATAATAAATACGAATTTATTTCCGAAAGCTGATTATGAGCATGAAATTATTGCGTGGAATGACGGATTTGTTTCTCATATGAATGCCGAGGGTATTGGCTCGGTATGCGTTGAGCTCGGTGCAGGCAGACTATGTAAGGAAGATTGCATTGACCCGTCGGCAGGAATTATTCTTCACAAAAAAGCCGGCGATGCAGTTAAAAAGGGGGAAAAAATAGCAACTCTTTATTGCTCCGATGATAAGCTCTTTGAAAAAGCGAAACAGAAATTTACTGACTCTGTCATAATAGAAAAAGCAAAACCCTGCAAATTACCGGTTCTTCTTGAAATTGTTGAGTAATGTTGCACAAAATATAATATTAATTTTTGACTTGCCAATACAAGTGAACCTGTGATATAATACATTGAATATTAAATGTTAGGAGATTTTTAACATGGGAAAATTAAATCAGATCGACAAAGCTGCCGAGAGCAAGGGCTCAGGCGTAAACACTCTTTGGCAGTTTATCAAGTTTATCGTTGTCAGCCTTGGCGCATGTATTGTTCAGGTTGTTTCTCTTGCAATCCTTTACAATATCCCCGCAATCAAGGAACTCAGCACTACTCCTTTCCATTGGTGGGTGTTTGATTATCCTGTAATTGAAGGTGAGCGTTGCGGTCTTGCTCTTTTCATTTCTGCAAATGTAGCAAACATTCTTGCACAGATTGTTTCTTTCTTTATTAATAAAGAAAAAACATTCAACTCAAGCGCAAACACAGCAATCACTCTTCCTATCTACATAGTTTTTACAGTTGCTCTTGTTTGTTTCTCCGCTTGGCTTAACCCTGTTATTTTCCAGCTTTGCGTTAACAAGTTTGCTCTTGGCAGCGGTCTTTCTCTTACAATTGCAACAGCTGTTTGCTCAGCTCTTCAGTTCTTCCTCTATTTCCCCGTAGATAAGATTCTCTTCCACAAGAAGAAAGAGGATAAATAATTTTATATTAACATAAGCAAAAGGGAACGGTTTTTAACCGTTCCCTTTTGCTTTATATAGTGTTTGTTTTTATTCTTCAATAATTCCGTAATATCTTCCAAACCAATAGGGAAGAAGGAAAGGTGTGGGCGAGCATGCACTTCTGCCGTGACCTTCGTCAGTGCGGAATGGATTGGTGTCATAGTTATGAACATTTCTTGCGTCGATATCAAGTGCCTCTTTAAGCTGAGGAGCTTCGCCCCACTTTTCCTGCTCTGTATCGTAAACAAGACCTTTTCTTGAAGAATTGAAAAGAGGTCTGTTAACGAAATCAAGAGGATAGTCATAAAGAGTTTTGATTGCAGAGTCAAGTCCCGTAACATCATCCGTAAATGCTGTGTAGATAATATTATAAAGAAGTGAGTGCTCGGTTTTTTCGTATTCCCAGTGATGCTTCATGCCCATGAGAAGATATTTTCTGATTGCAGGATCTTTCTCAATGCGAAGAATTGTTGCAGTGCAGAGGAATCCGAGGTTGTCATCAATGTGGCAGGTGTGGCCGTCATCCTTTTTATGCTGAGCAGCGTTGAGAATATAATGTTCATCAATTGCAAGGCGAAGGAATTCTTTTCTGTATTTCTCATCGCCCGAAACATGATATGCAACATTAAGGAAGGTAAGCATTTCAAGAGAATTGATGCATTTTTCCCAGAGCCACATACTGTTTCTGTTGAGCTGCTCGGGATCCCATATTGCCCATGTTGTCGGCAGTCCGTCAACATCACAGAGTCTGTAGTTGTTTTCAAGAATATGATCTGTAATATCGCAGATTATTTCTTTGATGTATTCTTTTTCTTCTTCGTTTGCGCAGAAATCATAGTAGAGCGAGAAACCGAAGAAATGACCTGTCATTTCATCGCTTGATGTTTCACCGAGCCACTCGCATTCTCCGTTGGGTGCTGCGTGCCATTCGGCGCCGTCACGCTTAACAACGGTACCGAATCCGGGTTCACCTTCAAAGCGAACGGCTCTTGCGGTGAAGCCCTTAACGCCTGTGATCTTTGTGAGATATCCCATAGCCTTCATCGAGCGTCTTGCTGCTTCAAGAATCTTTTCGTCCTTTGTTACCGCATAAGCATATGCAAGTGAGCCGATATAGATTTGAGTCCACAGTCCGTCATTATCAGTGATGTTGGGCTTGCCTGTGTTAATGTCGCAGTTTTCGATATTGCCGAGACCGGTTACATACCCGAGGGTGCGAACATATTTTTCTTCAACCAGATTGAAGCAGTAATCAGCTTTTTCTCTGAGAGTCATTTCTTTTTCTGTGATTTTTGTTACACCTGAATTTGTTGCAGTCCAGATTGAATCGCCGACAGCAAGTGCATCGTTGAGATCTTTTTCCATAGCCCAGCGTGTTGCAGGAAGATATTTTCTTGAGCCGTTGTTAACTATGATAAGACCTGCTTCCGATGAAAGAATAACTCTTCCGTCATCGGCAAAACGGATTTTATAGATTTCTTCTTCGGGAAGAGCATCAATATCTTTATGTCCGAACCAATTGTTTTTGCAATCAAAAATATATGCACCTTTGTTTGTGCCGAGCCAAAGGAAGCCGAGACCTTCATCAAAGGCGATGCAGTTGATTTTGAAATCAGGCATCGTTGAATGCTCAGGGAAAATGCTCATCCAGTGCTTTCTTTTACCGTTAACGATGTTGAGAGTTCTGTTGTTTGATGCGGTTATTTTTTCGTTTGTGCATGCAAGATTTGTTGCGCTTGCTTCGTTGTGGAAGAATCTTTCAAATTTACCGTTTTCAAACTTGTAAAGAGCGTTTGCGGCAAGAAGATATATATCGCTAATTCCGCTGAATTCCATTATTTCGGAATCGACGCTCTGCAGCTCTTCAATTTTGCCTTCGATTGCAGTGTAAACTGTGTTTGAAGTTGCAAAATAAACAGTGCCGCTTTTGGCTGTGAATGCGGTTTTAACAGCATCGCACTTGAATGCACCCAAAGTACCGTCGGCTTTTGTGTAGTTAAGACCGCCGTCTGTGCCGATATAAACGGTGCCGTCGCTGCCAGCAGCAAGACAAGTTGCCTTGTTTGAAAGAAGACCGTTGCTTACGGTATAATAATCGCAGAGTCTTTGGGGAAATTTCTCGCTTTTGTAAAATCCTTTTCTTTTCATTTTATATCTCCTTATTTAACATTGATTGATGTTTGAACATATGCGTCTGATTTTGCTTCTTTGACGATGATTTTTCTGTTGCCCGATTCGCAGTTCATCGGAACACGGAAGCTCCAGGTAACAAAGCCGTTTTCATCGGCTTTCTGTTCTTTAAGGTCAGAATAGTTTGCAATCTTTGTTGAGTTTTCGTGGAATTCAATTATGTATTTTTTGTTGGGTGTGCCTTGAATCATAATTGATGCTGTGTTACCCTTTTCAACCGTATCGGTTTTAAAAACAACATTTATTCCGTTTGACTTCTCGGGAACCGTTTCGCCCGATGAACTGTCGGAGATTTTTTTTGTTTCCGCCTGCGTTTGTTGTTTAACCGTTGTCGGTTGAGCTTTCTTTGTGGGAGAGTCAGTCGGCTTCACATACGGAATCGGAACATGCTTCGGCTGAGTTTTTTCTTCCGCTTTTTTTGTTGTAGTTTTCTCTGCTTCTGCGTTTTCTGTTTGGTTCGGTGTGTGCGTAGAATCTTCGTTGTTTTGATTTGCCGAAGACTGAGTATTGTCAATGTTATCTTTTTTTGTTTTTGACTGTTCGGTTTCCGTGACGGATTTATCGCTCTTTGTTTTCTTTTGTTTTTCAGTTGTTATCTCGTAAAGAACGGTGTGTGTTTCTGTTTCGTTTTCAACAGTATAATAAGAAACTCCGAGAATTTCTCCTTGAGTGCCGATAACGGTTTCATCGGGGATAACAGGGGAGCCGGGTTTGCCGCAGGCGGATAAAACGGATGCGGCAGTGCATAGAGCAAGAATTACAGCAGAAATTATCTTGATTTTATTAATAATAACACCTCATATCTTTATTGAAATTTCGCCCGAGGAAAGTGTTTCGGTTTTTCCGTCGGGATGTTTTATTATTAGATTGCACAACTCATTGATATCAACAGCCTCGGCGGTGTACCTTATTCCGTTTCGGAAAAATTCAATTTCATTTCCAAGAATTAAAAGCCGCTTTCTGTATTCCTCAACGGTGTCTGACTCTTTTATTTGAAACAGCAGAGCTTCGGAAATCTCTTCCGCAAGAGCAATTTTGTTGCATTCAAGATTAATGCTGCCTGCCGATTTCAGATCTTCGGGAAACTCCGCGGTGGTCAGATTGATTCCGATACCGATTGCAATTATCGCCATGCCGTTTATTAAAAATCTTTCAGAAAGGATTCCGCAAACCTTTTTGTTTTCTGTGAAAATATCATTAACCCATTTTATTTTTGCTTTAATGCCGTGATTTTCAAGAACCCTGCATACCGAAACCGCTGCCGCTGGGGTGAGAAGTTCCTGATTTTCGGGAGCACTGAAAATCAAGGTCATATAAAGCCCCGTATCTTTGGGTGAAAAAAAGCTGTTTCCCCGTCTGCCTCTGCCTGCGGTCTGTTCGTTTGCTATAATCAGCGAGGGCAAGGGAAGAGTTGCAGCGTTTTGCTTTGCATAGGTGCTGGTAGAATCAAGGGTTTCAAAAAACAAAATGTTAATTTTGCTCATTCCTATCCATTATAAATTTTTATTATTTTATCATATATTTCTTCTCATTTCAATTCTATTTCATCAATTTCATTAAATTTGGTTTATTTTATATTTTATTATTGACAGTTATGTACAAAGAAGGTAAAATTTAATTTAACTGATTACATATCGGAAGTGTTGTTTTGAAGATATTGCAAAAAGGATTTAATTATTCTCAGGACGGACCCGGAAATCGTTTGGTTTATCATTTGCAGGGCTGCAATTTTGCATGTAAATGGTGCTCGAATGCAGACAGCATTCCTTTTGAAAATTCTGAAGCGGATGAATGCACCGTTAACGAGATTTTTAACGAAATAATGCGCAGCCGCATGATGTTTTTTGACGGCGGAGGAGTAACCTTTACCGGGGGTGAGGTTTGCGTTCAGGGTGAGGAGCTTTTGTGGCTTTTGAAATTGCTTAAGGAAAACGGAATCCACACCGCAATTGAAACGAACGCCTCTTTTTCTTTGCTTAAAGAAATTGCGGAATTTATTGATTATCTGATTGTGGATTTTAAACATTATGATGACGAAGAGCACAAAAAATGGGTTGGCGCATCAAACGGGAGCGTTAAAGAAAACATTGAATATTTTTTGTCTGTCGGCAGACAGATTCACATAAGAATCCCCGTTGTTCACGGTGTGAACGACAATCCGCAGGGATTTGTTGATTATTTCAAGATGTTTGATACTTCAAATGCCGTTTTTGAATTTCTTGCATATCACGAATACGGCAAGGATAAATGGAAAGGCAAATATCAGATAGAAAACGGGTTTGTAAGTCCCGAAACAATCAAAATTTTTAAAGAAACTTTTGAAAATTGCGGCATGAAAACCGTTACTACATAAGGAGAAAACATTATGAATACTATTCTCAACAGTCAGAAAATAACAGAAATGGCAAAGTCTCTTTTTGCAGAAAAAAGAGCAGGAATGCGACTTGACGGCTGGTTTCTTGCAAAAGAAAAAGAGCTTGAACTTGCAAAGAAATATGAGGGAGAAAACGAAGAAGTAAAAAAGGCACTTATTCTCAGGGATATAGTCAGCACCATGCCGATTTTTCTGAGCGATTATCAGCTGTTTGCGGGCACTCAGGATGATGCGTTTGCAAGAAGCTATGCGCTTATAAATCCTTCTTTTAAAGTTGAAGAATTCAGCGGCTATTGTGACCCTGCAGCGGTATTCTCGGATATCGAGCCCAATGATGAGATTACAGCCGAAAGAATTGAAAATGCGAGGGCAGAATTTGCAAAGACGGAATATGCAGTTAAGCTCGGCGAGGTTTATGATAAGGCGGAGTGCTACACAAAGGAAGTTATCTTTTTCTTTGAGCAGGTAACGGGTCATCTTATTCCCGATATGCGTTTTGCAATAAAATATGGAACCAAAGAAATGATAAAGAAAACCGAGGGCAAAGAGGGCAACGGTTATAAGGCTTTTGCCATTGCTCTTGAGTCTGCCGCGATTCTTGCAAACCGTTATGCCGACCTTGCAAAAGAAAAAATGGCCGATGCTTCCGATGAAAGAAAAGCTCAGCTTGAAATAATGGAAAAAACTCTTCGCAAAGTTCCCGAAAACGGTGCTGAAAATATTTATGAAGCAATACAGGCGTTTATCATCATGTGGCAGATTATGTGCCTTGAGCAGACTCCCAATCCTTTTGCGTTCTCTGTAGGTAATGCAGACAGAATTTTTGAGCCTTACAGAAACGGCCTTGACCGCAAAACAACTGCTTCGCTTCTTAAGCATTTTCTTGTTTTCTTCAATGTTGCAGACAGAAGCTGGGCGATTTCGCAGAATATAATAGTCAGCGGCCGCGACCTTTGCGGCAATGACCTTACGAATGAAACAACCTATGCCCTTATGGATGCATATTATGACATGAACCTTCCCCAGCCCATTCTTTCCGTAAAGCTCCATAAGAATACACCTGCAAAGCTTTACGAAGAAATGGGAAGATTCCTGTTTACTCCCGGTGTGCTTACTCCGTCATTCTTTAATGATGATTCGCTTTACAGCGTCCTTTCTTCAAAGGGCGTTGACGATAATGACCTTGCCGATATTTCAATTGCAGGCTGTCAGGAGCCTCTTGTTATGGGTAAGGATAACGGCAACACAACCAACAGCTGGCTCAATCTTCCCAAGATTCTTGAAATGACATTGACCGGCGGAGTGTCAACAATAACAGGCGAAAAGCTTGTTGAGGTTGAAGCGTGCAGTCTTGAAAATGTAAGAGAAGCATTCTGGAATAATGTAAAAAAGTTTGTTGCCGCAATGGGTGAAGCTGCAAACGGCGCATCTGCCGCACTTTCAACTCAGCGTGTTCCTTTCCTTTCGTGTCTTATGGGAGGACTTGAAAACGGTATTGATGCAAGAGATATCCATGCTCAGGGAACAAAATATAACGGCAGCGGATGCCTTATTCACGGTGTGTCGGTTATTGCCGACAGCTTTTCGGCCATTGATAAGCTTCTTGCCGAAAGACCGCAGGATGCGGATAAGCTTGTTGATGCTCTTAAGACCGATTTCAGCGGATATGAAGACCTCAGAGAATTCCTTCTTTCTGCCGATAAATTCGGCAATAATATCGAAAGGGTAGATAAGGAAGCAGGCGAAATTGCATCAAAGGTTGCGGATATCGTTGCTTCAACAAAGAACTATCTCGGCAATTCGTTCAGACCCGATTTCAGCTCACCCTCAACCCATCTTCTTTACGGTTATTGGGTAGGAGCAACTCCCGACGGAAGAAGATCGAGAGATATGCTCGGTTACGGTGTTGACCCTCTTTACGGCAGTGCAGAAAACGGTCTCGGATTCCGTATGCTTTCAAATATGCAGATGCCGTTTGAAAAGATGAACGGCGGCTATGCTTCTCATCTCGGCATTGACCCGAAATATTTCAAGTCCGAATCTGACGAAGGCAAGGGTGTTGAATTCAGAGATAAGGTTATCAATCCCTTATTCTTTAACCCGATGAAAGACGGTGTATCGCCCTTCTATCTTTATGTAAATGTTACCACCGCTGAAATTCTCAGAAAGGTTCTTGCAAATCCCAAAAAGTATGCTCCGAGCGGTGTTTACATTATGAGAATACACGGAACATTTGTTAACTTCCTTGACCTTTCTCCTGCAATTCAGCAGGATATCATAACCCGTCTTGACCCCAAATCCGCCGCAATTGCATAAGGAGCAGATATGAAAATTATCGGAATTGATATAGGAACAACCAGTATTTGCGGAGTTGTTGTTGAAACCGAAAGCGGAGAAATTTTAAAATCGCTTACCAAACCTAACAATTCATTTATAAAATCGCAGAAAAACTTCGAAAAAATTCAGGATACCGAAATTATCATGCAGAGTGTGTATGATTTACTTTCGGAGCTTGATGCCGAATCTGCAGGTGCAATCGGATTTTCGGGTCAGATGCACGGTATAGTTTATACCGATGAAAACGGCAATGCCATAAGCCCTCTTTATATCTGGCAGGATGAGCGTGCCGCACTTGAATATAAGGGCGGCAAATCATATGCGGAATATCTCGGATGCTTTGCAGGCTACGGTCTTGCAACCGACTTCTATAACGAGAAAAATGAACTTATTCCCGAAAATGCAGTTTATCTTTGTACCGTTGCAGATTATGCCGTAATGCAGCTTTGCGGACTTAAAAAACCGCTTGTTCATATAACCAATGCCGCGAGCCTTGGTTGCTTTGATATTGAAAAAAACTGCTTCACCCTTGATAATCCGAGACTTCCGGATGTAACGGCAGAATTTAAGAGTGTGGGAACATACAAGGGAATATCCGTTTGCGTTGCTTTCGGCGATAATCAGGCAAGCTTTATGGGTTCTGTTTCCGATTCTGAAAATGCGCTTATCAATATAGGAACGGGTTCGCAGATTTCATGGCTTACCGAAACTCCAGTTATTGCAGACGGCGTTGAAAACAGACCTTTTGACGGTGAACGCTATCTTGCTGCTGGCTGTGCACTTTGTGGTGGAAGAGCCTTTGCAATGGTTGAAAAGCTTTTCAGAGAAATTGCCAATCTTGCAGGATGCGAAGTTGAATCGATGTATCTTCAGATTGATAAAATAATTGAAAATAAAACCGAAACCTCGCTTAGTGCCGATTGCCGCTTCTGCGGAACAAGAAACGATCCGTCTGTCAGAGGTTCGATAAATAATATTTCTGAGAGTAATTTTACTGCCGCGGATATCGCATATTCGGTTCTTGTCGGTATGTCCGATGAGCTTTATCAGATGTATAAAAGCGGCGGAATGAATGCAAAAAAGCTTGTCTGTTCGGGTAACGGAATCAGAAAAAACAGTGCTTTGAGAAAAATTGTTTCGGAGATGTTCGGCTGTGACATTAAAATTCCGTTCTATGCCGAAGAAGCATCTTACGGTGCGGCACTTGCGGCTTCGGTCGCCGGCGGATGCTTTGAAAGCATTTCCGAAGCTTGCAGACTGATTAAATATAGGGAGACTTGATATGTTTTATAATGAACCTATTTTCTTTGAAAAAAACAGAGTTTTCAGAATATACACAGGCGGAAAACTCTTCTCTGATTTTTTCGGCGACGATTCAACCGACGGTTATTATCCCGAGGAATGGGTTGCGTCAAGCGTTAAAGCTCTCAACGAGGGCAGCACCGATGAATACGAAGGGGTTTCCAAAATTAAAGGAACAGACCTGTATCTCAGCGATGCGACCGAAAAATACAAAACCGAGATTCTCGGCAACAGAGACGATATCGGAATCTTAACAAAAATTCTTGATTCTGCAATAAGGCTGCCTGTGCAGGCGCATCCCGATAAGGCTTTTTCCGAGAAGTATTTTTCGTCAAAATACGGCAAGGAAGAAAGCTGGATTATTCTTGCAACAAGACCCGGCGCAAAGATTTTTTACGGCTTTAAAGACGGAGTTACTCTTGAAGAATTTTCAGCTGCGATTGATGCAAGCGAAACCGGCTCCGATGCCATGGAAAATCTGCTTTGCACAATCGATGTAAAAGCAGGGGATGTTATTTATATTCCTGCTAAAATGGTTCATGCCATCGGCAGTGGCTGCCTCCTTCTTGAAGTGCAGGAACCGACCGATTTCACCATTCAGCCCGAACGCTTCTGCGGCGAATATAAGCTTTCCGACAGAGAGATGTATCTTGGTTTAAACCGTGAAAATGCTCTTGAATGTTTTGATATGCAAAAGAAGTATCCGGCTCCCCTTGAGCCTAAGCTTATAAAAAATGAAAACGGTGTTAAATATGAGGCGATGATAGATGATAGCATAACAACAAGTTTCAATGTCAGAACAGTTACTGTCAGCTGTGGCAGTTTTATGCTTGATAAGGGTGCTGCGGTTTATGTTGTAACGGAAGGTGAGGGAAAAATAATCGGCGAAGACTATGAAAAGGAAATAATAAAAGGCGATTATTTTCTTATGCCCGAATTCGCAAAGGAAAAATTTTTCGTTACAGGCGAAAATATTAGAATAACCGAGTGCTTTGCCTGACAAAATACTGTTGACATTAAAAAAACAATATTGTAAAATTTACCAAAGAGGTGATATTTATGGATTTAACTGCCATGTTTAAAATCGGCTACGGTCTTTATGTTCTGACTGCTCGTGAAAACGGCTTTGACAACGGCTGTATCATCAACACGGTGTCGCAGGTAACATCCGATCCCAACAGAATTACTGTTGCCGTTAATAAAGCAAACAAAACCCACGATATGATTCTCGCAACGGGTGAATTCAATGTAAGCATTCTTACCGAGTCTGTGCCTTTTGATGTTTTTAAGGCTTTCGGTTTTAAAAGCGGTAAAGAAACAGATAAATTCTCGGATTTCAAGGCGGCGTCGAAAAGCAATAACGGAATATATTATATTACCGATAATACCAATGCTTATATTTCGGCAAAGGTTGTTTCTGCAACCGACCTCGGCACGCACACTCTTTTCCTTGCAGATGTAACCGACTGTGAAGTGCTTTCAAACGAAACAAGCGTTACCTATGATTATTATCATAAATATATTAAGCCGAAGCCCGAAGTGAAAAAGACGGCAAAGGTATATTATCGCTGCAAAATCTGCGGATATATCTATGAGGGTGAGGATCTGCCCGAAGATTTTATTTGTCCGCTTTGCAAACATCCTGCTTCCGATTTCGAAAGAGTTGAAGCAGTTGAAGAAAATTCTGATAAAGGAGAAAACAACATGAATCTCAAAGGAACAAAAACAGAAAAAAATCTTATGGCAGCTTTTGCCGGTGAATCACAGGCAAGAAATAAATACACTTATTTTGCATCGGTTGCAAAAAAGGAAGGTTTTGAGCAGATTTCGGCTATCTTTACCGAAACAGCAAACAACGAGAAAGAACACGCAAAAATGTGGTTCAAGGCTCTCGGTGCGCTTGGCGATACCGCAGCAAACCTTCTCAGCGCCGCCGAAGGTGAAAACTATGAGTGGACGGATATGTACGCAACCTTTGCAAAGGAAGCTGACGAAGAAGGCTTCACAGAGCTTGCAGAAAAATTCCGCATGGTTGCAGCTATTGAAAAGACCCACGAAGAAAGATACCGTGCTCTTCTCAGCAATGTTGAAATGCAGAAGGTGTTTGAGAAGGCAGAGGAAACCATGTGGGAATGCCGTAACTGCGGTCACCTTGTAATGGGTAAGAAAGCACCCGAGGTGTGCCCTGTATGTGCACATCCTCAGGCATATTTTGAAGTCAGAAAAGAGAATTATTGATTTTGCAATGTTTTTCCGGGAACGCTTTGTTCCCGGATTTTTTATTTGCAAAATTTTGATGAACAAACACTTTTTTCTGTTGATATTTGTTTCTCAAGATAGTATAATGTTATCATAATCTAAAATAGGAGAGTATATCCAAATGAAAAGAATTGTAAAAATAATTTCACTTATCATGGCTTTATGCTTTGTTTTCTGTGCGTGTTCAAGCGGAGTTCAGCCTACCTCGAAAACTGACGGTGATGTTATAACCTCTGACGAAACGCAGAAAAATGCGCTTGAATCCGGAAATGCAACATCCAAAAGTGGTAATCTTGTTAAATTTACTATGGAAAACGGCGGCAGCTTTATAATTGAGCTTTATCCTCACTATGCTCCCGAAACCGTTAATAATTTTAAAAAGCTTGTTTCGGCTGGCTTCTATGACGGTTTGACTTTCCACAGAGTTGTTGAAGGCTTTATGGCTCAAGGCGGTGATCCCGGAACGGGTGCAGGCGGCAGTGCAGAAACAATAACAGGCGAATTTGCGCTTAACGGTTATCATTCAAACACTCTTTCGCACACAAGGGGTGTTATTTCAATGGCTCGTTCATCGGAATATGATTCGGCATCCTCTCAGTTCTTTATCTGCTATGATGATGCCTCATTCCTTGACGGCCAGTATGCCGCATTTGGTAAAGTAATAGAAGGCATGGAGGTTGTTGATGCTTTCCTTGAGGTTGAAAGACGCTATAACAGCTTGGGAGAGCTTGCAAATCCCGTTGAGCCTATCGTTATTGAAAGTGCGGTGATTGTTGAATGAGTAATAAAGTAACTTTCAGAGCCTACCGTGCAACAGAAATTGAGTTTGTTAATAAACATGAAAACGGTGCAAGAATTGAGTTTGAAAACAAATATTCATATAATGTTAAATATTCAAAAAACAATAGCTGCATCGGTGAATTTACTGTTGAGGTCAATGACAAGGCAGAAAAAGATAAATTTCATATCAAGGCGGTAATTCAGGGCATATTCTCATATGATCCTGAGGTTGCAAAAGAAATTATTCATGTTCAGACCTTCAAGGAGCTTTTTCCTTATGCAAGAACAATGATTTCTTCGCTGACTGTCAATGCAGGTCTTCCGCCTGTAATATTACCTACATTTGATATTGAATCGCAGAATATTTACAGATTCGGCAAAAACGGTTAATTGAGAGGAGTTTTAATATGGATATTATGGATATTGCCTCAAAAGGCATAGTAGCTATTACTAAAAATTTTGGCAAAAAGGTTAAGAAAAACACGGTTGCTCCCGTAATCGAAAAGGTTGAGCCTATAAAATTGAAAGGCAGCGGTTACCGTGCAGGCTTTGCAACGGATGAAATCATGCCTGACCTCAGCAGCGGTAAAACATACTGGATTGCAGGTCACGGATCGGGACATAAAATGGAGGGCGTTCTTTCACCTGTTTATATCAGTGCAGTCTGGCTTGATTGCGGCAACGATGAAGGCATGCTCTGGCTTGGCGCGGATATCGTTGGCATGACAAGAGTTGAAGTTAATAAAATCCGTTCGATGATTATGGCATCTCCCAAAATCAAAGGCTGCAAATGCATCAATTTCAGCTGTACCCACAGCCATTCGGGCATAGACACTCTCGGATACTGGGGTAAGCCCAACCTTGTAAGCATTCCTTCTGACGGTAAAGACCCCGAATATATGGATATGCTTATGAATAAATCAGTCAAGGTTGCTGAAGAAGCATATGCAAATCGCAAAAGTGGTAAGCTCTACATAGGCGATATAACAATTAAAGACGGTCTTTACACACGCCGTGGCTTTACCGATAAGCATGAAGTCCTTTCAAGATTCCGTTTTGTACCCGATGACGGCACAAACGAAACATGGATTATGAATTTCGGTGCTCACCCCAATTCTCTCGGCGGCGGCAACCGTATGCTCAGCGGTGAATATCCTTATTTTATGCGTGAGCAGATTGCTAAGGAAAACGGAGCAAATGTTCTTTTCGGTATCGGTGCAATCGGTGCGATGGATGCAGCAGAGCTTGACGAAAAGGATAATGTTAATTGCATAAAGCTTCAGGCAAAAATGATTGCCGATGCTGCTCTTAAGATTGATAATGATATAGAGCTTAACCCCGAAATAAAGATTATGCAGCAGCCGTTCTATCTTCCTGTCGGCAACTATGTTTTAACTCTTCTTGCAATGCGTCATGTTATGAGCTTCAATGCATATCCCAGTGATGAGAGCGATATCGGCATTGCAATGATTACTGAAATGACATATATGTCAATCGGCGGAAAGAAGGTTCTCCTTCTTCCGGGCGAAAGCTTTGTTTCAACCGTTTACGGCGGATATAAGACCGCTGAAACCTCGCCCACAGGCAAGGGCGGCGAAATCAATCCTGCTCCGCTTGCAGAAATAGCAGGTGAACCTGATATGATTGTTTTTGGTGTTTCAAACGATATGACAGGTTATGTTGTACCGCCCAACGATTTTATTCTTAACCCCACTCAGCCTTACCTTAACGGGTACAAGGATAAATTTGACCTTAACCATTATCACGAAACAAATTCAATGGGTATAGGCGCGCAAAAGACAATTGCGGATGCCTTTGCCGATGTTGTCAGCAGATTCTGATGCTGATAGCGGTTTATTCTCTTGTCATTCTTGCGGCAACAACTCTCGGCGCATTTGTGGGATTAGGCGGCGGAGTTATAATAAAGCCTGTCCTCGATTTTATCGGCGCAGAGCCGAGAATGCAGGTCGATTTTCTTTCTGCGGCTGCTGTTTTTACCATGTCGGTTGTTTCAACAGGAAAAGCAATAAAAAGAAAAGAACGGTTTGAAAAAAATATTATCGTTTTTATTGCGTTCGGCTCAATTGCAGGCGGATTTCTCGGCGGATATTGCATGGATTTGCTGAGTGTAGTCGCAGCGCAGAGTGTTATCAGGTGCATTCAGGCGTTTACTCTTGCCTTGCTTCTGACTGCCGTAAGCATTTATGTTGCGAAAGAAAGAAAATCTTTTCATATTAAAAATAATATTGCAATATTGATTGTCGGCTTATCTCTCGGCTTTTTTGCATCCTTCCTTGGGATCGGAGGCGGACCGATTAATGTTGCCGTGCTGACACTGTTTTTCTCAATGAGTGTTAAGGAGTCGGCGGTTTATTCTGTTGCGATTATTTTCTTTTCGCAGCTTTCAAAGCTTATAACGATTTTTGCATCATCGGGAATTCAGCCTTATGCACACCAATGGAAAACATTGATTTTTATTCTTCCTGCGGCAATTCTCGGCGGAATCATCGGTTCAAAATTCAACAGAAAATTTGATGATAAACTTATAAGAAAAATCTTTGTTGCAGTAATGGTTCTGTTGATAATCCTGAATATCTACAACGGAATTTTACAATTTATTACATCTATACAATAAAAATAACGGCAGGATTTTCCTGCCGTTATTTTTATCCTATTTTCATAAATAAATCTGCAATGGGTTGAAGGAAGGTTTCAGTGAAAAATGTTGCAAGCATATTAAAGAAATCAGTTAACGGCTGAAAGAGCTTTGCAATTCCTGTCGGCTCGGGCTGCGGACCTGTAACACGGAACGAAAAACTGATTTCAATGTAGTCACCGTAATCAATGTGAGATGATATTATATCATATGACATATAATAGATAACATTTGTATATTCGTTTGAATCGTCGTGAGCAACAGCATCAAGAGTCAGCGGCAGCATTTCCCAATACCATGGGAGTGTATAACCGTCCTTGGGATAAACATAGAGCTTGGCGTGATATCCTTTTCCGAGTTCAAAGGTTTCAGCAGGCTTTTTGTTAAACTCATTTGTATCGGGATATGCGTCAAAAGTATCCTGTCTGATTTCAACGCCTTCTGTATTGACTGTGAAAAACTCCATGAAATCCGCTGCTGATTTGCCTGCAATATCACTGTCGAAAGTAATGCTGACTTCAGTCACTTCTTTCTTTTCGGCTGTGTCTGCAAAAACATTCAGAGATGTGATTGACATTATCATAATTAATGTGAGAAACATAGATAATGCTTTTTTCATTTTTGAATACTCCTTTTCATTAATTTGTTTGGATTATATCATGTTTTTGCCTCAAAAACAAGCAACTTTGGTTTACATTTTAAATATTTGACTTGAATTTCGGGATGAATTATAAAAATTATATTAAACCCACAAAATATTGAGTTTTTTCTTGCAATAAAGGGCAGATAATGTTATAATATCTAAAATCGGGTATTGTGTTTATTGCGCAGCTTTTGAGGAATAATATTTGTGTTTTATTCTTGAGAAAGGGCGATTAACATTGAAAAACAATAAAAACAAAAAGAGTAATTTTTTTCTGCCTTCTCCTCCGTGGCAGTCACCCGATTTGAGCAGCGGAGGAAATTCGGAATGTGATGATTCTTCAGCGCTTAACAGTATTATTGAATCAGGCTCAATAACCGTTAAAAAGGGAGAGCATCTGATTCATTGCCTGACTGTTATCGGTCAGATTGAAGGTCATTATATTTTACCTGCGCAAAATAAAACAACGAAATATGAGCATGTTATTCCTCAGCTTGTTGCCATTGAGGAAAGCGACGAGGTTGACGGATTGATTATGATTCTCAATACTGTCGGCGGTGATATCGAGGCAGGTCTTGCAATTGCAGAGCTTGTTTCGGGAATGAAAACGCCAACCGTTTCGTTGGTTCTTGGCGGAGGACATTCAATCGGTGTTCCGCTTGCCGTTTCAACTGACCGTTCTTTTATAACCCCGTCGGCAACAATGACGATTCATCCCGTAAGAATGAACGGTCTTGTTCTCGGTGTTCCGCAAACACTTTCTTATTTTGAGCAGATGCAGGAAAGAATAGTTCGTTTTGTTTCGGATAATTCCGATATTTCTCCCGACAGATTTCGTGAAATGATGCTTGCAACAGGCGAGCTTGTAATGGATGTCGGAACTGTTCTCAGTGGCGAAGCAGCCGTTAACGAAGGACTTATTGATTCGCTCGGCAGTCTTTCGGATGCGCTTAACTGTCTGTATGACATGATTGAAAAAAACAGCACACAAAAAGATAATTTTGATATTAATACTCCGAAAGGATGACATAAATGCCCGCAACGCAAAACAAAAAATCAACTGGCAAAAAGCCTTCACAAAAGAGCTCTTCTGCAGCAAAAAAGCCTGCATCAAAAAAGAAAGAGAGCGCAAAGCCTGAAATTCCGGTTGAAATAAAAAGGCAGAAGTCTGCCATAATTATGATGGCTGTTGCCGTGTTTTTGCTCTTTGTTGTTTTTATTGAGGGTGAAAGCGCGTGGCTTGCCATGCATAACGGCATGTTCGGTATTTTCGGATTCTGCGTATATGTTATACCTGCCGCATTGATATATCTTGCGGTGATTTTTGCGAAGGACAAGTCCCTCGGAAGCGTTGCCGCAAATCTTACCGCCGCAGGAATTTTTGTTGCTCTGCTCAGCGGAGCAATACATATTTTTACCAATCCTGCCGATTATCTCAGCACCCTTATGATTTCCGAACAGATTTCCGATGTCTGGAGTAATGCACCGTCTCTTGCAAGCGGAGGAGTTATTGGCGCGGTTATCGGTGGACTTGTTGCCAAACTTTTCGGCAAGGTCGGCGCAGGTATAACCTTCGTTATTCTTCTTGTTGTTATTCTTATGTTTATAACCGGAACAACTCTACCCGGTCTTTTCAATGCGCTCAGAAAGCCTGTCAACCGCGTGAGTGAGATTGCAAATGAAAAGATTGAGCAAACAGCTCAGCGCCGTGAACAGCTTGAGAGAGAGAGAGAAGAAGAGGAGAATGAAAAAGCCAAAAACAAAAAATCGTTTAATCCTCCCAAACAGCCGACTGTTGCGGTTGAAAATTTTGAGGATAATTTCATAACTGACGAATCAACATTTGCTCCCGTTGAAGAAGCACCCATGCCTGAAATTCCCGTTGTCAGACTTCCAGATTCAACGAAGAGCGACATTATTGAGGAAACAATCGAGGAAGCAGTTAAACAGGAGAAAAAGAAGCGAAGAAAAGCATCTCCCGCGATGCCTGACGGAGACCCTGTTGAAGAAGAGATTCCTGTTGAAGTTTTACCTGAAACAGAGCAGGAACAGCCCGATTATGTTTATCCTCCCATTGATTGCTTGAATATTGTTGAAAATTCGGGTACGGGCGACAGCATGCTTGAAATGCAGCTTGGTGCGCAAAAGCTTGTTTCCACTCTTGAAAGCTTCAAGATAAAAGCGGAGGTAACGAATATATGCCGAGGTCCTTCGGTTACGAGATATGAGCTTGTTCCAGAAGCAGGCGTAAGAATAAATAAAATAACCACTCTTGCAGACGACATTGCGCTTCGTCTTGCCGCAACAAGTGTCCGTATTGAAGCTCCCATTCCGGGCAAGGCTGCAATCGGAATTGAAATTCCCAACAGTGCCAAATCAATGGTATCAATGCGCGAAATCATTGATACTCCTCAGTTCAGGGATGCGAAGAGCAAACTCAATGTTGCTCTCGGTAAAGATATAACGGGCAACATTATCTGTGCCGATCTTGCAAAAATGCCTCATCTTCTCGTTGCCGGTACAACAGGCTCGGGTAAATCAGTATGCCTTAACTCGATGATTGTCAGTATCCTTTATAATGCAAAGCCTGACGAAGTAAAGCTTCTTATGATTGACCCCAAGATGGTTGAGTTCACCATCTATAACGGCATTGCTCATCTTGAGGTCCCCGTTGTTTCAAATCCCAGAAAAGCCGCAGGTGCTCTTGGATGGGCAGTCAGCGAAATGGAAAAAAGATATAAGCAGTTTTCCGAAAACAGCGTAAGAGATATCAAAGGCTTCAATAAGCTCTGTGAAACAAGGGACGACCTTGTAAAGATGCACCAGATTGTTATTTTTATCGACGAACTTTCAGACCTTATGATGGTATCTCCCAAAGAGGTTGAAGACTCCATTCAGCGTCTTGCGCAGATGGCTCGTGCTGCAGGTATTCATCTTGTTATTGCAACTCAGCGTCCGTCTGTTGATGTTATTACGGGTATTATCAAGGCAAATATTCCCAGCCGTATTGCACTTTCTGTTTCGTCACAGGTTGACTCAAGAACTATTCTTGATGCAGTCGGTGCCGAAAAGCTTCTCGGTAACGGCGATATGCTTTTTAATCCCGTAGGTTCATCAAAGCCTACCCGTGTTCAGGGCTGCTTTATTTCCGATGCAGAGGTTGAAAGTGTTGTTAATCATATCAAGGCTCAGGCGCAGACAACATATAATGAAGAAACCATGCATGAAATTGATGCAAAGGCTGCTGCTTCCGAAAGTGCAAAGAAGAAAGATGTCGGCGGTGATGAAGATGCTGACGGCGGAATGGATCCCGTTGTCAGAGATGCCATTGAGGTTGTTGTTAATGCAGGCGGTGCCTCAACAACCATGCTCCAGAAAAAGCTCAGGCTCGGCTATGCAAGAGCTTCAAGAGTTATTGATGAGCTCGAAGAAAGAGGGATTATCGGTCCTTCTGAAGGTGCAAAGCCCAGAGCTGTTCTTATTTCCAAACAGCAGTGGTATGAAATGCAGGCGCTTGCAGACGGCGCAGGAATGAGCGCACCAAATATTGACGATGTTTTTGCGGATGATGACGATTTCGCAGGCTCGGAGGATGATTTTGAATAATATGAACGGATTTTTACCCGTTACAAAAGAGGATATGACCGCAATAGGATGGGAGCAGGCCGACTTTGTTTATGTCAGCGGCGATGCTTATGTTGACCATCCTGCTTTCGGTGCGTCAATAATTACGAGAGTGCTTGAAAATGCAGGCTTTAAGGTTGCTTTTCTTGCTCAGCCGGATTGGCGCAGCTCCAAGGATTTTGAGCGCTTCGGCAGACCGAGACTCGGTTTTCTCGTCAGCAGCGGTAACATTGACTCAATGGTTGCTCACTATACTGCCGCTAAGAAAAAACGCAGCTCGGATTATTACAGCCCCGGAGGCAAATTCGGATTAAGACCCGACAGAGCAGTTATAGTTTATTGCAATAAGATAAGGGAGATTTACGGCGATGTCCCCATTATTATCGGCGGTCTTGAAGCGTCGCTGCGTCGATTTGCACATTATGATTACTGGGATGATAAAATACGCCGTTCGATTCTTCTGGATGCTCAGGCGGATTTGCTTTCTTTCGGTATGGGTGAACGCTCAATGGTTGAGATTGCCCAAAGACTTGATGCAGGAGAAAACATCTCCGATATCCATGACATAAGAGGAACTTGTTACAGCGTTGATGTGCGTGAAACTCCGTATTACGGAACTGAATGTCCGTCGTTTGAGAATGTCTGCAATTCAAAAAAAGAATATGCCGTATCCTGCCGCATTCAGCAGGATGAGCAGGATTTTTTCAGAGGAAGAGCAGTAAGGCAGAGGCACGGATCCAGAATGGTTGTGCAGAATCAGCCTGCAATTCCTCTTTCGCAAGAGGAGCTTGATAAAGTTTATGCTCTTCCGTATATGAGAACCTATCACCCGATGTATGAAGCCGAGGGCGGAGTGCCGGGAATAGAAGAAGTGCGCTTTTCGATAGCGCATAACCGAGGCTGCTTCGGAGGCTGTAATTTCTGTTCTCTTGCATTTCATCAGGGCAGATATATAACTTCAAGAAGCAAGGAATCCATAGTCGGTGAAGCGAAGCTTCTGACTTCTTTGCCCGATTTTAAAGGATATATCCATGATATCGGAGGCCCGACTGCAAATTTCCGCCGTCCTTCGTGCGACGGTCAGGAGAAAAGAGGACTCTGCAAGGGCAAAAAGTGTCTTGCTCCGACTGTGTGCCCAAACCTTAAATCAAACCATGAAGAATATCTTGATATTCTCAGAACGGTTCGTTCTCTGCCTAAAATCAAAAAAGTTTTTATTCGCTCGGGCATAAGATATGACTATATGCTTGCCGATAAAAACGATGCTTTTTTCAAAGAGCTTGTGGCGCATCATGTCAGTGGTCAGCTTAAGGTTGCTCCCGAGCATTGCTCTGCGGCAGTGCTTGATAAAATGGGCAAGCCCCATATTGAAGCCTATGTTGAATTTTCAAAGAGATATTTTAAATACAGCAAAAAAGAAGGCAAGGAGCAGTATCTTGTTCCCTATCTTATGTCATCGCATCCGGGAAGCACAATGAAAGATGCAGTTGAGCTTGCTCTGTTTTTAAAGAAAATCGGAATAAGACCTGAGCAGGTGCAGGATTTTTACCCTACTCCCGGCACGGTTTCAACCTGCATGTTTTATACAGGACTTGACCCGTATACAATGCAGGAGGTTTATGTTGCAAAAGAGCCGCATGAAAAGGCGATGCAGAGGGCTTTGCTTCAGTATTTTAATCCGAAAAATGCAGACCTTGTGCGTGAAGCACTGAGAAAAGCAGGCAGGCACGACCTTATCGGCTATGGCGATAAGTGTCTTGTTGCTCCGAAAAAACAGCCTGTTTCTTCAGGCAGAGAAAAGGGAAGAGGAAGATATGAAAAAGCTCGTAAAAAATAAAAAGCTGCTTTATTTGATTGTTATTCTTGTTGTTTCGGTCGCTTCGGTGGTTTTCGGTCTGGATAATTCTGATAAATTCTTTGACGGAGAACCGTTTGTAGATACGCAGGTATACGAAACTCAGATTAAGCAGATGGAAGTTCACTATATTGATGTCGGTCAGGGAGACTGCTCTCTTATAATTTGCGACGGTAAATCCATGCTTATTGATGCAGGCGAAAACGGACATGAAACGGATGTGCTCAGCTATTTGCGTTTGCATAATATTGATAAGCTTGACTATATCATTGCATCACATCAGCATACCGACCATATCGGAGGACTTCCCGAAGTCCTTGATGAAATCGGAGCTGATAACATAATCATGCCGAGGCTTACAAAAGAGCAGACGCCGACCAACAGCACCTATACCGCGTTCCTTAAGTCAGTTAAGAATTCGGGCGCAAAGGTTATCGCTTCTGAGGTTGGTGCATCATATACCCTTGGCAGCGCGGAATTTGAAATTTTAGGCCCTGTTACTGACGATGCCGAGGATATAAATAATATGTCGGTTATGGTTAAGCTTACTTACGGCGAGAATACCTTTCTTTTTACGGGCGATGCTGAGAAAGAGGAAGAGCGCGAAGTGCTTGCAACAGGTGCAAATCTTGACTGCGATGTTCTCAAAGCCGGTCATCATGGCTCGGGTACATCATCATGCACCGATTTTCTTGATGCCGTTTCTCCCGAAATCTGCGTGATTCAGGTTGGCGCAGATAACGACTACGGTCATCCTCACGAAAACATTGTTGAGCGAATCAGTAAATATACCGAAGAAATTTACCGCACCGATTTGTGCGGCGATATTGTTGTTACGAGTGACGGGAAAAATCTCAGCGTCAGCTATGAAAATCAATGAGGTGATATTATGTTTTACAGCATTGACAGAATCGAAGAAGAGGTTGCTTTTTGCATAGGTGATGATGAAGAAATCCTTCTTCTTTCAACCGATCAGATAATCGGAAGCTACACGGAAGGCAGCATAATTTACGAAACAGAAAATGAGTGTTATGCTGTTGATGAAGAAGAGGAAATCAGACGCAGAAATGAAAATTTTATGCTTGCAGAGAACCTTTTTGATGAATAATTTTAATATAATTTAAAATATTTAAAAAATAAGGTCGGATTATTCATTTTTTACTTGAATAATCCGATTCTTTATTATATAATATATATTATTTTAAATAATATGGAGGAGTACGCTTGGCAGATAATGTCGGTAAAAAATCCGTTGCCGTTCCCGAAGAGGAAATATTCAGGCAAAAAGAATATGTTCAGCTTGTAAGAAGCATTGTTGAGCAGCGTTTTGTTGATGCCCCAAAAGCTTTTGTTCATACCTACGGCTGCCAGGGGAATGTTTCCGACGGTGAAAGGCTCAAAGGCATGCTTGAGCAGATGGGCTATCGGATGACTGAAGAGCTTGAAGGCGCGGATTTGGTTCTTTATAATACATGTGCAATCAGAGAACATGCGGAAGACAGAGTTTTCGGAAATGTCGGAGCACTTAAAACTATGAAGACTCAAAACCGCGAGATGAAAATTCTTCTCTGCGGATGCATGATGCAGCAAGAACGGGTTGCTCAGAAAATCAAAAAAAGCTATCCGTTTGTTGATATTGTTTTCGGAACTCATGTTATTCATAAACTTCCAGAGTTCTTATATATATCGCTCAGCAAGGGCAAAAAGGTTTATGAGCTCCCCGAGCATGACGGAGTAATCGCGGAGGAACTTCCCGTTCACCGTGACAACGATTTTAAAGCGTGGATTCCCATTATGTACGGATGCAATAATTTCTGCACCTATTGCATTGTTCCTTATGTCAGAGGCAGAGAACGCAGCAGAGACCCTCAACTCATAATTGCCGAAGCAAAAGAACTTATTGCTCAGGGATATAAAGAAATAACCCTTCTCGGTCAGAATGTCAATTCCTACGGCAAGCATCCCGATTACGGAATGAATTTTGCATCGCTGATCAGAGCGCTTAATTCGATTGAAGGAGATTTCATAATCCGGTTTATGACTTCTCATCCGAAAGACTGCACTTATGAACTGCTTGATACGATGGCGGAATGCGAAAAGGTTGCAAAGCATCTTCATTTACCGTTCCAGAGTGGCAGCAACAGAGTGCTTGAAGCGATGAACAGAAGATACACCAGAGAAAAATATCTCGATCTTTTAAGATATGCATATTCCGTTATGCCTGAGCTTTCGGTAACAAGCGATGTTATAGTCGGTTTTCCCGGGGAAACCTATGAGGAATTCCGTGAGACCGTAACAATGGTTGAAGAAGCAAAGTTCACTTCAATGTATACTTTCATATTTTCTTCAAGAGAAGGGACCGTTGCATCAAAAATGCCCGATCCCGTTTCCCGGGAAGAAAAAGGAAAGTGGTTCAGAGAATTGCTTGATGCTCAAGAGAAAATTGCTGCTGTGCGAACGGCATCAATGGTCGGTAAAACCTACCGTGTGCTTTGCGAGAGTATCAGCAAGGGTGGTCTAATTGAAGGCAGAACGGGCGGCAATATCATTATTGAATTCCCTGCCGATAAATCCGTTATCGGCTCATTCCGCGAGGTTAAGGTTACGGAATCTTTAACATGGATTCTTCGCGGCGAACTTGTTAATACGGACGAGTAATCGTATTATAAATATTTTTATAGTTAGGAGAAACAAAAATGGATGTAATTGCAAAAGCAAGAGAGCTTGGCGCAGCCCTTCAGCAGGACGAGCGTTATCTTAAGCTCATGGAAGCACAGAAGGCAAACGAAGAGGATACAGCTCTCAACGAGCTTATCGCAAGAATTCAGCTTGTTCAGATGTCATTCCAGCACGAAGCTCAAAAGGAAGACAAAAACGAGCAGAAGCTTGAGGCATATGAT
Source organism: Acutalibacteraceae bacterium (assembly GCA_045539875.1). Taxonomy (GTDB): domain Bacteria; phylum Bacillota; class Clostridia; order Oscillospirales; family Acutalibacteraceae; genus CAG-177. Next base: position 83,405 of record JAZQGF010000017.1, read on the forward strand.
AAGGAGTTCGGCGAAATCTACACTCAGATTATGGCTAATCCCAATATGCAGGCTTATGAAGCTGCAAGAGCAGAAATTGACCAGCTCATGCAGTATATCAACAACATTTTCGTTCTTTGCCTTCAGGGTGAAGATCCTGCAACCTGCGAACCTCAGCAGCAGGAGCATAACTGCGGCGGCGAATGCTCATCCTGCAGCGGTTGCCACTAAGATTAAAACTGTAGGGTTGCTTTTCTGCAGCCCTACCGGGAATTTTTGAAAGGTATGGTAATTTCATGGCAGAGCTTACCCCGATGATGAAACAGTATTTTCAAATAAAAGAGAACTATCCCGACACGATTCTCATGTTCCGTCTGGGTGATTTCTATGAAATGTTCTTTGACGATGCAAAGCTTGTTTCTGCAGAGCTTGAGCTTGTTTTAACCGGCAGAGACTGCGGTCAGGAAGAAAGAGCGCCCATGTGCGGCGTTCCTTTTCACAGCGCAGATTCTTATATCGCACGCCTTGTTGCGAAGGGATATAAGGTTGCGATTTGCGAACAGCTTGAAGACCCGGCTCTTGCAAAAGGCATTGTTAAGCGTGATGTAACAAGAGTGCTCACTCCGGGTACGGTTATTGAAAGCACTATGCTTGACGAAGGAAAAAACAACTTTCTTGCCTGCATCTGCGTGCTTAAAGATTGCGTCGGACTTTGCTTTGCCGATATTTCCACAGGCAGCGTTCATGCAACGCAGTTTGAAAGAAAAAATTCGCAGCGAAGAATTATTAATGAACTCGGCAGATTTTCTCCGAGCGAAATAATAATCAATTCCGCTGTTCTTGAGCTTTCACAGGTGACTGATTTTGTTAAAACCCGTCTGCATTCATCCTGTGACCTGCTCGATGAAGAATGCTTTGACCTTTCAAAAGCTTCCGGAACTCTGATGAAGCATTTTACCGTAACATCTCTTTCTCAGCTTTCGCTTGAAAATGCTGAGGGCGCCGTTTGCGCAATCGGCGCTTCGATGGATTATCTCAGAAGCGTTCAGAAAACAGAGCTTGAAAATATAAAGTCAATTGATTATTACGGCGAAAGCAGCTTTATGCGCCTTGATGTTTCAACTTTGCGCAATCTTGAAATTACCGAAACAATGCGCAACAGAGAAAAGAGAGGCTCGCTGCTTTGGGTGCTTGATAAAACAAAAACATCAATGGGCAAAAGAATGCTCCGTTCGTGGCTTGAACAGCCGCTTCTGAGCATTGCAAAAATAACAAAGCGCCATAACGCCGTTGAGGAACTTGTTGAAAATCCCTCAATGCGTGATGATATTATAGAAGCTCTTACAGGCTGTCAGGATATGGAAAGACTGATAACCAGAATCGCTTATTCAACAGCTAATGCAAGAGAGCTTAAGGGCCTTTCCTCAACGCTTAACAGACTTCCTGCCGTAAAAGAAATTCTTTCTTCGTCAAAATGCACTCTTCTTTCTGAGCTTCAAAATGAAATTCTTCCTCTTGAAGAATTGGCGGATACAATTGACAGAGCTATCGTTGAAGAACCACCGTTCTCGGTTCGTGAAGGCGGGATGATAAATGACGGTTTTAACGAAGAACTTGATTCTCTGCGAGATATAGTTGCAAACGGAAAAGGCTATATTGCCGATATCCAGCTCCGTGAGCAGGAGAGGACAGGCATCAAAAAGCTTAAAATCGGTTATAACCGAGTGTTCGGATATTATATTGAAGTTTCAAACTCATTTAAAGAGCTTGTTCCGGATGATTATATAAGAAAGCAGACGCTCACTAACTGCGAAAGATTTATAACTCAGGAGCTTAAAGAACTTGAGTCAAAGGTTCTTGGCGCCCAGGAGAGAATAGTCCGTCTTGAATACGAAATATTTGATTCCGTGAGAAAAAAGGCGGCTGAAAGGCTCTTTGAAATTCAAAAAACGGCATCTGCCGTTGCAGCGGTTGATGTTCTCTGTTCGTATGCAAAGGTTGCAGGCGAAAACAATTATTGCTGCCCCGTAATGAACGCAGGTGACAGAATTTCAGTCACCGACGGCAGACATCCCGTTGTTGAAAAAATGATTGATTTTCCGTTTGTTCCCAATGACACGGTGCTTGATTGCGGCGATGACCGCTGTGCAATCATAACAGGCCCGAATATGGCGGGTAAATCAACATATATGCGTCAGGTTGCATTGATTTGTCTTATGGCGCAGGCAGGCAGCTTTGTTCCTGCTCTGTCAGCGGAGCTCTGCGTTGTTGACGGCATATTTACAAGAATCGGTGCATCCGATGACCTTGCATCCGGTTCTTCAACATTTATGGTTGAAATGACGGAGGTTGCCGATATCCTTAAGAATGCATCATCAAAGAGCCTTATAATTTTTGACGAAATCGGCAGAGGTACTTCAACCTTCGACGGCATGAGCATTGCAAGAGCTGTTCTTGAATTCTCGGCAGATAAACGCAGACTCGGCGCAAAAACTCTTTTTGCAACGCATTACCATGAGCTCACTGAGCTTGAAACAAGTGTTGCAGGCGTTAAAAACTATAATATCGCCGTCAAAAAGAGGGGAGATGACATAACTTTCCTTCGCCGAATCGTAACAGGCTGTGCAGACGGCAGCTACGGTATTGAAGTTGCAAAGCTTGCGGGTGTTCCGGGCAGCGTGGTTGAAAGAGCAAAGGTTGTTCTTAAAGAACTCGAGGGCGAAGGTCTTAAAGTACCTGTTCGCGTTTACCGTGAAGAACCCGAAATGCAGATGTCATTCGGATATTCAAATGCAAATAATATCGTTGAAAAACTTAAAAAGATAGATGTGAATACTCTTACTCCCATTGAGGCAATGAGTGTTCTTTATGATTTAACAAAACAGGCAAATAATTAACATAAAAGGAGGTTTCCGAAATGCCGAAAATAAATGTTTTACCCAAGCATCTTGCAGAGCTTATTGCTGCCGGTGAGGTTGTTGAACGCCCTGCATCGGTTGTTAAGGAGCTCCTTGAAAATTCTATTGATGCCGGAGCCGATAATATTACCGTTGAAATTAAAAACGGCGGAATTTCTTACATAAGAATAACCGATAACGGCTGCGGTATTGAAAGAGATGATATAAGAAACGCTTTTGTAAGCCACGCAACAAGCAAAATTTCAACCGCAGATGACCTCAATGGCATTTTTACTCTCGGATTCAGAGGAGAAGCACTGGCAAGTGTTTGTGCTGTATCGAGAGTTGAGGTTATGACTAGAACGGCAGATGACGATAGCGGAACAAGATATGTTATCGAAAGCGGAGAAGAACTTCTTTTAGATGATGCAGGATGCCCGAAGGGAACAACGATTATTGTTCGTGACCTTTTTTATAAAACTCCTGCAAGAATGAAATTTCTCAAGAAGGATGTTACCGAAGCAAATGCCGTTGCAGGCGTTGTTGACAGAATAGCTCTTTCTCATCCCGAAATATCATTCAGATTCGTAAGAGAAGGAAAACAGACACTTATCACAAGCGGAAACGGCGATTTGTTGACCTGTATCCGCGAGGTGTTCGGAAAGGATTTTTCTTCCGGCCTTATCCCTGCGGAAAATATCGGTCAGGGAATAAAAGTAAGCGGATATATCTCAAAACCCGTTGCTTCAAGACCGAACAGAAACATGCAGTTTTTCTTCATCAATAACAGACTGATAAAAACAGGTACGGGAAGTGCCGCATTGAGTGAAGCTTATAAAAATTCAATCATGGTCGGTAAATTTCCGTCATGCGTACTCAATATTGAAATAGATCCGTCGCTTGTGGATGTCAATGTTCATCCTGCAAAAACGGAAGTCAGATTTTCCGATGAAAGGCTGATTTTTAATGCGGTATATTATGCTTGCAAAAATGCTCTTTCATCGGGCGATACTCCGAAGCAAATAAAGGAACTTCCCAAAACAGATTATTATAAAGCTCCCGAAAAGCTGCCTGAGCAACTGAAAATAACTCAGAACCCTGCGCGGTCAACAGATTTCTGGCAGCAAATGCCAAAGAAAAGCGAAACAGTGATTCGACACGAAATTAAAAAGGCAGAGCCGGAGCTTAAGATTGAATTTGTCAATCCCGAACCCGTTAAGATTCAACATATAACAGAGCCCATAAAAGAAATATCTCCCGTATCGGTTTTCAAAGCGCCTGTTGTTGAGCCGCAGAAAGAAGAAAAAACAGAAGATCTGCTCCTCAACTCTCCGCCTGTGACGGTCATTGCGGAGCCTGAAATTATTCCGGAAGAACCAAAAAACGAGGTTCAGCCCGTATCGGATTTTCTTGAAGAAGAGTTTCATCTGATAGGCGAAGCTTTCAAAACATACATTATGTGCGAGTATAAAGGTAAGCTTGTTATTATAGATAAGCATGCTGCCCATGAACGCATAATCTATGAAAGGCTCAAAAAGGATAACGGAGAAAGAACTCCGCAGCTTTTGCTTATGCCCGTTACGGTTACTCTTTCTAAAGAAGAGTATTCTGCAGCTCTTGAAAATCTTGATTTAATCAACAATGCCGGTTTTGAGGCGGAGGATTTCGGAAACGGATGCGTTATCGTCAGAGAATGCCCGATGGAATTATCGCCTGATGATGTTCCTGATGTTATAAGCGAAATAGCAGGACGCTTTGTTGAAAAAAAGCAGGATGTAATGTTTGAAAAGCTTGACTGGATTTTTCATTCCGTTGCCTGCAGAAGTGCAATTAAAGCAGGAAATTTTACTTCAAGACTTGAAATGGAACGCTTTGCAAAACAGCTTCTTTCGATGCCCGATATAAGATATTGTCCCCACGGAAGACCCGTGCTTATTGAAATGACACAAAGAGAACTGGAGAAAAATTTTGGAAGAGTTTAAGATACCTTTGATTGCAATTGTCGGGCCTACCGCATCGGGCAAAACCTCACTTGCCATTGAAATCTGTAAGCGGTATGATGCCGAGGCTGTTTCGTGTGACTCGATGCAGATATATAAAGGCATGGATATTGCAACCGCAAAGCCGACGGTTGATGAAATGCAGGGTGTACCGCATCATCTTATCGGTTTTGCTCATCCGGATGAACCGTTCAGTGTTGCGAAATACTGCGAAATGGCAAAAAACATAATTTTCGATATCAACAGCAGAAATAAAAGAGCTGTTCTTGTCGGCGGCACGGGGCTTTATTACAGTTCGCTGACCGAAAATATTGAGTTTTTGCCTGAAGAAACGGATTTTGAATACCGTGAGTTTTTAAAGAAAAGAGCCGAAGAGCACGGCGCTCAGGTTTTGCTTGATGAGCTTTATTCAATTGATCCCGAAGCAGCAAAATCGCTTCATATAAATAATCTCGGCAGAATAATCAGAGCTCTTGAAATTCACCATACTACAGGCAAAACAAAAACACATCAGAACGAAGAGTCAAGAAAATCGCCGTCACCGTTCAAAACAAGCGCAATCTGTCTGGATGCAAGAAACAGACAGTTCCTTTATGACAGAATAAACAGGCGTGTTGATATTATGCTTGAAAACGGACTTCTTGAAGAAGCAAAATCTTTTATTGATTCTCCACTCGGCAGAACTGCACGCCAGGCAATAGGATACAAAGAATTAACCCCGTATTTTATGGGCGAAAAAAGTCTTGATGAATGTATCGAAAATCTGAAAATGCAAACCCGTCGTTATGCGAAACGCCAGCTTACATGGTTCAGGCGTGACGAAAAGATAAAATTTCTTTATATTGATGATTATTCAGGTGCAGAGGAGCTTCTCAATGCCGCCTGTGAAATAATAGAAAGGAGTGCTGCCGATGAAAAGTAAAGACCGCTTGCTCAAGGTTCTTGCAGCGGCGGCAGCTGTAATAATTGTTTTGTTTTTTGCAGCAGAGATTTACAGCTTAGCCAACAGGGCATACAGTACACAAACCGCATATGAGCAAACAGTGCTTGATACAATGGATGCGGAAATGTATGTTATCAGAGATGAAATAATACTCAATTCATCTGCAAGCGGTGTTATCGTCCCTCTTGCTGATAATGCAGAAAGAGTAAGCAAAGGCAGTGCAATTGCCGCATCGTTTCCGAGCGAAGCAGCGGCAGAGAATTATGTCAAGGTTCAGTCGCTGAATAAAAAGCTTGATGCTTATCAGAAAATCGACAGTCAGCTTAGGCTTGCAAACATTGATATCGATAAGCTGACGGATGAGATAGATTCGGATTTTGAATCAATGCTTGATGCGGCTTACAGCAATGATTATTCATCCTTGAGCGATTATAAGCTTTCTTTCAGCGAAAAGCTGTCTAGAAAACAGATTTCATTCGGAAAAACGGTTGACTGTGCTGCAAAAATTGCTGAAATTCAGAATGAAATTACAGCGTTGAGCTCAAGCGGATCTCCTTCGGAAATAATTTCTGCCGAAGAATCGGGATATTATGTCAGTAAGCTTGACGGATACGAAAATGTGTTGACAAGCAATGATATCGATTCGTTAACATCCGAAATGCTTGATAAAGCGTTTGACGGAAAGAAAAGCGATATTCCCGAGTCTTCAATAGGAAAGATTATTGACGGATATAACTGGTATGTTGCAACCGTTATTGATTCTTCAAAGGCAGGAGATTTTTCAAAGGGAAAAACAGTAAGACTTCTGTTTGATGAATCCGGAAATAATCCGGTTAAAACAACCGTTCATTTAGTCAGAAACCTTGATTCAGCTGAAACTCTTATTGTTTTCAGATGTAATCTTATGAACGAAGAGCTCGCTTCACTTCGTAAGGTTGAAGGAAAAATCGTTATGAATGAGTTTACCGGACTAAAGGTCAGCAGAGATGCTGTACGGCTTGATGATGACGGTAACTCAGGTGTATATGTCAGAACGGGAAATATGGTTAATTTCAGAAGCCTCAATATTGTGTATTCGGAGGATTCATTTGTAATTGCCGTAAAACCTTCTGAAAACAGCGGAATAAAGCTCAGCCATACTCATCTTAAGCTTTATGACGAAATTATAATTTCAGGAAAGGAGCTTTCGGATGGAATGGTTATCGGATGAACAAAGATTTTCAGCTATTGAGGAAAATCTTAAAATAATTAACGAAGAGATTAGCAATGCTGCTTTAAAGTCAGGCAGAAATCCCTGTGATGTTGATTTGATGGCGGTGACAAAGACCGTTGACAGCAGATTTATCAATCATGCAATCAGAAATGGTGTAAAGCTTATCGGCGAGAATAAGGTTCAGGAATTTTTGCTCAAAGAGCCTGAGCTTAATCTTGACATCTGTAAGGCACACCTTATCGGTCATCTTCAGTCCAACAAGGTTAAGAAAATTGTCGGAAAAGCAGACACGATTCAGTCAGTTGATTCTGTTTCGATTGCAAAAGAAATCGGAAAGCGCTCTGTTGAAGCAGGTGTTAAAACCAAAATATTGCTTGAAGTCAATGCCGGAAATGAAGACAGTAAGTTTGGTTTTTCTGCTGATGAAATTTTCGAAAAAGCTTGCGAAATTTCAGAAATTGACGGAATATTGATTGACGGATTAATGTGCGTTGCTCCGATTTTTGAAAAAGAAGCTGAATTACGAGCTGTTTTTTCAAATATGCACCGTATGTTTATTGACATCGGCGCTAAAAAAATAGATAATATAAACATGAATGTTCTCTCAATGGGAATGTCAGGTGACTACAAAGAAGCGATTCTTGAAGGTGCCAATCTTGTTCGGGTCGGCTCGGCAATTTTCGGCATGAGAATCTACAGATAATTTAGGAGGAATTTAAAATGGGTTTCAAAGAAAAATTCAAACAGTTCATTAATGTAACGGATGACGATTATATCGACAGCGCAGAAGGCAATTATAATGATGATTTTGATTATACACCTTCTGAGCCTGCAGAATCCGCTCCGGCAGCACCTCGTCAGAGTTCGCAGCGAGCAAGAAGTGAAAGAACAAATTCTGCAGCAAATAATGTTGTTAATATCAATTCCTCAAAGCCTGCTGCAGGTCAGCCTAAGCCTCATGTTGTTTTCCAGAAGATAGACAGATTTGAAGAGGTTGGTGAGGTTGCCGACATTCTTAATGACAAAAGAATTGTTATTCTCAACCTCGAAACCTGCCCCAACGATGTTTCTCAGAGAATTATTGATTTCCTTTACGGTGTTGCATATGCAAACCACGGCGATTTCAAAAAGGTTGCAGGCAGAGCTTATATAATTACACCTTATAATGTTCCTGTTTCCGGTGAGCTTCTTGATGAGCTCAGCGGCAGCATGGACGGCGAACAGTATTAATTTGCAGTAAATGAGAGGATTGGTGAATCAAATGCTTACCACAGAACAGATTTTAAATGCAAAATTTACTCCTGTCAGCAAAGGTACATACAATGCAGAAGAGGTTGACGCTTTTCTGAGAACCGTTGCCGGTTCATATGATAATTTGTTGAATGAGAAGCAGGAGCTTATTAAGAAAATCAGCATTCTTGCCGATAAAATTGAAAGCTACCGCAATGACGAAGAGGCAATAAAGCTTGCTCTTCTTGATGCACATAAAATGGCTGAAAATGTTAACAAGTCTGCTAATGAAAAAGCAGAATCTCTTGTTTCCGAAGCAGAAAACAGATCAAAGATTATTCTTGACGGAGCAAACAGACAGTCGGCTCAGACAATTGAGGATGCTAAAGAAAAGGCAAAGGAAATTGTTGATAACGCAAGAACCGCAGTAGCATCTCTCACTGAAAGAGCACAGATTGAAACCGATAATGCTATTGCTGAAGCAAAGAAAAAGTCGGCTGAGATTATTGCAAATGCCGAAGAAAAAGGCAGAGAAATTATCGGAACAAGCAAGCAGTCATATGAATTCTATTCCGCTGAGCTTGAAAAGATTCAGGCTGAAACAGCTAAGTTCAAGGCAACGATAGAAGAAATCTGTAAGGGTCAGCTCAATCTTCTCGGCGATATTCCCGGAAGCTTTGCAGCTGTTGTTTCTGCGGCTGCGTCAATTCCTGTTTCTGCACCGATTGCAGAGGCTGAAGCTGCAGAAGATATTGAAGAGGAGCTCGTTGTTGAGGAATCGGTTGCAGCCCAAGAGCCTGCATCGGATGCGTTTGATGAAATCGTTGAAGAAATCAATGCTTCGGAGCCTGTAGCTCAGGTTGAGGAAGCTGACGAGCCCGAAGCGGAAGAAACCGATGAATCAAAGCTCGCTTTGATGGCTGAAATCAACGGGCTTGCTGACGAGGTAATGAATGTTGTTGAAGATGACGAAGCTGAAGAAATTCCTGATTTTGAAGAAGAGAATACAGAGCAGGAAGAAGATGCTGACGATCTTTTCAGCATGATTGAGGATGTTGATTTTGATGACATCTCCGAACCTGATTCCATCCCTTCAAGCCTTGATGATTTAATCCCCGATGTTTCGTATGCACCTGTTGCTGCTGATGAAGAGATTACGGCTGAAGATAAAGAAGATGATGAAATTCAAATAGACATCGGCGATATTGCCGATGAAGATGACGATGATGAATTTGAAGGATTTCAAATTGATCTTGACACAATAGCTGATGATGAAGAGGATGATGATATAACATCATTGTTTGATTCACTTTTTGATGATTGATTATTCTGAGAGGTTATTATGTTTCAGGCGGTTTCTCTGGCGATAATTGCTGTTTTAACAGTTATTGACCGGTTAACAAAATATGCTGCGGTTTCAACGGTTAAGGTTGACGGTCCGAAAGAATTTTTGTTTGGATTATTTAATTTCACTTATGTTGAAAACACGGGAGCCGCATTCAGTTTGTTTTCAGATAAAACAGATGCGCTTTCTTTACTGACAGTCCTTTTTTTGGTTGTTATGGTGTTTTTGTTAATGAAAAAAACATTCATTTCAAAATTTCTTAATGCCAGCCTTATGCTTGTTATTGCAGGCGGATTAGGTAATCTTATTGACAGAGTGGCTTACGGATATGTTATAGATTTTATAGAGCCGCTGTTTATTGACTTTGCTGTTTTTAACTTTGCTGACTGCTGCATAACCGTCGGAGCGTTTATGATTATCGGTTATGAAATTTTTGAATTAATTAATGAGCGAAAGAAAAAGGCAGAAACGAATGATGGAACCGATTAAATTAATTGAATATAATGAGCCGGTTTCAATCGTGATTGACGAAAGCTGCATCGGCAGCAGGCTTGATAAAATTCTTTCAAAGGCACTTTCCGATTACTCCCGTTCGTTTGTGCAGAATCTTTTTTCTGACGGTCTTGTTAAGTGTAACGGAAAAGATGTTTCAAAAAGCTTCAAGCCTCAGACAGGCAGTGTGATTGAATTTGTTGTTCCCGAGCCTCGGACGATATCGCTTGAGCCTGAGAATATTCCTCTTGACATTGTTTATGAAGACGGTGATTTGCTGGTTGTAAATAAACCGAGAGGAATGGTTGTTCATCCAGCTCCGGGTAACTATGAGTCAACGCTGGTGAACGCTCTTTTGTGGCATTGTAAAGGCAATCTTTCGGGGATTAACGGTGTTATCCGTCCCGGAATTGTTCACAGAATCGATAAGGATACAAGCGGACTTTTGCTTGTTGCAAAAAATGACAATGCTCATGTGTCGCTCTCGCAGCAGATAAGCGTTCATTCGCTTGACAGAGAGTACCGCGCGGTAATTCACGGTCATCTCAAAGAGCAGGAAGGTGTGGTTGATGCACCAATCGGAAGAAACCCTAACGATAGAAAAAAGATGTGTGTAACCAATCATAATTCCAAAAATGCGGTAACTCATTATAAAGTTCTGGAGGAATATAAAGATTTTTCTTTTATAGCTCTTAAACTTGAAACAGGAAGAACCCACCAAATCAGAGTGCATATGGCATATCTTGGGCATCCTGTTGCAGGCGATCCTGTATACGGACCAAAAAACGGTTTAACCTCACTTAACGGACAGTGTCTTCATGCCGGAATAATCGGATTTGATCATCCGTCAACCGGTGAACATATTAGGCTTGAAGCTCCGCTTCCCGATTATTTTACGGAGTTTATTCGGAGATTGAAAAAATAATGGATAATAAAAAATCGCTTTCAAACTGGCTTATTGCTTCAGACATTGACGGTACGCTTAATAATAAGCTTCGCCGTCTGCCTGAAAGAAATGAAAAAGCCATTCAAAAATTTGTTTCTATGGGCGGCAGATTTACTCTTGCCTCAGGCAGAAATCCGCAGTCAATGGAAAAGCATTTCAGGCGTCTGCCGATTGCAGGCACACCTGCAATTGTAATGAACGGTGCAGGACTTTATGATTTTCAAAAAAACGAAATGATTTATTTCAGTGCCATGAGCAAGGAAGGAATGAATCTTGCAGTTGAAGCAGCAAAAAAATTCCCTATGGTTGATGTTATTGTTGTTGCTAAAGATATAATATATATTACGGGTTCGGGCTGGTTCGGAAAGCTTTTTGTAGCTGCCGATAAGCTTGATCACAAGCACATCAGAAATATTGACGATGTACCCAAAGGAAACTGGGGTAAGGTAATTTTTTCGGGTATTCCGACGCACATCAGCAAGGTTAAAAAGCATTTCACTTCACTCATAAACCCTGATTTAACTCTTATGTCATCGTCAATTGCAAGTTTTGAAATTCTTGCAAGGGATACACATAAGGGAACGGCCGTACTCAAGCTTGCGGAAATTCTTGGAATTGATAAGTCACACACAGGAGCAATCGGCGATTATTTCAATGATTTTGATATGCTTAAAAGTGTGGGAGTTCCTGCTTGCTGCGGTCAGGCACCGAAAGAGCTTAAAGATGTTTCGGAATTTGTTGCCTGCCATTGTAACAACGGTGCGGTTGCCGATTATCTTGAGTATATTGAAAAGAAAGAAAATTAATCATTTAATATATTATATAGGAGGTATCTGCTATGGATGCAGCTATCAGAAAACAGTTAAAAATCACTGCTTGTAAAGCAAGAATGGGTATCATTGAAGGTGTTTTCAATGCAAAATCGGGTCATCCCGGCGGCTCACTTTCGTGTGTGGATATTGTTACCTATCTGTATTTTAATCACATGAATGTTGATCCTCAGAACCCTAAGATGGAAAACAGAGATAGATTTGTTCTTTCAAAGGGACATGCAGCTCCTGCTCTTTATTCCGTTCTTGCTCTTAAGGGATTCTTCCCCGAAGAAAACCTTAAAACACTCAGAAAGAGCGACTCAATGCTTCAGGGTCACCCCAGCATAAAGTACACTCCCGGTGTTGATATGTGTACAGGCTCACTTGGCCAGGGTATTTCAACCGCTTGCGGTATGGCTCTTGCTGCTAAACTCGGAAATAAATCATACAGAGTCTACACTGTTCTCGGTGACGGTGAAATTCAGGAAGGTCAGGTCTGGGAAGCAGCTATGTTTGCTTCCGCAAAGGGTCTTGATAATCTTGTTGCTGTTGTTGATAATAACGGTCTTCAGATTGACGGTAAGATTTCAGAGGTTAATTCACCTTATCCCATTGCGGAGAAGTTCAAGTCATTTGGATGGAATGTTATTGAAATCAGTGCCCACAGCTTTGATGAAATTGACGCTGCCTTCAATGCTGCAGCCGAGTTCAAAGGAAAGCCCTCAGTTATTGTTGCCAACAGCGTAAAAGGCAAGGGTGTTTCGTTTATGGAAGATCAGGTTTCATGGCACGGAACTGCTCCTAACGCTGAGCAGTATGAGCAGGCTATGAATGAACTTAAACAGGCTCTTGCAGAGCTTGAAGCCTAATGAAAGGATCGGTGGATAAAATGGCTGATGTTATTAAAACCGCAACCCGTGATGCATACGGAAAGGCTCTTGTTGAGCTTGGTGATATAAACGATAAAGTTGTTGTTCTTGATGCTGATCTTGCAGCAGCAACTAAAACAGGCATGTTCAAAAAGGCTCATCCCGAAAAGTTTTTTGACTGCGGTATTGCCGAAAGCAATATGATGGGCATTGCAGCCGGTCTTGCAGCTTCGGGATATACCGTATTTGCAAGTACTTTTGCAATGTTTGCGGCAGGCAGAGCATATGAGCAGGTAAGAAATTCAATTGCATATCCTTATCTTAATGTTAAAATTGGCGCTACTCATGCAGGTATCTCTGTTGGCGAAGACGGTGCGAGCCATCAGTGCTGCGAAGATATTGCTCTTATGAGAGCAATCCCCGGCATGACAATTATCAATCCTGCTGATGATGTTGAAGCAAGAGCTGCAGTTCTTGCTGCCGCTGAATACGAAGGACCTGTTTATATGAGATTCGGACGCCTTGCAGTGCCCAGAATTTTTGATGAAGATTATAAATTCGAATGGGGCAAGGCAGTTGTTCTCAACGAAGGTACGGATGTTACAATCTGCGCAACCGGTCTTATGGTTAACGAGGCAATTGAAGCTCAGAAGATTCTTGCAGAGCAGGGCATCAGCGCTGAGGTTATCAATGTTCATACCATCAAGCCTCTCGATGCTGAAACTATTCTCAAATCCGCTGCAAAGACAGGAGCAATTGTAACAGCTGAGGAACACAGCATAATCGGCGGTCTCGGAAGTGCGGTTGCAGAGGCAGTCTGTGAAAATGCAAATCCTGTTCCCGTTGTTAAGCTCGGTGTTAATGATGTTTTCGGAAAATCCGGTCCTGCAGTTGAACTTCTTCATATTTACGGACTTGATGCACAGAATATAGTTGAAAAGGCAAAGCAGGCCATTTCAATGAAATAATATTGATTTCAAATGAAAGGAACCTGTTATTTCGGGTTCCTTTCATTGGATTAGCAGATCCTTATGAGGTGTTATATTTGGAGAATATCGAGGGAAAGAGAGTGTCCCCAAAACTTACAATTATTCTTGCGTCAGCTGCGTCGGCAATTGTTCTGCTTTGTGCATTTGTTATCGGAAGTCAGCTTGTCGGATTTTTGCGCCCCGAAAATAACAGTATTATTGTTTACAGGGCGGGTAATGAAACCGTTGTCAGGATTAACGGAGAAGAAAGAACTCTTTCGGATTCAGGCACAGAAAGTTTTAAGTGTGATGCAGAAAATAAAAGAGTTATTTTTACCGTTGCATCATCCCGTTACGATGGTCTTTATGACCTTTGTTATGTTGAAAAACACAGAAGTGAAATTCTTGAACCGAAAATTATTGATGTTGGAGTTGAACGCGACTTTAATGTTGTTTCGGGAAAAATATATTATCTTAAAAAGAATATTACCGCAGGTGCAAATGACGGCTGCGTGTGTGATATAGATAACGGCAGTATAGAGACCTTTTCAGCAAATGTTGAAAATATTTATGCTCTTGACGGAGCAGACAGGCTTTATTTTACTAAGATGCACGGAAATAACAAGGTGCTTTATTCTTATGAAAGTGAAACCCCTGAAGAAATCAGCCGTGATATTGTTAATATATTCTGCTACAATGATACGGAAAAACCTCATATTGTTTACGAACGAAAATCTCAGATAAACGCAGGTATGACTGAGCTGTATATCGCTTACGGTGACTCCGAGCCCGAAATGATATGCGACAACACATATCTTGTTATGTTTGATGACTATACCGCAGGCGGCAATCTTTATTATTTTACTTCATCAGCTGAAAGCATTTCATGGTCAGCGGTTATTTCGGATGAATTTGCCGAAAGTGATAAATCCGTAACAAAGCCTGAAAGAGAAAGTTTTGTTGAAATTCTCGGAATTTCTTCGGAATATAACGAAGCATTTAAGCTTTATCAGGAAAAGCTGATCAGGGATGAAATAAGAGCAGCTCTTAATGAGTCTGTTGACAAGGGTGAATTCTATGCTCCTGTTTTTACCGTTTTTGCATATAATGAACAGGGAACCTACAAGATTGCCGAAAAAATTGACCCTAAAAATGTTTATACAGTATCGGATTTCGGAGACCCGAAAATCATTTATGAAAGCACAGAAATTGTTGCCAACCAATCCGATATGGAAACTCTCGTCAGCATTGCCCAGAGAAGCACAATGACAGAGGTTATTGAATATGCCCGTTCAATTGTTGATGATAGCGTTGAATCAAAAGGTATGGCTTTTGCAGCGTGCTCAAGTGCAGGCTCAGTTAACTATGAGCTTGAAGGCTACGATAACAAAAAAACACTTTTTTCATTTACCGAAAGCGGTTCAAGAATATTTGCTTTTGTCCGTGATACAAAGGGTGAGCTTCTCAGTCTTTATACAAACAGCATAAATGATAAACTGATGCCTTCTATAGGAGTTAATGTTGATAACGGGCTTTCAAATTACCGCATAATAGATGATTCTGTTATTTATCTTAAGGCAGACCTCGGAAAAAATACAGGCGATTTATTTTCGTATGACGGTGAAAATACAGTTAAATTATCTAATGCTGCGAATGCTTTCACTGTTGAAAATTCCGATAATATAATAATTATTAAAAATCATAATCTTAAGGTTTCTCAGCCTACTGCCGATTATTATGTTTCGGCCGGTTCGGAAGAACGGCTCATCGGAGAGAATATTATCGTTTCAACCTTCAGCTTCAGCGAGGACGGTAAGGCTGCATATGTATCCTCTGAAGAAGGCAGAAAGGTTCTTAAAATTTATTTTAATGGTAAAAATTCAACAGTCACGGAAAATGTTGATGAAATAATAATGTTTGAATGATGTGTAATCAGTGCGAAAGGAAGTTTTAAAATGGGATCTGACAGTGTATTAAAGAAGTCCGTTATCGGCGGATTCAAAAAAGAAGGCGTGCTTAATTATGTTGAGCAGCTCCAGACAGAAATTGTTTCGCTGAAAAAGGAATTGAATGAAAATTCGTCATGTAAAAGAGAGCTTGACAGTGTCAGCCGAGCTAAAGACAGCGCTGAAAAAGAGCTTCATATGCTTAAGGAAGAAAATGAGGCTTTAAAGGCAGAGAACGCAGCTCTTATTGAACGAAATGCTGCCGCCTCTCTCAAGATAGAAGAAGCTCAGGTTACTGTTGCGGACTATGAAAACAAGCTCAGACTTTGCGAAGAAAAGATTTCTTTGATTGAAAGCAAATTTTCGGAAATTGAGAAGAGTTATCTTGAGTATGGTGATGCCATCAGCAATGCTAAAAATTCTGCTGCCGAAATCTATGAAAAAGCCAAAAATGAAGTTGAAAAAGCAAAGAGTGATGTTTCAAACGCAAACGAACGCATAAAAACAGCTTGCATTAATTTCGAAAGCTCGGTAATATCTCTTAAGTCAAGCGCATCAAATCTTCTTGATGCTCTTTCTGCCATATCGGATAATATTTGTTTCGGGGAAGAATAATATGGCAGAATATAACATAAATATTAGTGATATAAAAAGATATTCCTCTGAATTTAAAGCAGGCGACAGAGTTTTGCTCAGCGGAACGGTTTATACATCAAGAGATGCTGCTCATAAACGGTTTTTTCAGCTTCTTGATTCGGGCGAAGAACTTCCCTTTGAGCTGAAAGGTGCGTGCATTTATTTCGCAGGGCCGACACCGACTCCCGAGGGAATGGTTATAGGCAGCTGCGGTCCTACTACATCGGGCAGAATGGATGTTTATTCACCACGGCTTCTTGACCTCGGTCTTGCGGCAATGATAGGCAAGGGCGAGAGAAACAAGGAAGTCTGTGATGCTGTTGTGAGAAATAAAGCTGTCTATTTTTGCGCAATAGGCGGTGCAGGCGCTCTTTATGCAAAGCAGATCAAGGCGTGTGAAGAAATTGCATTCAAGGATCTTGGGTGTGAGAGTGTAAAAAAGCTTGAACTTTCTGATTTCCCTGTTATTGTTGCAATTGATTCTCATGGCGGAAATTTGTTTAAATAGGATTAAAAAACGCTTTCTCGTTTGAGAAGGCGTTTATTTTTTGGTGATTTTATGGGCTTATTTTATTTTACTGTTTTAATTACTCTTTCGGTTGCGTTTGTGAATGGGTGGACTGATGCACCGAATGCAATTGCATCCTGTGTTTCAACAAGATGCATGAAGCTGAAAAACGCGGTTCTTATTGCAGCGGCGTCGGATTTTGCAGGGGCAGTAATTATCGGAAGTTTCAGTCGGAGAGTAAGCGAAACCGTTATAAATATTGCTGATTTCGGATCGGATAATAAAACTGCAGTTATTGCTCTGTGCGCGGCGATGTGTTCGGTCGTTATATGGGCTGTTTCAGCGTGGAAATTCGGAATACCGACAAGCGAGAGTCATGCATTGATTGCAGGTCTGACGGGGGCAGCGGTTGCGGTGAATAACGGTTTTTCGGGAATCAACATTGCTGAATGGAGCAAGGTAATAAAAGGTCTTGTTATTTCAACGGTGCTGGGATTTGTTTCGGGATTTGTTATATCAAAATTGACTGTTTTGTTTTTTCGTAACATTGAAAAGAAAAGGGCTGATAAAGTCTTTAAGAATTCTCAGATTATTTCAAGCATACTTATGGCATTTATGCACGGTGCGCAGGATTCTCAAAAGTTTGCAGGAATTCTGACATTGATTTTTTCGCTGTCATCTTTTGATAATCCATTACCTGAAAATTCTTCATTACCGATTATAATCTCATCTGCTGCAATTGCAGTGGGTACGGCAACGGGTGGCGGAAGAATTATCAAATCTGTGGGAATGGATATGGTAAAGCTTCGCATCGACCAAGGTTTTTCTGCCGATTTATCGGGCAGTGCTTGCTTGTTTTTATCTACGGTTTTGGGTTTCCCGGTCAGCACAACTCACACCAAAACATCTTCGGTAATCGGCGTAGGTGTGGCGAAAAGTGCAAAATCGGTTGACTGGAAGGTAGCAGGTGAAATGATTGCCGCATGGTTGTTTACATTTCCCGGTTGCAGTCTGATGGGATGGGCTGTTACCTGTATCTTTTTGAAAATATTCGGGTAGGTGATAGGTTATAATTAGATTTGATTACTTGAAAACACTTGAATCTCAGTGTGAAGCAATAGCAAATAAAAAGGATTTAAAAGAGGCGAGAACGGCATTTCGTGACATTTGCAAAAATTTAAGCTGTGATTTTTTGCCGCCGATTGACCGTGAGTATATTGCCGTGATTTCTTATTCACTGCTAAACATTGCATCAAAATCAAAGGATATATATTATCCCGATGAAATAAAAAAGCAGATAGTTTCATTAAAGCCGTTGTTGAATTCTCTTTTTGCGAAAAATAAAACCTGCGGAGACGAAATCCGCAGGCTGACAGAAATTAATTTTAATTTTAAAAGCAATGATATAAAGCTGAATTTGCTCAATGATTCGTTTGCAGATTTTTATAAATGCGTTTTATCTGCTTACTTCGGCAACCTTTGACTTCTTTTCGTACCAATGATAAAAAACATACAGTACAGCGGAAACAATAATTCCGTAAACAAACCCTAAACAAAGGCAGGCAAAGACTGAAATAACAAAGCATGCAACAGCAACAGGGGATGAGAAAGCTTTTTTGATTTCGCTCCATTTGACGCTTTCCCATGCACCGACTATCATAACAACAGCAAGCGAGTGAACAGGGATTCTGTCAATTACTTTTGAAGAACACAGAAGCACCGCCGCACACAGTAAAGCCGCAAATATTCCCGAGGGAATGAGTTTCTTGTTTTTTATGCCGTACGGAAAAAGAATTCCTCCGAGTGTTCCGAAGCAAAGGTTTGATAACGCAGTTAGTCTGCAGGTTTCTTTATCGATTCTGTTTTCCGATAACGCATAGTTGCAAACAAAAAAGAGAGCAATTCCGCATAATAATGCGCCTGAAATATTGAAATCAGGATTTAATATGAACGCAAAAGCTTCATTCCCGGAATATGAAAAGCTGTTTCCGATTTCATTAATTGCAGTTTTCATGCTTGGTGGGTTTAGGAAAAGATTAAGAACAAGGGTAACAGCCAAAGCGATAAACGATGATTTGACAGTGTTGCAAAATGTTTTGAATTTTCTGGGAAAAGTTATCATTATTACCATAACAACAGTGCCGTAAAGCACGCCGCGCCAATTCGGATGAAAGCCGAGAGAAAGATATGATGCAATCATTTCTTTAACATTGTTACCGATTGCTCCTATTCCGAAATAATGAGTGGTAAGCATAACCGTAACGGTTAGTGCCGTTGATATCATTATTCCTGCGGTTACGGGATTCTGGCGTATTGAAAATTGTTTCGGAAGATAATAAAAAACGGTTGATATTATTCCGCATATAAATATTGCAAAAGATGCCGTTGAAAGTCCGTATGTTTGTATTGAATACATTAAAATTAAGAAAGCTGCGTATGCAGGCATGATTTTGTTTGTTTTTGATTTTGCTGCCAGTAAAGCGGAACAAGAGGCTATAATTATGCAGTAAACATAATCAAGACCCATAAACAGCGCTGCACTCAGTGAAACGGGAATAACCGAAGTGAATATAAGCACTGTATAAAGCAGATTCGCTTTTATTATATCTTTTTTTATCTTTGTCAAAATAAGTAATCTCCAATCTGGAAAATTCTTATATTAGTTTACATTAAAATTTATCTCTATACAAGCTGTTTTGTAAATTTTTTTAATAAACTATAGTAAAAAAAACAATATTATGATAAAATATTATGAATTAAAATTTACGGAGTAACAAATGAAAAGAATTAACGCAAAAAAAATCGCAACATGGATAATCGTTCCGCTTATGGCTGCGATATTTATTCTTGATATTGTAACTGTTGTTATTGGTAACAATTATTGCCGTGACTATACCATGACAAAAGAAAACTTTGATTATTCTGCCGGTGATGACAGAATTCATTTTCTTAACACTGCAAATTCAGATTCCATTTTGATTGAGAGCAACGGTATGTTTGCTCTTATTGATGCAGGCGAGGGTAATAATAACCCCAGAAGAAAAACCGAATATAAAGGATATGAAAAAGAAGTTGTTGAATATATAAAAAAGGTTTGTAAAACCGACAGGGGAGTTTATCTTGATTTTATATTGGGAACGCACTGTCATTATGACCATATCGGCTCTTTTCATTCCTTGATATCAGATTCCGATATTTCAATCGGTAAGGCATATTTCAAGGAATTTAATCCACTTATAGCTAAGGACTATGAAATAGAAAGGTGGAAAATCGGCGAAACATATTCTCAGATTATTGATGCATTAAATCAGAAGTCAGTTTCCATAATTTCGGATATTCCCGACGATCCGTTTGAATTCGGTGATTTTACACTTCAGTTTTATAATACGGTTACTCCCGAATCACTTGAAGGTAAGGGCGAAAATGCCGCAAGTATAGGTGTTAAGGTTATCAAAGGTGAAAAATCTGTTTTTCTTGCTGCTGATATAACGAAGTCAACGGGTCTTGAAGAGCTTCTTGCCGATGAAATAGGTGATATTGATATTCTTAAGGCAGGGCATCACGGATATTTCGGCTCATCATCTGTCGGTTTCCTTGAAAAGCTCAGTCCCGAAATCGTAATTATAACAAATCAGCTCGGAAAGGTTTATCCTAATGTAAAGTGGAATTTTACCATGAGTGCAAAGGTCCCGTTTTTTGCAACATACGATAATAACGGAATTATTATAACCTTGACTGATGACGGCGAAACGGTTATGACAAACGATATACACTAAAATATTAATGTTTTATTAAAGAATGCTTCTTTAAATTGACAAATTATATTTTTGCTGATAATATATCATAGATAAAATCCGGGATAATAATATTTTGAGAATAGGAAAAGATTATGAATTTAACCTGCTATGATTATCTGAAGGTTTCTGCAAAAAGAAACGGTGATTTTAACGCCGTTCAGGCTTTCGGCAGTAAAACCAAATTATCAAAGTTAATAAAAGATATTGATGCAGTTGCGGCATATATCAATTCACTCGGCATAAAACAGGGCGATGTTGTTACTGTTTTTTTGCCGAATGTTGTTCATGCGTTTACAACCTTCTATGCACTCAATAAAATCGGTGTAATCGCAAACATAGTTCATCCTTTAACTTCTCCCGAAGCTCTTAAGGAAATTATGGACGCAACAGAGTCAAAAGCTATTTTTATTCTTGATATTATTGCGGTAAAGTATGCGGATATGATAAATGCAACTGGTGTTACCTGCATCATGTGTTCTAATTCCGATTATATAGTTGCTCCTGTTGTTCCTGCATTCAAGATTTTTGAAAAGGTTAAGGGCAAGGGGATTGAAGCGTTCAAAAACAGCATTAAATATTCTAAAGCTGTTTCAAAGGGCTTAACACTTAAATCGATTGAATGCCATGATGGTTCAAAAACCGCTGTTTATCTTCATGGCGGCGGAACTACAGGCAAGAGCAAAACCATTATGCTTTCAAGCAACAATCTTAATAATCTTGCAGATAAGCTGAATACTCTCGATATTTCGCATAAGCCGGGTGATGAGTATTCAATTATGGTTCTTCCTATATTTCATGCATTTGGTCTCGGAATTGCAATGCACTTTCCTCTTACTCACGGATTTACTTCGATTCCCGTTCCGCAGTTTAATGCTGAAAGTGTAAACAAGCTTATGAAAAAGCATAAGGTTACCTTCCTTCTCGGCGTTCCCAATATGTATAAAAAGCTTATGGAATCCGAAAATTTTGAAGGTCCCCATCTTAAAAACCTTCGTCTTGTGTTCTGCGGCGGCGATTTTCTTTCGGAACGCCTTGTTAAGGAGTTTAATAAAACTGTTGCAAAACACGGCGGCAAGGGTAAGCTTTTCAGAGGCTACGGTCTGACGGAGGTTTCTTCGGTTTGCACCGTTAATACCTATCAGCATTGCCGTGAGGATTCAATAGGTAAAGCTCTCGGCGATATCACTGTTGAAATCTGGGACGAAATGCATAAGCGTGTTCCGGCAGGTCAGACAGGTGAAATTGTTGTTAAGGGCGACACCGTAATGCAGGGTTATTTTAACGGAAAAGATACCGTTAAGAATGACGGAATTTATATTGACAAAGCCGGCAACAGGTGGGTGCTTACGGGCGATCTCGGACATATGGATTCGGACGGCTTCGTATATTTTACAGGCCGTAAAAAGCGAATGATTATTATTTCGGGCTATAATGTTTATCCTGCTGATATAGAGAATGTTGTTCTTCAGCTTCCGTTTATCAGTGAAGCCTGTGCTGTTCAGGGTTATCAAAAGAATAAGCCCTGCGTTAAGCTTTGCGTAACTCTTAATCAGCCGATGAATAAAGAACAGGCGATAGATAAAATTCAGGCATACTGCAAAAAGAATCTTGCAAAGTTCTCATGCCCGAGAAAGATAGAAGTTCTTGAAAGCTTCCCCAGAACCAAGATGGCGAAGGTTGATTTTATGAAGCTTTCGGATAAATACAATCCCGATGAAGATAAGTGAGGAATAAAAAATGAGCAAACAGACAAGAGCCCCTCAGCAGGGCGATAAAGTGGCCGTTATGAAAACTACTCTCGGAGAAATCAAAATTCTCCTTTTCCCCGATGCAGCGCCCAAGGCTGTTGAAAATTTCACAACTCACGCTAAAAACGGCTATTATACAGGAATAATTTTTCACCGTGTTATCCCTGATTTTATGATTCAGGGCGGTGATCCCACGGGAACAGGTCGAGGCGGCGAAAGCATCTGGGGCAGAAGCTTTGAAGATGAGTTCAGCGTTGATTACCATAACATCCGCGGCGCTCTTTCAATGGCAAATGCAGGTCCCGGAACAAACGGCAGCCAGTTCTTCATTGTTCAGGCAAAAGAGGTTGACAGCGGTCTTCTTTCGCAGATGGAGCAGCTTTCGGACAGGGGATTCCCCACAGAATGTGTTGAAGATTATAAAGCACTCGGCGGAACTCCCTGGCTTGATTTCAAACACACTGTTTTCGGACAGGTTGTTGAAGGTATGGATACCGTTGATGCGATTGCCGCAGTAAAAACAGGCTACGGCGATAAGCCTGTTGAGGATGTTGTTATTCTCGGAATTGATATTGATGAAGTATAAAATATAACATCCCCCCGGAAATTTATCATTATTTGATAAGTTTCCGGGGGGATGTTGTTATGTAAAATTAAAAGAGATTAAGAATAATTCTTCCGATAAGTCCGCCGTATCTGTCTGCAAGAGCAAAGATAAAGTCAAAGAAACCGAAATCAAGAATGAATTCATCGCCGCTGTCGGTTGCTTCTTCAGCGTTGAGAGTGAAGCCTTCTGTATAAATTACGCCGCCTTCACCGAAGATTTCAGCTCTTACATAGCCTTTAATTTCATCTTCATAATCGTTAAGGTCAAATGCCTTGTCATCAGCCTTGGTTGTTGCGATAAGCTTTCCGTCAGAAATCCAGCGGATAAGAAGAGCGTTTTCGGAGTCGATTGTGATTGTATCTTCTGCATCGTCAACAGTGATTGACTTAACCGAAGGTCTTGTTGCTGTTGCAACGAATCCGTTGTCATCAAGTGAAGTGTATCTTACGCCTACATTGCCGTCATCAGATGAGTTTGCAATTTCTTCACATTCTGCATCATATTCAACAACAAGGTTTGCGAAAGTTTTGTAAAGCTCTGTTTCGCTGTAATGAGTTTTAAGACCGTCTGCAATCTGAGCAAGCTCATCGCGATTGTGGATGCATGTACTCTGAGGAAGAACTTCACCGTTAAGAAGAGCGTTTCTGACATTTTCGGATGTTTTTGTTTTTGCAAGAACTATAAGACTGCCTGTGTCGATTTTATCAAGCTGATGTGCATCGCTTGTTGCAATAGCAGTAACGGTTTTGCCGCTTTCGGCAGCCTTTGCGAGCATGATATCCCAAAGCTTTCTGTCAAATCTTGTTCTTCCGTCGCCCTTGCTGTTGATGTCTATACCAATGCATGATTCGTAATTGTTAATATAACCGTAGAACTTGTTAATGTAGTAGTTATATGACCAATTATCCATATTATAGGCGTCTTCCTGATAAAGCTCATAGCGTGCCTGAGTGTATTCACCGGGATGGTTAATAACCGAAACACCGCATGCCTTGTCAACGCCGGTGATTGCATTGCGGTAATCGCTGGGGAAATTGCAGTTGAATTCAGCAAACCAGCTGTTAACATGTGCGTTGATTGAAACTGCATTGTTTTCAACACCGTAGGGGATGCGGAGAATTTCGTGGCCGTCTTCCATTACAAGGTAATCGTCAACGCCGTTGTTTTTCATTTCATATTTAACGCCGCTTGCAAATGCGCCGCTCTGCTCAAGATAATCAAGATTACCGTCTGATTTGCCGAAAAGTGTCATAACCTTTGTGATGAATTTTGAGCCGAGAGTGTTGTCGGTCCAGCTCATGTCCGAAACACCGTGGTCTGTAATTGAAACTATGTCATATCCTGTCTGATAATGACGCTCAAGGGATTCGGTAAGGGTATCGTCGCCGTCGCTTGCGTTTGTGTGTGTATGAAGCGCGGTTTTATACTGATTGATTGTTTCCCAATCTATATTCTTATAAGGGTTTGTGATGGTGTAGCCGTAACCTGCGGTTTCGTTAATTGAAGGTGCATCCGACGGTGTAGAGCCTGAAGCAAACGCAAAAGGAATGCTTGTGAGGAGCATTGCAACAGCAAGAAAAGCAGCAATGCCGTTTCTGAATTTCTTCATTTTTAATTACCTCCGATAATAAAATTTAACCATTTTATTTAGAATATTATATCAAAGTGCTTTCGTTTTGTAAATACTTAACAAAAAAATAATAGTATTTTTGTTATCAAGTAATTCCAATGATATTTGCTATTTTTAAACTAATATGATATTATTAATACATTAAACTAAAAAGGAGAAATCAGTATGATAATAATCCGAAAAATATGGTCTGTAATTACTTTGCCGCTTTTGCTCATAACTTTACTTACCAGCCCCGTTGCTGGCAGTACAGAGAGCGCTGAGCTTGTTTCAAAAAATGTTTTTGTTTTTGAAAAAGCATTGCTTATGGGTCAGGGAATTGCAACTGACGGCGAATATTATTACACAAGCGGTGCGATTACGGCTCTTAATCTGACTGCGCTTGCAAAGTTCACTTTTAATGATATGGAGCTTGTTGACACTCATGTGAATCCGCTTCCCGATGAATGTACCGATAGGGACAACGATCATATAGGCGGAATCAGTGTTTATAACGGAAAAATATATGCTTCTGTTGAAGACAGCGAAGAGTACCTTTCACCTTGCATAGTAGTTTTTGATTGTGAAACTCTTGAGCCTACAGGTGAAATCTACGACCTTCCCAACGATATTTTTGATGACGGTGTTCCCTGGTGCGCCGTTGACGGTGAAACAGGCTATTTATATGCGTCAAAATGGACTGACATTAATTCCGTTTATGTTTACGACATATCAAATTCAATGAGCTTTGTTAAAGAAATCAAGCTTTCTGAAACAATTCACCGAATTCAGGGGGGCGAATTCTATAACGGAACTCTTTACCTTTCGCATGATATCGAAGACAACGGAAATTTTAAAAATATTCTTGGCGTTGATATAAACACAGGTGATGTTGAAATTGCGGCGGTGCGTGATGTCGGCGGTGACAATGTTGAAGCAGAAGGACTCACATTTTATCCCGCAAAAGACGGTTCTGTTATGCATGTGCTCGATTACAATAAGGTAATTGGAATTTTTGTTCATCATTACGCTGTTGATTTTCAGGAGAAAAACTGATGAAATTTAAAGATATTCACATAAGAGACCCTTTTGTTCTTCCTTTTGAAGGCAAATATTATCTTTACGGAACAAGAGGTCCGACCGCATGGCAGACAGCATCGGGTCTTGATGTTTATGTAAGTGATGACCTTGAAACATGGAGTGATGCTCACGAATGCTTTTCCGTTCCCGAAAATTTCTGGGCAGATAAAGAAATATGGGCGCCTGAAGTCCATTTCTATAACGGTAAATTTTATATGTTTGTAAGCTTTCGTTCTGAAGAAAGAGACAGGGCTACTCAAATTCTCATAAGTGATTCTCCTATGGGTCCGTTTCTGCCTTTCACTGACGATGCAATAACTCCTGTCGGCTGGCGTTGCCTTGACGGAACATTCTATGTTGATAAATGCGGAAATCCATATATAGTTTTTTGCCGTGAATGGCAGCAGGTTAAAGACGGAGAAATTCATGCAATGAAGTTGACAAAGGATTTGACTGCTGCTGACGGTGAACCTATTTTTCTTTTTAAAGCATCGCAGCCTGACTGGGCAGACAAAACAAGAGAAACCTTTATAACTGACGGACCGTTTATGCACAGAACTCAGAAAGGCAGACTTTTAATGATATGGTCAACCTTTACTCCCAAGGGTTATGTTCAGGCGATTGCATATTCCGATAACGGTGAAATTGACGGAAATTGGATACATGAAAAGCCGATGTTTGAAGGAAACGGCGGTCACGGAATGATTTTTGAGGATTTCGGTGGAAACCAAT
Organism: Acutalibacteraceae bacterium; assembly: GCA_045539875.1. Lineage (GTDB taxonomy): Bacteria > Bacillota > Clostridia > Oscillospirales > Acutalibacteraceae > CAG-177. Next base: position 109,762 of record JAZQGF010000017.1, read on the forward strand.
ATCTTATTCTTCATTCACCTAATGAAAATCCTTATGAAAGACCTGTTTTATTGAGAGTAACCGAAGAAAACGAAACCCTTAAACTGGTTTGAAAGGAAGTGGAAGCGCTAAAATGAAAAAGACAGTTGCTGTAATGTTAGTTTTTTCTCTTGTATTGTCGCTTATGGTTCCTGCGTTTGCATCAGATAGTAAACTCTTGCATGATGCCGATGAATGCAATAACATGCCTGTTATTATTGTTAGAGGTATGGATTTCGGCGGTCTTTATGTTGATTGCGGAACAGAAAACGAAAAGCCTGCCATCAATACCGATGCAGGAATGATTGTTAAAGGTGCGCTTAAAGCAATCTGTGCAGGCATTATCAGATTCGATTTTGATTATGTCATTGATGGTGTATGCGAGCTTGCAGTTAATATTTTTGAAAATCTTTCCATGGATGAAAACGGAGATTCTCTCTGTAATGTCAGTGTTCCGAAATACCCCGAAAGCGCAGATAACTATCAGAATCTTTGCGAAGGTGAAGGTTTTGAATACGGAATGGTAAGAACCTGCATTGAAACTTTCGGCGAAGGTCATACATATTATATTAATTATGACTGGCGTCTTGATCCTTATGTTGTGGCAGATGACATCAACGCCGCCGTTGAGGCTGCAACAAAAAATACAGGTCACGATAAGGTTAATATTGTATGCTGCAGCATGGGCGGAATAATGACTGTTGCATATCTGACCGAATACGGATACGAAAAAGTTAATCGTTGCCTGTTTATGTCATCAACTTTCTGCGGAGCTCAGGTTGCCTCGGACTTGCTTACGGGAAAGGTTGATATTTCGCCTGAAAACCTCTGCAATCTGCTGAAAAGTCTTACCGCAGATAACACCGGTCTTTCGTTCCTGATAGACGCTCTTGATTTCATAGGTGCTTTTAAGCTTATTACAAAGCTTACTGACCGTATTCTTACCGATTATAAGGATGAGGTATATAATGACGCCATAATTCCTGTTTTCGGAAAGATGCTTACTCTCTGGGGTCTTGTTCAGCCCGAAGATTATGAGGATGCGATTGATTATGTTTTCGGCGGAAGAACCTCTGAAAACGCTGTTTTTCTTGCGCGCGCAGATGCTCTTCAGAAGATGATGAGCAAAAGAACGGACCTTCTCAATGAAATGATTGATAACGGTGCAGAGATTGCCATTGTTGCGCATTACGGAACCCCTGTTGTTCCGGTTTATGAAAATGCCGATTTTAACGGAGACGGAACGCTCGAAACATATCAGATGTCAGGATATGCGACCGTTGCGCCCTACGGCGAAACACTCGGCGATGATTATGTTGCCGAAAATCCCGAATATCTTTCGCCTGACAAAGTTGTTGATCTTTCAACCGCACTTTTTCCCGAGTATACATATATTATAAAGGGTGCGCCTCATGTTGCAGGTTCATACGGAACAGAATATGCCGATTTTCTTGTCTGGCTTTTGTCGTATGAAGGTGAATTCTATGCAGGTGCAAGCGAAAGATATCCGCAGTTTATGATCTCTGATTCTTCTCAGACCCTTAGTGCATTTGAATAAAAATTTACAGCGTGTACTTGAGGTACACGCTGTTTTGCTTTCTTAATCAAGATGTGAGGTGGAATTTATGTATTCAAAAACAATATCGCCGTATTTGTTTGTTCCTTCTTTGTAAAGAATGATTTTTGTTATTCCGGTATTCTGTATGCTGATATCAAAAACAGGAGCCTCAGTGAATCCCATAATATAAAAAATCAGAATTGTCAGAAATGCCGCATGAGCAACAATCGCAACCTTCTCTCCGTTTGAATAATGCGAACGCAGATATTCAACAACGGTTTTGGCTCTGTCAAACATTTCAGCCTCGTTTTCAAAAGTGCTGTGATACACCCTCGGGTCATTTTCACCTATTCCGTCTGCAAGACGGGCTGTTTTGCAGAATTCCTTCATTTCATTAACGGTTATACCGTCATATTCGGGAGCAATTCCGACTTCTGAAAGAACAGGAAGAATATTAACAGGTTTTGAAGTTGACTGATGTCTGAGTATTCCGTCTGCGGTGCATATTGCTCTTATAAGTCCGCTTGAATAAATATAATCAAAGTCGATGTTGCTTAAATACTGTCCGACAAGGTCGGCCTGCATAAGACCTTTTTCTGTGAGCAGGGGATCGTTTCTTTCTTTTAATGTCAAATCTTCTCTGTCATATCCTGCATTACCCATGCTTTGACCGTGACGGATAAGATAGAGTTCAAGTTCAACAATCGGTCTGGAGTTTTCCATGCTACGCCTCCGAAAATTTTATTAATCAAAGTATAGTTTAATTAATAAGAATTGTCAACGGAATGATAAATCAAATAAAAACGGTTATACCAATATTGAAAAGTAATATAACGGAGAATTTGCAATGGTTAACCGTTTTTCGCGCTTTGCGGCATATCATCCCAAACAGATAATTGCAGTTGCGCTTATTTTGATAATTCCGTCTTTGATCGGAATTGCCAAAACAAAAGTTAATTATGATTTACTTTCTTATCTTCCGAAAGAGCTTGATTCGGTTAAGGGTGAAAAAATACTTGATGAGGTTTTTGAAAGCGCAGGCAGTGCGTTGCTGATTGTTGAAAATATGCCTTCAAAAGATGTTTTAAAAATCAAGAATGAAATATTAACCGTTGACGGAGTAAAGGATATAATATGGATTGATTCGTTTGTCGATATAAGTGTTCCGCATGAAATCCTTCCCGATGCTGTCAACAGAATTTTTTACTCTGCTGACGGCAACTCAACATTAATGATGATACGCTTTGAAGGGCAGGCTGCTTCGGAATCAACGATGATCGCGGTTGAAAGCATAAAATCAATTATGAATAATCAATGTTTTCTCAGCGGAATGTCGGTTTTGCTTTCCGATACAAAAGAAGTTGTTGAAAATGAAGCGTTGCAGTATGTTGTTGCAGCTCTAATTGGTGCCTTTGCGGTTTTGGCGTTCACACTTAATTCGATTATTCTTCCGATTATTATTATAGTTTCACTCGGGATTTCGGTTTTATATAACATGGGAACAAACTTTTTCGGAGAGATATCATATATCACTCAAAGCATCGCTGCAATTCTTCAGCTTGGCGTTACGATGGACTATTCCGTGTTTCTTTCGGACCGTTATTCCGAAGAGTTAAAAACTGTCGGAAACAAAAATGAAGCAATGTCAAATGCTATTACCAAAACCTTCTTTTCTCTTTCGGGAAGTGCATTGACCACTGTTCTTGGTTTCTTAGCAATGTGTTTTATGAGTTTTTCAATCGGAGCTGATATTGGAATTGTAATGTCCAAAGGCGTTGTTTTTGGCGCATTATCGGCTCTTCTTCTGCTGCCGTCAATAATTTTGGTTTTTTTTAATCCTCAAAAAAACATTAAAAAGAAATTTTTTGCTCCAGATTTAGGAAAAATTTCTGTTATTTCTGTCAAACACAAAAAAACAGTTACGGTTATTTTTGTTTTGCTGATTGCTGTTTCTTATATTATAAAAAACAATGTGAATGTGTACTATGATTTAATTAAAGCGCTGCCGCAGGAGATAACCTCTGTCACTTCTCTTGAAAAGCTCAGGAATGAATTCGAAATGTCAACTTCTTATTTTGTTATTTACAGAGATTCCGTTGACCCGTTAAATTCAGGAAAAATGTCAGCAGAGTTTGAAAATACAGACGGGGTGTCGTCGGTTTTGTCGCTTGAAACCGTGACGGGTCCTGCCATACCGGCTGATATTGTACCTGATGCAATTATAGATTTATGCCTAAAAGACGGATACAGACTTATGATGGTAAATTCGGAATATGCATCAGCATCCGCAGAATCTGCTTTGCAAATGGAAAAACTTACAGAGATTTTAAAAAAATATGATGACGGAGGTTTTGTAACGGGGGAGGCAGCGCTTTCGAAAGATCTTGCGCAGGTTACGGCAAAAGATTTTGGAATCACAGGCTTTATTTCTGTTTTTGCGGTATTTTGTGTTATTGCTATATTATTCAAATCAATCCGTTTGCCCATTATTATTGTTTTGTCAATTGAGCTAGCAGTGTTTATTAATGAAGCATTGCCGTATTTTACGGGTGAGGATGTGCCTTTTATAGCTCCAACAGTTATCGGTTGTGTTCAGCTTGGTGCAACGGTTGATTATGCCATATTGATGACTACAAGATTTCTTGAAGAGCTTAAAAACGGAAAAACAAAACTCAGAGCAATCAAATCAGCTTTTTCTTTATCGGGTAAATCCGTAATACAAAGCGCTCTGGTGCTTTTTGCAGCAACATTCAGTGTTTACATCATATGTGATGTTATACTAGTTAAAAGCATATGCCTTATGCTTGCGAGAGGCGCAATAATAAGTGCAGCCGTAATTTTGCTGTTTCTTCCTGCACTTTTGTATTTATTCGGAGAGTCAACAAAAATTAACAGGGTGAAAGTCAATGATTAACAAACGGTATTTTTTATTCTTGATGCTGTTACCGCTTTTTCTTTTTTGTTCATGCAATAATAAAAATGATTCGGTGGAATCAATCATATCAGAAGAAGATTATTCCGCGGCGATTTACGAAACAAAAGCAGAAAAGGCAAGTAAAAATGAAACAGTATATATTAATCTCAGCTCTTCCGGTGCTGTTGAGAAAATAAATGTCAGCGAATGGATTTATACAGATAAGAACGGTGTATATGTTGATGATGTAAGTATTCTTGACAATATAAAAAATATTAAAAGCAATATAATGCCTGAGCAAAGCGGAAATAATTTGCGTTGGAATATGCCTGAGAATGATTTATATTATACGGGAACTACCGATAGGGCTTTGCCTGTTTCATTTGATATTGAATATTATCTTGACGGCGTACTGATTCCGCCCGAAGAGCTTGCAGGAAAAAGCGGAGAAGTGATAATCAAAATAAATATTAATAACAACACTGAAAAGAAAGTGAAAATCGGAGACAAAGAATATACGGTAAAGCTTCCTGTAATTGCTGTCGGAGGAATGATTCTGCATGAAAAATTTTTTTCGGATGTTGAATGTGAGAATGCGCAGATTTTCAGTGACGGCTCAAAGCATTTATTGGCTTTTGCAACTGTGCCCGGGATGAGTGAAAGTCTTGGGATTAAACCGAAAAAAACAGATGATTTGATAAGTGCGTTTACGGAAAATGAAATAACCGTTAAAACAAATGCAGAAGGATTTTTAATTGACAATATGTATTTTGCCGTTATCCCGGTTGCCTCATTGATTTCCGGTCCGGCTTTGCCCGAAACGGTCAATGAAGTGGGGGATATTATTTCTTTGCTTATCGGAATGAGGGATGTGTTTGAAAAAACGGATCCCGATAAATTGATTTATTCGTTGATTTCCGATGAAGAAAAAGTAAGAAGCATCATTGATGCAGTCAACAAAGCATCCGAGCTTTATGAAGAAAATAAAAACCTTATTGAGCTTGCCGGGAAATATTCAACACCTGAAAATTCGGAAAAACTGAGAAATATTCTTGAATTTCTGAATGAGCCTGATGTTAAAGCAATGCTCTCTGTTATTTCTGACCCGGAGGTTCAAAGTTTTATTACGGGATTACCGATTATTCTTGAAAATTTCGGAGACCTGGCTCCTTTGGTTGAGGAAATTCAAAAAGATTTGCAGCGCAGCGAGGTGCAGAAAGAGCTTTCAGCTCTGCCGGAAACGGTTGAAAAACTTTCAGATATAATGAATACAATATCGCAAAACGAAAAGGAAATTGATGCCCTGATGTCTGCTCTTGAAGGTGACAGCTTGAAAACAATTGAAGCTCTGATTCAAAACATTGATACCGATAGTCTTGAAAGTTTTGAAAATAAATACGGAGATATTATTCAAGACAGCGATTTGTTTTCAGCTCTTACCGAAGCATGGCTTTTGTTTGGTGAGGAATACGGCCTTTATGGCGGAAATTCAAAAGATATGAATGTCAGCATGATGTTTATATATAAAACCTCATCCGTTAAATACTCGATTTCTTGACAATAACAAACAATAATATTAAAATATATAATGTGATTTAATTGTGAAGGAAGTTAAAAATGGGCATTTGTTATATAATCGGGGCAGGTGAATGCAACAGCCTGTTTATCAAAAAAGAAAAAGATGATTTTATCATTGCGGCCGATGGGGGATACAGATATCTTCTTTCGGCAAACATAAAGCCGGATATTGTTATCGGTGATTTCGATTCTCTCAAAGAAATTCCGCAGAACGAAAATATTATAAAATTAAATCCTGTCAAGGATATTACGGATATGGATGCTGCTGTTGATATCGGAATTAAAAAAGGATATTCCGATTTTATAATTTACGGAGCTCTCGGCGGAAGATTTGACCATTCTCTTGCCAATATTCAGCTTGTTGCCCGACTTTCGCAAATCGGAAAAAACGCAAAAATTTATGACGGAAAAACAGTTATAACTGCAGTTACAAACGGTAAAATTTCCTTTAATTCGTCATATAAGGGATATATTTCTGTTTTTTCCCACAGCGATGTTTGTAAAGATGTTTGCATAAGAGGACTTAAATATACGCTTGAAGATGCTGAATTGAAAAATCAGTTTTCTTTGGGAGTAAGCAATGAGTTTGTCGGTACTGACAGTGAAATTATTATTGGTAGCGGTACTGCAATTATAGTTTATTCTGCTTGACTTTGCTCAAAAAAATGTTAAAATAAATTATTATTGGTATTGGAGGATAAATATTATGAGAAAGATTTCAAGGAAACTGCTTTCTGTTATTCTTACAGCTTCAATTCTTTTCACTGCAGTCATTCCTTCTTTCGCTGCAGGCGATTTGCTTTGGGAACATGTCTGGAATGAGGAATATGAAAACGGCGTTATTCTTTTTCCCGGCAGCAATAACGGCGAAATGAATGTTTCGTGGTATTCCGAAACAGAAAGTGAGCCTAAGGTTATCGTTGATGAAGGCATTATTATAGATGCCGATGCAAAAGAATACAAGGGCTACTGTGTAGCAGCTCCCGACGGTGACTATTCCAACAAGGTAACAATAACCGGTCTAGAAGCAGGTAAAACATATTCATATCAGTGTATCAGCGAAGGATTTACTTCAAATGTTTATTCGTTTTCTACCGATGCAAATGAAAATGAATTTTCCGCAATCTATATGACAGATATTCATACAAGCCACGACGATGCAAACGAAAACGGGATTAAAGATACTGCAGAAATTTTCAACAGTACTTTAAGTGAAGCTGCGTCAAGAAAGAAAATTTCACTCCTTCTTTCAGCAGGCGATCAGGCATCGGAAGGCTATGAAACCGAATACAAGGGATATTCATCGGCTCTTGCACTTAAGTCATTCCCTGTTGCAACAACAATCGGTAACCATGACAGAAAAGGTATTGCATACAAGACCTTTAACAATGTTCCCAACGAAAGAGAAAACAATATGGTTGCTTCTTATATCGGCGGCGACTATTGGTTCACTAAAGGCGATGTTCTTTTCCTTGTTATGGACAGCAATAACGCAAGCGGTATGGACCACAGAGCTTTTGTTAAGTCTGCGGTTGAAGCCAATCCCGATGTCAAGTGGAGAGTTATGATGATGCACCATGACCTTTACAGCGGCAGAATTCCTCACAGAGAGAGCGAAAACGCGCTTCTTCGCATGCTTTGGGCTCCCATCGCCGATGAATTTGCAATCGACCTTGTTCTTCTCGGACACAGCCATTATTATACAGTTACCAATGTGCTTTATAACGGCAAAACCGTTTCCGATTATTCCGAAACGATGACCAATCCTGAAGGCACTATTTATATGGTATCGGGTTCGATAACAAGACCCAGAGACGATGATGACATCGGTCTTAATGATGAATGGATCGGATATGCAAATACTCCCGATCAGAGAATTATCTATAATATTCTTGATTTTTCCGAGGATTCAATTACTGTTTCATCTTATTACAAAGGCGAGAAGGATGCTTTTAACAGCTACAGCATTGTTAAAACTTCAGCCGAAGGCGGACATCCCAAGCAGGTTCTTCCTTCATTCTTTGACGGCTTTGTAAGATTTATCGGTACTGTTTACGGCTTGTTTAATAATATCGGCGTTTACAACGACCTTAAAGAAGACGGATTTGATGTTGATTTCTTTGAAGTTGTTTTCAATAACTAAAAAATATGCCCTGTAAGGCTTAAACCTTACAGGGCAATTCTTATGTATTAAAGACCTGTTTTTTCGTTGATATACTTTCTTGCCATGCATGCATATTCGTAGGGATTTGCCTTTGCAGGATCCTGCTCGGCTTCAACAACGACCCAGCCTTCGTATCCGGCTTCGTCAAGAATATCAAATACCGGAGTGAAATCAAAGTCGCCGTCACCGGGAACGGTGAATGAACCGGCTCTTACGCAGTCGAGGAAGCTCCAGCCTTTTTCCTTGCCTTCATTAATAACATCCTGTCTGATGCTCTTAAGGTGAACATGCTTAACTCTGTTGACATACTTTTTAAGAACTCCGATTGCGTCCTCACCCGAGAATGAAAGATGACCTGTATCGTAAAGAAGATAAACAAGGTCGGGGTCGGTGATTTCCATAAGCTTGTCGATTTCGGCTTCTGTTTGAACTCCTGTACCCATGTGATGATGAACTGTGAAATACATTCCCTTTTCTTTTGCGAGTCTTCCCATTTCGTTGAAGCCCTTGGCAATGAGCTCCCACTGCTCGTCGGTATAAACAGGCTTATCGCCGAAGATGCTCAGAGCCTTACCCTGGATTGAGTTGCCTTGTTCGGATGCACCGATAACCTTTGCACCGAGAGCGTGAAGAAAATCTCTGTGCTTGATGAATGCTTCAATTGTTGCTTCATAGCCTTCGGAAAGAAGAAGAGAAGAAAACCATGCATTGCAGATTCTCAAGCCTCTGACATCGAGCTTATGCTTGAGTATTTCAACATCTTTTGGATATTTATTGCCGATTTCGCTGCCCTTGTAGCCGCTGAGAGCCATTTCGCTCACACACTGCTCAAAGGTGTTTTCTGCACCGAGATCGGGAAGATCGTCATTAGTCCATGCGATAGGAGCTATCGCAAGATTTACCTTGTCTTTGTTAAGCATTTGTAATTCCTCCGTTTATTAATAAAGTCTTGCTTTTGCAATGTTTTCTTGCATTTCTTCATATGCTGCCTGAACCGTTTCGCTTGTTGAAACCTCAGCAACGCCGACTCTCCACCATGCGTCGTAGCCGTCGCTCATGCTGCCGTGAACAACTTTGATATCGAAAAGGCAGGGGACAGTCTGTTTCTTTGAATCCTTGATTGCATCCCTGAGTTCTGCAACGCTTGTCACTGTGTATGCTTTGCAGCCGTAGCCCTCTGCAATCTTTGCAAAGTCTATGGGAACGATTGCGCCGTCAAGCATGCCTGTAAGCGGATTTCTTGCCTGGAAGCGTGTGCCGAATGTGTCAGTGCCCTGATTGTTCTGGAGATTTTCAATGCATCCCCAGCCCGAATTATCAAAGAGCATAACATTTATCTTGGCGCCTTCCATAACAGCAGTATAAAGCTCACTGTGAAGCATAAGGAAACTTCCGTCACCAACCATTGTGTAAACTTCTCTGTCGGGTTCTGCAAGCTTAACGCCGAGTGCACCGCAGATTTCATAGCCCATGCATGAGAAGCCGTATTCCATATGATATGTCTTGGGAACGGATGAACGCCAGAGTCTCTGCATGCAGCCGGGAAGACTGCCTGATGAACCGATAGCGATTGCGTTCTTATCTATAAGCTTATTGATTTCACCGAGTGCTCTTGTCTGTGAAAGTCCTTCTTTGAGATATACGCTGTACATGCGGTCAACTTCCGCGTTGTATTCTTCTTTTATCTGAGCAAGCTCTTCGCCCCAGTTTGAATAATATTCTCTTACCGAGAGAGCGCCCATAATGTCGAGCATTGCCGTTTTTGCATCGGCAATAACAGCAGTTGAATCCATCTTGAATGCATCGAATGAGCAAACATTGATTGAAAGCATCTTCACATCAGGATTCTGGAATCCCCATTTTGATGCGGTTGTGAAGTCTGTAAGGCGTGTGCCGACTGCGATAATAAGGTCTGCCTGCTTTGCAACGGCATTTGCTGCAGGACCGCCTGTTACACCTACGCCTCCCATATTGAGGGGTAAATCCCAACGAATGTTGCCTTTACCTGCCTGTGTTTCACCGATGGGAATGTTGAATTTTTCTGCAAAGAACTGAGCAGTTTCCCATGCTTCAGAATATGTAACGCCGCCGCCGACAATAAGCATTGGCTTTTCGCTGCGCATGATTGCCTTGACTGCTGCCTCGATTTCCCTGTGAGTCGGTGAGCGCCTGTCAAGATACCATACTCTCTTTTTGAGGAAGTAATCGGGATAATCAAAAGCTTCGCCTTCAACATCTTGAGGCATTGCAAGGCATACTGCGCCTGTTTCTGCAGGGTCTGTGAGAACGCGCATTGCATTAAGACAGGCAGTCATAAGCTGCTCGGGTCTTGAAATTCTGTCCCAATATCTGCAAACAGCCTTGAATGCATCGTTAGCGGTAACTGAGTAATTTGTCGGCTGTTCAATCTGCTGAAGAACGGGGTCGGGCTGACGGCAAGCGAATGTATCACCGGGAAGCAGAAGCAGGGGAATGCGGTTTGCGGTTGCAGTGCCTGCGGCTGTTACCATGTTAAGCGCACCGGGGCCGATTGAAGAGGTGCAGGCAATAATCTGACGGCGATTTTTTTGCTTTGCAAAAGCAATTGCGGCGTGAGCCATGCCTTGCTCGTTGTGTCCCTGATAAAATTTAAGGCTGTGACCGCCCTGTTCAAGTGCCTGCCCGATACCAACAACGCAGCCGTGACCGAAGATGCCGAAAATACCGTCAACAAATTTTGTTTCAACTCCGTCAAAGCTGATATACTGATTATCAAGAAATTTGACAAGAGCCTGTGACATTGTAAGCTTCATAATATATCTCCTTCTTCCGAATGATTACTTTTTTAAAGGAAATAATACCTTTATAATGATATAAAAAATAATATTTTTTTAATTATATACCATATATAGTGATATTTCAAGCGGTTTTATCCAAAATAAGGATAAGAAAATGTTAAATTTTTTTCCAAAAGGGCTTGACAAGAGCGAATAAATAATATATTATATTGGAGCGTCAAAAAAACGCAGGTAAATTAATAAATGATCCATTAGCTCAGTCGGTAGAGCACTTGACTTTTAATCAAGGTGTCCGGAGTTCGAATCTCCGATGGATCACCATTGCAAATCGCTCAAATCGTTGTATATCAACGGTTCGGGCGGTTTTCTTTTATATTTTGAAAATTCATTTATTTTTCTCACACCGCATAAAACCGTGTGAAATCGTGAAAAAGTGTATCAAAAGTGTATCACAAAGCAAGCGCAATATAATGTAATTTATAAGGAATAATGACAATTGTAAGGATTATTGTAACTAAAAAAACAAGTGAAATTTTTAATTAAGAAGTGAAATAATTGAAAGTATAGTTAAAATATTTTACTTATTTTATTGATATTTGCATAGAAAGTGAAGAGGAAATGAAGAAACCCGCCGGAATAATTCTCGGCGGGCTTTTGTTATGTTAATTTGGTTTGGCAACTATTAAGGGTTTACTTTTTCTTGGCAGCCTTCTTTTTCTTCCTGCTCGGCTTCTTCTTGGCGGGTGCCTTGTCTTCAGGAGCAGGTGCAGGGCATGAACGGAGAGGGTCGGGCAAATCAGTTGTTATTTCGTCTTCCAGCACCTCAGCGACGTCTGTGTCGGCTGTGGGTTCTGCATCGGGAGTTGTTTCAAATTCTGCTTCAGTCTCTTTGAGCTCGGCGGTGTCTATGTTGGCGGGAATATCGTCAATATTGACGGGTTCTCCGACGATTGCACCTTCCTCAATGATGGTTTCCTCGTTTGACGAATCTGTATTGTCTGCAGGGGAGCTTATTTCGGGCTCAACAGGAGTGAATTTGTCTTCAGCGTGGCCTCTGAGGCAGGATGTGCATTTGTGATAATTTCCTTCGTGCTTGCATCCGGAACATCTGCCCTTGAGAGCGTTACCGTCTTCAACGGATGAAGCGAGACTGTGTTCAAGGTTCTCGTTGTCTTCGAGGAGCTTAATGATCTGTTCTTCAAGTTCGGCAATTTTTGCCGCCTTCCTTGCAATATCCTCGCGAAGTCCGTTATTCACTTCTGTTTCTCTTTGCAGGTTTGATGCGGCAGCTGAACGAGCGGCCTCTTTTGCTCTGAGCTTACCTTCGAGCTCATCGGCCTGCTTCATCCAATGTTCACTTGTTTCGGCGGTTGAGGCAAGTTCTGCCTTAACATCTTCAAGTGCTTTGTTGAGGGTAGAAATCGTTTCATCTGCTACCGAAAGATCATTACGATCGGAGTCGATTCGTTTGAGTGCATTATCAAGAGCAATCTGTTTGCTGGTGAGCTGTTCGTTGAGGTTAGCAATTTCGTTTGCAGCCCTCTGAACTGCACCGTTCATATCGGCGACGGATATTCCGAGTGTTTTATTTGCTGCGGAAAGCGCTTCGTTTTCTGCCTTCTGAGCAAGGTAAAGTTTCTTGTACTTGAACATTTTTATCGTTCCTTTCGTTTTTAAAATTTGTTATGTGGAAAGAGAGTTTCTGCGCTGATGAGCGAGCTAAGGCGGGATTCCAACGTGGATTCGGAGCATAGATTATTCCTCCTTGGGTACTTTAAGTAATTCGGGGTTATCGTGTATATTGCCGATGACTACGCACTCACTGGTACTCCAACACCGGAATTCAGGGAACGCAATCAAAGGATAATAATAACCAGATTCATATGTAACAGCACATTTTTGGCCGATGAAGTTTTCAAGTATATCACCTTCAAAAATTTTCTTGCCGTTCTTATCTGTCAAGCCTGTGTACTGTCCTACGGTATCTTTTTTCACTTCAAGGAATCCGCCGATTCCTTTGTATTCGCCGAGAGAAATAAAGGCTCGATTTACATCAGGATAAAATATAAGGCTGCCTTCAAGCCATTCATTTCGAGAACGTGTTTGGCCTCGAAACAATATTTCACGCATTTTAACCACCTCTTTCTATCAATTCAAGGTTGTCGTGAATATTTCCGATTACGCGGGTGAATTCAAGCTGTGTTTGCCTTGTTGGGTCTCCTTTGTTAAGCATTGACCAATGCAAACATTTTGGTGTGCTGTCTGTTATTCTGCCGATAAAACAAGCGATAATCTGATTGTATTCCACAATGCCAATAGGGATTTCACCATCATCGACAATATCGCCTTCAAAAATCCTCTTGCCATCCTTATCGGTCAATCCTACAAACTGACCAACGGTTTTGGGGTTAACTTCACCGAAGCCGTATATAAAGGACTTGACATTGTCTCCATCCTTTATTCTGACAAGATCACCATAGACCCAGTCTCCTTTTTTGTGTTCGCCGTTATCAGCTTTTAATTTGCCTCTGAAAATAATCTCACGCATCGTTACTCCTCCAAACACAACTGATTATTATTGTAGAGCTCATACATTGTGTTGCCGGTCTTATCGGCAATCATATACGGAAGGAAGATTTCATCCATTCTAACCATTTCCGATTCGAGGATAGCCATCTGAGCATCAACCCAGTCCTTAATAATACGCCAGGCAACACGGGCGGCCTGCTCCTCGTCAACCTTGACCTTCTGCTCCTTAAGGACACGGTGAACGGCATCGGTATTTGCCGGGAGCTTAACACCTCTCGGACCGAACGGCGTTTCTATGCTGAAGCATAACGCTTGAGGATGACCTTTATCGTCGTACTGCTGCATAATCTGTCTGGCACCGTGCCGTACAAGGCAGCCTTGAATTTCGCCGATGGTCTTGAAAACATCGATCTTTGTTGTGTAGTTTTTAATCGGCATCGTTACCCTCCTCAGAAGGAACGAGATCTTTCAAAGGTTCCATATCGATAAAACCTTCTGGGTTCTCAACGAGAACGAACTCTGATGCAGGGCGAAGAACAAAGCCTTCAGTGTCGTAAATCAGGAACATTGCTCTGCCAAGCTCATACAGCACCCAGAGCACGGTGTATGTGATTGCCGGGTTATTCTTTCTTTTGACTTTAAACATATTTGTTTACTCCTTAAATGTTTTCGTTTATACTTATCTGTTTCTTATTCTCCGGTGCAGATATTTGCACGGAGCGGTGCGGTGTCTACAAGACAGGAACTATATGCACCGAAATGAGGTTTATAATCAAGGTCGGGCTCAGGCTTTATGAATTCAGGTGCGAGTTCAATTGTAAATTCAACGCTTTCAATCGGTATTTGTTCTGAATAATTGAAACGGTAGTTCACACCGTACTTTTTCATCCACTTTTTACGGATGCGTTTCTTTTTGTGAGGCCTTTTGGGTATCGGTTCTATTCCTATAGGGGTTAGATTTCTTCCGACGTGAGCAGCTGCTTCGATTGTCATTCGTTCTATACTCTGTAACAGTTCTTCTTCTGATACAGGTTTTGCGAAATACATTGAAGCGACCAATTGAGATAAATCACGCTTTATTGTTTCAAACATAGGCTTGTTAAGACCTTCAACCATCCGACACACCCGCCATTTCTTTTGTTGCAGAATCATAAAAATTATCAAATGATTCTAATTCTCCGTTTTGGTGAAAAAATGCGACTTCGAGCCCTGTGCCATACAAAGAATCAAAATAAGCTTTGAATTTTTGTAACTTTTTAATCTCTGCATCTTGCTCTGCTACAATTTCTCTAAGCTTTTCAATGCGTTCGGCATCTAAGCGACGTGCGAGAAGTTCATCTCTTATAGCAGTTGCGGTTGTTTTGCCTTCAGACAAAGCCTTTGTGCGCCACGCTTCTGTCTCCGCATCCTTCTCTGCAAGCTCGTGTTTTAATTTGCAAAGTAAATCTGCTTGTGTATATTTCTGTTCTCGTTCTTCTCTCAATCTTTTGGCCTGAACCTCTCGTTTTTTGATTTCTTTCTCCAGAGCCTTCTGAAGAGTTTCCTGCCCGGCAATGAGAGCATCCTTATCGGCCTGCAGACGGTTGATGAGGTCAATTGTTGCTCGAATAAGCCCCGTTCCCGACCCATCAGAACAACGCTCCCAAGCCTTTATAATTACGGCTTCATCTGTCATTTGGTATCACCTTCCGTTTTTGTTTTATTGTATTGCTTGTCAAAATCTGCGAGCAACTGTTTTGCAATGTAATTGTGTCGCTGATACTCCTGATAGCACATATCTCTTTTAGCTATCTCTTTGTTAATCTGTTTTAAGTAACGCATTTTGCACCACAGCTCGAACGTTTCCTTTATCAATCGTTTAAGCAACTTTCAACACCTCCACATAGCACCAGGACTGCGGCGGTCGTTTGAGCGGTACAGGGTGACCGAAACCGTACTTGCTGAACTCACTCAATTCCTTCGGCTTATCGTAAATTACAAGGTCTGATATGTGCCAGGCATAAAGTCTTTTGTCATAGCCATTCGCATCGAAACGGTGTCCGAGATATTCCAAAAGGCCATCAATGGAAATGCAGGACAAGATACTCATATCTGCAATGTGTAACACATCGGCCATATAGTTGTACTGCCAATAATCGATTTTGTTACATACAAATTCGCCGATCACCTTGCCTTGGTGATCTGCAAGGAAAGGAAAGAGCTTATATACCCAAGTTCGGTGGGTCTGATATATGTAACATTTGAATGGCGTTTCAAGGTTCGGCTTCGTTTTTCTGATTTCAGCCTTTTTCTTAAAGATTGCTATCAACTCGCACCATTTCGGACGCAGGCTGAGGAGTACGGCTTTATCTGTCATACAGTTTCACTCTCCAAACCGATTATTTCACTAATTTCTTTCAACACTATTGTGGCTTGAGTTGCTACCGCTGAAAGAGCGGAAGCGAATTGCAAATCAAGAGTCAGGCAATGATAAGCGAAGCAGTAAGGTATTCGATTGTTACTTTGATGTTTAGCTTCATACTGTGCAACATTCCTTGGAACTCCCCAAGACATCAGTAGTTTTGTGAATCGTTTTCGTGTCATTCGGATGTTTCCTTTCCGAGTTTTATTTTTTTCACAATCTCGTCATAGGTTTCATAAACCGAATATTGGGTGTCTTCGGTAGTAACTATTGTGTATCTGCCGTTGTTACGGACTGATTTGATAAAGTTGATATTTAAACAAAATGTTTTGCCGTCATAACTGTCAGTAAGTTCTATAAACATTAATTACCCACCCCATCCATCTTTGCACCGCAGCCAGAGCAGTAGCTACTTTCTACCAAGTCGTTACAACCGCAAATCGAACATTGATAAGCTATATCAACATCGTCATCGCACCATGCAAGCGGTATTTGTTTTTCAATCCATTCACCGTGAACAACCTCAACAACATCGGCGGCGGGGAGCTTGTCAAGTATATGAAGGATGTGATTGTGTTCCTGTATATGAACAAGGCTGCCTTCTGAGGTTTTGTGGTTATCTTTTGAGCGGGATGTTTTGTATGCGTTTATTGCGTCGGAGCGTTTGATATAATCATCAGCCATTATCAGCACCTCCCACCATCGTCTTGTTACATCCGCTGCAGGTAAGAGTCGTGTACCAGGAATGCTTGCCGCAATATGAGCAAATGAAGCCGTTAGGATGTTCACGAACTACTTCGCCTGTGGTTTGGTCAATAACCTTGTGAATGTTAGGTTTCCAATGAGGCGGTTCGTTTCGGTTTACTCCCATCTCTTTGAGAACTTTCTCAATGAGTGCATCCTCGTTGGGATCGGCAGGGAGCGACAACGTTTTCTGAACAGGATTTTTGTCGGCGATTTTTCTGAGCCAAGGATTCTTATCCTTGATGTTGTCAACGAAATTGATTCTGATACCGTATTCTGTTTCAACGGCGCGACAAACATCTTCGAGGCTTATATAATTTTCGTTAATGCTCTGGTAAAGCTTTTCAACTTCTATGAGTATTTCCTGCATTTCACAAGGTTCTATGTGGCCCTTGTCGAGCAGAACCATAATCCAGCTCGCATTCGCATAGGTGGGCAACAGCTTGAGTCTTTCGTCACACTCTTCTTTTATCATTTTTTGAACACTGCGGCTTTGAGGTGTTAATGCGTTCATTGTATATGTCCTCCCTTAAATGCTTTTACGAATGAAGTGTTTTCCAGCGGTCATTTCCACAATCTTATTTTCAGCCTCTTTGTATGTACGGAAATAGTCGATTCCGAACTCATCCCATTCAATGAGATGTGAGACATTTTCCATATCTGAATCGCCTGTGCTTATCCAGACACCCTTCGTGCTTATGTCGGTAACGGTTTCGGTGCTGATGTAAGGATAATTTATACCGTCGTCAATAACGACATAAATGCTCTTCCCGACTTCGAAGGGGCATTTGATGTAATATGTTTTAGGCTCTTCGTCGCATTCGGCTCCGTGCCAATCTAATGCCTGTCCGCAAACAGCACAGATGTCGCCGAGACTGTCGATCTTAACAATTACGGAATCGCATTTAGGACACAGAGCGGAGTATCCGCCGAAATCCTCTTCACCTTTGCTGTTTACAGGAATTGGTATTTTTGTGCTGAGAGCCTCACGCAGGGTGAATTTGAGTGCTTCGTCTTCGAAGGTCATCTCATCAAGTTTGATTAACGCTTCAGTTTCAGTCATTTTGTTTTCTCCTTTTTTTCTCCGCATTTGCACCAGAATGTTGAGCTCACCAGACGACCTCTGAGGAAGCTGCACCCGGTACACTTGTAAAATGCGGGGCTGTATTTGTGTTCGATGGCATGTATACAATCTTTGCACATTACTATTTCGGCAACGTTGGCGGTAGGTTGTGATTCAAGCCAATCATATAGTTTTGGTACATTTAAATTATTGAAGAAACCTTTGGGTATATGAACCTGGTTTACATCAATGTATTTTGGTTTAAGGTCTATGCGTTCAGGCATCATTGTCACTCCTTAATCGCTCTTTTATTGCAGGTATAATGTAAGTGGTGTAAATATTAACGATTGTTCTTGCTTGAACGGGATAATCCTTTTCAATATTCCCCCACAGTTCGAAGTCATCAATGGCTGTATCAAGACTGGTGAATTTAATCGCTACTTCTATTTCGTCGTGAACGGTTTTTTCGTCGCTTGATGAATAACAAGCTTCTTTTATATCCTCAATATCCCAATCGTTTTCGGCAAGAATATAATCTTCGCACTCATTGATCAGATTTTGTATGTTCTTCCATGTTTCATCATTATCGACAACATTTTTTGAAGAAATTTTGCAGAGTAAATACTCTTCATCAAATCTTGAGCACAACTTTAAGAATGATTCTAATTGAGGGGTAGGGACCCAGCTGTAAGCATAAGAGCCACAATCTGATTCAATGAACATTGAGTAGTTAACCAAATCAAGATTGAACCTTGCCCACAAACAACTGCCACGGTCCTTATCTTTGTCTTCCGGGCTGTATTCAAAAGTGATTATTTTAGGTTCCTTTATTGTTACCGTCGCCATGATCATTCTCCTTCGGTGCAAATTGTTGCTTCTCATCGAGCTTAGAGTGAATGCGGTTCATTATGTCACAGATTTCTTCGATCGAGAAATGACCAAAGTTCTTCCTATTGCAAGCTTCTTTGTTAAGTTCAGCCGTAACTCCCTCTTTGAATGCTTCCAGAGCGAGACGTATTATGTTTTCTGCTTCTTCAAAATACACTTTGGCGGCCATTTTATTTAACTCAACCGAATCGTGAAATTCAATGAGGGTCGAAATTGCCTGCACGGCAGAGCGCAGGGTGTCAATCTCTTTGTGGAGTGCGCTGCCAACCATTCGACCGACGAAGGTTTGTGCTGATGTTTCTTTCTGTTGTATGTAGAAATTCAGCTGGTTGATTATGTATTCATACATCAAAGATTCCTTCTTTCTTTTCGTCTTCCCCCTATAATGTTGTCATATGACGAAATGTTCTCATTACAAGCTATGACGACCTATTTTTCAGGGGGTCAATTTTGTCTAAATTTTGAAAGTATTTTTAACCGTTTTTCGTAGTACGAAATCGGAGCTTTTAGTACAAGTTACGGTTTGTGAAAATTTACTTTAAAGTTCTTTCGAGTATTTTACAGTAGACAAATCCAACTGTAAGTTAGCCAGCTGACGGAGGGAAAGTGTGGTGCGATTCACATATGTTTCCGGCTCCTTGGTCTCGTCTGAAGGAGTGAAAATAATCGTTATTTCTCTGCCTTTGGCGGTCACCATGACGGTCCCGTCTTTGACTTTTGCGGTGAATTTTTGCTCACCTGCGGCTTCATCAGCGAGTGTCATGTCTCTCAGAATCACAAAAATTTCGTTTTCGTATTCGTTTCGGTCAAGTTGTTTTTGATTCATAATCACCCTCCAATGCTTTTTCTGCTGCTTCTTTACTTGCATAGCAGTTTTCTAATGGGACTACATATAAATCTACAGCTGAACCCTCAGCTGTTTCGCTAATAAAATAATCAATTGTTTCGGAGAAATCGTAGTCGTTAACAAAAGAAGATACAATCACAGTGTCGCCTATTTGAGCAAGAAACATATATCCGGTATAATCTTCTCTGTCTGCGTCGATAACCCACACTGTATCGCCCGCCTTGCAAGGCGGCACTATAACACCGTTTTTAAGAAGATGGTCGGCTAATCTTGCTATACGGTCACATTCATCACCTTTGTCATAATTGCAACCAGAGCAGGTCGGTAATTCCCATCTTGGGCAAGTCTTTTCGGGATGCTCTTTTGCTTCCCGAAGCAATTCAATCAACCTATCACGCATTGCTTACACCTCCTCAAGAACACCGAGAATATCGTTCTGACGGACAATTGAATAGGTACCGTCTTCGAGCTTAACGTCTGTCCCGGCATACTTCGAAACGATGACTTTATCACCGGGAGAGAGGTCTGCATCCACGTCGGCGCCGATGGAAACAACCTCTACAATTTGAGGCTTTTCCTGTTCGGAAACAGAGAGAATTATGCCGCTCTTTGTTGTCTTTTCGACCTCAAGAATCTTAACGATTACTCTGTCTGCAATAGGCTTAAGCGTCATAGTTTTCCACTCCTTTCATAAAGTCATTGAGGATAATATTTTGAGAATCAGGCATTGCTTTTTCTCTCATTTCAATGAGTGATTTATCCATTGCAACACACACTTCATCATTGATTCCGAAGAAAATTCGGAGCTGTTCAAGGGCGATTGTAAGCTTGGCAACAGGGTCTATAAGAGGCTGTTTGTCATTGTCGGCAGTAGCGATATAAATCGCGTCGGAAAGGTATGAGATGCTCTTGTGAATGGATGAAAGAACACCTTCTAAGCCGAGTTCATTGAGTGTGTTTTTATAGATTTCAAGTCGTTTGTCATAGGTTATTTTGTTCATTTTTAATCTCCTTTGGATGAATTATTGTGCTTGTCTGTATGACAATTTCTGACCGCATTTACTGCAAAAATCGGGTGTACGATTAAGTGTAGATTTGCACTGAGGACAAATCACAGCATTGATGCAACCTTTCGGAATTGCGGCCATAGGTGTATCTCTTTTGCGAAGCTTTTCGACCTCTGATTGTGCCTTTTCAAGCTTCTCAATGGTGCCCTGCAGGTATCCGTAGAGGAAGGCAATGCACGCTTTGTCGCCGTCAGAAAGTTCCGAATTATTAACACTGTCCAGCGCGGATTTGATAGAGTTTTCGGTGTAAGATCCAATCATTTGCATTCTCCTTGTTTTGAATTTTTGCGTTTTGCATCATATGTGTTTTTCATTAATTTGGCTATGTTGGTTACGGTGTCGTTCAGATCTGGTTGATCGGTTGCAAGACCATAACGATTGATTATGAGAAGTTCAGCACGGGTAATTAATTTCAAGTTGGTTAAGGCTGTGTTTTGCTTGTTGCCGTCAAGGAAGAAAACGGTACAACCTTTTGGTATTTTTCCGTGAGCTTCTTCATAAACGATTAAATGTTTCAATCGCCACTTGTTCGGCTCGGCGATTTTTTTCTCAATATATCCGTCTCTGGTGACACGCTCACTTCCAACGGGACGGTGATTTTTGGGTATGTGTCCGGGTTTAAACCAAGACTTTTCGCATCCAGGGGCACAAACTCCTTTGCGACCTTTGTTCACTGGAATATGACCCTTCTTGAACCTTCCTGTAAGACCGTTGTTGATTTTGTGATTTGTCATATAAGCCTTAACTCTTGATGTAGTTATCTGGTCTTCAAAGCGCTTGTTGTAAGCCTCTACAATCTCTACATAAGTGTGGCCGGGAATGTAGTTGCGAAGAAATTCGTGTTCCTCTGATGTGTATTTATGACCTACCATTGCTCAAACCTTTTTATCCTTTCTCTCAAAGCTTGGTTTTCTTCTTTGAGTCGGGTATTCTCGTCCGTCAGTCATTTACTTGTCATACCAAGCAGAGGAACTTCGATATTGTTTTCAGGATTGTATTCGTCAAAATGCTTTTTGGCCTGAAGTGCGAGAGAACTGTTGTCAATTATTGTTTTTGCAATTTTCTGAACAGCTTCGCTTCTTTTAATTTCTTTTTCAAGTTCTTCGTCATCAAGGCTATCATCATTGAGTCTCTCAATGCTTTCGAAGAGATAGTTGTTAAGATCTGTTAATGTGTTTTTCATTCAAAGCACTCCTTTGTAATTTGTTCTTTTGTCTTATAACCTAAAAATTTAAAGTGAAATTGATGATCCGGACACAGGTCCGCTTCGTCCACATACCCGTGATGGACCATACAGAGAGATTCACCGGCTTTATTCCTGCGCTTCAGGTGGAGGTAACGACAGTTTTTACATATTCGCTGCTTTATCATAGGTTTCCTCCAATTCCCTCATTCGCCACGTAATTCTTCGAGCCTGCCACAAATTACTGAACATCATAGGTGTTAACCAGATGTTTTCTGAAAACTCGATTTGATGAGCTCCTGTTGTAGCCGGTTCGGTGAGTGTGTTGCCGATTTTGATATATCCGGGACATCCGAGAAGAGAGAGCTGTATGTAACACATCAGCGCTGTTGTGTAATCGATATCCTGAGCAACAAACATGCAATCGGATTGATAGTTGATTCCGATGTCCTTCAGGTGATTTGCAAAAGCAATGAGTGTCGCACCCGCCCCACACGCACAGTCATTTGCCGTTATAAAATGCTTGCTATCGATTTCTTTCTTAACTTCCTCTTTGCCATCGGTGGCGATGGAGGCCATCAGTTTGCAAACACAATACGGAGTAAAGAACTGGCCATTGTGGTCGTTTCCGAGCTCCAGCTCCATAAATAACTGTCCGAGAAGGTCCTGATCAGGATTCTCGTTAAGTGCGTCGGTTATTTCGGCAAAAATCTTGACGATAACCTTCTGTTCAGATTCTGAATAATTCTCAATAATCTGTTTGTAACGTTTTTCTCTCTCTTTGGCTCTGTGGGAATAATCAAAACAGTTTGATATTGAAATAGCGATGAGCGTAATTGCATCAGACCACGCTTGCCACAGGTTTCGAGAGCCGGTGAGCTCAAGAAATAACTTTGAGATAGGCGATTTATAAATTGCATTTTTTCTTGCCATTGTTTTCCTCCTCAAAGCCTTGCGTTAATTGCCATTCCCAGAATGGTAAGTGATTCTCTGTTTCCGAACACCTCGTATCGAAGTGACCGGGTGATTCGGGAAGCTGACAAGCTGTCTCTGTCCTTCTTTGCCGTATCGAGGCTTTTACTGCAGATAAATTCTCGGCAGATTTGAGGCCTGACGGCATATACATCACACTGTTTTGTTTCGTTGTTCCTGAACGGGCAGGTCAGGTCGATTGCTTTCTTATCAAAGAAAAGACTGCGACGGTGTTCCTTGAGGTTATGCTCGTTGGCATATCGTTTCAACCTCTCAAGCTCTGCATCGGTGAGCGGCAACAGGTCAGTGCAGCAGTCACCGCACCCGGAGCATTTACCGTCTACACAGTGATGTGCGTATAAATCCACTTTGACAAGATCACTGATTTTTCCATATCGCATTGTATTCCTCCTTTGTGTGAGTGAGTGTGTGGTGCTTGTTTATACCGGCTCTATCTGGCCGGATTCTACTAATATGTCATAGAGCTGAAGCAGGGCACGGCGGCGGTTGTTATAATAAGTATCACGGCTTATATTCATATCACGGCATATTGTTCTCTCGGATTGACCTTTAAGGAAGCTCTTTATTAGAATGGTCTTACCGCGAGAGATCTCAAGCATACCGATTGCAGAGGTGATGTTGTGCATAATAAGTCCGATTTTTTCTGCCTCTTCTTCACGCAGAGAGTGAATGTTCTCTGAATGAATAGTAGGGGATGCAGCTCCTTCGGATTTAGTGCTGCCTGTTCTGAAGTTGTATCCTCTGCCGTTAATGGAAGGGTTGGTGAGGTCCTCCTGAATATGAATATCAAGTTCATCGAGTGTATCGGCATTTTCTTTGGCTACCAAATACTGTTTGAGATACTCCGTTACAACAGCCGTCTTTGCTCGTACCTGCTTGCTCACTTTGTGCATATATATCCACCTCCGGAGCTTGGCCAATTAATTGAATTCACAAATTCATAAATCACGGGGTTGATTTTATTTATGTCGTGGAGCTCTGCTATCAGATGCCAGGAATTGTTTTTATAATGCATTTGAATTTCGGCACATATGCGGATACCGTTCTCACCGCAATCAATAGGAACTTTCCTTTTCATTGCGAAAGCGGCGAGTTTAGGTATAGGTAATGTTTCTTCGGTTTGTTCGAAGTGAGGGCATTGAATATCTGTCACCGGGCATTTGATTTTTACATCGGGTCTTTTCGGATCTTCAAGATGCACTTCGTACACCCATTCATATTGGAATCTTAACGACAAAAAAATAGGCTTGTAACCGCTGTGGCTCAGAAATTCAACCGGTGTACTGTTGCGGATGCAGCACTTGATGTCGTTGAGGATGTTGTTTAATTGTATTTTCATATCTGTACACCCTCATAATCCTTGGCTTCGTCTTCTTCGGGCGGAAGAACGATTTTTACATATCTCGCATTTGCTCTGCCGGCGATCGTCGTTTTAACGGTATATCGTTTATCGTGCTTAATAAGATATCCTTTATTAGCCCATTTTTTCTTGACGGCATTGTAATCAAAATTCTCGTTTTTTAACTCTTTTTCAAGAACGGTAACATTGAAGAGAACGATATTTCCCTCTATCTTGCCCCACAGTTCACCGCGATTTTCGGTCAAGTCAAATCTAATGTTGTTCTTCGCTATATGGTCAACAAGCCATTGATAAGCTCTTTCGGCTACATCAACCTCATCAGCATTAATGAGATATTTAGCGGCAGTATCGAATGAGATGGGATCGTCATTATCAAAAAGACATTCACAGGCGAGTTGGTCAGCCAACATCATCAGTGCCATTGAAGAAGCTTGTTTTTCTGTTGTTCCCGTCATTTTGATAAGCTCGGTCGTAAGAGCTCTGAAATGTCTAATCAAGGTGCTTTCGTCAATCGACGAAATGTGTTCGATATATTTCTTACCAGCGTGTCCATAGTTCGATTCCGAAATCGTGGTGACTTCGTTTCCGCTCAAGACCGTAAAAAGCGGAGCGGTAACCTCGAGTTCAATAACTCTATTTTTTACACCACCGCCTGATCCGATGTGCGTACAAGATTCTTCGCCGGTGAACAAGAAGGCACAGTTCCATGTTTTTGTTTCTTCAATCTTGTCATATGTCATACGACCACGGTTGATACCTTCTGTAATCTGCATTATGAGTTGGTCATAATCGGACCATCTGGTTTTAATGGTTTGAAGTTCGTCCCCGCCAAACGGTAAGTCATTCAATAGGGCGGCAGTTGAAAGCATTGAGTTTTGCGTCATATTCATTGTTCTGAAAAGCTTACCTTTACCCGGATTACCCCAAATTGACATTGCCACAATTAAGGCTACCGATTTACCCGTTCCGGTGCCGCCCCACAAGTGGAAAACGAAAGGTAATGCGTTGACTCGACTTATAAGAACAGAAGCGAAAGACGCTGCCATCATCATACGAACGATTTCATTTGAACGAACAATGCTCGCCATTTCTTTCCAGGCTTCGTAGGTGCCCTTTTCAGTTACTGAATGATAAAGATGTCTATAATTCTCTTCGCCGTCAAAAACGGCATCAGGGTCATAAGGAACGAACCCTGAGTCACACCAACCTAATTGAGAATAGGCGTTGTATTTTTTCATGCAGTGTATGTTTTCGGTAATGATGTCTGATATGTACGCAACCTGCATTTTTGCATTCTCCGATGTTACCTCAAGCCCTTTGTTTGCGAGTGTGACAATTTTTGAGGCAGAGGCAACAGTATTGCGGTCACAGATTATCGTTTTCTTGTGTATACCGTCTTTTGAGAATGCAAGCATAACTTTCTCGATTCCGGTTGAGTTGTTTTCGAGAAGGGCTATAGGTGCGAATGGTATTTTCGAAGCATACCTACATACACCGTCTTTATTGATTGAACATATACCATTGTTGTTGGCTACCCAATGACCACAGTCAAGCTGCTCCGTCAGAAATGAAAAGTCGGTTCGATTTTTTATTGAATCGAGGTATTCGGCATTCGCTTTCGCTTTTGCTTTATCGGCCTCGTTAAATATTTTTTTGATTTCTTTTCCGATACCTTTTTCTTCGGCGGCGCAGATGATCGCTGTTCTGATTCTTGTGCGTTCCGCAAGATCAGTTATGTTGTTGACGGATTTTAAGAAGTCGTGTGAGAGAAGGTCATATTTAGAATACTCTTTAAGTTTCTCCGGCGAATCATAGATAGTTTGCAAATCTATCAAGAGCTGTAACCTCCTTCACGGTCAAATGTATCTAATAGATAGCCTACTCTTTCAATGTTGTGCAATGCTTCCACGAACAACGGATGCAGCGTTTCAACATATTGAGTAGGTTGATATTTTGCTATGTTAATTTCATGTTTTCTATATTCATCAAGCAGTGAAAAATACCTGTTTGAGTTTTCAATCCTTTTTCTTTCTTCTGCTTCCTTTTTTGCTTTGAGTTCTCTGGCTCTTTTGGCAATTTCAGCCTGCTCACCGGGAGTAAGCTTCTTGCTATCAGTAGGAAGACCGAGAAGAAAGTCATCGTTTATTTTGTTTATTGCGGCATCGAATTCCAAGTTATACAATCCTCTGACAAATTCAACAATGTCACCGTTGGCGCCGCATCCATAACAATAAAAATGGTCGTCGTAGACCTTGAGGCTTGCCGTCCTCTCGTTGTGAAACGGACAGGCAGCATATCCGGAACGGTTTACTTCGTAGCCATAGAAAGAGAGAGCCTCTTTCATATTCACAGCTTGTGAAATTTCCTTGGCGAACAAAGTAAGGTTATTCATCGGATGCCTCCTTTAAAAGTCTTACAATTTCTTTTCCGGTGTCTTTTTTGGAACAGAAATAGAATTTGACACCGTATTCGTTCTCGAGAATGAGAAGCTTCTTATAAAGCATTTCGCCCGAAGTAGCGAGGGCGGATTCTCTTAATCTTGGATTCTTCCATTTCCTCACATCTTCAAGGCATTTGATTCCCTGACCGTGTTCAACGAGGAAAATGAGTTTTTTGCCAAGCTCCTGAGCACGCTTGATTTCTTTAATGAAGCGTTCACGGTCGGTGATGATTTTGTTTTTACTGTTTTTCTTGAATTCTCCCGTACCTTTCTTTTTCTGAGGAACATCGGAAAGGTTGTTGCAGAGCTCGTTGAGATTCTGCTTGCGGTCAATTACAACACCGGGATGGTGGACATCTTCATAGTCGCCGACATCGAGTTTCTCATCAAAAAACGAAATGCCCTGACTGTCAAGATAGTGCTTAATGCCTTCAATGGCATGTTCTTTTTCGCGTGTGTCAATTTGAATCAGCATAATAATCACCTCTTAAATTAAAATGGTAAGTCTTCTTCCGGAATCTCGTGGAAATCGCCCTCACCGTCACCGGGAGGGGAAACAGAGAGATTCGGCGGCGCTGATGAACCGCCTTGTTCGGATTTGCTACCGCAAAAACTTGCTTCGTCGACAACAATTTTTACGGATTTTCTCTTGTTACCGTTCTTATCGGTATAACTGTCGGTTTCAATGTGTCCCTGAATCGCAATCATGGAACCCTTGCGAAAATACTGACTTATAAACCGTGCGTGATGTCTCCATGCTTGCACATCAATGAAGTCAGCTTTTTCTTTGTCTCTGGATCTGTTGACCGCGACAGTGAAATCGCAGTATTCAATAGTGTTGGTTGTCATTTTTAGTTCAGGGTCGTTAACCAAACGACCCATAATCACTGCACAATTAAGCAGATGAAATCAACTCCTCATATTTTGTTATTCTGTCGAGTTTTTTTGTGTATTTACACGGGTCACAGTGACCGCATCGAACGGGCTCGAGTTTGCCTTCCTTGATCAGCTGGTATCTGGGTGCATCGGCTTTGAAGATGGTCAGATTCGAATCCAGGAGCGATTGGGGAAGAAGGATGATGTCCTTGTCCGGAATTTCCTCTTTGGTCACCGCTTCAATGTAATAAGGAAGTCGCAAGCCCGTGTTCTGATATACAATCTCTTGGTAGATTGCCGCCTGCATATCGTACATCCAAGCTTCAATCCAAGAAATCACACCTTTTTCTTTAACGAAAACAGGTGCGAAATCCTTGGTTGTCTTGAAGTCGACTATGGCTTTGCCGGGATGAAACGAGTCAATTTTGATTTTGATGGGGATTCCTTCGATTATGCCGGTCATAATAACCTGCTTCTGACCGCTCATATATCTCATCATAAGCTCGTCCTCTTCTACACAATTGATAATCTTTTCTGCCTTGGCTTTCACCTTCTTATAGTCGGGGTTCTGTGCCTTGAACAGTCTGAGATTACCTTCGAAGTGAGCATCAACGAAACTTCCGGTCAAAAGCGCATCGGTAGATTTCTTATAATCACCGTTGATAATTGCCATGGCCTTGTATTCGCATTCGCTGAAATCCTTGAACTGGCTGTAACCCATATAATGTTTTTGAGCCTCGACCGAATAATAATTTTCGGCCGTCAGCTTCATAACGCAGTCACCAACAGATCAGGATCGTCGGTTGTTCTCGATGCGATAACCTGAACGCCTTTCTCTTTGCACTTTTCGTAGAGGTGCTGACGGTTGACTTCGCTGAGCTTTTCTGCACCGTCAATGAGAATGAGCTGGATGCCGTTGGGTTTTGAAAGAGCAACGTTAACACAGAGGTCAAGCATTTCGCCTTCAGAAAGGTTACGAATGGGAAGACCGTTAACCAGAGGAACACCATCAACAACGGTAAGACCTTCAACGGGGAGCTTGGCCGTTTCAAGAATTACACCGGGCAATTCTCTTGCACGTTCGATCTTGGCGGTGAGCTCATCGCTTTCGGCGGTAAGTGTTTCAACTTCATCCTGAAGGGCAACCATTCTGTTGTAATCGTAGAGTTTCTTCTTCATCTCTTCGGCGGTGTCAATATCAGCCTGGATGGACTTGGTGTCTACGGGAGTTCTGCTCATATAATCGGAAGCTATGCCCATGTCTTTGTCGAGTTTAGCTATTTCTGCCTCACGCTGGGCATCCGCAACAGCGATTTTTTCGGCGAGGCGTGCATCCAGTCCAGCGAGCTTTTCCTTGGCCGATACAATTTCGGATTCAAGCCTTGAAATAGTGCTGTTGAGAGTGTTGCGTTCGGATTCCGTTTCAGAGCGGAGAGCACTCACGGCAATTTCTCTCTTGCCGTCAATACCTCTTATCTTATCGTTGTAACTGTCGTGGAACATTCTCGCCCTTGAAATCTCGTCATTGGTTTTCTGCCCCTCTGCCAGCTCTCTGTATTTCGCTGACAAATCAAAAGATTCCCAGTGTGCGGCATCGAATCTTGCGGGAATGCCTGATGCCAGACCTTCGGCCTGCGCCGTTTTGCTTTTGATGTCCCTGTTGATATCCTGACGGTGCTTGAAATAATAGCCGTTTTCGGACTGGATGTCGTGAAGGACCTGAAGAATGTTCTGCTCATATTCAACGTCACGAGGAAGTTCGCCGAACTGCTCTATAATCCAAGGGATGTCCCACTCAAATTCGATGAGGTCAAGGATTGCCTGATTCTGTTCTTTCTCGCTCATCTGAATGAATGATACGGGATTGAGCTGAAGGGGGGTAAACAGCGTGCTCAGGAAGCTTTCGGGGCTTGTGATAATCTCTGCGCCGTTCTTGACTGATTTATAATCCGCCTGATCAGTTCTCTTTTTTCTGTCGACAACAAGTCCGGTGTCGGTCTCTATGTAGATTTGGCCTTCCTTCTCACCGTTATGAAGAATATAGGGCCTGTTGCTTTTGTTGGTAAGAACGGTTCTGATAGCATCAATAACGGAGCTTTTGCCAACACCGTTAGTGCCGATGAGCTCAACGTCTTTACCGTCGAGCTCCAATTCTCTTATACCGAAAACATTTTTAATTCTGAGTTTCGTTATTCTCATTGTTCAATGCATCTCCTTCTGTTTTTGCTGCTTCTTTTGCGGCTTTTGCTTTGGCTCCGCATTCTGCGCAGAGAATTCTGCCGTGGGTCTTCTTTGTATGTTCAGCAATTCTTTCTGCCGACATGCCGTGCGCAGGCCCGATAACCTTCATACAGTCACTGCACTTCTGTTCAACACCCTTGGGAACGAACGGCCTTATGCGGACACCGTCTGTGGTGCCACCACTTTGAGGGTCACGAACATTGTGGTCAACATACAACTGTATTTTTCTGCCTACAAGGTGACGGGGTTCTGTACCTCCGAACAATTTGTTAAGAGTTCCGAGAGTTGTTGCATTGAGAACAAGGGGTCTTACCGTTTTGAGACCGGGAACGGATTTCTCAACAAAGTTGACTACACCCTTGTCCTGTTTTCTGCCGGCAAGTGTGACCTTACCGTGATATATGCCTTCAATAGTGACAACAGGCTCTTTTTTGGGTTCAATGTCGATAGAACCCAGATACTCTGAATCACGATACTGCGCGAGAGATTCACCGTCAGTAAGCTTGTGGAGATTATCTCCCATAATGTTTGCCATTATTTCGCACCTGCTTCCTTCTGGCGATAATATTTCACCCTGCGAGCAAGAGCTGTCTGCCAGTCATAGGAAAAGTCTGATGCCAGCTTGCTTATGCCGTGGGGGTTCTTATATTTCTTGTTGATACGGCGGCGTCCTTCCGCCTCAAGCTGTTTACGAGCCATGTTTCTTTTGATTTTTCTTAACATAATGTAAAAATCCTTTCTGAATATGAATCAATGTATTATTTATGGTGCTTGTTCTCCATTTCTTTTAATTTTCTTCGGCGATAGAGCTCCATGCTCCATCGGTGCTCGCCGTTGTAATAGTGTTCGGCTATTGCTTTCTGTACTTCCATCGGAAGAGTGCAAAGCCTCTTGTAAGATTTGACGAGGTCTTCGTCGGCTTGTTCTACTGATTTGTAGAAATTACAATTGTCTTTGCCCGGACAGACCTTCACTCTGATGCAGGAGCAGAAGCCCTTTTCTGTGAGTGCAAAACATCTGTCAGGCACTGAAATCACCTCTTTCAACTGAGTTGCGCCAAGACTTTCTTACCTCAACGGGTATTCTGTTAAAGGAATCAGCAAAAGCCTCAAAAAGTGTGGTGCCGGGATTGTTAATCCATCTCATAAGGACCTTTGAACTGCGTACCTTCTTGCGTATGTATTTGAGTGCCGTATTCTTAACCTTCGGAAAGAGCCAGTTTTCAAATTTGATAAGCTCCGGTTCAAAAGCGAGAGCTCCGGTAGCAAGTAACATCATCAGTCGCTCGTACCATTCAAAATAGTCTCCGAAAAAAAAGATGAAAATAAAAAGGGGAAGAGTCATTAACTTTCTCATATTTGAGTGCCTCCAATGTTTTTGAGTGTATTGATTATTTGAGTGCTTATTTCTGTTGCGAGTTTGGTGTAAGGGATACCCTTACCGTGGTGCTTGTAATCAACAAGAGCTTCAGGTCTGATGTCGTATATATATCCGTCCTTGGTACCTTTGAAAGCCGTACCGAACGGCAGCTCACCGCTCTGAAGACCGAGCCTCAATGTAACGTCATCCATGCCTAAGTATCTGGCGGCCTGTGCTGTCGAAACCTTCTTCATTGCGAGGATTTCGGAATCAGATATCATATAAGCCCTCCTTTTTATTAGTCTTCTCAATAACGGTGATAATGAGGTTGCCGCCCTTGCATTCATCAAGGATGAATTCGAGCTGACCTTTCAATATGTCGGGGATGTTGTTGGTGGATGTTGCGTTACGCTTAATTGAATTAGAATCATTATTATATGTAAGGATTCCGAGTGTTTCGTGGCATCCTGCGCCGAAGTTTGTTTTCTTCATCATCACCGACTTCGCGAATTCGGCTTCTGAATAAACAATTGCACAGTTGAGGATACCGGGATGAACGTCAGGATGAGCAGCACGGAAGAAAGCGTCTGCTTGTCCTCTATTGAGTGCGATAACTTCTGTCCATCCGTTTTTAAACGGGTAGTCCGGGCTTGAACCATAGGTATAAAAATATCTGGGCATGTTGAAATCTCCTTTGTATAAGTTGTTGGTGTGGTGCATTGGTGCTTGTTAATCGGTTGTATCTTGCGTAAACGCAAGTTCTTCGGCAAAAAAAATAGATTCTGATTCTTCGAGTGTTAAGCCAAGATAATTGCGAATAATCTGCATTTCTGAACGTTTCCATTCTGTAGTTCCGTTTAATTTCTTTGATAAAGTAGATATATCGATACCGAGAACGGATGCCATATCACTGCGAGACTTGCCTTTTTCAACGATCTTTCCCTTCAAGATTTTATCGTTGTACATATAAAACTACCTCCTTTCTTGCCTTTCCGCAAGTTTATACTATCACATCAATTTGATGTTGTCAATGCTTTTACGCAAGTTTTTTTGATTTTTTTCAATTTTTTCTTGCATAAAAGCCATTTATGTGATATATTATAGTCAAGGAGTGAGACAAATGGATATAAAATTGATGTTAAGGAACAGAAGAAAAGAGCTTGGACTTACTATGAAGCAAGTGTCTGAGATGGTTAATGTTTCCGAAAGTACCATAAGCAGATGGGAAAGCGGAAAGATTTCCAATATGACTCGCGAAAACATTTCTATGTTAGCCAAAGCATTAAAAATCAGTCCGTCTTCAATTATGGGATGGGAATCCGAAGGTCCTGGTTTTGAAGATGGTATTATTGATTTGGACACATATGATGAACTCACTGAAGATGAGTTGATTCTTTCACAAACTGGATTTTCGATGAAGTTTATGAGAGGTGATGATGTGGCTTTTAAATGCTATTTAACAGAGGAACAAAAGAATGTCCTTATCTCTATGGTTAAATCTTGGGGCGTAATTTGTCACGAAAGAAAGGATGATAAAAATGTTTAAGTCAACCAAATCAAAGGTCGGTCTTGGCGTTATTATATTTGGTATTATATCAATTATAATTACTCAGTCGGCCGACAACGGTACAAGCTTCGGACAGTCCCTGCTCGTTGCGAGTGTGTTCTTTATCATCGGCGCTGTTTTGATTATTCTCGGTCGAAAACAGAAGACGTCCGTAACAAGTGAATATACTCCGCCTGCGTATACTCCGCCTGCTCCCGGCTCGGTAATGATTTATCCCGGCAGTAAGGTGTATCATACGGACGGCATGTGCAGCTACAGTTACGAGAGCCCGATATTTATGCTCGAAGAAGAAGCAAAAGCGGCTGGATATCGCAAGTGTAAGAAGTGCGAAAAGAATGACGCATGAATTGTCTTCTACCTACAGTATGTCAGCTTGGCTTTCAAAAACGTAAAAAATTGCGACAAATCGTAAGAAAATGCGATAAATCGTAAAAATAGGCATAAAAAAAGACAGCCGAAGCACCACCTTCGACTGTCGAACAAGCACCCAAAACACAATAACTCATCCAAAGGAGACCGCGAAATCTCAATGGAGTGCTTTGGTATACTCATTGTACCAAAATGCTCCATAAAAATCAAGTATTTTATTTATGGAGGTATTTTATTTATGAAAAGAAGACCCAACGGTAAAGGCTCAGTTAGACCAATCAAAACAGGTAATCGTACAAAACCATGGCATGCGGAAACCCCTCATGTTAATGTGAATGGTGAGAAAAAACGAATATCTCTTGGCTATTATGAGACATACGAAGAAGCTGAAAGGGTGTTAAACAAGTGGCTCAGAAACAGAGGCACAAAAGACAATTTCACTTTGACAGAGCTTTATGACGAGTGGAGCGAAAGAAAATATGAAGAAATCCGTAAGAGTACAGCTGACTGCTACCGTGCAGCTTGGAAACAGATGGCTGACTTGTATAGTCTCAAAGTCAGTGTCATTCGCACCGGCCATTTTCAGACGATTATTGATGTTATGAAAAAATCCGGCATGTCATATTCCTCTATGCATAATGTCAAAGTGCTTGCAAGCTTGCTTGAAGACTATGCTATGCAGTATGATATTATTGAGAAGAACTATGCAGATTTTATTTCTGTTCCTAAGAATGATGATGAAGATAAGGAAAAAGAAGTATTCACCGAAGAACAGATTAAGACCTTTGAAAAACTTGCAAAGGAAGGAAATCTCACTGCCAAGATTATTACGATTCTGAATTACTCTGGCTGGCGTATCGGTGAGCTCCTCGACCTCAAGGTTGAAGATTATAACCCTAAAACCAACACTTTTACGGGCGGCAAGAAGACAGACGCCGGAAAAAATCGCATTGTTCCTGTTCATAGCAACATTCAAGAGTATATTGACGAGTTCCTTGCTCTCGATGGTCCGAAACTCATTTGCAGGCCCGTTCTGAAAGGCAGGAAGCCGAACCAATATGAAGTGCTTTCTTCGATTACACCGAACTATTTTAGAAACCATATGTTTTACCCGCTGCTGGATGAGCTCGGCTTCACCGACTCAAAAGGTGAAAAATTTACTCCGCACATTACAAGGCATACATTTGCGTCGGCCTGTCGCAAGCAAGGGGTTGACCCCGTTGTTGTTAAGCGACTTATGGGCCACTCCAAGGGTAACGATATTACAGAGAGTGTATATACCCATGTTGACCTGGATATGCTTGTTACAGCTATCAAGGCTATAATTTTCTATCAAGCTAATAAGAATTGAAGCGGCTCAAGAGGGCGTACCTGAATCGGTACGCTCTTTTTTTATTCCCGCTTTTCAAATGTTGAGAAAAAGCGGGGGTAAAAGTGGGGGAGTAAAAATAATAATAACTCTTTTATTAATATTTAAAATATTATAATTAAAATAAAGAATAAAGAGTTATAATTTCCCCACTTTCCCCGCTATATGTATAACATACATCATATGTATTTTTAGCATTTGTTTATGTGTAAATATAATGCCTCGTATACATTTGCTTAACAGTGGGGAAAACGGGGGAGACCATATATATCAAGGGGTTTCAGTATTGCCCAGTGGGGGAAGTATAGGGGGAGAGTTGTTCAAAAAGTGGGGGAATAGACAACTACCACACAATCGTACGCTTTCATACAGAAACATACTGATTCGTACACAATCGTACAGAAACATACTTAATTACCATTTAATCGTACTAATAAAGACTTTAATATGGTATGTGTGGACAGACGGACACACTGACAGTCCCTTCTCACCCTCGATGGACTTTTGCAACACATCAGATGTGCTCGCTTGTTACACGCTGTCCCACCCGCTTGTTGAGTTTGGTTTTTTCAGTCATTTGCTTATCTTCCGTAAAAAGTAGGACCGGTTATCCGTTGGTAGCCGGTCTTATTTCTTTTCTGTAACAAAAAGGTACTGTAAAACCGAAATTTTCTTGCGGGGCTGGCGAGGTCCGGGAGTTCTCTCTAAAAAATCAAAAATTTTTTTCGCCTGGCGGGACACAAAAGCTATACCGGAGGTGAAAAAAGTGCCTAAAACAAAGAAAAGTGAACAAAATGCGGATAAAGTTTCTCCGCCAAAAAACGAGGTTACCCTTGGTGAGCTCGCCAACATAATCGGAGTATCACTTCGCACAGCACAGAGGCTTACTCAAAGTGAACTTTTCAAGAGTGTTGGTACACGCGGGAAGGCGAAAACATACAATCTGAGCACCTGCGTTCAGGCTTACATTTCACACACGGTAGCAGAAATCGAGCGAAAGCACGACAAGAACAGAGTTGACGATCTTAAAGCAGATAAACTGCAGGCAGAAGTCGAACTCAAACAGTCACAAGGACAGCTTCATCAGCTCCGAACTGACATTGCACTGGGCAAGTATATCTCTATTGATGATGTCAAGAAGGATTATCAGCGATTCTTTACTACCTTTAAAAAGTTTTCAATGGCCATACCGAGCCGGGTCGGAGGCTTGATAGGCGGCTATGTTGAACCTTTGGTAGCGAGAGGCATTGAACAGGACCTGCAAAGAGAGGTCAACCAAATGCTTCGTTCTTTCTATGTAGCAGGACAGGAAGGCGGTTCGAACAGTGAAACCGAATGAGTTCAAGTTCAGAAAGTATTCGGCACCTGGCTACATTATTGAGGCTTTGTCGGCACTTAAACCTCCTGATGATCTTACTGTTTCTGAATGGTCGGAAAAATACAGGTTGCTGGATTCAAAATCGTCCGCAATGCCCGGACTTTGGAGAAACCAGATAACACCTTACCTTGTTGGAATTATGGATGAATTCAACAACTACGAGACAGAAGAGATTACCTTTGTCAAGCCGACACAGGTTGGTGGCACCGAAGCAATGCAGAATATGCTCGCATACATAGTTGCACAGGATCCTTCTCCGACAATGGTCGTTTATCCGACTGATGAGCTCGGCGAGGCCACAAGCAAAAACCGTTTGCAGCCGATGTTCGAGGTGTCGCCCGAACTTCAAAAGCATTATCTAAAGAACGAGAGTCAGAAGGATGAGTTACAGTTCGACAATATGTATATAGCAATTGCCGGCTCAAACTCTCCGAGTGGACTTGCATCAAAACCGATCAAGTATTTGTTTCTGGACGAAGTTGACAAATATCCTCTTGCCGGACAGAAAGAAGCTGACCCCGTCTCGCTTGCAAAAGAGCGAACCAAGACCTTCCGTGGCCGAAAAATATATGAGTGTTCTACTCCTACAACACGCACCGGACACATTTGGAAGTCTATGGAATCAGCTGATACGATTAAGCACTATTTCGTTCCTTGTCCTCATTGCGGTGAGTTTATTGAATTGCTTTTTGTTCAAATCAAGTGGCCGGGAAAAGAAACCGGTATGAGTCATGCTGACCGTGCGGCACAAGCATTTTATTGTTGCCAAGAATGTGGTGCGGTTATTCAGGAGGGGGATAAACCGTCAATGCTCCAAAAAGGCGAATGGAGAGCAATTAAGGAATCAACCAAGGTTGCTCGTTCGGTTGCGTTTTGGCTGAATACATTATACAGCCCATTTACTACCTTTGCGGAAATTGCCAAAGCCTTTATGGATGCAAAAGACGATCCTGATAAGCTGCACAACTTCACGAACTCATGGCTTGCCGAGCCTTGGGAGGATACGAAACTTAAAACAAGTGCTGACCTTGTTATGGACCGACAGACCGAGCTTGAAGAATTCATTGTTCCGAGCTGGGCAAAATTCCTGACTGCCGGCGCTGATGTTCAGGAAAACTGTATCTACTATGTTATCCGGGCATTCGGTGACTTTATAACCTCACAGCTTGTGACGAGGGGACAGGTTCATTCCTGGCAAGCTCTTGAAAGAGTTTTGAACCTTCAATATGAGAGAGAGGACGGCGGTCCTCCGATGGTAACTACTCTCGCTTTTATCGACTCCGGTGACCAGACCGATGATGTTTATAACTTCTGCGCCGAGCACAGTGAATGGGCGTTTCCGTGCAAGGGTAAGTCAGATATGAATGATCATTACAAAATCAGTACAGTCAACAAGGCGTATTCAAAAGCTCACGGTATGCAGCTCATCATTGTCGATGGTGGCAAGTATAAGAACCTTATCGCTTCCAGGATGAGGTTGGAAAACGGACCGAAATCGTGGATGGTCTTCAAAGGCTGTGACCGTGAATATGCCGAACAGGTAACCGCTGAACACCTTGTTGTTAGCCGCGACAAAAGAGGTCGTGAGAAATCAGTGTGGGTTCAGAAGAAAAGCCACGGAGCTAACCACTATCTTGACTGTGAGGTTTACGCAATGGCGGCAGCCGATATGAACAATGTTCGCTCGATACACCTTTCCAATATCGAAGAATCTCAATCTCCAACATCGGAACCTACTCCTACACCGGAAGAAAACAATTGGCTTTCATCGGGCGATTGGCTTCCGAACGGAGAATCTTGGTTATAGAAAGGAGGGAGATGTATGATAACAGTTTCAATTTCGGGCAGAAAAGCAACTCTTTTGAAGACTGCCGATTTGCCCACAGGAAATGATAATTCTATCAAAGTCAATTTCATCTTTTCGGCGACTGACCCTGTATGGAAAGGTGCGACGAAGGTTGCGATTTTCGTTGCAATAACACCCAGAGGGTTAAGAAAAACACTCCCTGCTGTTATTGACAGTGATGGAGAGTGCTTTATTCCCGGAAAGATTTTGAGCACACCTTTCTCGAAAATATCGGTCGGCGCAATGGCTACATATGAAGACGGTTCATCGGTTGCATCGAATCTCGTGTTTGTTAACTCGACCGATGCAGGAGCAGGCGGCGACAACATATATGACGAGGAAGAACTTCCGATTGATAAGAACGATTTCGAGATGTTTATGGCCGAGCTTGCCGCAAGCATTGGTGTGCAGGTTAATGAACTGTCGAAAAAGGTTGATTCAGTGGAAGAGCTTACTGAAAGCCTCGATGTCAGGAAAGATGGTAAGCTTACCGTTAACGGTGAAACGCTTCTTGATTATGCCACTTGGTTTCACAGAATGACACGATATTCAGATGGCTTCAGCGTGGAGTCTTATTACGAATTATCGGCTCACGATATCAGTGAAGATTCAATTGACAAAGAAAGCGGTCAAATAGTTCGACATATGAACTATGTGGATTTGCGTCCAGGAACAAAGAACGGAGACACAGCTTTTGTTAAATATGCAGAAGGAAACTATGTGACACCTAACGATATATCGTCACTTTTAGGTCTGACTCCTGAAATTGATGTTATTTATCCTTTCGTTTATGTGTGGCAAGCTCACTTACCTAAACCTGCGGACTGGGAAGAAAAGACCGAAGCGTATGCGTTGTTTGCTACCAAAGATGGAAAAAGATATCGAGTATCAAGGCATTATAGCGAACTCTACGGTACTTGGGTTCTAACTTTTGATGCTAATGGTTGGGACGGTACATTTGTATTTTCGTGGGAAGACACAGATCTTCTCACTGCAGGAGAGTTTGTGCTCATAAATGACGGCGAAAAAGTCGAACACAGCAAGTGGCCTTGTTATATATGGCCGACTCTCAGGGATGTAATGTGTATTGAAGCAGATAATGCTGAAAAACTCAAAAATATTTTGCTTGGTTTCAAGCCTGTAAATTATCATCCGGTAGGTAGATACATCTATGATTCCAATTTGGATCTTTGGAAGATAAGAACGGGTACTGACTGGCATACAAAATTCACAATTTCGAGTGAAATGTGGAGCTGGGGTAATCGTTTGACGATTCTGTTAGATGGTGCAGTTCCGGGCGACAAGCTTTCTTTTTCGTTTAAATCCGATTCAGGCTATTCAACATCTCTTAAAGTTATTAATCAGGGATATGGTCATGTTACTGTTGAACTTCCTGAAGAACATAAAAGTTGTGCAGAAAAAGATATGGAAGTGAGCATGCAATATTGGCATAACGTTGAAAGAAACGATACATTCGGACTTTGGAGTGAATGGTAATGAAGAAACTTGAAGAACTCGGTGAAGAATATCTGACCAGTGCAGAAAATCTTAACTCAATAATCAATCGCAAAAGACAGGAGCTTAAAGTTGCGAAACGAAAAGGTGATCTTCAGAACATCTATTTACTCCAGCGTGACATTAAGACCCTGAATGACATGAAGCACGATTGTCTCGAAACGGGACACAAACTTAAAAATTACTACAAAGAAGGGAGGAAGCATTATGTCAGCAATAGAGGGCTACTCGAACAGGGACCTCTTGGTGAAGGTTAATGAAGCGATTGTTGCGATCACTACAACCGGACAGTCTTACACCATTGGCAGCCGAAGCCTTACAAGAGCAAACCTTACCGAGCTCAGAAATATGAAAAAAGATCTCGAAGCTCAGATTGCTGCCGAAAAAAATGACTCTCCGCTCTTTGCCAATTGCTACATAGCAAAATTTGACGGGAGGTAGAGAGGTTGGAAAAAGAACGCAAGGTTAACCCGCTTGATTCTCTCATTGCCTTCATATCTCCTGAAAGAGCTTACAAGAGAGAGGCTTGGCGTCAGCAACTCGATGTAATGCGCAATTACGATGCCGCCGGCAAAGGTCGTTCCAATTCTATGTGGCCGGCCACGAATGAGCCTGCCGAGTATACGGACAGTCCGGCCAGAGATATTATCCGTGCACGTGCACGAGACCTTGAAAGAAACAGTGATATTGCCAACAGTATCACTCACGCATTCAAAAGAAATGTTATCGGATACGGTTTCAAACTTCATCCTCAGACCTCAAACGAGGCACTCAACGATTTGATTGAGAAAGAGTGGAATGAATGGACCAAAAAAATCAATTGTGATGTAACCGGACAACAGTCCTTCACGGCCATGATGAGAATGGCTGTTCAGAGAAAAAAGATTGATGGCGGTATTTTGTTTCTCAAATGTTATTCGGGCAAGAACAAGATTCCTCTTCAGCTTCAGGCTCTCGAAGTGGACGAGCTGTGTGATTACCATCACGCGCCGAAACATAAGGGCAACAAGGTTATAGGTGGTATCGAGCTGACAGAATTTAACCGTCCGGTTGGTTACTGGATACAGAAATACAACCTCGACGGTTTCAAAATTTCTGAACCGATTTATTACAAATCAGACAGAATAATCTTCCTCTGGCAAAAGAAGCGACCCTCACAGGTAAGAGAAATTTCTGACTTTTCACAGAGTGTCAACCGAATCCGTGATGCCAACGAATTCATCACAGCTGTTTCAGTCAAGGAAAGGATCGCCGCTTGTCTTGCAGTCTTCGTTAAGAGACAAGCAGGTATTCCTCTCGGTCCCGGCAGAGGTTCTACTCCTTCTGCAAATGAGAAGAGATTTGAATACAGCGGCAAGATGCTTGCTCCCGGAATGATTCAGGAACTGAATCCCGGTGACGAAATACAGGTTGTTGATCCGAAAGGTGCTTATGGCGAAGCTAACGGAATGTTGGGTATTGAACAGCGTCTCATTTCTGCCGGACACGGTCTCAGCTACGAAGCTGTAAGCCGTGATATGACGGGTGTCAATTACTCATCAGCTCGCCAGAGCAACATTGAAGATGATGTGGCATTCGCAGAGGATGCGGAGCTTATTCAGGAGGTTATGACCGAAGTATATGAGGCTTTCATTATTTCGGGAATCCTCGCCGGTGTATTTCGTATGCCCGGCTTCTTTGATGATCATTCTAAGAAAATCGACTATCTCAAGCACGAATGGATAACATCTCCCAAGTCTTGGATAGACCCGGTTAAGGAAGTAAATGCTACGAAGATTGCTATGGAGTCCGGTCAGAAGACTTTCGCAGAAGTCTGTGCCGAAAACGGCAGAGATTGGAAGAAGGTTCTTGACGAAAGGGCTCAAATAAATGAATACGCTGCCTCAAAAGGCGTGCAGATAGGAGGTATATTCGATGCCCCAAAAAAAGAACCCCCTGATGACGGAAACGGCGACGAGGGAAAGCAGGATGGAGCGTCTGATGAGGGAAGCAAACCTCAAACCGAAGACGCGGGCGGAACAGGAACAGAGTAAGAAATTCGGGTGCAGAGGTTTTACATTCGACGGTATTCGTGCTGTTGAAGGTGAAGACCGTACCTACGAATTGAGTTTCAGTTCGGAAGAACCTTATACTCGCTGGTTCGGAACGGAAATTCTCGACCACTCTCCCGGTGCAGTTGATCTCAACCGCCTTAATTCAATCGGTGTTCTTCTGTTTAACCACGATACAGACTATGTTTGCGGACAGATTCTCAGTGCGTGGATTTCTGAAAACAGAGGTCTTGCAAAAGTCAAGTTTGACACCGATGAAGCCGCAGAACTTATCCATCAAAAGGTAGAATGCAAAACACTCAAAACAACGAGTGTTCGCTATACGGTTGATTCTTGGGAGGATGTTGCCGCTAACAAAACAAGTGCTGACGGTAAATATACAGGACCTTGCAGTATTGCAAGAAAATGGACTCCTCTTGAAATATCAATCGTTTCTGTGCCTGCCGACCCGACGGTCGGTGTTGGCCGTTCATTTGAAACTGAGGAAACACCTGAAACAGTAAATACTCTTTCTATTTCAGAGTGTATAACCCAGATAAATCAAAATCTTTCCTAAAGGAGGAAACAACTTTGACAAAAGCAGAAAAGAAAAACGAACTCATTGCTAAGCAGCGTTCTATCGTGGACACATCCAGAGCTGCCGGCAATGCCAACCTCACTGCTGACGAACAGAGACAGTGGGATATCCTTCAGGCAAGCATCACCGCTCTCGATGATGTTGACGATCCTGATGACACTGCCGCAAGAGAAGCAGCAACCGAAGCAGAAAGACAGAGAACCACCGACATTATCGCTTTGTGTCGTGAGTTTGATTATGATCCTTCTGCATTTATTAAGGACCCTGCATCAACCGTTGATACCGTAAGAGCAGCCATTCTTGACTCAATGAAGAAAGGTCAGCTTCCTCACGGTGTTGGTGTAACGCAGGATGAAGGTGACAAGTTCAGAGCAGCCGCTTCGGACGCAATCCTTCTCAGATCCGGTATCGCACTCAACAAGCCTGCAGACGGCGCAAACGATTTCCGCAACATGTCATTCAGAGATCTCGCGATTGAAGTGCTCGTCCGCGAGGGCCAGAATGATTCCAATCTCAGAAAAATGAGCAGTGACGACATCTTCGTCCGTTCATTTATGAATCCCACCAGTGCAATCAGTGCCATCATTGATTCGAGTTTCAACAAGGCATTCGTTGAACTCTGGCCCACACTTCCCACTACATATCAGCACATCACATCCAAGGGTACACTTCCTGACTTCAAGGAATCAAAGGCTAACGAATATCTTTTCGGTCAGTTCGGCGAATTTGAAGTTGTAAAGGAAGGCGGCGAACTCAAGGCTGACAACATTGACACAACCAAGCTTCCCAAGCGTTCACTCGAAACACGCGGTAAGAGCTACTCATTTACCAGAGAAGCATTCATCAACGATGATATCGGTTTCTTCAAAAAGATTCCCTTCGCATTCGTTAAGGCCGATAAGATGACAATCGAACTTGAGGTTTACCGTGCACTTTACAACAATGTAAAGTTTGCTGACGGCAAGAATTTCTTCTGTGCTGAACATTTCAACCTTATGGCAAATGGCTGCGCACCCTCAGTTGAATCAATTGAGCAGGCAACATATGTCGGTCAGCAGCAGAAAGACCATAACGGCAACATCATTCTCTGGCTTCCCAAGTTCATCGTTACAGGTACCGGTTACAAGTATGCAATGAAGACAATCCTTCATTCACAGCATCTTCCCGGCACATCAAACAACGATATCAACCCTCTTTACAACTCTGATCTTGTTCACCTTGAGAGCCCTGTCCTCAATCAGCTTGCCAACGGTAAGGAAGTTCCCTGGTTCCTTGGTGCTGATCCTATGATGCACGCAGGCCTTCAGGTTGACTACCTCAACGGTAACGAAATGCCCACAAGCAGACGCTCTGAAAAGGTCGGCTCACTCGGCATTCACTGGGATGTATGGCACGACTGGAAGGTTAACCAGATTGATTACCGTGCATTCATCAAAAATCCCGGTGTATCAGTTGTAAATCCCCTTAAAGTTTAATCTAACAAGGAGGTAAACCATAATGGCAAAAGCTATTTACAGTAACAGAGGCGAATCCATTGAGTTCCTTAACTCAACAGACGCCACTCTCGAAACAGGCGAAATCGTAAGCATCGGCGATACAAGAGTTGGTGTTGTCGGCGCTGCTATCAATCCCGGCTGTATCGGTACCGTGCACGTTGTTGGTGTGTACGCTATGCCCAAGGGCACAGGTGCAATTGAACAGGGTGCAGCTCTCTTCTATGCAGACGGTACCGTTTCAACAGCCGAAGGCGGTGTGCCTTGCGGCTGGGCCGAATCGGCAGCATTAGATTCTGCTACATC
The DNA here is from genome assembly GCA_045539875.1 of Acutalibacteraceae bacterium. Classification (GTDB taxonomy): domain Bacteria; phylum Bacillota; class Clostridia; order Oscillospirales; family Acutalibacteraceae; genus CAG-177. The sequence goes on from JAZQGF010000017.1 coordinate 153,233, forward strand.
TGTGCGTGTCAAAATCGGCTGATAAATCACAAGGGGGGCAAGAATATGAATTCTGAATTCAAATCTATGCTTCAGAATGACATCAAAAACACTTTCTTCAATGTTAATGAATTCTGTGAGTACCACAACATCGATGGCAAGCAAATGAGGGTTCATATTGATAGCCATGAGCTTGCAAAAAGTGATCCGAGCGGAGTGAAAGATTCTGACGGGCTATATAAAAGCGGAATTTCGATTCTTGTCCCTGTGGAAGATTACGGTGCAAGACCAAAAGTCGGCAGGATGCTTATTCTCGATAAAAAACACAATTACTCGGTTGAAGAAGTTGATGAGCAAAACGGCGTTTATGTGCTCACATTGGGAGCGAATAGATTATGATTCAGCTTCAAATTGATGGCGAGAAAGCCATGAAGGAAATCTTGGCTGTTCTCGGTGATGCAAACAAAAAGGCGGCACCGAGAGTCTTATCAAGAGCTGTGAACGCAACTGCGGATGAGGCTCGCAAACTCCTTGCAACCAAAGCACAGGAAACTTATGCAATCAAGTCAGCAGGCTTCAAGAAGGCCATGGATATTGATAAGGCAAAACCGAAGACACCTGTTGCGACATTACGCTCTGACGGCGGTCCGATTGAATTGTTCAAATTCAAGACATCACCTGCTACTTATAAGACGGGCGAAAACAAGCCCAAAACCTCAAAGGGTAGAGTTAAGGCTCACGGAGGTATGAAAAACCTTTTGCACGAAGGTAGATGGTCGTTTGTAACCAAATTCAAAAACGGACACAAATCTATGGTTCAGAGGACGACGGAGAAAAGGTTTCCTATCAAAACACTCTTGTCACCGTCTATTCCGCAGATGATCGGAAATGAAACAGAGGTATACGGTGAGGTGCAGCCTGTTATTCAGCAGATGTTGATGAATCACATACATAAGGAACTCGACAAAGAATTATTGAAGGGAATCAAATGATGAGAAATCCGAATAATTACAACGGCTTTACACCGACAGATTTGCAATTGCTTCTGAACAAAGACCTTGAGGAAACTCTTTCCTCATTGGAGCTGACCAAATCAACTGATGATGGCAGAGGCAAGATTAAAGCATACAGTCAGGAGCTCCCGATATCCCTTTCAACTGATGAAGATGATGAAAACGACCTTGCACCGTATATCATCACGGTTATTCAGGAAGGAAGCAGAGACGGTAATGAGCCGTTTGTTATAAAAATCGGATTGGTTATCTGTATATATAACAACAGTCGTGACCGCTCGGGACATTTCGATTTGCTTAAGGTTATCCAGAAACTCGAAAGCAGATTCGGAAAAAATTCGTATGTCGGTAATTTTGAGGTGAGGAACTCTTTTAAGTTTGCTCTTCAAGAAGTACAGCCTCATCCCTACTATTACGGAGGCGTTATTCTGGAGTTTAACGCTCCGAGAACCACAAAGGAGGATTCTTTTCACACATGAAAAAGAAGAAAAATGAAACGGTCGTTTATTGCGGCCCCACAATTCGCGACGTAGTTCGCCGCTTCACGAGCTTCATCGGCGGCGTTCTGCCTCCTGAACTTCAGGAACGCATCGATAAGTGCCCTGCATTGGGTGAGCTCGTTGTTCCCACAAATGCTCTGTCTGATACAAACAGACAGCTTAAAGACCCTCACAGTGCAATGAGTGTCTTCTATAAAACAGCCGAAAACTTCATCAAAGGCGGAGGTGAAGATTAATGGCATATGATCATGGCGTATATGTCAGAGAGCAGGATACTTCTCTGAATACTCCTATTGAAGCAACGGCCGGTCTTCAGGTCATCTTCGGCACAGCACCTGTCAATATGGGCTCTGATCCTTATAAGATGGCGAACAAGCCCGTTCTCTGTAATACTTTTGCGGAAGCTGTTTCGGCAATGGGCTATTCGGACGAGTTCAGAAAGTACACTCTCTGTCAGTCAATCGACGCATGTTTCAGAGTATTTAATGTTGCACCTATCATTCTCATCAATGTGCTTGACCCCAACAAGAGCGAGCATATCCGTGAGGTTCCCGAAGATTTCCTTAAACTCTCAAAAGGCACAGCTGTTATCAAGGAAGCAGAATATAAATATGTGATTACCGAAGATACCGTTTACCGTAATGACAAGTTCTATTTCAGCAAAGATGACGGCGATACATACACAGCTCTTACCGGTTATGAAGTCGGCAAGAATGTGCCTTCGAATACATATGAGAGAGTTGTTTCTTCGGACAAAAAAGCATTCGGCATCCTCATTGATAAGGTTGTTGTTAAGTCTGTTGACGGTGCAACTACCTATGTGGAAGGCACCGATTATATGCTTTCCTTCGATTCGGACGGTTATGTAATAGTTACTGTTCTGAGTAAGGGTGCGCTTAAAGCGGATGATACCGTGAGAGTGTCTTATACAGCTCTCAATCCTGAAGGTGTTACACACGACGATATTATCGGCGGTATTGATTTCTCAAACGGTGATGTAATGGGTCTTGAATGTATCAGTAAGGTGTTCCCGATGTTCGGGCTTACACCCGGTCTTATTCTTGCTCCCGGCTGGGCAGATGACCCTAATGTTATCGCTGCCATCGAGGCGAAGTGTACCAACATTAACGGGTGCTTCAGCTCAAACTGTGTTCTCGATATCAGCTCCAATGCTGAAAAAGCTTCGCAGTCAACTCCTACGGCGGCACTCAAGTATTCTGACTTGAAGGTTGTCAAGGAGAATGTCGGAATTGATTCCAAAATGTCTTTCTCTTGCTGGCCTTATGGCAAAATCGGCGACAAGATATATTCATTGTCCGCGCTGGTTGCTGCACGACTTGCAAGTACGGACGGCGAGAACGGAGATGTTCCTTATGTATCTCCTTCAAACAAGAGTTTGGGTATCACCGGAATATGTCTGGAAGACGGTACGGAAGTGGTGCTTGACCAGGAACAAGCGAACATTGTTAACGGTTACGGCATTATAACCGCAATCAATATGAACGGTTACAAGTGCTGGGGTAATAATACCGCTGCCTATCCTTCAACAACTGACCCTAAGGACAGATGGGTTTCCGTAAGAAGAATGTTTACATGGTGGGGTAATTCTCTCATCCTTTCTTATTTCCAGAAGGTTGATGATCCCATGAACTATAAACTCATTGAGAGCATTGTTGATTCCGAGAACATCAGAGGCAATAACTTTGTTGCACGCGGTATTTGTGCAACGGCAAAATGTGAATATTTCCCTGATGAGAATCCTGTAACAAGCCTTCTTGACGGAAAAATTACATTCCACATCACTTTTACCCCGTACACTCCCGCAGAGAAAATCCACTTCGTTCTCGAATTTGATCCTTATGCACTTCAGAGTGCGCTGGAAGGAGGTAACTCATAATGAAGTTTGTTATCCCTGAAAAAATAGGAAATTTTAATGTTTACAATTCCGGTAAGAAAATGCTCGGCATTTCGGATGAAATCACACTTCCCGAAATTGTTCAGAAGGTTATTACTCTTTCTGGTCCCGGCATTCTGGGTGACTACGAGAGTCCTGCCAGAGGAATGTTTGAGAAAATGGAAATGGAAATCCCTTTCCGTACTCTCTTTGATGATGCATTCGATATTCTCTCACTGATGACATACGCTGCACTCACATTGAGGGGCAGTATAGATGTTTCAGACGGTCAGGGTGGCCGTGATGAAATCGGTATGCGTGTTGTTGTTAGAGGCGATGTCAAGAGCTTCAATCCCGGTAAAGTTAAGATTGCTGAAGGCACAGGCTCATCCATCAAGTTCTCGATCGCATATATCAAAATTGAAATCGACGGCAAAGAACGCCTTGAAATAGATGTTTTCAATTCAATCTACCGTGTAAACGGTGTCGATATGCTCGCCAAGACCAGATCTCTTTGTTAACAAATTTTAGGAGGAAAAAGAAATGAACGCAAAAATCATTAATGAAAATACAAGCGGTTATGAGGAAGCTATGGAGGAAATCACCGAAGAAGAAGAAACAGAAGGCATGGAGGAAATTACTGAAGAAGAAAATCCTCTTATAGTCAAGTTTACGAAACCTTACTCTTATGAAGGCAAAACTTATGAGGAGATTGACCTTACGAACATTGAGAATATGTCCGGAGCACAGCTCTGTGTGGCTCAGCGTATGTATGCCAAAACGGGTAGCGTTGCAATGAGTCCGGAACTTGACCCGAACTATTCCTGCATTGTTGCTCATCTGGTGACAAAACTTCCTGTTGAATTCTTTAAGAAGATTACTGCGAAGGATCTCGGCAGAGTCAAGAGAGCGATTTCGGGTTTTTTCTTCAACGCGGATTAAACGGTACTCCGCAAGAGATAATGGACTTTTGCTTGAGATTGTCAAAAGCGACAAACTCAAGTATAGAGTTTTGTTTTGAGCGTCTCAGCCTCCAAGACGCTGTTGAACTCGCGGAGCGATATCAGGAGGTGGTAAAGGCTCATGGCAAAAAAAGGTAGCAAAGCCTACGAGCTTGAGATAAAAATTGCCGGTGCCGTTGCAAAGAGCCTTGGCACTTCGGTAAGTCAGGTTGAAAAGCAATTCAACCGAATAAAAAAAGCAAGCGAATATACAGGTAAAGCGGTTGTTGCATCGGGTAAGTTGATGGGTGCCGGTCTGGCTGCCGCCGGCGCCGGCACCGTCGCTCTCGGAACACAGGCCGTGAAGTCTGCTGTTTCTGTGGACAAGGCTATGGATGACCTTGCCGCAGGTACAAATTTAAGCACAAAGCAACTTGAAGAATATGAGAATGTTCTTAAAAGTGTTTATGCAAATAACTACGGTGAAAGCTTCGAAGATATCGGAGATAAGATGAAGGCGGTCAACCAGCAGATGGGCGACTTGTCCGAAAAGGATATGCAGAAGGTTGTTGAAAGCGGTTATCTCCTTCAGGACACCTTCGATATGGAGTTTAATGAGAGCCTTCGCGGTGCGGATGCACTGATGACACAGTTCGGTGTAGATGCTCAAACGGCATACAACCTCATTGCTCAAGGTGCTAAAAACGGTCTTAATCAGAACGACGACCTTGCCGATCAGCTCGCAGAGTACAGTGTTTATTATTCAAATCTTGGCTTTTCAGCTGAAGAAATGATGAATATGATTGCCACCGGTGCGAAAGACGGTGCATATCAGATTGACTACCTGAACGATGCGATGAAGGAATTCGGTATAAGAGCGATAGATAATTCCGACTCTACCAAAGAAGCTTTTGCGGCTCTTGGCTTGAATTCAAGCAAGACAATGGCTGCTTTTGCAAAGGGCGGAGAGGCTTCGAAGGCGGCATTCCAGGATGTCACAACTGCGCTGGCTGCTGTTGATAACGAAGTTAAGCGGAATGAAATCGGTGTTGCTTTGTTCGGAACAAAGTGGGAAGACCTTGGCGAATCAGCTGTAATGGCTATGGCAAATGCAGGTGATGCTATCAACGCGTCTGTGGATGCTCTTGCAGGTATGGAAGCTGTTAAATATGCCGACCTTGAGTCGATGTTCCAAGGATTGACCCGTTCTGTTGAAGTGGCTCTTCTTCCTCTTGGTGAGGCTCTTATCCCGATAATCGGTGATGTAATGGGGCAAATAGGACCTGTTATTACTGATTTGCTTGGCTCGATTGATATTTCAATTATCAGTGACCTTGCAAGTTCGGTGTTACCTGTTCTTTCAAGTACGCTTTCAGTTATTGCACCGATACTTGGTCAGGTTTTATCGGCACTTTTGCCTGTAATTCAGCAGATTTTACCCGTTCTGTTGCCGGCACTTGGGCAGATTATTTCGGGTGTTCTTCCGGTAATTGTACCGCTGCTTGATCCGCTTCTGCAGATCATTCTAACACTTGCTCCTGTATTACAGTCGCTCGCACCTTGTGTGACGGTTCTTGCTCAGGTGCTCAGCAGTGTGCTTGTAAATGCGATACAAGTCTGTATGCCTATTGTTCAGGGTTTAACTACGGTTCTGACCGGTGTTCTTGATTTTATAACCAATATTTTCACCGGAAATTTCAGTGCGGCTTTTGAAAATCTCGTTCAAATATTCTCTGGAATCTGGCAGACACTGAAGGCGGCATTCGTTGCTCCTATCAACTTCATTATTCGCGGTCTTAATACTTTTATCGGTTATCTTAATACCCTCAAGATTCCCGATTGGGTGCCCGGTGTGGGCGGTAAGGGTCTCAACTTCTCGTTGATTCCCGAAATCGCACTTGCACAAGGCGGTATCGCAATGGGTCCCACCAATGCACTTATCGGTGAAGGCGGTGAGCCTGAAGTTGTTGCACCGTTGTCCAAGCTTCCGACACTTCTCCCGGATGATGACGATGAAGACACACCCAAGAAGCCGAGAGGCGGTGGAGGTAACGGTGACGGTCCTGTATTCTATGTCACATTTGCCCCTGTAATCCACTGCAAGGGCGGAGATGAAGATAGGATAAGTGAGATTATGGATGATGAATACGAGCGCTTTAAAGAGCTTATGGACCAGTATATACACGAATACGACAGAACCAAGTTTTAATGCGGAGGTGAATTAATGGCAAAAACATACACAACGGTAGCCGGTGATCAGTGGGATATGATTGCCAAGAAGGTCTACGGCAGTGAGATGCACGCTGATTTCCTTATGGATAACAATTTGCCTCTGCTTGACATATATGAGTTCGATGCGGGGACGGTGTTGAATACACCGGATCTCCCGCTCGAACAGAGCAGCACACTTCCGCCGTGGAGGAGGTTGAATGAATGATTCCGATGAGAAGGGCTACGGCCTCTATAACATATATGGGCGAGGATCTTACGACCTCGTTGCAGAAAAAGACGGATAAATTCACATATAACGACCCTGAAAGCGGTTCAAGTGATGATTGTTCACTCACTATATGTGACCCTGACGAGAAGTGGATAGGTCCTTATTTCCCGAATCTCGGCGATAAAGTAACGGCAAAAATAACTGTTTTTGATTGGCGTTTTCCCGGCGATACAAGAGTATTAAATTGTGGCGAATTTGTTATGGATGATCCGGGCTTTTCGGGACCGCCCTTGAAAATATCACTCAAGGCGGTTTCAAAGCCTGCTGACGGAGCTTTCAGTACTCAGAAGCGCACACAGACTTGGGAAAATGTTACTGTTCAAAATATGGCGCAGGAAATTGCATCCCGTTCCGGGTTGACCCTGCAATATACTGCATCGGAAGTCAAAATTGATAGTGTTGAGCAGAATGATCAGACAGATTCAGATTTCATAAAAAAACAATGTGAAGGATATGGATTGAGTCTCAAAACCTATTGCAACAGGCTCGTTATTTTTGACCGTGAAACATACAAGAATATGGCTGCGGTTATTGATATTTACAGAAAAGATATGTCTTCGTGGAGTTTTAAAACATCTCTTGCCGGCACATATACCGGCGGTAAGATGACCTACACGGATCCAGATTCGGAAGAAGAAATCGAGGTAAAGGTAGGAACTGAACAAAGAATGCTCTCTGTGAACGGCAAAGCTGACAGCCGTGAAGATGCAGAAAAGAAGATAAAGGCAGAGGTTAACAAAGCCAACGAGGAAGAAACGACGTTGTCGGTTACCGTAGCAGGCAACCCTGATCTTGTATCCTCTCAATGCGTAAATATAATCGGCCTTAAAAAAGCCGATGGAAAATATTATGTGAAGAAAGTGACCCACTCGGTCGGCGGCAGTTTTACAACAAAGCTCGAATTGAGTAAAGTGGTTGCTTCTATATAAGGAGTGATTTTATGAGCAATAATACAGGAGATTTTCTCCGTGTCGGTAAAATCAGCTCCTGCAATTATGAGAAGGGACTGGCTCGAATCGTCTATGCTGACAGAGATGATTGCACAACGATAGAGCTTCCCTTTATGTGTCCGTTTGAGGAATACTATGTTCCCGAAGTGGACGATCTCGTGTGGGTGCTGCATCTGCCGAACGGCTCTTCAAAGGGATTGATTCTCGGCCGTTATTGGAGTAAGAATCACACTCCGCCTGACGGTGTTAAACAAGGTATTCGTCGCAAAGACTTTTCTCGAAAACAGGGAAAGTGTTACTGGCAATACGATGATACCGAAGTCGGCGAAGGTAATGAAGGTAAAATGCTTTTCCACAACGATGACGATGTTGAAACAACCATTGACGGTGACCTTGAGGAAAAAACCAAAGGAAATGTTGAAAGGGCCTCTGAAGGCGACTATACAGTCAAATCAGAAGGAACTCTCAATATCAAGGGTGCCACAAGTGTTAAGGTGGAATCGGACGGCAGCGTGACCATAAAGGCTTCAGGCGGAATAACAATCCGGTCAAGCGGAGGAATCACGATTGACGGAAACGGTCTCACAACCGTTGATGGTGTTCTCATCAAGACGCACACACACAATTGTACTGCTCCCGGCAGTCCTTCAGGAGTGCCGATTTGATAGGGGGAATTGAATGTTTATAGGCTCTCTCGGACCTGTTGTTTTCTCGGTATCGAGCCTTTCGGTTCTTACCCCGAACAACATATCCAGAACAGCTGGAAAACGAACTGCAACACACACTGTCATTGAGGGGAAACCGCTTCTGGAATATCTCGGCGCTGACCTTCAGACTTTTAGCTTCGACATAACTTTGAGCGCCGAACACGGTGTCAGACCCAGAGCAATGCTTGATCTTCTCGTTGAAATGGCGGAAGGTAAGATGGCATATCCGCTTCAAATAGGCGGCAGACCGGTTGGCAAAAATCTGTGGTCGCTCGATAAGGTAAGCGAAGCATGGAATACTCTGTATTCGATGGGCGAGCTTTCGGAGGCTACGGTGAACCTTTCTTTGACAGAATATCTTTATACAATGTAAGGCGGTGAAAGAATGAACATTTCAGAAACTGTTGAAATCGATATAAATAAACAGGCTAATGAATGGCAGGACATTCTTCGCTGCCTTACCGTTTTATACGGCAGTCGAGTCGGCACACTCGCACTTGACCGTGATTTCGGAATAGATTGGTCTTTCGTTGATATGCCAATGCCTGCGGCGAAAGCGATGATTGAATCCGAGATTATTCAGAAAACAAGAAAATATGAGCCCAGAGCCAACATCAAGCAGGTTGTGTGGACAGGCGATGCGGCGTCTGGTCTCATTGTTCCGAAGGTGGTGATTGACATTGAGCAAAATACCTGAGCTGGCTGTTGTGCCTAATGTCAGCTTTATCGATAATCTCACTCTCGAAGATTTAAAAAAACAGTGGTTTGCAGACTGCCATAAATTTTATATAGAAGAATTCGGAGAAGACTACGGTTCGTCTACTGCACAACCTCTGAATTGCGTTGGTATGGCGACGGTTCTCCTTGGTTATCAGATCCTGAAATGTTCTGACTGTGCCGGAAAAGTTGATTTGCTTAAATATAGTTTCGGCGACTACCTCGACAATATTGCCGCTTTAAAGGGCATTTTAAGGCGTCCGGCTTCGGGGGCTATAACTACCCTCAGGTTTACCGTCTCGGCTACCAGGACGAGCGTGACGGGCATTCCTGCTAATTCTAAAGTCACAGATGACAAAGGGAATAAATTTCAAACGGATAAATATGCCGAAATCCCTGCCGGACAGAGCTTTGTTGATGTTCAGGCAACGGCACTTGTACCCGGCAGAGAAGCAAACGAGCTCCCTGTGGATTCAATCACAAGTTTTGTAGACCCGCTTCCGTACATTGCAAGTGTCACCAATATTGAGCCATCATCCGGCGGTGACGATATCGAAGGTGATGACGACCTTACATATCGTGTATTTATGGCTCCTGCAGGCTATTCGGTTGCAGGTCCGAAAGAAGCATATGAATACTGGGCAAGACAGTTCAGAACCGATATTGATGATGTGAAGGTTTATACACCTGCGCCGACTGAGGTTGTCGTTCTGTTTATGCTTGACGGCGGAAAAGCACCAAGCGATTTGATTGCTTCTTCTATGCAGAATTTTTTGGCAACCGCCAAAATTCGTCCTTTGACTGATTTTGTTACAGCAAGAGCTCCTGAAGATGTCGATTATCAGATAAAGCTTAAATATTACATCAATCAGAGTAACGAGGCGAATGCGATTACTATTCAGAACGCCGTAAATACAGCAATAAGCGATTATAAAAAGTGGCAGAGAAAGATAGGCAGGGATATAGAACCCGGTGAACTCGTCAAGCGGATTAAAGAAGCAGGTGCGAAGCGTGTTGAAATAACCTCACCGGATTTCATCAAGGTGACCGATACGCAGATTGCATTGAGCGGTAACGACGAGATAATCTATGGAGGTCTTGAAGATGATTAAAATTCAGGATGCCGAAATAATACACAGCTTACCTCCGATAATTGCTAATCAGCCTTGGGCAAGAGCCGCAAGCTATGCTACATCACAGATGTTCAAAAGGATTCTTACTTTAATCAAAGGGACACTTACATTTTCGAATGTTGACAACCTTGATCACAATGTCCTTGATGTTCTTGCCACAGATTTAAGAGTAGCAAATTACAAACAGTCTTATCCGCTCGACCTGAAGCGTAAGCTCGTTAAGTTTGCTCTTCAATACTGGGCGACTGCCGGCACAAAAGCGGCAACAGAAGAAATAGTACAGTCTATTTTTGAAGATGCCTCCATCACAGAGTGGTTTGAATACGGCGGTACTCCCGGTTGTTTCAAAATCATAACGAAGGACACGGCTCTGACTGATGCAGATGTTCTTGAATTCAAAAGAGTGGCCGAAAATGTTAAGCGTTTGAGTGCTTGGCTCGAGAAGATTGTTATCGAAATAGAAACAGAACCGTTAAAGGTTCATCTCGGTGTTATTGAATGGGATTTCATTGCTGAAACAATAGAACAGCAGCGCGAAGGCAATCTGTTCTACGGCTTCATTACACAACTCGGTGAAGTTGAAAAATACATTATGTCAAAGGAGGAGTGATAATATGCCTATACAGCCTAAATTCACGGATGCGGGCCAAGCTCTCCAGCTTCGTGCGCTCGCAGGCGAAGAAATTGTATTTACAAAAATACAGATAGGCTCCGGCGAACTCGGCGAAACAAGCTATAAAACATTTAATGCTTTGCTTGACCCGAAAATAACGGTGCCTATAACCGATATTTCAGTATCAAACGGCTATGCCAAAATTCGCGGTTATTTCGACAATATGAACCTTGATGAAGGTATTTACTATCGCGAAGTCGGTCTTTTTGCAAAGAACCCTGATGACCCCACCAAAGAAATCCTTTATTCATATGTTAATTACGGCGCAGAAGCAAGTTATATTGCCGATCACACATCAAAGCTCATTGAGCATTCGGTTACATTCGTTGCGGTTGTTGATGATGCTGCCAATGTATCAGCTGTTATTAATGGCTCGGCCGTATATGTTGATTTTACGGATATGAGAAAAGCAATTGAGGAGCATAATGCGGATGGTAATGCTCATCCCGGCATGGCTTCTCAAACTCTCGAAGTATATGTCGATTGTAATTCAACGGAAGATGATGAACTGTGTGACGGCTCTTATGAGCACCCTTACAAAAACATCTCCGATGTTGAATATAAAATACCCGACCACATAAAATCATTGTCTATTATCCTGAAGAGTACGGGCGATTATTTGCTTCAGTCCGAACCTTATTTCGGCTATTCTGACCTTGAGAAAATCTCACTGGTTTATAACGGAAGTGCAACTCACAAGCCTATCATTAACGGAAATCTTTGTTTCGGCGAACTCGATGAGGTTTACATAAGGAGCGTTGACTTTCTGGATGACGGACAAAGCTGGTTTCCTTCAACTTCCAAACTGTGGTTCGATTCGTGCAAGAATGTCTTTTTGTCAGATATTTCTGCACAGTGCAAAGTGACTGATGGTTGTAGTTTTATCGAAAGTTTTAACTCGACTATATATTTTTCACAAGTTTCTGTGTTGAATATGAGTAGTGCCATTAATGCCTATAACTCCTCTGTGGTCCATATTCTTTCAGGAGATTTTGAAACACTTGGAGTTTCGATTAATTATGACAGCTCAATTATTTATGCGTACACGAATGAAGATTTGACATATGAGGGTGCTGATGGTCTTGTTTTCACACCTGAAACTATGGAGAAAATCACAAACGGTGATATTCTTAAACATATTTCAAGCACGGCTAATCCTCATCATGTTTCTCTTGCTGATGCACAGCTGCAGGGCGGCGTAATAGATGTAGCTCACGGCGGTACGGGACTTGAATCTATGACAAAGGGATCTCTTCTTGTTGGAAATGGCACAGATGTTGTTAACGGTGTGCGTGGCACAGGAGCTCTTTGCTCTGAAAAAGAAGGTAGCCCCGTGTTCAAAACTTTACCGGTAGGCATGGGCGGAACAGGAAAAACAACATTCGCATCAGGTTCAGTTCTTATAGGTAGTTCTTCAACTATAACCGGCAGGGTTGGAACGGGTGCATTCTATGCTCCTGTTTCTGGATATCCAACATTTGGAACACTTCCTGTCGATGCAGGCGGTACAGGATTTGATGAATTTCCAACCAAGAACGCACTTATTATCGGTGGTGGAACAAGTATGCCATTAAGTGTTCTGAATCCTACCAATGGTGCACTTTATAACAACGGCAGCACTCTTGCATATGGAATTCTTCCTGTTATGTTTGGTGGTACGGGTTCAACCGGTCTTAAAAGTTATATTGCAGAGACTGCTGTTGATGGTGCTCGCCATGGTCATGTTGTCGTTTCTTTTGATAACGGACCCAAGATACTGTTTTGTTGGGGAAGAGTCAGTCCTAATGCTGGCGAGGGAGTGACGGTGAATTTCAGTTCACGTTGCGGAAATTATTTCAAAGACGGTAATTATACCCTTATTTTCGGCGGAAATGATATTGAAAATCAGAAAATATCTTCACGAACCGCCACACAGTTTGTTGTTGATTCAGCTCTCGTTGCTCGTGCAGCAGGCTGGGTTGCAATAGGGGAGGTACATGATTAATGGAAACTTTGCTTACTCTTGAACAGACACTGCTTGAAAAGCGGGAAAGACTGAAAACTGTCAATAAATCGCTTGCAGAAGTGCGAAATGCTGTTTCCAATGCAAGAAACACACTTAATGCCAACGATTATAAGCGCCATAAAAATGTTGAATATGCTGCAATGGGCCTTGACCTTCCGTATTCTTGGGAAGATATTCACAGAGAATCACAGGCCCTCAGAGATATAATCAACGAAAACGAACCTAAATATCAGGCTCTTTTTGAAGAATCCAAAACTCTCAGAGAAGAGATTTTGATTTTACAGAAGGAATACAGAGCTCGAGAGAACATTTTAAAACATCCCCTTGAAGATATTGTTGATGAGCCTGATGAAGAGGACACAGCAGAGAAAGGCGTGGTATGGTCTTTTGAAACAGCAGGTAATTAACTGGCTTGTTCCTTTTCTCTTGGGTAGTGCAGTGTCTTTCATCGGCACAATGTGCATTAAATTCAAAGCAATAAAAAACGGCATACAGTGCCTTTTGAGAGCCGAAATAATTCGTTCCCACGAGAAGTATATGGAAAAGGGGTATTGTCCCATTTATGCCAAAGAAGCACTTACAAGAGCATATAAAGCATATCACGCCCTCAAGGGTAATGATGTTGCTACGGAATTATACGAGGAGACTTTACGCCTTCCTTGTGAGCCTCCTGAATAAGGAGTGTATTTAAGGAGTGAACACAAATGACAGAATCATCTGTCGATATCGCATATACCTATAAGCTCCCTGAAACGGTTACGGTTGACCTCGATGGTAAGAAATATACTTGCGACGAGGTCATCAAAACCGATGAATACGGCACGCTTCCCGTTCTTAATATGAAGATGATGTCTCCGGAAAAAGAGCGGGAGCTTGTCGAGCGGCAAAAGAAACTTCACCCGGATTGGTATGCAGAATACTATTCGGAATTAAACAGAAAGGATGATGAAAAGTGAAGATTACGAAAGCACAGGTCAAGGATATAATTTCAAGAGTTGTGAAAACTTTTATTCAGACATTCATTTCATCAATCTCGTTTGATGCAATCTTCGGCTTCACAGATGATTTTGACACATTTAAGCGTATGCTTATTTCAATGCTTGTGTCTGCCGGTGCAGCTGGCATTTGTGCCGTCTGGAACTCATTGAAAATCCCTATCATATCTCTTTGCAATGCTCTTCTTGAGCGAATCTTCCCCACATCTGAAGAACTCACGGCGGAAATTGATAAAGCTTTCGGAGGTGAAGAATAATGGCATTTCTTGTTCCTGACAAAAAAATAACCACTCCTAACGGACTGGTAATAAATCAGAAAATTATCCCGGACAGTCTCAAGGCGAAAAAGAATGTTGCTTCGTGGTGTAAGAAGGACCAGCCTATGAAGCCCTGCAAAAAGCTCAACGACGGTACAGGTAAGCCGAAAGGTATTACTGTTCATAACACTGCCGATATCAAAGAAGCATCAGGAACGAATGATGCAGAGCAGTATGCAAGATCTACATACAACGGCAATATGTCGGGTGTAGTGGTTCACTACTATGTATATGACGACCAGATTTGGCAGCTCCTCAACGATAACGAGAGAGGCTGGCACGCAACAGACGGTAGCACTCGCAGAAAGTCCCAGCGAACAGACGGTTCAAAAATCGGCGGCAATCTTGATACAATTGCTATTGAGTGCGTTGGCAACAGAGCAAAGAGCGAAGAAACAACCGCAAAACTCGTTGCTTATCTCTGCGATAAGTACAATCTCGACCCCAAAACAGATGTATACCAGCACAATTATTTCTATCCTTCAAAGAAGTGTCCCGAATACATCAGACCTCACTGGTCAACATTCCTTGCCAATGTTAAGAAGTATTTTGATACTTTAAACAAGGCTCCTGCCGCTTCATCGGCGCCGACTGTAACATCAAAACAGAAGCTTTACCGTGTGCAGGTCGGTGCATACTCAAAGAAAGAAAATGCTGACTCAATGGTTGCACAGCTCAAAAAGGCAGGATTCACAGCTTTTATTAAGGAGGAGTAAAGATGCTTGAATATATCTTGATGTTTTTCTCGCACATTTACAAAATCTGCGAAGTAATTGCCATTGAGGGGCTTCCTCCGCTCACTCTGGGTAACATAGTCGATTACTCGCAGTATTTGTTCAAGCTGGCAATAATCTATTCTTCAGCTTTTGAACAGTATATAGAAAGACTTTTAAGTTAATAAAAGATACCGAAGCTTTCTTTGCAATCCGAAAGAATTCGCTGTATAAAAAAAATAATAGTCACACCGGGCGGGGCAATGGTCTCGCCCGTTAATTTTAACTTGCTGGTAACTTGCTGAAGCACAAAAAAAAGAGGGGACAAGCCCCTCTAATTTTAGTCCTCAAGGATAATCAAATCCTCAATTTTACAATTTAAAGTTTTTGCTACTTTGGCGAGTTGATAGACATCTCTGGGGAGTCTTCTTCCCGCTTCCCATTCCTCAAGGGTTCGAAGGGGGACTCCTGACTGTCTGGACAGTTCAGAACGGGACATCCCGGCGGCTGTTCTGCGCTCTGTGATTTTACTCATCTTTGTTTGCTCCGTTTCTGTTCTTAATCGCGGTGATTAACGCAGCGGTGGCAAATATTGCTGATACAACAAGGAAGGAAATTCCAATATAGTTTGTATCGAAATAAAGCCATCCCAAAGCAGCAAACACAGCGAACAGAACGATTGAAATTATTGTTGACTTTTTCATAAGATTGGGGTAGACTAAAGAGGGAGGAATCGGGGAGTGTTTCCACTCCCGTCTTCCTTTGGAGTTACCGCTTACGCTTATGCTTGCGAGGCTTGGAGCGTTTAGCGGTTTTTCTTTTTTCTTTGATACTTAACACAAGAGCGATTGTTGCTACCGTGTTCGACCAAATCGTAAGAATAACTCCGACCCAATCTTTAGTTTCCGTTGTTCTCACCTCCTTGACTGTGATTAAATTATACCACACAAATGCGTGGAAGTCAAGCCTTTTTTTTAAAATTTTCTTGACTTTTTTAAAAAAATATTTTATAATCATCAAGCCGTCAAAATCGGTGTGAAACCGTAAAAAAGTGTATCAAAAGTGTATCACAAAAACGGCATTTTCCCAACAATATAGCCATTTGTGGCTTGTCGCACACTTGACTTTTAATCAAGGTGTCCGGAGTTCGAATCTCCGATGGATCACCATAAACGCTTCGCAGCAACAGCCGCGGAGTGTTTTATTTTCTACGCATTTGCAGGAGGTTTTTGTTGTGAAAAAAATCAGAATTGGTGTTTTCGGTGCAGGTCGCGGAGTTGATGTTGCAAATAATCTTAAACTTCTTGACTGCGAAATTGTTGCTCTCTGCGATTTTAATGAGGAAAGAAGAAACGAAGGTCTTAAAAATCTCGGCTTTGAAGTTGCCGATTTTGATAATTTCGACGATTTTATTGAATATGAAATGGATGCGGTTATCCTTGCAAATTATTTCCATGAGCACGCACCCTATGCAATAAAATGTTTTGAAAAAGGGATTCATGTTTTTTCGGAATGCATCAGTAACGGTACTATGGCAGAGGGCGTTGAGCTTATTCGTGCTTTTGAAAAGAGCAATTCAATTTATATGCTTGCGGAAAATTATCCTCAGATGATTTTTAACCGAGAGATGAAAAAAGTTTGTGACAGCGGAACACTCGGCAAGATTCTTTATGCAGAAGGTGAGTATAATCATCCCGTTTCGCCCGATGATGTCGGATTCAATAAGTCCTATATTTATTTCTTTGAGCATTGGAGAAACTATGTTCCGCGTTCTTATTACATAACCCATTCTCTTGCTCCTCTTATGTGGACTACCGGTGCAACGCCGAAAAAAGTCAGTGCAATGCCTGTTTACTGTCCTATTAAGGAGACTGCAACAGCAAGGCATGTCGGCGACAGAGCAGCAATTGTAACAACATTAAATGATGATGACTCCGTATTCAGAGTTACAGGTTGTGCCGCGTTCGGTGCTCATCACAATTCTTACCGTGTTTGCGGAGAAAACGGTCAGATTGAAAATCTCAGAGGCATGGACGATAAGATTATGCTTCGCTATAATGACTGGTCGGTTCCCGAAGGAAAGGAATCTGTTAATCTCTATGAACCCACATGGAACGATGAGGATGAAGATTTCATAAATCAAAGCGGTCACGGCGGCGGAGATTATATAATAGCGAGGATGTTCCTCGACTGTATCAGAGAGGGCAGACAGCCCGAGCATCCCTATGATATATATTCTGCAGTTGCTATGTCTTCTGTGGCGATTCTTGCGCATCGCTCAATCCTCAATGGCGGCACATCATATGATATTCCCGATTTCCGTCTTGAGGAAGTACGCAAAGAGTTCGAAAACGACAGGCAGACACCTTTCTACGGCACAGACGGCAGTAAACCCAATATTCCTTGCTGTTCAAATCTTGATTACAAGCCAACAGAAGAACAGATAAAGGGATATTATGAAGCTCTGAAAGACTGATTTGTGTATAATATAAAATGTCAGGACCTACGGTTATATCCGCAGGTCCTGTTTTTATTTCATCTTCTCAATCTGTTTGCTGAAATACTCAACATAATTATCAAATCTGTTGATTTTTTCTTCGCCTTCCAATGCCTTGATAAGCTTCAACGCTCTATCTGCTTCTTTAACGGCTTTTTCATTATCGCCATTGTCTCTGTAATATTCCGCAAGCTTCCACATCATCTGGAGCAGCAGTTCAAATGAGATCCATTTCTGCTTTTCTGCGGCGCTGTATTTTTCTTCACCATCTAAAAGAAACGCCAATTCCGAAAGCTTTGTAAAATAAAGTTCGGGTATTTGTTCAAGTGCAGAAGTCGCACTCTGAATATCCCCCTTTGCTTTATATGCATATGCTATAAAACGGAGTGCGTCATATTTTATTTCATCCGATTCGGTTTTGTCTATGATTTTTGATGCAAGCTTCAGTGTTTCATCCCAGTGTTTTCCATGGTTTTCGCTGTAATTCATAACATACAGCTGGTTGCAAAGAAGAATGTCATTATCGGGATATTTTTTTAAACCTTCCTGAAGAATTTCCCATCCTTTGTTAGGGTTTGTTTCTCTGTATTTTTCTGCCTGTCTGACTAAATCCATGATTTCTCTGTTCTTTTCAAAAGAATCATACGATAAAATTTCATCCGTTGATACTCCGAAAAAGTTTGCAAGAACAGGGATTAAAGTTATGTCGGGCAGAGCAATGTTGTTTTCCCATTTGCTTACAGCCTGAAATGATACGCCGATTTTTTCTGCAAGCTGTTCCTGCGTTATATGATGCTTTTTCCGCAGGTGCTTTATTTTGTTTCCTATTTTTAACTCCATAGAATTTTTCTCCTTAAATTATTTAGGAGCGCTCTTATCAATTAAAATATACAGAATTCCATTGGATTAATCAATAACCGTTCAAACGAGATTTCTCAACCTCAGGTAGAATTCATAAAAGGGGAATGAAAAAGGGCGGTTTCATGCCGCCCAACACTTTAATAATATCACATTAATCATTATAAAGTCAACAGTGTTATCGTAAATTGTGGTTATAATAACTAAAATTCTCTGTAATACATAAAACAAAAGCTGTGATTTTGTACAACATTCCGTCTTGAAAACCGCAAAATTATATGCTATATTATAGTCAAGGAAAGGGTGATACCGATGAACAGGTAAAAACCTGAAGACAATTAAAGTTTGAAAAATAAAAATCAAAAAACAACAAACTTGAAAAGTCTTCACCGAACGGCATTAATTCGGATTTCAAAATAAGTTCAAAGTTAAAACAAAAAGAAAATTAAAAAAACGAGAACTAAATGAAAAAAGATTTATGTCGGACAATACTAAGAAAGAGAGGTTATCCAAAGATGTTAGATATCAAGAGTTCACAGAAATGACCCTTGACTGAATGTGTAAAGAAACATCAGTCAAGGGTCATTTCTATTTTGGGGGTGATTTTTAAATTTATCCAAAAAACACTTGATTTTTATGTTGATATGTAATATAATCTTTCAAGCAACAAAATAATAAATATCGTGGTTATGCGGCATTAATTTTGTTGCTTAATGTAAAAATTAATACTTTCGGGGTGTAGCGCAGTTGGTAGCGCGCTTGGTTCGGGACCAAGAGGCCGTGGGTTCAAATCCCGCCACTCCGACCATCCAAACTCCTTGTATATCAACGGTTTCGCCGTTTGTGCAAGGAGTTTTCTTTTTGCAAAAACCACCAAGCGACTAATAAGTGACTACAAATCTGCAATTTTATAATAAGACAAGAAAAATCCGACTGTTTTCACAGCCGGATTTTTTGTTATATGTTTATAATTTTGATGCTTGATTTTATACGCTGTTCATTTGTGAGATGGGTATAGATATCCATCGTGGTTTTTATGTCTGCATGACCCATGAAAGCTCTTGCAGTCTGCACATCAACACCCGAATCATACAACAGTGTGGCATAATTATGTCTGAGAAAATGCGGGGTAATATCGGTATCTTCGCCGAAAGCTTCTGTGATGAAATCATTCCAGTTACGGCGAAACTGTGAGTATGACAAAGGGTTGCCCGATGAATCCTGAAAAATATAATCATCAGGATTGCCTTTGTAATATTCACCGGCTCCCCAAAAATAAAGCAAACCTTTCAGATTTTCGGGAATGAAAATTTCTCTTGTACCTGCATCTGTTTTAGGATTGGTTATTTCAGCTTTTGAGTTGTTGGGGTAAATCACCTGTTTGTTAATTGTTACAAAATCTCCTTTAAAATCTGAATGTCTCAACGCAAGTGCTTCTCCCCTTCGCAAACCGAGGTAGTATAATACGCCTCCGAACAGACCAAAAATATTATTTATGCAGGATTCTCTGTATTTATCACTTTCAGCGGGAGTCAGATATCTTCTCTTTTTAGCGGCAACTCCGGCGATTTTCAGACCTGCAGCAGGGTTACCTAATATCAGTTTGTTATTCTGTGCTGTTTCAAACAATGAAAACAGTACGTTTTTTACTTCTTTCACAGTCTTTTTTGAATAGGGTTTATTGTTCGGACCGTAGGTTGAATTTGCTAAACTGTTCAGAAGTTTTTGCAACTGAATCTCTCTAATGTTTTTAATTTTTTGTTTGCCTATAAACGGCAAAATATGTTTCAGCATATCATTATAGAAATTTTCAGTGTTTTTTGAAACTTTCGCTTTGTATGTCTTCTTCCAATGTTCAGCCCACTGTTCAACGGTGATTTTATCTGCATCGATCAATATACCGTTATTTTTATCAGTGATGAATCTCTCGACTTTCCTTTCAAGCTCCTGAGGATCTTTTGAACGTAATTTTTTGTATTCTCTTGTGCCGTCAATGTTATAGAATCCTGTAGGCACATATGCGTAATAAAGTCCGCTTTTTTCATCTTTTTTAAATTTTTTCATTAGTTAATTTCTCCAATCTTATTAATTTTTTCTTCTAAAATTATTTTTGTTTTTGCACTGATTTTTTTGTACTCAGGCTTACCGTTTTCAGTATTTCTGCCGGTGTAAACGTATGCGTAATATAAATTTTTTTGAATCAGTTTTGAAATTCTTCATAATTACTTAATTCCTCCAATATATTTTTATTTCTTCTGGGGCGTTCGTTCATTTCTCTGTTGGCGTATGTTGTGAAAATGAAATCATCAAATTCTTCAATTACGAACAGTCCGCTTTTGCCCGGTTTGAGCGGTTTAGGTGCATTTTCGTGCTTCAAAATGTCGTAAATTTTTGAGCGGCTCATCGAATATCTGATGGTTGCTTCGCTTATTGTCATTAAAATCTGTTCCATTAAATTTTACCTCTTTTCGTATTATAAAAATATTCATCGAACGTATCTATCGGAATCAATCGCAGTCGGTCAACTTTGTATGACAAAGGTGATTCGGGTGAATTTATCAGCCTTAATGTTTGATTGCGAGTAAGACGATAACGTTCTTGGGTTTGTTTTACAGTCATTAGTATTGGTTTCAATTTGAAACCTCCTTTTTAAATTTAGTATCTATGATTAACTCCGTTTGTGTTGTTACTTTTTTCGTTTAATTTTACTCTACAACATAATCACACCAACTTTCATTTTGTTTTATACTTCAATTATGACAGATTTTTTTACTGAAATTTTTTCGCTATGGTTTTTTTACAGTTTTTGTTAGTTTTTTGAGATTTTTTTTAAAATTTTTCTCCAAATGTCAATTGCATATTTGATATAGTTATGAAATATATGAATGTGTCTCAATCACACAAAAGATAATTTTGTATACATACATTACAGCGATAATGAGCAAGTACGTGCACGGATATAAAAAGTACAATAGTTTTATTGAATTTAATTGGTTTTCCGGCGGCTATTTGTTTTTCTCTGAGCGATCCCTTGAGGAAATAATATTTACCTCGAACTGTTTCAGGATCGAATCTTTTGGGCTTTCCTGTTCGTGGATCTATTGAACTTTCAAAACGAGCTTTTATCTGCTGAATTAAAACTTCTTCATATGACGGATCTTGTTTTATTTTTTCTTCCAATTCCCGATACCACCGCTTTGCGTTATCGGATCTGTATTTATGAAGGTTTATTCTGTTGTTCATTTCTTGCTTTGAAAAAAGATATTCTCCTTCAGGAACCTCTGCAAAGAACTCCTCGAAAAACGGTACATCTTCATCTCTGACAAGTTGTAAGTGTCGCTTTCCGTGTTTGCCTCGACGCACCAAAACGCAGTGTTTTCCTGTTGCCTCGTCTACAACCCAGTCCTCTTTTTTCAATTTAGCGTATTCTGCTCTCCTGATACCGCACTTTTCAGCGAAACAACAGATTCGTCTGTATAATGGATTTTCAATGTCTTGTGATGAATGAGGATATTGGATTTTTTCGCGACCTCTGGTAAATTCGGCTATTGTTCTCTTAGGCTTTGATATTGAATTTAATGGTATTTGAAAGGTAGCGGAAATCGCTGCTGCATATGTGTGAATTGTGCAGGCAGACAGCCCTTTTTCTATTAAGTGGTTTATATAATTGTCTATCTGGTCTTCGCATTCTCTGAGGGTTCTGCAATTATGTTCTGTTCGGCAGTATTGAACAAAGTATTTCATATTTATTGTGTATTGTTTTCGGGTCAGATCGTGATTATATCGACTCAAAGAGCCTTTAACCTCAGCCATTATTTGTTGAGTAACAGAAAGTTTCCGTTGCTTCTTAGCTATAATAATCACCTCGCGATTTATAAATAAAGAAAGCTTTCGTCTTCTTCGATTGTAATTTTTATGAGATTATCAGGTGTTGGATTAAATTTCGATTTTTCTGATTTATCATTTTTCTCGAAAGTTATTTCCAACTTCTTTTTGGTATCATCGATTATTATTTTCACTTCAGAACACATACTTTTACATAATTATTATTCGGTAAACTGTCATGGCTCAATTTCCGTTGATTAACATCAACCCCGAGCGAGGGGATTTGCCGAGCTGACACTCTCAGCAACATCGGCGACCCGTCTGTATAGCAGACTGTTTTGTTATAAACATGCATTTTGTGAGATCTGCGGTTATACTCACGAGATGATGAATTAATATCTGTTTTTTCATCATATATCGTGGTATAACCTATATCTCACGCATGATTACAACATTCCGGTTTCGCTACATTTGCAAAACTATTTTATTAATTTATTCTGTTCAGCCATTCACTCCAATCGTCGTTTTCTATGTTATAGTTATGATAGAACGGTGAATCAAATAAAATAAAAAAATACCGATACATAAGACATCGAACCGTTAATTCGAAATCATATTTATCGGTATTTACTACCTCGACAATCACATACACCAGACAGCTCAATTTAATAGTGCGGCGGGATTGGTTACCCACTGTGATTGTAGGACATATTGTTGTATTTAGTTGTATGGGCGAGCTGTACATTTAATATAGCACACAAATGTTCTTTTGTCAAGTGACTTACACCAATGTTTACCAATTGTTCATAAACAAGCCTCTCCTTTTTTATCCTTTTATAAGATTTAAATATATACGGCGTAATAGAAATGTTTGTATCAATGTCAACGATCAAAACGTGGTGTATTATCAACAACATTATTTAATTAATTTAACAATCTTTATAACCGTTGATACACAACAGTTTAGAGACTTGAATTTAAAATAAATACATCAAATTGAAAAATAACTACATAAAAATATCGTTTAATTACATAATTTTAAAAATGAATACATTTTTCGAACAAATCTGTCATAACACCATTAAATATAAATTTCGAGGTGTTATTATGTATAAAAAATTTTCCGCAACAATTTCAAACGCACTGATAAAAGATATCCAGCCCAAAAACGAAGAATACGGAACAATATTAACTGTTATGGAATATAAAATTCTGTTTGCTCTGATATCAAAAATCAAAAAGAAAAATACGAAATTGAATAAATATGATATTCCTATCATAGATTTCTGTAAATTCTGGAACATATCATATGGCGGTAACCAACGCAAAATCATTGAAGAATCAATTAAATCATTATCTGAGAAAACTTATATTATTAACGATAAATCTGTAAAATATTTGACATCTGAATCGTATGTATCAAACGGAATAATGCATCTGCAATTAGATGATTCAATTCATGATTATTTAATTAATCTTGACGGAAATTTTACAATACTGAATTTAGAGATCATAGCGAATCTGAAATCAAAATTTTCAATCAGATTATATATGTATCTAAAAATGTTTGAAAATCAACAGTTTTATAACATAGAATTACCTGATGCATTTAGAGTTTTTGGGGATAGTAATTACAAGACCAAATCGCAATTTAACAATAACATTCTGAAAAAATCGATTAATGAAATAAATTTAAAAAGTGATGTTACCGCATCATATAAATTTGAAAAGTATTTTGCTGCGCCTGAAAAAATCAGATTTTATATTAATGGAAAGAAGATAAAAAAACAAACTGATAATTTGAAAAATCGAAAGAAGCATTTTCTTGACATCTATGTTGATCCAGAACCGTATGCTCCCTGTTATTATAGCGATGAAAACTATTTTGTTGATGAATCATCTTTTCCGTTCTGAATGCTATAAACCCCGCCGAAATCTCAACGGCGGGGTTTATACTTGCAAAAACAAAAGAAAAAAGAAAACAAAAGAAAAGGAAAATCAATCTGTAAAAATCAATGCAATATAAACAGTGTTATTTTGTTTATATATTCCTATTCCGCATTGAGTGAATTTTGGGTTGATAATGTTAATCCTATGCAGCTCGGATTTCATCCATGCCTGCACAATAAATTTGCTCGAAACGCCGTCAGAACATTTTGCTAAATTTTCACCTGATATACTCCAATCCGAATCATTGATTAGTGCGTCGTACTGTGTACCGTCAGGCCGTATGTGACTCCACTGTTCAGCAGCTTCTTTTGCACGAATTTCTGCCGCATCAGATAAATCGGTTGATAATTTCAAATCATTCAATCCGATAATTTCACGTTGGGAATTAATTTCAGACAGCAATTCTTGTTTAAATCTATAATCGTCAGTTACACATGAAATCCCAAGTGCTTCAACGATAACGATTATAAAAACAATAACTTTTCGTATAAAATTATTCATGATAATTTTACCGGATATATATACTCAACCATAAAGCCGCTGCTGTTTTGACAGGGTTTATCATTTTTTCTGATAGATATTATTACGGTGGAAACCTCCTGAATGGTTTGGTCACGGTTGACGATATAACCAACATTCATATCCATCATCATACCCATCAGTTCAATGCTTGTTTCTTCGGAAAGGAGAAACTTAGCTATATGTGAAATGTTATCTTCAAGAC
Source organism: Acutalibacteraceae bacterium (assembly GCA_045539875.1). Classification (GTDB taxonomy): domain Bacteria; phylum Bacillota; class Clostridia; order Oscillospirales; family Acutalibacteraceae; genus CAG-177. Next base: position 178,124 of record JAZQGF010000017.1, read on the forward strand.
ATGATTTTATTAACATCAATGCCAGATCTTCGCTGAATACAGTTGATACATAACCGATTTCGGATAGATGAACCCGTCTTTTCATATTTTGCAAACTGTCCGAATAAGATTGCATTTTATCTTTTGAAGAATGACAGAAATGGCTTGTCCAATCCCTACTATCAAGCATTTTCTTCAAGTCGTTTTGAATTTGAAGCAAATTCAGGTTCTGTTTTCGAATCTTGTCTAAATATGTCATTCCAATTCTTCCTTTTTGTAACCGAGAAGAGGTGTTACCGATTTTACGCAAAACCCTATTTTGTTGTCACATTTTTCGAATTTAAACATAGCATCATAAATATTTTCTTGTGCTCCGTTTTCATCTGTTGCTACTGCAACAGGTGTCCATTTGAGTTTGACACACAAATCTACTTCTTCTTTCTCGGTTTGAAGCCAAGGTAGCAAAAGAATGGCATAACTGTTAAACATTTCCATTATTGCTTCTCTTGCAACCGATTCAGAATAGCAAATTCCTGCCTTTCTGCCGTAAGTATCAACGTCTTCGCAGCACGGAATACAATATTTAATTTGCTGTTTTTCATCAGCACTTTTGGATGTAAATAAATCGATTCCGTTTTTTGATATATTAAGTATAAATAAAAGCTCTTTCAATACCTGTTCATCAGTTGCATTTTCGTTTCTCCATTTCTCAATCAATGTTATCATATAAATTCCTCCATTTTAATCTGTTATTTTATTCATTAAAACATCTTGCATAATCAATGCACCCAATCTGAACCCATATGCAAAATACTCTCTGTTCGTTTCTGCATCTACAAAACTCCACGCCTCCGAAAATCGTTTGAAGTTTATCAGATTTTCATCACGCAAATTCTCCAAGAGATATTTTTCGCTATCACTCAGAATCTGCATTCGCTTTTTCAGATCTCTGTTTTTTACGACAAAAGCGTTTTGAACACTAATGTTATCGTAAAACATTTCCTCAATAATTGATATAGTCATCACCTCCATTCGTTTTGTTGTTTTAACCTTTTTATTGCATTGCTATCCCTCCATCCGTCATTAAGAATTCAATATATTTATGACAGAAGATGAAGGTTAGTAACTTACAAAAGTTAATATTTTGTAATTAATAATTGAATAAAAAAGAATAATGTGATATCATTTTATCTGTATAAGTATATTTAAGGAGATTTTGCTATGATTACAGGCGAACTCAAAAATAAAATTGATTCCCTTTGGGATATTTTTGCGGCAGGCGGACTTGTTAACCCCCTCGACGTTATCGAGCAGATAACCTACCTTATGTTTATCCGTGACCTTGACGATGCCGACAACCGCAACGCCAAGGAGAGCGCAATGCTCGGCTTACCTTTTGAAAGTATCTTTTCAGGTGAAGTTGAAATCGGTGACCGCAAGGTGGACGGCAACCAGCTCAAGTGGTCTGTATTTCATGATTTCCCTGCAGAAAGAATGTATTCCGTTATGCAGGAAATGGTGTTCCCGTTTATCAAGAATCTTCATTCGGATAAAAACAGCGCATATTCAAAATATATGGGCGATGCAATATTCAAGCTGCCGACTCCTCTTCTTCTGGACAAGGTGGTTACCGCACTTGACGAGATTTATGACCTTATGGCTGTTGCTGAAGGCGGCGACACCAAGGGCGATACATACGAATATCTTCTTTCAAAGATAGCACAGTCGGGACTTAACGGACAGTTCAGAACACCCCGACACATCATCAAGATGATGGTTGAGATGATGGACCCCAAGGCAGATGAGGTTATCTGTGACCCTGCCTGCGGCACGTCGGGCTTCCTTGTTGCGGCAGGAGATTATCTCAAAGAGCATCGCAGAGAAGAAATCTTCTTTGACCGCATTGCAAAAGACCACTATATGAATCATATGTTTTTCGGCTACGATATGGACAGAACAATGCTTCGTATCGGTGCGATGAACATGATGACCCACGGCATAGACAACCCCTATATCGAATACCGTGACAGCCTTTCCGACCAGAATGCGGACAAGGGCAAATATTCGCTTATCCTTGCCAATCCGCCTTTCAAGGGCAGCCTTGATTACGATACTGTATCAGCTGATTTGCTCAAGGTTTGCAAAACGAAGAAAACGGAGCTTCTTTTCCTCACGCTGTTCCTTCGTATGCTTAAAATCGGCGGCAGATGCGCCTGCATCGTACCCGACGGCGTGCTTTTCGGCTCATCGACTGCACACAAGGCAATCCGCAAGGAGATAATAGAAAACAACCGCCTTGAAGCGATTGTTTCGATGCCTTCGGGCGTATTCAAGCCCTATGCAGGTGTATCGACTGCGATAATGATATTCACCAAAACGGAGCACGGCGGCACGGATAAGGTATGGTTTTACGATATGAGGGCTGACGGTTTCAGCCTTGACGACAAGCGCTCGGAAGTTGCGGATAACGATATCCCCGATATTATCGCACGATTCAGAAACCTTGACGGTGAAGCAGAAAGAGAACGCACTCAGCAGAGCTTCTTTGTGCCAAAGCAGGAAATAGTTGATAACGACTACGACCTTTCAATCAACAAATATAAAAAGACGGAATACGTTGCCGTTGAATATCCGCCTACAAGCGAGATTATGGCGGAGCTTTTTGCACTTGAAAACGAAATAAGTAAAACACTTAACGAATTAAATGAATCATTGAAGGGGTGAAGAGATAATGATTGTTAAAGTGAATAAAAAACATTCTAAGGAAACCGAAAAAAGTGAAATTGTTTTTATTTCATATGATGATATTCACAGAAACAAATATATTAGCAAGAAAGATATCAAAGAAATTAATAAATTAGTTGGAATTAATGATTTTATTTATTACCCTAAAAAAATCAATTCTGAATGTGGCGGCGGAGATCCAATTGAAACAATTGTAATTCCAATTGCGGTTGCTGTTTTTTCAAGTGCATTATTTGAAACATTAAAATTTGCGGTTGTAGAGTTAATTAAAAGAATAAGAAAAAGAACACAAAAAGAGAAAGATATTTTTTATACAATTGACTTTCATATTTCTGATGAACAAAGTGGTTTTAAACTTGATTTATCATCAGATGTAAATGCGGATGCAAAAGAAATCGAATCATTACTTGACAAAGCAAAAGAAATTGTTGAAGTGGTTAAAAGATAAGATTGGTGAATGTTTATGGCAAAATTTACAGAAATTTTTGATGATGTAACAAAACGGGGAAGAAAAATCCCAACTAATCAATACCTTCCAAGTGGAAAATATCCGATAATAGACCAAGGACAAGCGATGATTGCAGGATATACAGATGAAGAAGAAGGTCTTTTTGAGGATGTTCCAGCAATTATTTTTGGCGACCACACAAGAACAATCAAATATGTAGATAAACCGTGTTTTCTTGGTGCTGACGGAGTAAAGCTGTTGAAGGCGAATTTCAAAAACGCAAATTATAAATATCTTTATTATGCTTTGCTTAATGCTAAAATTCCAAACACAGGATATAATCGACATTTCAAATGGTTAAAAGAAGTAGAAATTCCATTACCAGAAGAACATATTCAAGAAAAAATAGTTCTAACTCTTGAAAAGTTAGATAATTTGATTAGTCAAAGAAAACAACAACTTGCAAAGCTTGATGAACTCGTAAAAGCCCGATTTGTCGAACTCTTTGGTAACCCTGCTGATAATCCGAAAAAATGGAATACATTATCATTCAGAGAAGCAGGTAATAGATTGAGTGATGGGCCATTTGGCTCCAATCTTAAGTCGGAGCATTATACAACAGCGGGCGTAAGGGTAATACGCTTAGGAAATATTGGTGTTGGTCAATTTGTAGACAATGACAAGTCGTATATTTCAGAAGAACACTATGAAAAACTAAAGAAATATACCTGTAAAGCAGGCGAGATTGTTATTGGAACACTTGGGGAACCGAATCTTAGAGCCTGTTTAGTCCCTCAAAACATTGAATATGCGGTTAACAAAGCCGACTGTGTTCATTACATTCCTAAGGCAGAAATATTGAATACAAAATTTGTTTGTCAGTATATAAACTGTCCAGAAACTCTGCTACTGGCTTCTGGAATGGTACACGGACAGACAAGGTCACGTATTTCATCTGGTCAACTTGCGGGAATGCCGATTTTTGTCCCTCCGATTAAACTTCAAAACCAATTTGCAGTCTTTGTCGAACAGGTCGACAAATCAAAAGTTGCCGTGCAGAAAGCTCTCGACGAAGCACAGACCCTGTTCGACAGCTTGATGCAACAGTATTTCGGATAAAATGTCATCTATATGACACTAAAATGACACTTTTATGTCATTGTTTTGGCTAACATTCCGGTTTATAATACAATCAACATATTTCACATACAAAAGCGAGCTGAAAAAGAGCCAAAAACAAGCCGAAAATGATACTTTTAGTTGCTTGTACCTTTTTGCTCGAAACGGTATAATAAAAATGGAGGTGCAATATGTACGACGCAAAATTAACAGTGGATATCGAACCCGAAGACAAATATCAAAAAGCAAAGAAAGATTTGATACAAGCCAAAAAGTCTTTTCTGGAGTTAACACCGCAAAAAAGGCAAAAATTGATTTATGAATTTCTCGATGCCGAAAAGGCAGAACAAGCAATTAGACTTTTGCAACACTTTTTCGGATAAAACAAAGGATGTGAAAGAATTTGAATATAACATTTTTAATTGGTAACGGTTTCGATATAGGTTTAGGGTTAAAAACACAATACAAAGATTTTTATAAATTTTATTGCAAATCAAACGAAGATGATTCGGATAATATTAAAGATTTTAAAGAGATTTAAAAAAGTGGCAATCAAACAAGGAAACAGCTGTAATCGATTGGGCTGATTTCGAAAGTGCTTTTGGAAAACATTCTGTTGATTTTGATATAAATAAAAAAAGAGATTATTTAGATAGATTTGAAGATTTTGTTATCAAATTCAATGCATACATTGAAAGTCAAGAAAAAAGAGTTGATTACGCAAAAGCAGATGAAATCGGCAAAATAATGCGTGAAGGGGTGACTAAATATTATTTGAACAGAAAAGATGACAAAGATGCAATTGACAAAGTATATAAGTCATACTCAAGCGAACGAACATATAATTTTATTTCATTCAATTACACAAATACAGTAGACAAATGTGCTGATATGTTAAGACGAAATCTTAAAGGAGATTCTTTGCGCAATGTAGGTTCTGTTCTCCATATACACGGTTACATAGAAAAGAATATGATCATCGGTGTAGATAATCCTTCACAGATTTTAAAACCTGAATTCTCAAACGATCCCGAAGTCATAGCCGAAATCGTTAAACCTAATCAAAACGAGAACTCACGAGAAAACTACGAACGCGATGTAATTCCTGTAATTAATAAAAGTCATATTATATGTGTTTATGGAATGTCAATAGGAGACACTGATAAAAAATGGTGGAATTTAATATCAAAATGGCTTTCACAAGACTCAAGTCATGTTTTAGTAATTATGAAATATGATACCGCTTATGATGACCGTTTTATATTTAACTTTAGAAGATTTGATAGTACTATCCGTGATAAGTTTTTATCATTTTCGGATTTACCAGCCGATATCAAATCCAAAATAGCAAAAAGGATTTACATCGGAATGAACAACAATGTTTTTGAGATAAAACTTTGCAACGAAGAAACCTCATTAGAAGATTTTAATACAAGGATGTCAAAAGCTTTGATTAATGCATAATAACAGGTGATTCTATGACCAACTTTGATTTTCTTACGCAAGATCCGCAGTTTGACAGTTTTTCGTCTGTTGCGGTTTCGTCGGAAAAGATTTTACATATCGATGCGGCAGCTGCCGTTATTAACTGCCGCCGTGCGATGGAGTTTGCAGTCAAATGGATGTATTCCGTCGATAAAGAGCTTGTTCTCCCGTGGCAGGACAGCCTCGTCAATTTAATGAATACCGATGAGTTCCGTGATATCGTCAGCGACGACGTATGGCACAGGATGGAGCTTATCAGAAAGCTTGGCAACAACGCCGCCCATCAGGGCAAAAAGATTTCTGCCGAGCAGGCAGAGCTTTGCCTTGAAAACCTCTTTATCTTTATGGATTTCGTTGCCTGCTGCTACGGTGCCGAATATGAAGAAAGAACCTTCGATGCTTCTCTTATTCAGAAACACACCGAAACTCTCATCGATAACGCGGTTGAAATCAATTTTGAACAGCTCCTTGCCGAAAACAAGGCTCTCAAAGAGCAACTCACCGCCCGCCGTGAGGAACAGCAGCAGAATTATGTTCCAAAGCCTCTTGATCTCACAGAGTATCAGACACGCAAAATCTATATTGACACAATGCTCGTTGATGCAGGCTGGATTGAAGGCAAAAACTGGCTCAACGAGGTTGAACTTGAAGGTATGCCCAACAACGCAGGCGTAGGCTATGCCGATTACGTGCTTTACGGTGATGACGGCAAGCCTCTTGCAGTTATCGAAGCTAAACGCACCTGCAAGGATGTTGCCGTCGGCAGACAGCAGGCAAAACTCTATGCCGATTTACTTGAAAAGAAGCACGGCAGACGCCCTGCAATCTTCCTCACAAACGGTTTTGACACAAGAATCATTGACGGTCAGTATCCCGAAAGAAAGGTTGCCGCTATCTATTCAAAGCGTGACCTTGAAAAGATGTTCAATCTTCGTTCAATGAGGACAAGCCTTAAGAATATCACCGTTGACTCTGCAATCGCAGGCAGATATTATCAGGAAGGCGCAATCCGTGCGGTATGCGACAGCTTTGACGGCAAAAACCGCCGCAAGGCTCTGCTCGTTATGGCTACGGGTTCGGGCAAAACAAGAACAGTCATTGCACTCACAAAAGTGCTTCTCAATCACGGCTGGGTCAAGAACGTTCTTTTCCTTGCGGACAGAACTTCGCTCGTCACTCAGGCAAAGCGTGCTTTTGTGAATCTTCTTCCTAATTTTTCCGTCACGAATCTTTGCACCGATAAAGAAAACTACAACGCTCATTGCGTTTTCTCAACATATCAGACGATGTTCAACTGCATCGATAACGTCAAAGACGATGAAGGCAAGCTTTTCACCTGCGGACATTTCGACCTCATCATCTGCGACGAAGCGCACCGTTCAATTTATAATAAATATAAAGATATCTTCAATTATTTCGATGCTCCTCTTGTCGGCCTTACCGCTACACCGAAAGACGAAATCGAAAAGAATACATATGAAATCTTCAATCTGCAAAGCGGTATTCCCACCTATGCCTATGAGCTTGCACAGGCTGTTGCCGACGGATATCTGGTTGATTTTATGTCCGTTGAAACAAAGCTGAAATTCATCGAAGAAGGCATCGTATATGACGAACTTTCCGATGAAGACAAAGAGGAATACGAAAACACATTTGAGAATGAAAACGGTGAATTGCCCGAAAAAATCAATTCATCCGCACTCAACGAATGGGTGTTCAATGAAGACACAATCCGTGAAGTTCTCAACGTGCTTATGACTCACGGACTGAAAATTGATTACGGCAATAAAATCGGCAAGTCAATCATTTTTGCAAAAAGCCATCAGCACGCCGAAAAGATTCTTGAAATATTCAACAAGGAATACCCGCATCTCAACGGCTATGCAATGGTAATTGATAATTACACAAACTATGCACAGAGCGCAATCGACGATTTCAGCGATCCAAAAAAGATGCCGCAGATTGCGATTTCCGTTGATATGCTTGATACAGGTATTGACGTACCCGAAGTGCTGAATCTCGTATTCTTCAAGAAAGTAATGAGTAAAGCAAAGTTCTGGCAGATGGTCGGCAGAGGCACCCGTCTTTGTCCGAATCTTATTGACGGCGAAGACAAAAAGATATTCTATATCTTCGATTTCTGCGGAAACTTTGAGTTTTTCAGAATGGGCGGTCCAGGCAAGACAACAAGTGCCGTTGCGTTGCAGAGTGCAATATTCAACCTCAAAGCACAGATTGCCTATAAGTTGCAGGATATGGATTACCAGACGAACGACCTTATTGCATTCAGAAAACTGCTTGTTGAAGATATGGTGCGCAAGGTCAGGGAACTTAACAGAGAGAGTTTTTCTGTAAAACAGCATCTTCGTTATGTTGATTTCTACTCAAATCCCGATAACTACAATGCGCTCACATATGAGAATACACTTGAAATAAAAGAAGAAATCGCACCGCTTGTCATTCCCGACGAAGACGATGCGAAGGCTTTGCGATTCGATGCTCTTATTTACGGAATCGAGCTTGCATATCTCGTCGGCAAGAAATATTCAAAAGCAAGAAACGACCTCGTTAAAAAGGTCAATGCTCTTGCCAAAACTGACACTATACCCGAAATTAAGTTACAACAAGAACTCATCAAGAAAATCTTACATACAGATTACGTTGAAACCGCAGGCATCAATGAATTCGAAAACATCAGAGAAAACCTGCGCGATTTGATTAAATATATTATTGTTTCACACCCGACCTACACCACAAACTTTGATGATGAAATTCTGTCAATAGATTGGAAAGAATTCGAGCTTGAGAATGATGATTTGCAAGATTACAAGGCAAAGGCAGAGTTTTATATCCGTCAGCATCAGGATAACGAGGTTATTGCGAAGCTGAAGAGCAACGTTCCTCTTAATACAGACGATGTAAAAGCTCTCGAAGAAATTCTCTGGAGCGAAGTCGGCTCGAAAGAAGATTATGAAGCAAACTACGGCGCCGTGCCTCTCGGTGAATTTGTCAGAGGAATTGTCGGCCTTGATATGAATGCTGCAAAAGAGGCGTTTGCAGAGTATCTCAACAGTTCAAGCCTTGACAGCAGACAGATTTACTTCGTCAATCAGATTGTTGAATATATCGTTCACAATGGTATGATGAAAGACCTTTCTGTTCTGAAAGAAACACCGTTCTCCGACCAAGGCAGTATCGTTGATATTTTCATCGATGTTTCCGTGTGGCTTGGAATTAAAAAAGTCATTGACCAAATAAATGCTAACGCAGCAGCATGATATGAGGAGGTAAAGCGATATGAAAAAAACAATTAAAAAGGTGGTTTCATTACTTCTTATCTTTATTATGGTGTTCGGTTCTGCACCGCTTGCGGGATTTGTGGATCTTGAACTGCCTGAATGGTCTGACATAAGTAAGTTACTTTCATTTAAAGCAGAGGCGGCAACATATAGTGGCACTTGCGGTGATAACCTGACTTGGGCACTTGATACTGATACCGGTGTACTTGAAATCAGCGGTATTGGTGCAATGACAAATTATTCATCATATTCAAATGTTCCATGGTATAAGTATATATCTGATATCAAAACCATAAAAATAAGCAATGGTGTAACAAATATAGGTGATTTTGCTTTTTATACTTGCGACAACCTCACAAATATAACAATCCCCGACAGCGTAACGAGCATAGGTGCTGATGCGTTCTGTTTTTGTAGAAACCTTACAAGCGTAACAATCCCCGACAGCTTAACAAGTATAGGTGCTGATGCGTTCTGGTATTGTGAAAACCTTACAAATATAACGATTCCCGACAGCGTAACAAGCATAGGTGGTTATGCGTTCTGTGGTTGTAAAAACCTTACAAGCATAACGATTCCCGACAGCGTAACAAACATAGGTGCTGATACCTTCCTTTCTTGCACAAGTCTTACAAGCATAATCGTAGACTCCGCAAATACGGCCTATTCAAGTGACGAATATGGTGTGTTGTTTAATAAAGATAAAACAGAGTTAATACAGTATCCTATAGGAAACTCAAGAACCTCTTATATAATCCCTAATAATGTAACAAACATAGGTGATTACGCGTTCAGTTCTTGTGGCAATCTCGCGAACATATCAATTCCCTACAGTGTAACAAATATAGGTAATCATACATTCAGTCATTGTTCTAATCTCACAAGTATAACGATCCCTGACAAAGTATCAAGTATAGGAGACGCTGCGTTTTGGAATTGTGAAAGTCTCACAAGTATAACAATTCCCAATAGTGTTACGAGCATAGGTGCTAATGCGTTTTTGCATTGTGAAAGTCTCACAGATGTATACTACTTGGGTAATGAGGAAGAATGGGCGAAAATTACAATCGGTAGTTATAATTCTTGTTTGACAAATGCAACAATTCATTTTATTAAACCGCACATTCATTCACATGTTTCGATAATTACTGCTGCAACATGCACAACACAAGGCTATACAACATACACCTGCAACGAATGCGGTGATACATACATAGATGATTACACTGATGCTCTCGGACATTCTTGTACATCATCGGTAACAAAGCCCACTTGTACAGAACAAGGATATACAACATATACTTGTACTCGCAGCGGTTGCGGATATAGCGACATGGGCAACTACAAATCTGCAACGGGTCACAGCTACGGAGATTGGGAAGAAATCCCCGCAACATGTGAAAAATCAGGTTCCAGATATAAAGTTTGTTCTGCTTGCTCAGATAAGGTTACTGAAACAATTCCAAAGCTTGAACATGAGTATGAGTCTGTTGTAACTCCCTCTTCATGCGTAAACGAAGGATATACAACTCATACTTGCATCAACTGCGGCGATGACTATATAGACAGCAATACACCTGCATTAGGACATTCATATGGAGAATGGACTGATGAAACAGTTGCAACCTGCGAAACTGCAGGACTGAGATACAGAGAGTGTTCTTGTGGTGACAGGGAAGAGAAAACTGTTGAACCAACCGGTCATGATTATGTAAAAACATCTGTTGTTACTCCCACCCATGAAAAAGACGGCTATTCAACTTACGTTTGCAATAATTGTGGAAACGATGAAAACAGGGACTTTGTTCCTGCAGAAGGTCACTCATATGGTGAGTGGCAAATTGAAACTGTCGCTACATGTACTGAAGAAGGATTAAGAGCAAAAGAATGTTCTTGTGGTGACAGGATAGAGGAAACTATTGCAGCTCTTGGTCATAAATATACAAAAACCTCTGTCATTCCGTCAACCTGTACGACAAAAGGATATTCAATTTATACTTGTAGTAACTGTAGCACTACAAAAAAAGATGATTATGTACAGGCAACAGGTCACTCTTACGGTGAGTTTATCACTGAAACATATGCAACTTGTGCAAAAGAAGGTCTTCAATACAAAACTTGTTCAGCTTGTTCGGATAGGATTGAAGAAGTGATCCCAAAAACCGAGCATAAATATGAATCCAAAACGACTGCTCCCACCTGTACGGAAGGCGGTTATACAACCCATACTTGCAGTGAGTGTCAGGATACTTACACAGACTCAACTGTTGACGCATTGGGGCATTCCTATGGTGAATGGACAACAGAAACTGAAGCAACATGTACTAATTCAGGTTTAAAATATCAAGAGTGCTCATTGTGTAAAGACAAGCGTGAAGAAAAGATTCCTATAATTGAACATGACTACAGCTCATCTGATACAGAGCCTACCTGTACGGAGAAGGGCTTTACAACCCATACCTGTAATGTCTGTGGGTATAACTATAATGATACCTATATTGCTGCTCTTGGTCATGCTTACGGTGAATGGATAATTGATAAAGAAGCAAACCTTCTTGAAACGGGAAGTCAACACCGTAATTGCACAGTTTGCAACGAAACAGAGAAACAATCAATCCCCAAGGTGGAAGTAGATATTGAAACAAACACTAACTATGGACTTGCTGTTTTCACAGTTGTTCATGCTCAAGAGCTCACACCAATAAGTGGCGCACAGATTTTTATTTCTACAGAAAACGATGGAGAAAACACATTTATTACAGATGGAAACGGACGAGTCAGCGTTATTCTGCCTGTCGGAAAACAACATATATCGGTTTATGCCGGAAATTGTTTGACAAGAAATTTAAATATAACAGTTAAATCAGGTACAACTTATTTCCCTCAAATCGGATTGAGTGATATGCCTGTGTATGATGCTGAAATTGATTATCACGAAATGACTCTGGAAGAAATTGAGGCGGCTGGGATAGATACATCTAATCCCGATAATCAGCATGTTTACAAGTATGAGTTGAAACTTGATTTTGTTCCTGGAATTGACACATCAAGTATTATTGCATATTTTAATGGTAGCGGTATATATCTTGGTGGTTATTCAGGAGGAAAAGAAGGAGAATCGGGAGAACCAGGAGAACCAACTTATACTCTGCATTATCATGAATATCCAAGCAAAATTTGTTTCACCGGTAGTTGTCACACTGTGGAGGTTGAAAAAGGCAGAACTGTTTCCTTGACTTACTATCCTGAAAGCTATGACGATGATTATACTTTTGATGGATGGTATGAGGATACAGCGCTGACCAAAGAGATCACTTCTGTAAAAATAGAAGATTATAATACTTACGTATATGGTCATTGGATTCATGAAGGCGAAGAAGTTGATCCTCCCAAGCCGACTCAAGGCATAAAAATAGAAGAAGATGAAGAGATAATTACAGTATATCCTGTTTCTGAATATTTCTATCTCATTGTCAGAGGCGAAGTGACATGGCTTAAAGAGATGTTTGATGTTGAAATGCTTGTCATCAATCGCTCAAATACAGATACACTTGAAGATGTAAAGGCTACTTTGACCCTGCCGGAAGGTCTTTCACTTGCTTCTATGATCGGTAAACAACAAAGTTTAGAACAATATATCGGAAGTGTTCCCGAAGGTGAAACAAAGTCCGTGCATTGGTATGTAAAGGGCGATAAAGAGGGTAGCTATGGCCTTGAGGCAAGACTTCAGGGAATGGTAATGCCTTTTGAAGAGCCTATCGATGATGTGTTTGTTTCAAAGAATAATATTCAGGTTTATGCGGGCAATGCCCTCAATTTACATTTTGAATTTCCGAGCGTTGCTTATTACGGAGAGGATTATCCCATAACAATAACCTTAACTAATGTTTCTGACAAACCGCTCTATAATATAAATCATATGGTTCAGATTGAACAGGGAATGCAAGTTGTTTACTCTAATGGTACAACTAAGAAGCGAATTGAAACATCCGAGTGGAAGTCTATTGGTGTAGAAAAGTTCAATCCGGGTGATAAAATAATTATTGAAGCTTCGGTTAACATTTTCTTTGAGTCAGAAATGATGAAGGCTCAAATTGAAAAATACATAGGTTATGTGGACGGTATCGAACAATTGCTTAATGGATATAATGCGGTAAGCACTTCTATTAAAGCCTATGAAAAACTGATAAAAACTTTTAGCGGTAATATCAAATCTATAAATAGCTTTATGAAAACCAAAAGTTTGGATACAGACAAGGATAAACTTTTTGCCCAGCTGCATAATAAACTTTCAAGTCTATATTTATCCTATTCAAAAAGCGGAAGTAAAGCTTTTGATGCTATTTTTGGACTTGCAAATTCCGGAGTAAGCGCAGCATTAAATGTGATTACCAACGATCCTGAAGCATGGTTAGATAAATGCGCTGAAGAAGATATTACTAAACTTATCAAAAAAATATCTGCATTAGAAAGTTCACTTTCAAGCGAAGAAAGTGAAACAAATAGTTTTGATATTTTCGATTCTATCAGAACTGTAATTTCTGCTATTCCGGTTGTATTTACACTAACTAATGTCACAATGACTGAGGACGAAAATAATACGACAAGTATTCCTTGGTCCTATTCCGTATCACAGGCATCTCCACAATATTTTGGTGTTTCAAGTGTAAGTAAATACCTATTGTCAATTGTACAAATGATGTTGGGCGATGTTTATGATAAAAATGTACCCGGATTGATGCAACTGCTTGTAGGTGTTGATGACCCGTTTAATACTGATGAAGCACTTGAATATATCAAAGCTACCGAAAAAGAAATTACTCAGTTTAAAGCGAAAGATGCTACCGGTAAAGTTACATTCAAGGCATGGATTGAAAGAAATGATTCGGGAAATACCGTGACAATCTCTGACGATTTCAACATAATGAGTGATAATGATTCGGCAAAATTTGAAAACGGTGTTCTTACATTTACCGGAGACGGTATGATTTCTGTACAACCTAAAAACACGACAGGTGGTACATTATATGTTGAAGATAGTGAGGGCAATGTTTACACTTATGTTATTGATGTTGTAGAAGAGCATGAGTGTAGTGCAGGTACTCAACAAGTGGTTATTGCTCCGACTGAAGAATATAATGGATTTGCTGTTAAATGTTGTGAAACCTGCGACGAGATAATGAAAGTTATCAATCTTAGTTACGCAAATTGTTGTATGGAACACAACTTTGGCGACTGGACGACAGAAACAAAAGCAACTTGCTCGGCAGATGGAGTTGAAACAAGAACTTGCTCAACTTGCGGCTTTGTTGAATATGAATTTGTAGCTGCATCAGGACATGCTGTTGATTCGTATGAGATAATAAAAGAAGCCACTTGCACCGAAGTAGGTATAATAACTTATTACTGTTCCTGTGGTGAAAGCTACACAGAAGGTATTATTGAAACCGGTCATAAATTCAGTGAATGGAATACCGAAAAAGAAGCAACATGTGAGGAGGACGGACTCAAAACAGCTGTTTGCGCGGAGTGTGGTGCAACAGGTGAAGAAGTTATTCCTATGTCAGGACATGCAGATGAGGACGGTGACGGAAAGTGTGATATCTGCATACAGGTCCCTGAATCCGGTGAGGATGATGAGGAAGAGCCGATTGTTCTTGAATCGATATCGTTGGCTTCTGAACCGACAAAGAAAAACTACTATCTTGGTGAAGCATTAGATACAAGTGGTTTAAAACTTAGGCTTGTGTATAGTGACGGTTCAACCGAGACGGTTTCAAGCGGCTTCTCAACAAAAGGATTTAATTCAATGTCATCAGGAACAAAAACTGTAACTGTTTATTATAGTGGTCTGAAAACATCATTTACTGTAGAAGTTAATACAGTTTCAATTACACTTTCTGAAAGCAGTAAATCGATGTTTATCGGAGGCACGAGCGAGATTTCAGCAACGGTTAATCCCGAAGGTCAGACCGTTATATGGACATCATCGGATGAAAACATTGTCACAGTTTTAGATGGCGTTATTACAGCGGTTTCAGAGGGTAATGTAACCGTTACAGCTTTAATTGTTGTTGGCGGAAAGACTTACAGTGCAAGTTGTACGGTTGTTATCAGCGATCCGAAGGGTGTTGTCACATCTGTAACCGTTGTCGGAGAATCTTTAAAAACTGAATACTATGTTGGTGATCCTCTTAACACAAGCGGATTACAGCTTGAAGTAACCTATGCTGACGGTACAACAGAAATTATTTCAAGCGGTTTTGCAACAAACGGTTTTGACTCAAGCAATGAAGGTTCGAAAATGGTTGTTGTAGAATACGGTGATTTCACTGTAAAATATGATATTACCGTTAAGCCTGCTGAAGAAAGAAAAGCACTCTATTCAGGCACTTGTGGCGCAGAAGGCGACAACTTGACGTGGACACTATATGAAAACGGTCAGCTTGTAATTGATGGTATAGGTGATATGGCGAGTTACAGAAATGATGCGCCATGGGAATCTCACAAAGATTTGGTTTGCGAAGTGGTAGTTTGCGATTCTATTACAAGTATAGGTGATTATGCTTTCTATAATTGCAATAATCTTACAAGCGTATACTTAGGCTGCACTTTGAAAAAAATCGGGAACTCCGCTTTTCGTTCTTGCGAGGGCCTTATAAGTGTTACTATTCCAAGTAGCGTACTACAAATCGGGGATTATGCATTCAGTATTTGTGAAAGTCTTGTGAATATTAAGGTTGAGTCATCAAACAAGTACTACTCAAACGATGATTATGGGGTTTTGTTCAACAAGAGTAAAACTCAGCTAATCCAGTATCCACTTGGTAACAGTATAACAGATTATGAAATTCCTAATGGGGTTACAAGTATTAGTGGATGGGCATTCCTTTCCAGTGACAATCTTACCAAAGTTGCTATCCCGGATAGTGTAACAAGTATTGGCGCTCGTGCTTTTTATAGCTGTGATGGTTTAACAAACATAACAATCCCTGATAGCGTGGTAGGTATTGAAGAGGATACATTCGGTTGGTGCACAAATCTTACCGACATAAATCTTGGCTACAATGTAACAAGTATTGGTGATTATGCATTTGAAAATTGCATCAGTCTTACAAACATAACAATTCCTGATAGCGTAACAAGTATAGGTTATGGAGCGTTCTATTTTTGCGATAACCTCACAAGCGTAACAATCGGCAACGGCGTAACAAGCATAGGTGATTATGCGTTCTATTTTTGCGAAAGCCTTATAAGCATAACAATCCCTGATAGTGTAACAAGCATTGGCGACAAAGCATTCTATACTTGTGAAAATCTTATTAACATAATGATTCCTACAAGTGTAACAAGTATAGGTGATTATGCGTTCAGTTCCTGCGACAGCCTTGTAAGCATAACAATCCCCGACAGCGTAACAAGCATAGGTGAAGATGCGTTTGAATATTGTGACAGCCTCACAAGTGTAACAATCGGCAACGGCGTAACAAGTATAGGCGATTATACGTTCAGTTCTTGCGACAGCCTTGTAAGCATAACAATCCCCGATAGTGTAACAAGCATAGGTAATAGTGCGTTTTTTAATTGCTTTGCTCTCAAGGATGTTTATTTTACAGGTAGCGAAGATGAATGGAAAACTATAACGATAAATAGTGGAAATGATTATCTTGAAAATGCGTCAATTCACTATAATTATCGTCCACTCGAATCTGTCTCAATATACACTCTGCCCAACAAAATGACCTATTATATTAATGAAAGTTTAGATACAACCGGTTTACAATTAAAGTTACACTATTCAGATGGATCAACCGATATAATTTCGGAAGGCTTCTCGGTAACCGGATATAGTGTGCTTAAAATAGGTGATCAGATTGTAACTGTATCTTACCAAGGTTATTCAGACACTTTTACAGTAACTTCTTATGATCGGAATATTACTCTTTCGTCGAAAAATGAAAAATTATTTGTGGGAGAAACAACTACTATTATTGCATCAACCACACCAATTGATATGGAAGTAATGTGGTCATCATCGAATATAAATGTTGCAACTGTGTCTGATGATGGTGTGATAACAGCAAAATCATCCGGTACAGCTATAATTACAGCTGAGCTTTATGAGGTGATTTACAACAATGCTTATATTTATGATAAAGAAACATGCGAAGTGGTAGTTGAAGAGGTAGCTCTTGCAAGCATAGCAGTCAAGAGCAATCCCACAAAGATAAGTTACTATGTTGGTGATACTCTCAACACAAGTGGATTAACTCTTACCGCAACATACAACAACGACACAACCAAAACCATAACAAGCGGTTTTACCTGCACACCTACAGATCTTAATACGGTCGGTACGCAGAAGATCACCGTTACTTATGGCGGTAAGACAACATCGTTCAATATAACAGTTGAAGAAGTTGCTCTTTCAGATATTGCTATCAAGAGTAATCCTACCAAAAATAATTACTATGTTGGCGATACACTTGATACAAGTGGTATTACACTCACAGCAACCTACAATAACGGCACAACCAAGACTGTTAGCGACGGATTTTCTTGCACGCCCACGATGCTCGATACGGTAGGTACACAAAATATCACTGTAACATATGGTGGTGAAACGACTTCGTTTAGTGTAACCGTTGAAGATATTGTTCTTACAAGTATTGCTGTTAAGAGCAATCCGGCAAAAACGAGTTACTATGTCGGCGATACTCTTGATACAACAGGTCTTGTTCTTACTGCAACTTATAATAACGGCAAGACCGAAACTGTAAGCGAAGGTTTTACCTGTACTCCCACAACGCTTGAGACGGCAGGCACACAGATAATTACCGTTAGTTACGGAGTCGAAACTGCAACATTCAATGTGACCGTTGAAGATGTTGTTATTTCAAACATCGCTGTGAATAGTATGCCTGACAACACATCATATTATGTCGGTGATTTGCTTGATACGACTGGTCTTACTCTTACTGCAACATATAACAACGGTACAACTGAAATCATAACCGAAGGCTTTTTCTGCACACCAACTACACTTAGCACCGCAGGCACGCAGAAGATTATGATTACTTACAGCGGCAAGACAACAACATTTGATGTAACCGTTGAAGATGTTGTACTTAAAAGTATTGCGCTAAAAACCATTCCTACCAAGATGTCATATTATGTTGGTGACACACTTGATACAAGTGGTCTTACACTCACTGCAATCTACAACAACGGTAAGAGCGAAACTATAAGTAGCGGATTTATCTGCACACCTACTACATTTGACACAGTAGGTGCAGAGAAGATAACAGTAACTTATGGTGGCAAGGCAACGTCTTTTGACGTAACAGTTGAGAGCGTTGTGCTTTCAAACATTTCGATCAAGAATAATCCCAGCAAAACAGACTACTATATCGGTGATACTCTTGACACAACTGGGCTGACCCTTACTGCAACTTACAACAATGGTAAAACTGAAATTGTAAGTGAAGGTTTTATGTGTACTCCCACAGATTTCGGTATGGCAGGTATTCAGGAAATTACCGTCACCTATGGAGGTAAAACAACTACATTCAATGTAACAATTGAAGATGTTGTGCTTTCGAGTATTGCTGTAAAGAGTATGCCTATCAACACATCATACTATGTTGGTGATTCATTTGATACAACTGGTCTCACCCTTACAGCAACCTATAACAACGGAGCTACTGCAATAATCAGCGAAGGTTTCATATGTTCACCCACAACCTTCAGTACATCAGGTGCACAGAAGATTACCATTATTTACGATGACAAGATAACTATACTTGATGTAACCGTTGAAGATGTTGTACTTACGGGTATTGCGGTTAAGACCAATCCTTCCAAAACAAGCTACTTCGTGGGCGACACACTTGACACAACAGGCCTTGTTCTTATCGCCACCTACAACAACGGCGCAACTAAGACGGTAAGCGGCGGATTTACTTGCACACCTGAAATGCTTGAAACAGCAGGCACTCAGGAAATCACCGTAACTTACGGCGACAAATCAACAAGCTTTAATGTTGATGTAAGAGCTGTTGAGATTTCGGGCATCTCAATCTCAAGTGTCCCTGAAACACTCAACTATTTTGTTGGCGATACACTTTCAACAGAAGGACTTGCAATTCTTGTAACTTACAACAACGGAACAACCAAAACCGTAACAAGTGGATTTACCTGCACACCTACCGTCCTTGAAACAGAAGGCACTCAGAAGATCACCGTGACTTATGGTGAAAAAACAACTTCCTTCAATGTTTCGGTAACATCGGTTAAGGTTACAGAGCTTGAAATAGTAACTGTTCCCGAAAAGACAAGCTACAAGGTTGGT
The DNA here is from genome assembly GCA_045539875.1 of Acutalibacteraceae bacterium. Classification (GTDB taxonomy): domain Bacteria; phylum Bacillota; class Clostridia; order Oscillospirales; family Acutalibacteraceae; genus CAG-177. Next base: position 197,550 of record JAZQGF010000017.1, read on the forward strand.
GATAAGTTCGACCCGACAGGTCTTACTATGAACGCAGTCAACAACAATGGTGAAGAAATTGTTGTAAGCGAAGGTTTTGTGTGCACTCCCGAGATTCTTGATAAAGCAGGAACACAGGTTGTAACAGTTTCGTACGGCGGTAAGAGTGTAATGATAACCGTCATAGTGGCCGAAGCAGAACCTGAAACATATGTGGTTAAGTTCATATCGAATGGTGAGGTAATCAGTGAAACAACTTATATAGAAGGTGAAATAATTGTTGGACCGAAAGTATCAGAAACGATTGGTTATACATTTACAGGATGGACACCGCAAATTCCTGATGCAATGCCTGCTGAGAATTTAACCTTTACTGCAATATGGATAGCAAACAGCTATGAAGCAGTGTTTGATGCAAACGGCGGTGTGTGGTCAGGTGGTGCAACCGAAAAAACTGTATCAACCGAATACGGTGCGGATATTATCGCTCCCGAAGCTCCTGCGAGAGACGGATATGTATTCTCAGGTTGGTCACCTGAAATCGGGATAATGGACAGCATTGACGGCAAGACCTTTACCGCCGAATGGATTCCTGCAACGGATACAAGATACACCGTTGAAACATATACAATGAACACTTCCGGTGAATACGAGAAAACATCACAAACATTCAGCGGAGCAACCGGTGAATCGGTAGATGCTGAATATATAGTTCCTATAGGATTTACGCTTAATGCTGAAAAGAGCGTTCTTGAAGGAACAATCGCAGCCGATAATTCACTTGTTCTCAAGGTGTATGTTGACAGAAACACTTACACATTCACAACTGTTGTTGATGGCGTTTCTACTCCCACTGCATATCTTTATGGCTCAATGGTTTCAGAACCCGTTACACCGTCAAAGACTGATTATAAGTTTATCAAGTGGAACGGAATAATTCCCGAAACAATGCCTGCGGAAAATGTAACAATTACAGCTGTGTTCGAAAAGTGCTATGTATGCCCTGATTGCGGAAATGAAATTCTCGGCGAAGATGCCATCGGTGAACATATCGCTACAGAAGAAAAAGCAAAAATCAAGGCAACAATAAAAATCAAGAACAACAACGGTTCAAAGACAATCAATTATGGTGAAACCCTTAAGCTCACCGCAATAGTGACTGATAAGCCTGCTGATGCAAAGATTTATTGGTATGTTGACGGTGCGAAGAAGGGCGAAGGCGAAACCTTTAATGTTAGCTTTGAAAGCGGAACAAAGACGATTGAAGTCAAGCTTGTTGATTCAAACGGAAACGCAATCAAGAATATAAGCGGAAATGAAATTTCTGATTTTGAAAGCGTAACAGTAAAGGGCGGGTTCTTCCAGAAGATTATTTCATTCTTCAAGAATCTCTTTGGCATGAATCGTATTGTTGTTCAGTCGATTTTCAAAGACACATTCTGAATTTTTATACCCCGTACAGTTTCAGCTGTACGGGGTTAACATTTGATGTAATCAAATTACTTATTTGAGTTTTTGTTTTCTTTTCAAAATCGACATCAGGTGACTACAAAAGTGACTAATTTCTATTGATATCAAACAACAAAAAACACCTTCAGATGCAGGAATATCAAGGTTCCTGCGTTTGAAGGTGTTATGCTTTATTGTGACTATTCCGATTCGGGACCAAGAGGCCGTGGGTTCAAATCCCGCCACTCCGACCAAAAGATGATAATCCGAACCCTCTCCTTAAGATTGGAGATGCGTTCGGATTTTTCATTTCTTACAGTTTTTTAGAATGAGAAAACGGGGATGATGATTCATCCCCGCCGAATTAAGATTTATATCAATCCGTACTTCGTTCTCTTTCGGCTTTCCACTTTTCAAAGGCTGCTTTGCCTTCTTCGCTTTCGTAGAATGCCTTGATTTCCGGAAGTAAAGCTCTTGCTAAAGACTCCATTACATCATTGGGTATTCCCGTGCCGAAATCATTTTCTTTTTTAGTGTTTGCCATGCGATATATTCGCTTTTCTCCTTTCTGAGTTTTGTCAAATAGGAGGTTTCTTATGAAAAACATATTTTTGTCATAATTTAATTTTTTTGAAATTTAGTATTGACTCTCACCTTAACTTCAGGTTTATACTATGCACATAAGGTACCTTAGATTATGCAAAGGAGAGCTGTTTTTATGAAAATCGGAGAGTTTGCGAAAATGTGCGGAACAAAAATTTCCGTTCTTCGTCATTACGATAAAGAAAAGCTTCTTGAACCCCAACACACTGATGTTTTTTCGGGTTACAGATATTATACCTATGAGCAAATTCTTGTTTTTTACAGAATCAACGCTTTGAAAAAAGCAGGCTTCTCTTTGCAAGAAATCAGAGAAATTATTTCCGGGAGAAAAACAAATAAAGAAATTGAAGCAATTTTTTCACAGAAGGAAAGTGAGTTTCTCGATGCAATGAAAAATCTGAAGGAGGCCAAGCTTATGATGACAAAGTTAGATATTGTTTTCAAAAATAATACGGCAATTATCAGCCGTACCGCTGACGATAACGCAAATGATTTATGTATGGTTGCGGAAACCGAAATAAAAGCGGCTGATTATCAAAGAATATCTCAATATGAAATCCGTGAGAACGAGATTAAATGCAAGGTTGTAAAATTAGGTGACGAAACAGAGCAGCCTAAAAAGGAAATTCCTTTTGTAAACGACGAGAGTGTTATAGGTAAATGGGAAATTCAAGGTGTTTTTGCAGTCAAAGAGGATTATGCCCAAAATATTTTTTGTGACAACACAGGCTTTTACGGCGGAGATGTAAAATATCTGTATTTTCTTCCCGATGGTGAGGAATACTGGGGTTACAGCTGGACAAAGGGATATTTTATCAGCAATGCTTATCTGACGGGTTCAGCTTATAACGAATATGAGATTGAAGAAAAATCCGATGGCACATATATGCTCATAACCCTCAGAGAAACAGAGGTCAGCAGAGGCGGCAAGCCTACATATCTTTTGCTGAAAAAATCAGACGGTAACAGATATTCAGCCGAAAGCATAGCAAGAAAAGACGATATTAATAAGTCTTTTATAAATGATGAAAGAATAATCGGAAAATGGAAGGCTCATTCGTTCTTGTGCAATAAATCAGAATTTCCGCAGGAAGAAGAGCCTATTGACGAATTGTATTTCAAAGAAATTGAATTTTTCTCCGACGGTAATTGCAGATGCGTTTATGCTGATGCTGTTTTTGAAGGTGAAGATACCGTAGTGTGGACAAAAAATTATCTTCTTCGAAAATGGAACTGGTCGGCTTGCGAATATGAAATCAGAACTGTAAACGAAAAAGATTATATGATAATCGAATGGAAAAGCGGAGATTACCGTTACGGCGGATATGATACAAATTATTATGTTTTCACAAAAGCATAAAGTTCCAATCCAATAAATCAAAAATCCATACAAGTTGATTTTAGGTCAGCTTGTATGGATTTTATGTGTTGTTTCCTTGTTGTTCACGATATTTCAAATATTTTCACGATTTTACTTGACAAACATTAACGATTGTGCTATTTTATACTTGTGACCACGGCGATACTGTTAATAACCGTTAATGAAAGGGGCAAAATTTATGTTTATTGAAGAAAGACATCAGGAAATCCTCAAAATCTTATCAGAAAAAGGCAGAATATCAAATTCTGAGATTCAGGAAACATTTCAAATCAGCTATGACTCAGCAAAAAGAGATTTAAGACTTCTTGAAGAACAGGGACTTTTAAAAAGAACTCACGGCGGTGCAATTCCTGCAAGACAAATTGGCGGAAATGTAATTAAAAATCTTTCCCCCGATGAGCGTGTTGTTGAAGTTAAAGAAAACTATCTTGCGATAGCGAAAGAAGCTGTAAAAACAATTGAAGAAAATGACGTTGTTTATATCACAAATGCAAGTGTAGGATATCTTATGGCACAAAATATCGGAGAAGTAAATTGTACTGTTGTTACAAACTCAATTTCAATTGCAGAAGAACTTCGTAAAAAGGAAAATATAACAGTTATTCTTGCAGGCGGCGAAATGCAGGCAAACGGTTGTTTCTATGATAGCTTTGCATTGTCGGTGATCATCAGACTCCGTTTTGATAAGTGCTTTGTTACCTCTGCTTGTGTTTCTGCAAAGTTCGGTCTTTCAATTCAGAAGTCAAGAAGTGTTGAACTTACAAACGCTATCATAAACAATTCAAAAACAGTTTACGGTTTATATCCCGTTGAAAAAATCGGATTTGATTCTGTAATCAGCATTTGTCCTGCAAACAAATTGAATTATATTATCACCGACAGCGATTCTTCGGAAGATGATTTAATGCAGTTTGAAGAACTCGGAGTTAAAATTAAAATAGCGGAATAAAGCCACGCAAAAAAAGCCCTACATGTTGATTTCAAAATCAGCTTGTAGGGCTTTAATTATTTGCGTTTATCTGAAACAAATTTTTCAATATATCCGATTTGAGTCGGCATTATGTTTTCGGGAAGATTGTCTAAATCAAAGAATTTCAATTCCGTGCTTTCTTTATCGGATTTTAAATCACCGAAAAATTCGTTGATTTCATAAACAACATCTGTGTGGGATACCTTTACACAAGACATCCCAGGTGAATCGTTTCGGGTAGATACCAACGGAAAGAGTGTTTGTGATATTCCGAAAATGTATGAAGAATGGGGAATGTGTTTTGCAGAGCAGAGAGAAGCCTGAATGTTATCAATATTTTAACCTCTTTTACAGTGGCTGATAATTATAAAATAAATATTATGACTTTAATTGCATTGACTCCTTGTACTTCAACGGAATTTCCGTTTGTGCAAGAAGTTTGTTTTTATTGCAACAAAGCCGACAGAGGAGAGCTGCCGGCTTTGTTTGTGCAAATTTTTTGATAAGAAGGATTATTTGAGCTTATCTGAAAAACAGTCCGAATGTTAACATATTAATTATAAACTGCCACCATGAATAGGTAACATTAATCTGCATGGAATCCGAATACTGTCCGTAATGAACGGTAACAACTTGTTTTCCGAGCTTGTTGTTGTTGAATCCCGTAACAGTCAACATTGACGGGTCGTCAATCGTTTTTACTGTTCCGTTAGAGTTTTTGAAGGTAACAACAATACCCGTCAAATCAATTTTTTCCAATTTGTATGCATAAGTTGTTTTGTCAGGGAGCTTTGTTATTTCGATTGTTGATGTAACAGCAAGAACCTCGAATTCGCTGAAGCTGCTGACATCAAAAATCAGATAACCGTTTTCAACTCGGAGATTTCCTTTGGCAGTTGAAAGCTGTTCTCTTGTTCCGTCAACGAATCTGTGATAAACAACAAAACTCGTTCTGTTTGCGTAAGCAGAGGGGAGTGCAAGCTTTATTGTTACCCTGTGTCCGTCATTGGGCTGAATAACCTCGCTGTTGCTGTTTACAGCTTTAATGTTATAAAGACCGACCTGATTGTAGCTTTGACCGTCAACCATGTAAATGCCGCCGGGCTCTCTTTCGTCTTCAACTTCCTTAACATCAAGAAAAACGGGTTCATCAAAGGCATCCACGGAATAAGTTGCCGAAACATCATAATTTGCAGATTGAGAAACAATGTTGTATACAGCAGTGAATGTCAGACTTTCGCCGGGCATAACATCGGGTATTTCAGGAGTCCAACCAACGAAAACAAAGCCTGCTTTTTCAGGTGCTTCGGGAGCTTCAATTTTGCTGCCTTCTTCAACAAAATAATAATCAAGTGTTTCGCCGTCAACAATCCATTCAATGCCAAAGCTTCTTGCAAGCACAGAAACCTTGCATTCAGCAGTTACATCGCTGTTTTTGATTCTTGCAGTGATGATTGCTTCACCGGGAGCTTTTGCTGTAATCCTGCCTGTTGAATCAACTGTTGCAATTGTTTCGTCGGAGGTAGTGAATTCAATATCCTCTGTGATATTTTCTGTAACTGTTGCAATAATCTTTTTTGATGTTTTGTTATAGATTTCTACTTCGGAGTAATCAAGGGTGAGTTCAACTTCGATGCTTTCAAAAGACTCACCGCAAAGTGCGCATAAGCCAGAGAAGGTGTTGCCGCTTTCGTATTCCCAACTGCCGAATGTGTGGGCGGTTTTGAGAATTACCTCTTCTTCAACCGCACCGCAAACCAAACATGTTTTTGTAAGAACGCCTTCTTCGGAACAGCTTGCTTCTTTTGTGATTGTTTCTTCAAAATCATGCCCGAGAGGGTCAATCACCGTTATATATCCGACCGTTTCTCCACAGACGGTGCAGCGCTTATAGCTCCTGCCTGCTTCGGTGCAGGAGGGTTCAACGGTAATAATTTCGGTAACATGACCCACGGTGCTGCCTGTAACTTCATCATAGTAGTAATCTCCGCAGGAGGTACATCTGTAATACCACATTACTGTTGTGCAGTCCTGACTTACGATTTCACCAACATAGTTATGCTCGCCTTTTGCACCGAACTGTCTTTTTATTTCTCTTTTACAGGTTGCACAGTAGAGAATATCAATCTGCTGCTGAGTGCAGGTTGCATCCTGATAGTGTTTCCATTCGCCCTCGGTATGACCCGTTGCTTCGTAGGATTCGATAAGCTCAATGGGCTCGCCGCAGTTTTCACAGGAATAGTAAAGACCGCCGTTTGCCGTGCAAGTGGGTTCAATTAAAATTTTTGTTTCGGAAACTTTGTGACCGAGTGCGGGTGCGTCTTCTTCAAAGACATCCTTCTGACAACGGTTACATTTATAAAGGTTACCGCCTACAAGCTCGCAGGTGGGGTCAAGATATTCAACAAACACCTTGTCGTGACCAAGCTTAGGAATTGATTTCTGGTCAAGCTGTGTTTCGCATACGGAACAGTAAAGCTTTTCAAGACCCGAATATTCGCATGTTGCAGGAGTGATAATTCTGTATTCCGCCTCGGGAATATGACCGGTTGCAGGAATGGTGATTTTGTGTGTGAATCCGCAGGAGCAAATATATTCATCATATCCGTACCAGATACATGAGGGCTCATCAACAGTGTGAGATGCAAGAGTGTGCTTGCCCTCGGTATAGTTGTTGAACACCTTTACGATTGATTTTTCATAGCTTACCCAGCCCGAACCCCATTCATTAATCTCAATTGCTTCCCAATTCTCACGGTTTCCTTCGTAGCGGATATTTGTTATACATTCAAAACCGCCCATGCCGAATGCGAAATAGCCCATATTGGTAACATCAAGCGGAATGTTGACGCATTCAAGCTTCTGAACATTGTTGAAAGCAAAATCGCCGATTTCGGTTACACCTCTTGGAACACCGTAGCAGATGTTTTCGCTGCCGACGGGATAGGCAACAAGCTTTGTTTTATCTTTGTTATAAAGCACGCCGAAATCGTCAACGCTGAAATATTCGCTGTCAGCACTTACACTTATTCTTTTAAGGCTTGTTGCTTCGCCGAATGCTGAGCTGCCGATGCATTTAACGCTTTCCGGAATATGAACGCTCTCAAGATTGCTCCATCTGAAAGCACCGCCGGCAACAGCAGTTGTTCCGTCTTTTATATTATAACTTGTTTTGCCGACGCCATCTTCGGTTGCGATAAGAATATTCTCGTGATAGAAAACGCCGTCTTCGTCATATTCCGCATTTTAAAGGAAGGGTGTGCCTTCAAAAACATCATAACCAAAAGAAAATTCTAAAGAATCAAGTTCTAAATTAATATCATAGCCATAATTGTCTTTGTCAAATGAAAAGCTTATTTCTTTTAGCTGAGAATTCATGAATACTCCGTTACCCATCCACATGAAGTTTTCGCTTTTGATATTAACGGTTTCGACACTTGAATTCATGAACGCACAGTCATAAATTATGCCGACAGCATAACTGTTTACCGCACCGAGCTTGTATTGAGGCATGGTGACGGTTTTAAGATTTTTTGTGCCGCAGAAGGCATAAGGCATAATTCCGACAATACCGTTCGGTATTTTATATGAGGTTGCAGCTGCGTTTTGAGGATAAGCAAAAATGCTGATGCCTGAGCAATTAAGAAGCACGCCGTTCTTTGCGGTGAATTCCTCATTGCCATCTGCAACTGTGAAAGCTTCATTGTTGAGCGCATAGGCAAACGCTTCATTATGGATTTTGGTTACGCTTGCAGGAATATGAACAGAGCTGAACATACAGTTTTTGAATGCAGCGTTGCCAATTTCGGTAACGGGATATCCACCGAGAGTATCGGGAATAACAAAAGCCTCTGTTGAGGTTTTATAGTCATAGGATTTGATTACCGCATTGCCGTCAACAACATTATAAACGAAGCCGTTTTCACGGAACTCTCCGTTTGCGGGAGAATACTCCGCAGTATAACCGCAGGTGCAGGAGGTATAATTTCCGTTATTGATGGTTGCGCGGTGTTCTGCTGTATAATAGTCATTATAATGGATTGTTGCAACATTTTCTGCGGCGGTTATCGTTTCGTAGCTTTCTTTGGAATGACGGATTGCTTCCCATTGACCTGCATCTCCGCCGAAGTGGATATCGCTTACTCCTTCACCGCCGAGTGCAAGATAACCCATGCCCATATCGGTTGTTGCAGGAATAAACAAATTTTTTATCGGGCTGTTATAGAATGCATAAGAACAAATCTGTGTAATATTGTTTTCAACAACATAGCAGGTCTGATAAACGCCGTTGGGATAGGCAACTATCATATCGTCAATGCTGAGCACACCGTATTTGTCAACCTTGCAGTTGCCGTTCGGGTCAACAGTGAATTTTTCAAGACTTGTGCAAAGCACAAAGGGGTTTGAGCACATCCAGCCAACACTTGCGGGAATATAAACCTCTTCGAGTGATTCCCATTTAAAAGCGCCGCCTGCAACTGATTTGGTGCCCGCCTTGATTTCATAATAAACCTTGTCTGCTTCGGGAAGAGTTGTAATGAGATTGTTTTCGTAGTAAAATACACCGTATTCGTCATAATTATCGGGATTGTTGATAAAAGCGGTGCCTTCAAAAGCATCCCTGCCTAACCACTGAATCGGACCGTCAAGAACAAGACTGACATCCGTCAGCGATGAACAGCCTGCAAACGCATAGTCGCCGATTGCCCACATCTTTGACGAAGAAATTTTTTCAAGATTATTTGCATTATAAAATCCGTAGTTATCAACAGCAGCGGCTACAGGTCCCCATAAATTAACCTCTTTAAGATTTGCCGCCTCCGAAAAAGCATAGGCACCGACAATTGTTATAGTGCCTCCGCCTTCAGCGGTATATGTTTCTGCAGGAGCGTTTTTCGGATATGCAAAAAGATAGGGATAACCGAGATAAGAAAAATTGCTGAAAATAACACCGTCTTCATCGGAATAATAGTTGGGATTACCTTCAAGAACAGTATATCTTTCAATATTGGGCATATCGTAAGCGAAAGCCTGACAGTCAATAAGTGTTACCGATGCAGGAATAGTAATTGCTATGCACTGACAGCCTTTGAAGGATTCCGCAGCAAGCTCCTTTACGGGATATCCGCCGAGGGTTTCGGGGATGAAGATTTCATCGGTCGATTCTTTATTGACATAATCAATTATTACTGCGTTTCCGTCAACAACCTCATACATAAAGTTGTCTTCGAGGTATGCGTTTTGTGATGCTTCTGCATGATAAAATGATGATTCGGTTATGCCGGCTGCAGTAATGCCGAAAACCATTAAAAATGCGAGGAATAATGATAATGCTTTTTTCATGTGTATGCCTCCTTATTGTTTAATACTTTTACAATTCTGCCGTAAATGTGTAGGTCTGTCCGCCTTCGGCAACCGTGCCTATCGCGTCGCCGTAAACGCCTGCCATGGCTTCATAGCCGTTTGCGCTCACGAGAGCAACAAGATAATCACGGGTTATCTCCGTTCCGGCATCAACCGTTTCAGTTATCGTTGCAACAACATTGTTGTCAAAATCCGTAACCTCAATTATAAGCGTTGCGGATGATTGCGTTGTGGATTGCGTTGTTGTAACCTCTTTGGTTGTTTCAGGCTTTGTTGTGGTTTCGGGAGCTTTCGTTGTTGTTCTTTGTGTTGTAATGGGCTTTGTTGTTGTTTCTTCCGTTGTTTCCTCTGTTTCTTCAGAAGTTGTGCTTGTTTGGGTTGTAGTTATTTGTGTTGTTGAAATTACGGTTGTTGTGTTATTTAGCGAATAATCGCGCCTGGTTGATTTAGCCCGCGTTTTTGCAGGCTTGGAATACTGATTAGTCGGAGGTTCCTTGGTAACATTTTTTGTTTCTTTTTTGTTATTTGCAACTGTTGCGGTCGGTTCACGCTTTGATGTTGTTACCTCTGATTCTTTCGTTGTTTCTGTTTCATGCTTTGTTTCGTAAAATTCAAAAACATATTCGGTTGAAAGTGACGGTGCGGTGGTAACCTCCTCGATAATATATTGCGTTGGAACGGGTGGGGGAGTGCTGTTGTTTTTTACAACTGTTGCTACTCCTGCTGAAGAGCCTCCGATAACGCCTGCCGTAACTGTACCGATGACAATTTTCTGAGCAACCGAAAGTGCTGCCGCCTTTGCAGCAATACCTGTTCCCGCAGCAACTGCAGCGGATGAAGCCGTTGTTGAAGCAGCAGCGGTTGTTACCGTAGCAGCTGTTGTTGCTGCCGTAGTAGTTGAAGCTGCAGCTGTTCCTGTTGCTGCAACACTCGCAGCTGAGGATGCAGCCGATGATGCCGCAACGGTTATTCCGCCTGCCGTACCGACACCTGCCAGAATTTCTGCCGATGCCGCACTTGATGCAAATGCTGAAGAAACGGTCTGTGCGCTCTTTCCGAGTGCCCATGCAATAACACCGACGGGTGCGGCACTGTAAAGCGTTGTTGAGCCGTTCTTTTCGAATTTGTTTTTCAGGTCTTTTCTTGCAGTAAAGAGTCTGTTCTTTACCGTGCTTACAGGTACTTCAAGGCTTTCGGCAATTTCATTTACGCTCATCTCGCCGAAATATCTCATCATTATGCATGCACGCTTTTCGGCGGTCAGTTCATCAATTGCTGCCATAACTTCGTTGCAAAGCTCGTCCTGATTCAGATTTTCCTCGGGCGAAAACTGAGGGCTTTCATCAGGGAGAGATTCGATGATTTCTTCCTCATCACTGTCAAAAACAAGAGGCTTTTGCTTTTTAAGGTAATCTTTGCTTTTGTTTGCCACGATTTTATAAAACCAAGCCATAAAATTTCGGCCCGGGTCAATGCATTCAACTGTTTCAAGCAGTTTTATGTAGCTTTCCTGTAAAATATCTTCAGCATCATGCTCGTTGCGGACTATTTTAAGGGCAATGAAATATGCTCTCGGACTTGTCAGTTTATAAAATTCTTCAAAAACTTCTTTGTTTCCGCTTTTCAACTCTTTAAGCAGTTCTGCAATTCTTTCTTTTTCAAAATCCATATACTCACCGATTATTTTAAAATTGTATATAATCTTCCATTTTATATTATATCATTATATACTTATGCATTCAAGGTGACAAAATTTTCCTTTTCATTGTAAACCATTACGGAATTACTCCCGTTCAGATAAACAATGCCTTTTTTAATCGCTGTTTTCAGATAGTTGCAAGGAGAATCGAATTTTTCGGCATAAATAAAGCTCGGGGTGCCTCCGTCTGTAATCAGTTCTGCAATAACCGTCCTGTTTAATTCACTGACAGAAACATCAAGGGAATGCCTGCGGTCAAGGGCAACCCTTGTTTTTTTTGTTTCACTGTTCATATAACACCTCCGTTTTTTCTTCTCTGTTTTTTATACGATTTAAAATGCTGTTTGGTCTATGTTTTTTTGAAAAATTTTTAAATTAAGATAACTTGCACAAAAGGCACTGGTTATATTGCAGAGATAATGAGCAAGGTGTATAATATTTATGAATTCTGAAATTTTTTGTGTTACATTTTGATTTTTAATTGACTACTTATTGAAGGCAGAAAAGGAGGGAAGACAATGATTAAAAGACAGGCGGATGCTTTGCTGCAGCAGTGTTATGCCGATTACAGAATCAAGCTTTTCAATTATTGCCTTGCCCGACTTGACGGCTCACGGGAGGCTGCAGACGACTGTGTGCAGGAAGCTTTTATTGTTTTTTATGATAAACTGCTTGAAGGTGTGGATTTTGATAATCCGAGGGCGTTTCTCTACCGCACGGCTGATAACTTCGTGAAGCGGCATAAACAGCAGATTGCAAGCGAAGCGAAACATAATGTGTCGCTTGATGAAGCGAGGGATTTTGCATCGCCCGATGTTGATTGGTATTTTCTGCTTGATAACATAGATTATGAAAAATGTGCAGATTTACTTATTCGGCAGCTGAGTGTAAATGAAAATCAACTATAAGTTTTCGAGCAGGGCAAATTTCACAATCGTAACAAAGAGCATTGCAAAAGCTAAGGTTTCTGAAATCAAAGTACAGAAATATACGGGTGAAGCTATTAAGCCTTCATTAACCGTAACGGATGACGGAAAATATCTTAAAGAAGGCAAGGATTATAATGTTTATTATTATAACAATACCGACAAAGGTACTGCCTATGTTTCGATAGTCGGCATCGGCAATTATTCCGGTTCGCAGAAAACATCCTTTGAGATAACCGAGCTTGATACCGCAGAAGTAATTAAAAATTGGTTTCTTGATTTTATAATTGACTTCTTTGCTCGTTTTGCAAGTGTATTTTTCAGCATAGGTTTCAAATCAAAATAACAGCATAAAAACTGCCTTACGGATTTTTGAACCGTAAGGCAGTTTTTTGTTGTTTATGATTTCTTTGTAATTTTTCCGAGTATAATGCAAAAAACGAATGCAGCGAGGTCAGCTGCAACTATTGTTGATCCTACCGGTGTTCCGTAAAGAATCGCAATAAAGATTCCCGTAACTGCGCAAAAGACAGCTATTACTGCAGAGCTGATTATAACTGAAAGAAAGCTCTTGAATAATCGCATGGCAGAAAGGGCAGGGAAGATAATAAGTGCAGAAATAAGCAAAGCACCGACAAGATTCATTGCAAGAACAATTACTATTGCGGTAATAACAGAAATCAGCATGTTATATGCTTTTGTGTTTGTTCCTGTTGCCGAAGCAAAATTTTCATCGAATGTAACAGTGAAAATCTTGTGATAAAAAACAATAAAGACAAAGAGTACAATAACCGTAAGGACAAGACACAAAATTACATCTGTTTTTGAAAGCGTAAGAATTGATGTTGAGCCGAAAAGGGTTGTGCAAACATCTCCGCTGACATTTGATGAAGCAGAAAAAATATTAAGTAGCAGATATCCGAGTGCAAGTGCGCCGACGGATATCATTGCTATTGCCGCATCGCCCTTGATTTTTGAACTTTCATTGAGTCCGAGAAGAATTATTGCGGCAACAATTGTTACGGGCAATGCAACAGTCATCGGAGCAAGGTTCATAACGGTTGCAACGGCAATTGCACCGAATGCAACATGCGAAAGGCCGTCACCTATCATTGAGTATCGTTTTAGTACAAGGCTGACTCCGAGAAGAGCGGCGCAAAGCGCAATAAGAACTCCGGCAATCAGAGCGTATCTGACAAACGGATAGCTGAAATAGGAGGCGAGTGTTTCAATAAAATTCATTCTTCACAACCTCCGTCACATATGAAACAGTGGCAGCCGTCACTGTTCTTGTAATCTTCTTTTGTGCCGAAAAATAATGGTTTGTTGCCGATATGAAGAATATGCGTTGCAAATTCAATAGCGGCGTGAATATCGTGAGAAACCATGATTATGGTTATCCCTTCTTTGTTTAAATCGGAAATTAATCTGTAAAGATTTTTTGTAACAACAGGATCAAGACCTGCAACAGGCTCGTCCAAAACGAGCAGCTTTTTGGTTGCGCATAAAGCACGGGCAAGCAAAACTCTTTGCTGCTGTCCGCCGGAAAGCTCTCTGTAGCAGCAGCCTGCCAGACCCGAAATGTCGAGTTTTTCCATAATATCGGCAGCTCTTTTTTTCTGACTTTTGGAGTAGAAAGGACGAATTCCGCAGGAATTAAGACATCCCGAAAGAACAACCTCTTTAACCGAGGCAGGGAAATCCTTCTGAACCTGAGTCTGCTGAGGAAGATAACCAATCTCATTTTGTTTAAGACCGTCGGAAAAATCAATTTTACCGTTCAGAACATTTTTTTGACCGAGCAGCGTTTTCATCAGCGTGCTTTTACCTGAGCCGTTTTCACCGACAATGCAAAGATAATCGCCTTTGTTAACCGAAAAATTAAGGTTTGTAACAATAGCTTTGCCTTCATATCCGAGTGAAACGCTGTTTACATTTATCAGAGCCATCAGTTGAGTGCCTCCCGGATTACTTCAAAATTATTTTCCATTATGCCGATATAGCTTATACCGTTTGCAATATCAGCCGATGAAACAGACTGACATGAATCTAGAACGGCAGTTTTTGCTCCCGTTGCTTCGCAAACAGTTTCGGCAAGCGAGCCGTCCGAACCGTCAATGGTAAGAATAACGGGAAGTGAAAGTTCTTTTGATTTTTCGATGAGAAATGCCATAGTTTCAAAGCTTGCTTCGCTTTCGGAGGAACATCCTGCGAATGCCGCAAAATATGTCAGTCCGTAATCCTCGGTAAGATATCGGAAGGGGAATCTGTCGGCAAAAAGAATAACTTTTCTTGATGCCGACTCAATAACGGAATTGTATTTATTATCAAGAGAAATTAGCTTTTTACTATAAATCGAAGCGTTTGCACGGTATGTTTCTGCGTTTTCGGGATAAACCTCGCAAATTGTTTCGCAGAGCGACTCGGTGATTTTAACGGCGTTTCTGAGTGAAAGCCAGATGTGTTCATCTTCTTCTCCGTGATTTCCCGTATGAGCCTCAAGGTGTTCGTGCTCATGGTTTTCCTGCTGCATACCTGCAACATATTCTTCCTTAAGTGTATCAACCAAATCCATAGTTGCGACTATCTTGAGGTCGGGATTATTTGCAGATTGAAGCACTCCGTCAACCCATTCATCCGAAACTCCGCCGCCGTAAATAAAAATATCGGCAGAAGCTATTTTGATGATATCCTGAGCTGTAGGCTCATAGCTGTGAAGGTCTGCACCGTCGTCAAGAAGAAGAGTTAATCCGTCTTCGGAACCGATTATATTTTTAACAAAATCATATTGCGGAAATGCAGCGCAAACTATGCTTAATCCGTCTGTTTTTGTCAGATTTTTGTTGCAGGAACATAGAAAGAGCGATGCGGAAATCACCGCAAGAATAATTGATAATATTTTTTTCATTTTTTTACTCCTTACAGGTGTTGCATTTGCCGAGCAAAACCGTGTGACTGTCGATTTCAAAACTGGTGGAATTTTTTATGTCATTCTGAATAATTGATGTGATGCCGCTGTCAAGATGATAAACCTTTCCGCAGCCTGTACACTTCATATGAAGATGGCCTTCGCATTTTTCTGTGTTGATATACTGATAAACAAAGCTTCTGCCAGTGTTTCTGACGGTACGCTTGACTATTCCATCTTCGCAGAGCTTTGTTATGAGTCTGTATGCAGTGCTTTGGCTTATACCCGATTCACCGATTGAATTGATTATTTCCTCAATGGTGAATGATTTTTCTCTGTTTTTCTGCAGAAAATCAATTAATATCTTTCTTTGCTGTGTGTGATAAACTCTCATTGTCAAATTCACCTCAGATTTGAGAATAACTCTTAAATCATTATACATATTTGAGAATGAATGTCAATAAAAAATTAGATACAGTTGACTTTAAGAAATATTTGGAGTAAAATAATCAGCGAAAATATTACTTTTACAGGAGGTAAATCCAAATGAAAAAACGCATTTTATCTACACTGCTCGCTCTTGCACTTGTTATCGGTGCATGCATTTCGGTAAGCGCTGCAGAAACAGGTTCAACTCTCAGATTTGATGAAAACGGTGAATTTAAAATTATGCATCTTTGCGATTGTCAGGACGATTATCCCGCAGAGCCTAAGATGCTCAAATTCATTGATGCTGCACTTAAAGAATATCAGCCCGATATCGTTGTTCTTGGCGGCGATAATGTTGTTCCCGAAAAAGCCGATGTTGATGCTGCGATTGCAGAGCTTGTCAATGTTTTTGTTGAAAACAAAACTTATTTTACTCTCGTTTTCGGTAATCACGACCATGAAGGTCGTATGCCTAACGATGAGCTTCTTGTTATTTATCAGAAGCACGGCGGTAAATATTGCCTTGCATATGACGAAGTTCCCGAACTCCATGGCTGCGGAACACAGATGCTTCCTGTTCTTTCATCAAAAAATGACAGCACCGCATTTGCACTCTATATGTTCGATTCAGGTTCAAAATCAGATGACGGTCTTGGTTATGACAGCGTTCGTGAAGATCAGATTGAATGGTATAAGAACACAAGCAAAGCTCTTGAAGCTAAAGAAGGAAAGAAAGTTCCTGCACTTGCATTCCAGCATATTGTTGTAGGCGATGTTTATGATGCTCTTTTCTATGAGTCATCGGTTGATATGGGCGAGCTTACTCCGAAATATAACGGCAAAACTTATTCATTCCTTCCCAGAACAAACAATTTCACAGGCTTCCTTCTCGAATTCCCTTGTCCCGGTTATTATAATTACGGACAGTTTGATGCAATGGTTGAAAGAGGAGATATCCTTGGCATTTTCTCGGGTCATGATCATATCAATACATATGAAACAGAGCTTAAAGGTATCAAAATTATCAATACCGCAGGTGCAACCTTTGATTCTTACGGCAAGGAAATGACCAGAGGCATGAGAATGATTACAGTTAAGGAATCTGATACATGGAATTTTGAGAGCGAATCCGTAACAATCAACGGTTTTGCGCTTGAAAACAGCGATTTTGCAAGCGATGCAGGTATTATCAGCGTTTTTGCAATTATCACAGAAAGCCTTGCAAAGGTTATGCTTGCTCTCGGTGAATTTTCAGGAGTTTTTGCAGGCATTATTGACTCTGTAATGTAATTGTTAGAAAACAGTAACTCTTTCAGGAGTTACTGTTTTTTTGCTGGGCATAATATCCTCGGGTGATATTATGGTATATTTAATTTCAGTATCCGTTTTTGCTTATCTTTTCGGAAGCGTGAGTTCAGCCGTAGTTGTTTCAAAAAAGTTTTATTCTTCTGATATAAGAAATTACGGAAGTAAAAATGCAGGTGCAACAAACATGCTCAGAACCTTCGGAAAAAAAGCGGGCTCAATTGTCTTTTTTCTTGACTTTTCAAAAGGTCTGATTTCGGTTACAGCAGCAAGACTTTTGATTCTGATTTTTGATGCACCTTATGAATGCATTCTTTTTGCAGGCTTTTTTGTTCAACTCGGACACATATTTCCAATATTTTTTAAGTTTAAAGGAGGCAAAGGTGTTGCAACTGCCGCAGGTGCGGCAATGGGTGTAATGCCGTTTGTTGCGCTTATACTTCTTTTACTTTTTACGGTTGTTGTATTTCTGACAAAAATCGTTTCTCTTGCCTCGGGAATCTGTGCTGCTGCTTATCCGCTGCTTGCATATTTTTTCAGCGGCAGCAGGGGAGAGTGTCATTTTGTTTTTGCTGCATCCTGCGCTGTTATGATTGCGGTAAAGCATGCTCCGAATATACGCAGAATTCTTAACGGAGAAGAAAAGAAAATATCAATCGACTAAAAAGAACCGACCGTCAGGTCGGTTCAATTATTTTATACCTCTTTTTTAATTTTCTCGATTATCCTTTTTTCAAGTCTCGAAATATAACTTTGCGATATTCCGAGTGAATCTGCAACTTCTTTTTGAGTGAATTCTTTTCCGCCGCCGATACCGAAGCGCATAGTCATTATCATTCTCTCTCTTTTGTTAAGTGAATTGATTGCTCGGTAAAGTCTGCTGCGTTCATCCTCTGCTTCTATATCTTTATATACATCCTCCGGTTCGCTCCCAAGCACATCGGATAGAAGCAGTTCGTTTCCGTCCCAGTCTGTGTTCAGCGGCTCATAATAAGAAACTTCCGCTTTGAGTGAATTCGTTTTTCTCAGGTACATCAGAATTTCATTTTCAATACATCTTGATGCGTATGTAGCAAGTTTTATGTTTTTTGCAATTCTGAAAGTGTTGACTGCTTTTATCAGCCCCAATGTTCCTATTGAAATCAGGTCTTCAATGGGTATTCCTGTGTTTTCAAACTTTTTGGCTATGTAAACAACAAGACGGAGATTATGAACAATCAGCTCTTCGCGCGCATCCCTGTCGCCGTTTTCAAATTTTTTCAGGCATTCATTTTCTTTTTCAGTGCTGAGAGGTGCAGGCAGCGTATCGGGTCCGTTGATGTAGTCAACCTCAATTTCAAACATCTTTGACTGAATTTTAAAAAATAATTTACGAAACAGTTCTTTTATCATATGTTAACAGTGCCTCCTTTAATATGGTTTTCAACCGTTTCAAGAAACGGAGTGCCGAATAGTGCGCAATATGCACCTGAAATTATCTTCTTTTCGGTTACTGCAATATATGTATCTTTGCTTTCAATCCATCTTCCGTCTATGCTGATTTCTGCTTTGTCAGCAAGAAAAGCAGGAAGAGCGCCCGTATCCTTAATTGTTGAAAACGGAATAATTCTGAAGTTTTTCATTGATGTGATATCGTCATTGCAGAGTTTGTTTATAAAGTCTTTTTCAGCAATTATTACGGGTTTTCCCGAAAAACAGTCACAAAGTGTATTCCCGGAATCAAATAGAGCTTTTCCTTCAACCATGTTTTGTCCGTAGCAAATTCTGATTGAGTAAATGCTTTTTTGCGGTGTCTTGCTTTTTGTTAATCGTGATATTATGCTGAATATACAGTAGCAGACAAGCGTGCTGACTGTCAGAGTAAAAATGCTGATATCAAAATAAACAATGCCGTTTTTATAGATTGCTAAATCAGGTATAATTGTTGTGCACAGTGCCAGCATAATACCCGCAAAACCGAAATTTACCAGTGCAAATGCGGCGCAGCATTTAATAAATGATTTCAGATTTTTGCTTCCGTATGCAGTAAATATCATAATGAGAAACAAGCCGGATTTAATAAGTATATTGGTAGTCAAAGATATTTTATCAATAAAAATCACCAATGAAAAAAAACTGCCTATTAAAGCTGATGCAAGAAGTCGCCATGTTTTGAACTCATAGCCTGTGACAGCAGAGCATACCCTCAAAAGCAGATAATTTACAATCAGATTGATGATTAACAGTATGTCGGCATAAATAACCGTATTCAGATTTATCCCCCCATATTCTATGATGATTATAACTCTGCCGCAGTGATAAATTTTGTCGGTTTGAGTAAGAAAAATCCAACTTTTCTATTGAATATCCAAGCAGAGAGGTATATAATGTCTTTCGTCAGGAGGAAGGCAAAATGAAAGGTTATTTATTTGATACTCATGTTCATACAAAGGAATCAAGCTCATGCGGCAGGGTAGGAGCGGCGGATATTGTTGCCAGATACAAAAAGCTGGGATATGACGGCATAATCATTACCGATCATGTTCATGCGAGCCAGTTCAAAAAGCACGGTGAAACATACGAGGAGCAGGCAAAAAAATATCTGGAAGGTTATAAGGCTGCCAAAGCATTTGAAGATGAAAATTTTCATGTTATTCAGGGAATGGAAATCCGTTTTCTTGAGAATGACAACGATTATCTTCTTTACGGCTTTGATGAGGACTTTATTTTTTCAGATGATTTTGCTCATTATGAAACACTTGAGGATTTTCGTCCCGTTGTTGAAAAGAATGGTTTGATTCTGTTTCAGGCTCATCCCTTCAGATGCAATATGACGGTTATTGATCAGTCGCTTCTTGACGGTGTTGAGGTATATAACGGTCACGGAGATCACAATTCAAGCAACGACATTGCATATAAATGGGCTCAGAAATATTCCCACAGAATGCTTTCCGGTTCTGATTTCCATGGTAACGACACCATGGAGCCTGGCGGCGTTTACTTTGAAGATTATGTGAAAAATTCAAAGGATGTTGCTGAAGCGTTAAGGCAGGGCAAATATTCTCTTAAAATCTTTACGGAATAAAAAACGGCGGTATTTAACCGCCGCAGAATCAGAATAATTGATTTTTTCCGCCTTCAAGCTTGCTGACAAGTCTGTTCATTTCTTCCTTTGAACGCACGCTTCTTGAAAGGTCTACAATTCTTTTCTTTTCGTTTTCGTTAAGATGCGAGAATGTGTTCATTGCTTTTTCATTTCTCGAAAGAGCCATTCCGAATCCTTGGGGAATTCCGTTAAAATCAATCATATTTAACACCTCATAAATATTTTTGCGTTCAGCAGCTTATTTATTCTTGTAAATATAAGAAGTTTGTGATATAATTAATAAAATCTATAGAAAATTCTTAAGGAGAAAATAAATGAGATACAGAGCGTTGGGAAAAACAGGCGTTGAAGTTTCGGTGCTCGGTTTCGGATGCATGAGATTTCCCGTTGTTGACGGCGATGGGGACAGAATTGATGAAGAGAAGGCAATAGAAATGATTCGCTGCGGCATTGACAACGGAATCAATTATCTTGATACTGCATTCTTTTATCATGGCGGCAACAGCGAAAGACTTGTCGGAAAAGCCTTGAAAGACGGCTACAGAAAACTTGCTTATCTTGCAACAAAGCTTCCTCTCGGTGAAGTTAATTGCGAAGAAGATGTTGAAAGAATTTTCAACGAACAGCTTGAAAAGCTGGATACCGATTATATTGATTTTTATCTGCTTCATGCAGTGAACAACGATTCATGGGAAAACCGTGTTTTAAAATTTGATGTTCTTCCAAAGCTCGAAAAGCTTAAAGAACAGGGAAAAATCAAACATCTCGGTTTCTCATTCCATGATGATCTGTGGGTGTTCAAAAAAATCATTGATGCATATGACGGTTTTGAATTTTGTCAGATTCAGCTTAACTATATTGATGTTGATTATCAGGCGGGTATCGAAGGGCTTGAATATGCAGCATCAAAGGGTCTCGGCGTTATTGTTATGGAGCCGCTTCTCGGAGGTAAGCTTGCTTTACCTCACGAAAGAATTTTATCTAAGCTCTCAAATGAAAAATCAGCAGTTGAATGGGCTCTAGACTTTATTTGGAACAGACCCGAGGTATCAATGCTCCTTAGCGGTATGGGCTCAACGCAGATGGTAAGCGATAATATCGGTTATGCCGATAAGGCGGAGCCAGGCATGCTTTCCGAGTCGGAGCTTGAAATGCTTTCGGATGCTAAAAAAGCATATGATGAAATGAATCTTGTTCCCTGCACCGGCTGTGAATATTGCATGCCGTGCCCTGAGGGTGTTTTGATTCCTAAGGTGTTTTCAGCGTTTAATAATATAACAACAGGCGGTAGAAGGCTCGTTAAGGAAATTTTTCCTGAAATCGAGTCGAATGCTTCTCTTTGCAAAAAGTGCGGCAAGTGCGAAAAGGCATGTCCGCAGCATATAGAAATCATTGAAATTTTAAGAAAAGTTAAAAACCAGTTTTGAGGTGAAATATTGAAAATTCTTTTTCAGGGAGATTCCATAACCGATGCCGGCAGAGACCGTTCGGATTATCATAATCTCGGAGAAGGCTATCCTTTTTATGCTGCAAAATATATTGCAGAGGATAACCCGGACATTGATTTTGAATTCATTAATCTCGGCATCAGCGGAAATCAGACTAAAGATCTTGTGGAAAGATTGCAGACTGATTTTATTGATGTTCAGCCGGATATTGTTTCAATTCTTATCGGTGTTAATGACACCTGGCACCGTGCGCATAACAGAAAATGGCTCGGTAACGATGTTTTTGAGTCCAATTATCGAAAAATTCTTTCGGAGATAAAAGAAAAAACCAATGCAAAAATTCTTATGCTTGAGCCGTTTCTTCTTTTTGCTCCCGATAAAGAATATTTCAGGGTTGATTTGAATCCTAAAATTGATATAGTCAGAAAACTTGCAAAGGAATTTGCAGATTTCTATATTCCGCTTGATGGGCTGTTTGCTTCCGCAAGCATAGGTCAGGATGATTTGCATTGGTCTGAGGACGGAGTTCATCCCAATGCAAACGGTTCTGAATTTATCGGTGACACTTATGCAAACGCAATTAATCTGCTGATTGGTGAAACGGGTCTTGGTGAAAATGAAAACGCTTAAAAAAATTCTTAATTTTGTTTTTGTTGACGGACTTTCTGGAATGGCTCTCGGTTTGTTTGCAACGCTGATTATCGGAACCATTCTTGAACAAATCGGAAACTTTTTTTCCGATAATATCGCTATTTATATTATCTATATTTCTGCGGTTGCAAAATCATTAACAGGTGCAGGCATTGGTGTCGGAATGGCATTTAAATATAAGTCATCGCCCCTTACGGGTGTTTCCGCAGCTGTTGCAGGTATGGTTGGCGCATTTGCATCAAAGCTTCTTGCAGGCGCAGCGATAACCGAGGCAGGAATGCTCTATTCCGGACCGGGAGATCCTCTTGCTGCGTTTATCGGTGCATTTTTTGCTATTATCACAGGCAAGCTTGTCAGTGGAAAAACAAAGCTTGATATTTTAATAACTCCGGCGGCATCAATTATTGCGGGCTGCGCTGCAGGGCTTCTTATCGGGCCTCCGGCATCAAAGGTTACTACATATATAGGCGAAATCATTACTTGGGGAATAGAACGCCAGCCTGTTGTTATGGGTATTGTTGTTTCGGTTGTAATGGGAATATGTCTTACTCTTCCGATAAGCTCAGCGGCTATCGGAATAATTCTGAATCTATCCGGTATTGCAGGCGGTGCTGCGGTAGTCGGATGCTGCGCCAATATGATAGGATTTGCCGTTGCAAGCTACAGAGAAAACAAACTCGGCGGATTTCTTGCACAGGGAGTCGGCACTTCGATGCTCCAGATGCCCAATATTGTCAAGCATCCGCAGATTTGGATTCCTGCAATTGTTGCGAGTGCGGTTCTCGGACCGATTTCTTCCGCAGTTTTAAAGATGACATGCTATGCATCGGGCTCAGGAATGGGTACATCGGGTCTTGTAGGTCCGATTATGACTTATTCTTCAATGGTTGATTCCGGTGTTGACCCGACAATCGTTATTATTGAAATTGCTGTTATGCATTTTATTGCTCCGGCAATTATTTCGTTTGCAGTTTCGGAATTCATGCGCAGAAAAAAGCTTATAAGCTTCGGAGATATGGAGCTTAAAAATATTGATTAAATAATTGGAGGTTTACCATGGCAAAGAAATTAACATCACTCATTCTTGCTTTTGCGGTTATTCTTTCCGCATTTGCTATTCCTGCTTCGGCAGCAGACGGAACTTCAGATACCGAAAGAGGCTTCTACCGTTTTGTTGATGGTGTTCTCGACACTCTTGTAACAGGTATCGCATCTCTTATTGTTGAACCCCGCAGCTTTGTTTCCAAGGATGATTATGAATCAAAGAATTTCTATGAAGGCAACAGTGTTGAAGAATTCCTTGATGCACCTGCTGAGGGCGCACAGTGGACTCTCGGCTATTCAAGTGCATCAATTCTTACAGGCAAAGAGCTTGAAGATGAGCACTATGTAGGCGGCAGCCTTTCCGTTACAAAGAAGCTTGCAACAGCTCAGTATGATGATCAGAAAATCAGAACCGTTGCAATTTCAGACGGCAGAGGAATCAGCATTTTTGCAGGTGTTGACACTTTCGGTCTTGCAAACAACGAAGTAAGAGTTATCAGAGAAAAATTCCAGGCTTATGCCGATTCACAGAATCTTGAAATTACCAGCATCAACATTTCTGCTCTTCATCAGCACAGCTGCGTAGATACTTTCGGTCTTAACGGTGATATCATTGGTGCTCTCTTTACCGCATCAATCAAGAACCTTTTTGGCATTGAGCTTCCCAGCGGTAAAAACAAAGCATATATGGAAAACCTTTATGAAGTTGCTGTTCAGTCAATGATTGATGCTGTTAAGGACATGAAGGCAGGCAATCTCTATTACGGCAATGTTGATATGGCTGATTACATTTACGATAAGCGCGATCCTCAGGTGTTTGACGGCAATCTTAACAGACTTCGCTTTGTTCCTGCTGATGCAAATGAAGATGAAACATGGATTGTCAATATCCCCGTTCACTGCGTTGGTCACGGCGCAGCAGGTACGGTCCTTACAGGCGACTATCCCTATTACATGGAAAAATACATCAACGAAAATGCAGGCGCAAACTTTATGATGATTCTCGGAGCTGAGCTTGCAATTACCTCTGATTATCCCGAAGATCTCGTAAGAGATCCCGCAATTGAAGCAGAATACGGCGACAGATACGCAGGTCTTGTTGCTTACGGAACTCTTCTTGGTGAGGTTGCATGTTCAATCACAAACGATGAAATGGTTGCTCCGATTCTTAATATCAGACACACCGAGCTTTTCGTTCCCGTAGATAACAGTATTTTTAAGCTTGCTGCAAGAGGCGGTCTTCTTACCAACACTGTAGTAAAGAACGGACTTAATTACGAAACAGCTACCGAGCTTGGCTATGCCGAATTCGGAACAGACCTTGCCATAGCAATTATTCCCGGTGAGCTTGCTCCCGAAATCGCATACGGCGGCGCAGTAACAGCTGAGCAGTCATGGGACGGAACAGAATGGAATTATTCCTATTTTGATGATGTTACGGATAAAAAGCTTCTTGTTTTCGGCGTTACAAATGACCAGATCGGTTATATGATGACAGAAAATGACTGGCGCTCATATCTTACTGAAAACGAAGAAATCGTTTCAACCGGTCCCAAGGCAGGTGCCCATGTTGCAAATGCTTATCTCACTCTTTTTGACGAGATAAACTAATTAAATCTTAAATTTTACCCCACAGAATATCTGTGGGGTAAAGGCGTATTATTAACTTGTAATTATAATTTGAAGGCGGTGATTTTATGGGCAAGAAAAGTACAATTAAATATGCTCTTAAAGAAACCGACTTTCTTCTTTACTTTCTTTGTATTCTAACTTCTGCATTCGGTGCACTCATGGTTCACAGTGCAACAAGAAACGATGCCATTGAAGCAGGAGATTTAATCAGCCGAGATTGCCTGGCAATGATTATTGCCGCAGGTACAGGTATTATAATATGCTTGTTCATTTCTCTTCTTGATTACGATGCAATTGTTGATTTGTGGCCGCTTGTCGGCGGTGCATGTCTGCTGCTTCTGTTGCTTCTGTTTCCTTTCGGTGAAGGTACGCAGGACAGACCCGATGCAAGATGCTGGCTTCCGATTATTCAGACAGAAGGATTTTCTTTGGATTTTCAGCCTTCAGAGCTTGCAAAAATCGGTTTTATTGTAACTTTTACCGCACATGTAAACGCAGTGAAGGATAATATAAACAGCATAAGAAATATTCTTTTATTGACTCTTCATGCGCTTGTTCCTATCGGAATTATCATTATAACCGATGACCTTGGCTCAGCGATGATTTTTGCGCTGATGTTTGTTGGCATGATGTATGTTGCAGGAGTAAAGATACGCTATTTTGCGGTTGCAATCGGCTTGGTTGTTGCTGTTATGCCTTTGCTCTGGACAAAATTTCTTGCGTCATTCCATAAAAGAAGAATTCTTGCGATTTATTTTCCTTCAGCGCTGAGTGAAGATGTATATAATAACATTATATATCAGCAGCAGAGAGGGGTTAATGCCATCGGTTCGGGAATGTTTTGGGGTGACGGACTTTTTAAAGGTACCTATACTCAATCCGCTGCAGGCGTACCTGTTAACGAAAGTGATATGGTTTTCACCGTTGTCGGCGAAGAACTCGGTTTTATCGGCTGCATTGCGCTTCTTGCGGTATTTGCATTTATTATTATCAAAACTGTTTCTGTCGGCAAAATGTCACGAAATCTGACAGGCAGTCTTCTTTGCTTTGGAACAGCATTTATGCTTTCATCGCAGGTTATTATTAACATCGGAATGTGCCTGATGCTTCTTCCGAGTATTGGTATAACACTTCCTTTTATGAGCGCGGGAGGTTCATCCAATCTTTGCGTTTATTTTGCAATCGGTCTTGTTATGAGTGTTTACCGTTTTAACTGTAACCGTGAGCCTGTAAATTTCAGGCTTACCCGAATCAGTACGCCATTTGCTGAAACTTAATATAATTCAATCACGAAGGCATTTGAGTCTTCGTGATTTTTTATTACAATATCTTGACATAATATTGGTTATTTTGCTTGACAAATCACCAAATGTGGTATAAAATCATTATAATTGTAATAATAGGCTACTTTTGATTTAAAATACAAATATTGATTGGAGTGGAAACCGGTGAGCGAGAATATTATTCAATATGTTGCTGCTGCATGTAACGGCGATACCGATGCAATGGCTAAACTTTATTCTAAAACACTGAAAGCATCATATTTTCTTGCAGATACACTTTCTGCCGGCGACGGTTCTGCCGCAGAAATAACCAAAAAAGCTTATGCAAAGGCTTTTTGTTCTATTGACAAGCTCAAGAGACCCGAAGCATTTGAAATCTGGATGAAACAGAATGTTGCTTTAGTTTATAAAGAAACCCAGAAGTTTGTTTTTGGTGATGCAGAGGCAGGAACCGCAGAAAATTCTTCTGATTTCCTTCCCGAAAGCGTTCTCGGCGAAAGAGAAAGCTGTGTTAAAATTCTTGAGGCAGTTGCATCGTTAAAGCCTGTTCTCAGAACAGCTGTTGTTCTTCATTATAATAACGGAATGCCTGTGGCTGCTCTTGCAAAATTTCTTGGTGTTTCCGAAAGCACGGCAAACGCTCTTCTCGGAAAAGCTCGCGCTGAGATTCTTGCGTTCTGCGGAATAGAGGCTTCATCTGAGCAGACAAAAAATCTTCCTGTTTTAACAAGGATATTCCAGTTTAAAGCAGTTGATACTGCAATTGATAATTCTGCTGTAAGAGATATTTTTATTTATGCAATTGATGCATATGAAGCTTCTAAGCCTGCAGTGCCTGTTGTAACTGCAGAAAATGTACCCGAAGCAGAGGATACTGCTGAGTCTGTCAAAGAAGTATCTGCATCCGAAGAAGATTCTTCTGTTGAAACAGAGCAGAAAACAGAAGAAACCGTTTCTGAACCTTCAAATATTATTTCATTTAAGCAAAAGATAAATGAAATTCTTGAAAGTGAAAAGGTGCCTGCTGAAGTAGCTGTTGCAGATGAAAACGAAAATGCTGCAGGTGATACTGAAGAACTCAATATTCCCGCATTTGAAGTTTCCGATAATATTCCTTCAGTTTCCGAAGAAACACTCAACAGTTTTGCTGCTGAGCCAAAACAGGATATTCCCGAAAAGAATCAGAAATCCGGCTTGAAATTACCGAAAATCAGCCCTAAGCTTATTGGTATTGCAGGCGCAGTGCTTGTTGTTCTTATTGTTATTATTGCAATTGTTACCGGTAACTCGGGCGAGCCTGATGTCGGTACTTCAAGCGTCGATTCAAACATTGCTTCAACAACACAGGTACAGGCAGTTTCCGCAAACGGCTATAAGTGGGTAGAAGGCGGATTTGCAGAGTGTGAAGAGATAGTTTATCTTGATGAAAACTGCTGCTACTTCAAATCAAAAACAACAGGTAAATACGGTCTTCTGGATTATCAGGGCAATGTGATTCTTCAGCCTTATTATGACGGATTTGACCGTTGCAGCAGCGGCAGAGATTATTCAGGCCGTGACAGCTATCACAGCCTTGTAAAGCTCGGTAATGAATCTTATGAATTCACCATTCTCAACGGAGTTGTTACTGTTTCGCAGACTCCTCACTCAGCTCATTCAATTGATACAGATTCAATGGGCGATGTTTCTTACGATGAGCGTGACCGTTATTTTGAGGGTTATGCCGCCGCAAGAAAAGATGATAAGTGGGGCTATGTAAGTCAGGAAGACGACAAGAGAGTGATTAAATACGAATATGAAGCTGTTAATGAGCTTCAGCTTGGTGCAGCTGCAGCATGTGATTACTGCAGACCTGTAACCAACGGTCTTGTTGCTGTTAAAAAAGACGGTCAGATGGGTATTATCAACCTTAAAAACAAGGAAGTTGTTCCTTTTGATTATGATAATATCATGCCCGGCAGCAACGGTGTATTTATCGCATGCAAAGATGGCGTGTTGGGTGTTATCCTTGTCGGTGATGCTGTTGCTTCATTCAAGGGTGTTAATATAACTGTTGTTGAGCAGCAGTCAACAAGCCCTGAAGAGAATCCTGAGGATACAACACTCGGAAAATACAAGGTTACTTCCGATGACGGTGCAAACATCAGAAGCGATGCAGGTGCCGGTTATGATCTTGTTGGTGAGCTCAGATACGGTGACACAGTAATAGGTTACGCAACAAAGGCTGCTGATAACGGAAATGATTGGCTTTGCATCAAGCATGACGGTGAGTTTGCATGGGTTGCAATGAGCAATCTTGAAGCAGTTGAAGAATAACTAAAATCATATGCATCCGCAGCCGTCTCATTTTGTTTCGGTTGCGGAATGCTTGCTTGACAATTGTATTAAAGGTGTTATAATAGCAATGTCATATATTATATTGAAGCCTTGACGGGGAAGAATTCTTCGCTTGCTTTACAGAGAGAAATCCGAGTTGCTGAAACGGTTTTCGGGCAAAAAGCGAATTAGGGCCGCCCCCGAGCTCTGCCGTGATGAACGGCGGCGTTGCCTGCGTTAAGGGTGTTGAGTGGTGCATGTGCACAATTTGGGTGGTACCGCGGCATAAAGCCGTCCCATTGCCGAATTGATGAATTGCACCTTTTTTTTATTTTTATTCAATAAATTATGCGGAGCTGAAAGCTCCATAGGAGGAAAAAATATTATGAAATGGATGGGACTTAACGAAATAAGAGAGAAATATCTTGCTTTTTTTGAGTCAAAAGAACACTTGAGAATGCCCAGTTTTTCACTTGTACCCCAGGGCGATAAGAGTCTTCTTTTGATTAATGCAGGTATGGCTCCTTTGAAGAAGTATTTTACAGGTGAGCTTACTCCTCCCAGAAACAGAGTAACAACCTGCCAGAAGTGTATCCGTACCCCCGATATCGAAAGTGTCGGTATCACTGCACGACACGGCACATATTTTGAAATGCTCGGCAACTTTTCGTTCGGTGATTATTTTAAGAAGGAAGCTACCCGTTGGGCATGGGAATTCTGTACTGAAATTATGGAAATGCCCAAAGATAGAATTTATATCAGCGTTTATCTTGAAGATGATGAAGCATATGATATTTGGACTAAGGAAATCGGTATTCCCGAAGATCACATGGTAAGATTCGGCAAGGCCGATAACTTCTGGGAGCATGGCGCAGGCCCCTGCGGTCCTTGCTCAGAGCTTTATTTTGACAGAGGTGAAAAATACGGATGTGGCTCGCCCGATTGCAAGGTTGGCTGTGAATGTGACAGATATATTGAATTCTGGAATCTTGTGTTTACCCAGTTTGATAATGACGGCAACGGCAATTATTCAAAACTCAAGAGCTGCAACATCGACACTGGTATGGGTCTTGAACGCCTTGCATGCATTATGCAGGATGTTGATAATATTTTTGAAGTTGATACCGTCCAGAACATTATGAAGCATGTTATGGAAATCTCCGGAATCAAATATCACGAGAATGAAAAGAACGATATTTCTCTTCGCGTTATTACAGACCATATCAGAAGCACAACCTTTATGATTGGTGACGGTGTTATGCCCTCAAACGAAGGAAGAGGCTATGTTCTTCGCCGACTTCTCAGAAGAGCAGCACGCCACGGCAGACTTCTCGGCATTCAGGGAACATTTCTTTCGGATGTCTGTGAAACAGTTATCAAAGAAAATGCGAATGCATATCCCAACCTTGTTGAA
The DNA here is from genome assembly GCA_045539875.1 of Acutalibacteraceae bacterium. Classification (GTDB taxonomy): domain Bacteria; phylum Bacillota; class Clostridia; order Oscillospirales; family Acutalibacteraceae; genus CAG-177. The sequence goes on from JAZQGF010000017.1 coordinate 227,436, forward strand.
AAGCATGACCTTATCGTTAAAGTTATCAAAGCTGAGGAAGAAAGCTTCAACAAGACCATTGACACAGGCCTCAGCCTTCTTGAAAATATTATTGCAAACAATGATTCTAAGGTGCTCAGCGGTGCAGATGCATTCAAACTGCAGGATACCTTCGGATTCCCCATTGACCTCACAAAAGAGCTTCTTGAAGAAAGAGGCATGAGCGTTGATATTGATGAATATAAGAGACTCTATGCCGAAAGCAGAGCTGCTGCAAGAGCTGCCCGTAAGGATGCAGGCGCAGAGGCATGGAAAGGCGGACAGGCTTCTCTTAAGGACATTGAAGCAACCGAATTCCTCGGATATACCGATTTTGCATGCAATGCAACCGTAAAAGCAATTATAGCTGACGGCGAAAGAGCAGATGTCGCAACTGCAGATTCAAATGTTGTACTTGTTCTTGATAAAACTGCTTTCTATGGCGAAAGTGGCGGACAGGCAGGCGATACAGGTATAATCAAGACTGCCAATGCTGTTTTTGAAGTAACAGCAACAAATAAAACTCCCGACGGAATCGTTCTTCATGTCGGTAAAATAGTTGATGGCGATTCAATTTCGGTTGGTGATTCGGTTTCGGCTGAAATCTGCGTCAAAGAAAGAGAAACCACAATGAGAAATCACACTGCAGCTCACCTTCTTCAGGCGGCTCTTCGCGAAACTCTCGGCTCTCATGTTGAGCAGGCAGGTCAGCTTGTTAACGAAACTGCAATGAGATTTGACTTCACACATTTTTCTGCACTTACATCCGATGAAATTTCAAATGTTGAAAACAGAGTCAATGAAATTATTCTCTCTGCATTGCCCGTTACAAGTGTTGAAATGCCTATTGAAGAAGCAAAAAAACTTGGTGCAATGGCGCTTTTCGGAGAAAAATACGGCGATGTTGTAAGAGTTGTAAGAGCAGGCGATTTTTCAACAGAGCTTTGCGGCGGTACTCATGTTGATAATACAGGCAAGCTCGGTCTTTTCAAGATTGTTTCCGAATCCTCCGTTGCTGCGGGTGTGCGCAGAATTGAAGCCGTAACAGGTTACGGAGTTCTTGATTATATTTCAAACGACACTGCTCTTATCAGAAATACAGCAGCAGCTATGAAGCTTGCAAATGTGAGTGACCTCGATAAAAAGGCAAATTCTCTCATGGCTGAACTTAAAGCAAAGGATAAGGAAATTGAGCAGCTCAGAGCAGAGCTTTCACAGCTTAAAACAGGCGACCTCATGGGTAATGCAATTGATGTTAACGGTATCAGTCTTGTTGTTACAACAGTTGAGGGTGTAAATCCCGGTGACCTTCGTTCAATGTGCGACAAGGTTAAGGAAAATGATAACGCAGTTGCAGTTATCTGCGGCATTAACGGTGCAAGCGCGAACTTTGCATGTGCATGCGGTAAGGATGCTGTTGCAAAAGGCGCTCATGCAGGCAATATCGTAAGAGAAGTTTCAAAGCTTGCAGGCGGCTCGGGCGGAGGCAGACCCGACAGCGCAATGGCTGGCACAAAGGATGTTTCCAACATCTCTTCCGCTATGGATGCTGTTGCGGAAATCGTTAAGGGCATGATTAAATAATTTAAGGAAGTGTTATTATGGATTGTCTCTTTTGTAAAATAATCAGCGGTGATATCCCTTCGTCAAAGGTTTACGAGGATGATAAGGTACTCGCATTTAATGATATTGAACCTCAGGCTCCTGTTCATATTCTTATAATTCCCAAGGAGCATATTGCATCTGCTGCGGATATTAATGAAAACAACAGCGCACTTATTGCTCATGTTTTTGAAGTTGCATCAAAGATTGCCCAGGAAAAGAATCTTGACAGCTTTAGAATCGTCAATAACTGCGGTGACAGCGCAGGCCAGACTGTTAAACACATTCATTTCCATATGATGAGCGGTCGTGAATTCACATGGCCTGCAGGCTGATGGAGGTAATAAATCATGTCTGAGTATTACAGAGTAAATATAGCAGGTCTTGAAAGAGACCTGCTCAGATGTCCTATAAGTGATAAGCTTGATATTGCGGCTTTTATTCTTTTCGGAGATGTCGAAGTGACTGTTCATTCTGCAACAAAGCTTCTTGAAAAGCTTCCCGAGTTTGATTACATAATAACTCCCGAAGCCAAGAGCATCCCTCTTGCTTATGAAATGGCAAGGCAGAGTGGAAAGAAATATTTTGTTGTTCGAAAAAAAGCAAAGCTTTATATGAAAGACCCCGTTTCGGTCAGCGTCCGTTCAATTACAACCGATTCGGAACAGGTTCTCATTCTTGACGGAATAGAAGGGGAGCAAATCAGAGGAAAGCGCGTAGTTATTCTTGATGATGTTATCAGCACGGGTGAATCTCTTAAGGCTGTTGAAATTCTTTGTGCAAAATTTGATGCAAATGTTGTTGCAAAAGCTGCTGTTTTGGCTGAAGGCGATGCAGCAGAAAGAACCGACATCACTTTCCTCGGCGTAATTCCTCTTATAGAAAAATAATATCTCTGTGGTGGTTTTATGCCCCGTCCTTTTGCCGTAATCGGGTTTACTGTGTTTTTCACAATAGCGTTATTATTTAATTCAGAAACCGGAGCGATAACATGCGTTTTTATTTTGTATGCTGTCGCTCTGGTCATAAGTCTTTTTATAACTGAAGCAAGAAGAAACAGAGTTTTGCCGTGTGCTTTTGCTTCGGGTTTTCTTGCTTGCATTCTTTTGCTTGCAGAAATTAATTTCTACTATCTTCCGGCAGTTGATTATTCAGAAAAAACCTGCAAAATTTCCGTTCAGCTTACGGATTACCCCGATTATCGGTACGGAAATTACTATTACACTGCAAAAGCTTTGAATATCAACGGAGAAGAAACCGATTTGAAGATGCGTCTTGTCTTTTCAGCGATTCCTGATGCTGAACCGTATGATATTGTTGAAGGCGATTTTACTTTTTATATTCTCGGTTCTTCTTCTGAAGAATATCTTGCATCAAATAAGGCAAACGGTGTTTTTGTCGGGGCTTATCCCGACGGCGACGGTTATTCGGTGATAAAAGTACCCGAGAATGAAAAACCGTTTGGAAAGAAAATTGTTGATATCAGGAAAAATATTGAAAATTCAGTTTATCGAGTCGTTCCCGGTGACTGCGGAGCGCTTTCGGTAGCTTTGATTATAGGTGATAAAAGTAATGTTTCGTCGGAAATTATGAACGATTTCCGTCTCTCGGGATTAACGCATATCATTTGTGTTTCCGGATTTCACTTATCACTCTGGGCGTCATTTGTTCTTGCAGTTCTTAAAAAATTACATATAAAAGATAAGTCTGCATGCATTATTACGGCTTTTGCGGTAGTATTCTTTATGCTTATTGCTGGTATGACTTATTCTGTAATCCGTTCGGGAATAATGACGCTTATTTATCTTCTGGCTGATTTATTGATGAAAAAACGGGATTCACTCAATTCGCTTGGATTTTCGCTTCTCGTTATTGCGATATATAATCCTTTTGCTATGGGTTCCGCAGGGTTGCAGCTTTCCGCGCTTTCAACACTCGGTTTGATATTATATTCTCAAAATATAAAGCCTAAAATTGATTCGTTACTGCGAAAAATCGACAATGTTTATCTGGTTGATGTATTAATATCTTTTATCGGCGCAGTTACCGTTCCTGTTGCCGCAACGGCATTAACCATTCCCGTATCAATGAATTTATATGATGAGTTCAATTTCGCTGTATACATATCCAATGTTCTTGCAGTGCCTGTTGCTTCAGTATGCATTTTAGCATCTGTTTTTGCTGCATTGTGGGGAATGGTATTTGGTGCAAGTTTTAACTTTTCAGGCATGGCTGCAGAGGTTTTCTGCAATTTACTGATAAAAATTTCAAGGGTATTTGCCGATTTTGATTTTTTGACATTTAGAGCAGACAGTGACAGCAGCGGAATACTTATCTGCGGAATTTTTCTGCTCTGCGCAATGTCAGTTTTAATGAATTATTCGGGCAAAAATCTTTATACGATTACATGTGCATTGTGTGCGGTTGTTTTTACCTTCGGACTTATGTTTTTATCTGTTTCAAGAGAGTCTGAAACACGGCTTAATATTATTGATGTCGGAAACGGAACTGCCGTTCTTGCCTCAAAAAACGGCGAAAATGTTTTGATTGGCTGCGGAGGAACGGAGTTTCTCGGAGCCGAGAGAATTATTGATGAAACGGAAAAATCAGGAAACAAGCTTCATTACATAGTGGTTCCTGATTCCGATGAATATTCGGCATCATATTTTATTAAAATCTTGAAAAGTATTACACCTGAAGCGGTCTGGTGCGGTGAATTGCCTTACGGCAGTGATTTACTTTTGAACAGAAGTGAATTGTGCAGCATCACAGAACCACTTCAAACGGATAATTTTAACATCATACATGTTTCATGCGCAGGTGCCGACTGTTTCTATTTTGAAAGCTCGGATATGACTGCGCTGATATGCTTTGATTCGGTGTTTGATTATTCTTTGCTGCACGATGAATTTAAAAATGCCGATATAATAATTACAAGAAATGATTATCCGAAAAATATTGAAAATAAAAACTGCAAGCTTGTTGTTCTTAATGCCGAAAACTTAAGAGGTGTTTTGATTCAAAACGAACTTAACGAGCTTGGAGCCAGATGCGTTGCAACGGCAGGCTGCGGAAATATTCTTATACGCAGTGAAAACGGTTATGTCAGCGCGAACAGAAGTGACTAAAAAAGAAAGGATAGTTTTTATGCCGGTTCTTAATGAAACTGCTTTAAAAGAAAAGCTCAGGGATAATCCCGTTGGTGCTTATCTGATATATGGCGAAGAAAGCTACCTTAAAAAAATATATATTGATAAAATTATTTCAAAAACGGTTGATGATTCATTTGCTGATTTTAATTTCCATACTTTTGACGGTAAAGACTGTTCAATTTCGGATATTTATGAGAGCGCAGAAGCGGTTCCCATGATGGCGGAAACCAAGTGTGTTCTTGTTAAGGATTTTCCGCTTGACAGTCTTGATGACAACGGTTTTGAGCAATTGGAGCAGCTTCTTACCGATAATCCCGATGACTGTGCTCTTATATTTTCATTTGTTGCACACGAGCCCAAGGGCGCAAAATGGAATAAAGCAGTAAAGCTGTTTGATAAATACGGCAATGCAGTAAAGCTTGACAGGAAAACGCCTGCAGAGCTAATCAAACTGCTTGAAAACGGCGCCAAAAAAAGAGGCAAACCATTTGCGAAAGGCGTTGCTTCATATCTTATATCTTGTGTCGGAAATGATCTGAGCACATTGCTTAACGAAACCGAAAAAGCCTGCGCATTTGCGGAAGGAAACGAAGTTTTGAAAAGCGATGTTGATGCTGTTTGCATAAAAAGCCTTGATGCAAAGGTTTTTGACATGATAAAGGATTTAACAGCCGGAAGATTTGACAGTGCGTTCAAAAAACTGTCATTGCTTTTTGAACAAAGGGAAGATGAGTTTCAGATTCTCGGTGCTTTGATTGCACAGTATTCCGATATTTACCGTGCAAAAGCAGCCGTGAAATCCGGAAACCGCGCAGAAGATGTTGCTAAATATTATAATTATTCCGGAAAAGAATTCAGGCTTACCAATGCTGCAAGAAACGGTTCATCTCTATCGTTTGCGGATATCGGAGAGTGCATGGATATTCTTTCACAGGCAGATGCAACATTGAAAAGCTCTTCTCTTGATAAAAGACTTGTTCTCGAGCAGACGGTTGTTAAACTTGCGAGAGTTGGTAGATAGCTATGATTAAAATAAAACAAGCGGTAATTGTTGAAGGAAAATATGATAAAATCAAGCTTTCAAATATAATAGATGCTCCGATTATTCAGACGGACGGCTTTGGCATATTCCGCGATAAAGAGCTTCAGCTTATGATTCGCAAGCTTGCGGAAAAAAGAGGGATTCTTGTGCTTACGGACAGTGATTCCGCAGGCTTTAAAATCCGTTCTTTTATCGGTTCAACAGTTGCTCAGAATAATATTATACATGCGTATATTCCCGATATTTTCGGAAAGGAAAGCAGAAAAACCGAACCTTCCAAAGAAGGAAAACTCGGAGTGGAAGGGGTATCGGAAGAGGTTATTATGCAGTCGCTTGCCAATGCAGGAGTTCTTTGCGAGTCATCGCCTGAACCTGAGCGTTCCATAACAAAGCTTGATTTATATGAGCTTGGTTTCGCAGGAGGTAAGGACAGTTCCAGAAAAAGAGCTGCAATGCTTAAATATTACTCTTTTCCTGAGAGGCTATCTGCAAATTCATTGATAAAAGTTCTTAACTGCGTAACAACATACGAAAGATTTCTTGATGATGTTAAAGAAATTGAAAAGGAGATGGCGGAATGCTCAGAATAGGTCACGGCTACGATGTCCATAAATTAACCGAAAACCGAAAGCTTATTATCGGTGGTATTGATATCCCTTATGAAAAAGGACTTTTGGGTCATTCTGATGCTGATGTTTTGCTCCATGCAATAAGCGACGCTCTTCTCGGAGCTGCTGCTCTCGGTGATATTGGCTGTTTGTTTCCCGATAACGATGAAAAATACAAAGGCGCCGACAGCTTGCTTCTGCTTAAAGAAGTAGTCGGAGTGTTGAAAAATAACGGTTATTCAGTGGTTAATATTGATGCAACGCTGATAGCCCAAAAGCCCAAAATGCGTCCGTATATTAAGCAGATGAGAAAAAATATTGCTGCTGCCTGCGGAATTTCGTTTGATTTTGTCAGTGTTAAGGCAACGACTGAAGAGGGTCTCGGATTCAGCGGAAACGGTGAAGGTATGGCTGCTCATGCAGTGTGCCTTATTGAAAAATAAATTTTTTGTTAAAATTGCAGTATTTATTTGCAACATATGATTCTTTATGATATTATTTTTTTGTACTTATTAGGAAGGTAGGTCGTAGTTTATGACCGTTTTTGAAAATATATCGGATTTTTTTTCGAAAATTCCGTCTCTTAAATTTGGAATAACCGATTTTCTTGATATTTGTCTTGTAACATTTCTGTTGTATAACGGGATAAAACTTATCCGTGAAACCCGTGCGTTTCAGCTTGTAAAAGGTTTGATTTTTTTAGGGTTTTCATATCTTTTGATTACTGCTCTTGAGATGCAGGCAAGCTCATATATTTTCGGATATGTTTTCAAAAATATTTTTATTATTCTCATAATTATTTTTCAGCAGGAGCTTCGTCAAATTCTTGAAAAGGTCGGCAAAAGTCGATTTACGGGTCTCAGCTGGCTTATTAAGGGTAATAATGCTGAAAGAAATGCAGTGGTCAGCGAAGCAATTATTGAAATCGCAAAAGCTGTTTTTCGTATGAGCGAATCCAAAACAGGTTCTCTCATTGTTATGGAAAAAGAAATGCTTCTCGGTGATATTATTAAAACCGGAAAGCTTGTTGATGCAAAAATCACGCATGAGCTTATTGGTAATATTTTCTTCCCGAAATCTCCTTTGCATGATGGTGCAGCCATTGTAAGAGACGGCAGACTTTACAGTGCAGGCTGTGTTTTGCCGTTAACTAGAAGTGAAGATATTTCAAGTGACCTCGGCACAAGACACAGGGCAGCCATCGGAATGAGCGAACAGAGTGATGCAATTGTTATTGTATCTTCTGAAGAAACAGGAATCGTTTCCGTTGCTTTCAAAGGAAACCTCACCAGAGGTCTCAGTGAATCAGAGCTTCGCGAGATGCTTATGAATTATCTCACTGATGATTCTTCAAACAAAACCGGATCGGACGGAAATGTTATCACAAAAATAATTAAGGGTATAAAGAAATGAAGAAAAAACAGAAAATAAGCGATCTTTTTTATGACAACAGATTTCTGTTTGTTTTTTCTGTTATTATTGCTGTAGGCTTCTGGCTTGTTGCATCTGTTGAATTCAGCGCTGTTGTAACAGAAACAAAAACAGGAATACCTGTTCAGATTGATTACGAAAAAATAGAAGATAATTTCGGTCTCATGCCTTTTGGCGAAACTGATTTCACAGTCAGCGTTGATGTCAGCGGACAGAAATACATAGTTGATTCCGATGATCTCGCAGATGACATTGTTGTTACAACATCGACAGTTGTAAGTTCTCCGGGAACTCAGACTCTTAAGCTGCAGGTTTCAACTAAGAGCGAAAGACCCGGATACGAAATCATCGGCATATCACAGGATGAGATTGAAGTATATTTTGATTATTCAAAAACAAAGGAATTTCTTGTTGAGCCTGATATCAATATAAGTGAAAATTCGATTAGTGAAGATTATTATCTCGGAGATTATATATTTCAGGAAGCGAATAAAGTCAGTATATCCGGTCCTGAAATTCAGGTTAATAAAATCCAGAAAGTTCTCGCGAGTGCAGTTGTTGATGAAACTTTAACGGAAAATAAAACAGTTGACGCTGCTCTTTCCGTAATCACAAATGACGGTTCAAGCGTTAATTATATTAAATTCAACCGACAGTCGGAGTTTATAAAAATAACACTTCCGGTTTACAAAATCTCCACTCTTCCCGTAGAATGCAGCTTTGTAAATATTCCTTCGGGTTATATCAATGAATTTCCGTTTGATGTTAAAATTGAGCCGTCAACTGCAGTTTTCGGAATTCCCGAAAAGAAACTTGAGGGTATAACAAGCATCGATATATTTTCAATTGATTTTTCGGAACTCCATTCGGGCCTGAATATTTTTTATGTTTATGCAACGGATATTTCCGGAGTCGTTATCCTTGACGGAACGGAAAAATTTACCATAACAGTTGATACGGGGAATGTTACAACCGCTATGGTTGAAGTTCCCGAAAAAGTTGATTTTAACAATGTTCCGAGTGGTTCATCGCCGGAGCTTGTTGAGCTTTCCTTCACGCATATGACAGTCTACGGTCCTAAAGAATCTGTTGAAAGGTTAAATAAGGAAAATATAGTTCTCGTTGCAGATTTGAAAAATGTTGATGAGTCATTTAAAGGTGAAGTAAATGTACCTATAACACTTTTATCGGCTGACTGCTGGTCATACGGAAGCTATATTGCAACCGTTAAAATTTCATAAACTTAACCGTCCTTCGGGACGGTTTTCTTTTTATTAATAATATTTATATATAAAATTTATAAATTATATATATTTTCTGTTGATTTATGGAAACACAGTATGTTATAATAACTTGAATAAATTTATAAGGAGGAGTGGGCTGATGAAAAAAATATTTTCTGTTGTATGTATTCTTCTGGCAGTTTGTATAATGTTTTCGTCATGCGGTTCGGTAGATATAATTCGTCCGGTGAGTGCTCTTCTTTCTCCTCCGCTTTATTATGAAGAATATGAGGACCTCGTTGAAGCGTTTAATGCTATTGTTGGAAAAGGAGCTCTTCTTTGCAGTCCCCAAAAGGGTAATCTTAAATCGGCAATTTATGTTGAGGACATTGATTCTGACGGAGAGACGGAGGCTTTAATTTTTTACAAGGCAGGTGCTGATGAAACCGTAGTCAGAATGCATTATTTCGATACCGCATCCGGCAAATGGGTCTCAAACGGCGATTTCAACGGCTACGGAAATGAGGTTGAAAGTGCTGTTGTTGATGACATGGATGGCGACGGATTCAAAGAGCTGATTATAACATGGAGCATCTCAGGCGTTTCGTCAAATAATATTATGTCGGTTTACAGAGCAACCTATATGACCGGCCATTTCAAAGAAATTTCCAACGAGACCTGCGTTTTATGCGAGGTTGTTGATCTTGATGGGGATTTGAAAAAAGAAATTTTTTATATTAGCCAGAGCAACACCTCGGGCGTGATTCAAAAAACGGCGAAAGCTTTAAGGTTATCCGGTGACTCTGTTGTTCATATGGGTGAAACAAAAATTGACCCAAATATTATCAGCTATCTTTCTGTTAAAACCGAAAAAGCAAGCGGAGATTCACCTTTGAAAATTTATCTTGATGCTCTTAAAGGCGAAAACAGTATGATAACAGAGCTTATCTACTGGGATAATAATAAAAAAGAGCTTGTTGCTCCGCTTTTGGATCCCGATACAATGTCCAACAATGTTACTCTCAGATTTGAACCGATATCAAGCTCCGATGTGAATAATGACGGTGTCATTGATATTCCTGTGCAGACTGAGGTTATAAAAAAGGGGAACGATTCTGTAACGGTAGACAGCGAGGATATATATATGACACGCTGGTGTGATTTTGAAACACTTACGGAATTTGAAACCGTTGCAAACACCCTCGTTAATTATGATGACGGATATATGATTTTTCTTGATGACGATGAACTCAAAACAATCGGAATCCGTAACTACAGTTCACATAACTGCTGGGTTGTATACAGAACAGTTGATGGCGGAGACTCCGCCGACGAGATTTTTTCAGTTATGAAAGTTTCAGCCGAAAAATGGAACGAAAAGAATTTTGAATCATATATCCCGATAGTCAAGAAAAAGGACTCTACGGTTTGTGTATATATAACACCAAGCGGTCTTGAATCGGGAATTGATGAAGGTTTTATAAAGTCTAAAATCACGAAATTACCGTGAGAAAGGAAAGAATATGAAAAAAGTCTTGATTGCTGAAGACGAAGCTGCCATAAGAGAATTTATAATAATAAATCTTCGCCGTGCAGGGTATGAGATAGTTGAAGCTGAGGATGGCGCAAGAGCACTTGAGCTTTATGAAGCAAATGACGGCGATATTGATGTTGCGGTTCTTGATGTTATGATGCCCAATGTTGACGGGCTTGAGGTTTGCAGGCAGCTCAGAATGAAAAGCAACAATATCGGAATAATCATGTTAACCGCAAAAACTCAGGAGATGGATAAGATAACAGGGCTTATGACCGGTGCTGACGATTATGTTACAAAGCCTTTTTCACCCACTGAGCTTGTTGCAAGAGTTGATGCAATCTACAGAAGAGTTGCGATGAGCAACGAAACAAAACCCAATACCGTTGATGTTATTGAACTTGGTGATTTTAAGTTAAATATCAGAAACAGAACACTCACCAAAAACGGCGACTATATAGAACTTACTCAGGTTGAATTTCAGATGATGGAATATTTCTTTACCAATCCCGGTGCTGCACTGAGCAGAACTGACATTCTCAATAAAGTTTGGGGTAATGAATATTTCGGTGAAGAAAAAATTGTTGATGTCAATATCAGGCGTCTTCGAATGAAAATTGAAGAAGAGCCTTCAGTGCCCAAGCATTTAACAACAATCTGGGGCGTTGGATATAAATGGATTGTTTGATTAAGCTTAAACGATAATCAGCGGAAGGAGGAACGGTATGAAATTTGTCGGCATCGCCAAAAGATGGTTTTTGAATGTTGCATCAATTGTCATTCTTATTCTTGTTGCCGTTTCCTTTGCGCTCCTGTTTTCGCTTTATAATTATTATTACAGTGCTGCAAGCATTACTCTTGATTCCTATTCATCGGAAGAAATCGCTTCAAGCCTTAATCTTTACGGTGATACTTCCGAAAACGGATTTGAATCCGCAGGCAGAAAATTTATTGAAACATTTCCCGATAAAGATACTATGGCTGTATGGCTTATTGACAGCAACGGAAATATAATTCTTTCATCAAGCGGTTTTGAAATCAAAGGTGAGGTTGAAATGCCTGATTATACCATGGCGCTCAGCAGCGGTGAAGGAAGTGCAAAATGGACCGGTAAGCTTCCTTCAGGTGAAAAAATAATGGCTTCAACCTGTATATATGATTATCCCAACGGAACTCACGGTGGTGCAGTCAGATTTATGGTTTCCATGGATGCTATTGATGAACAGCTTATCAGAATTTGTCTGCTTGTTGTTTCAGCCTGCATTGCTTTGTTTTCGCTAGTTGTTATTTCGGGAACATTTTTCACAAGGTCAATTGTTAATCCTGTTAAATCTATTGATGAAACCGCAAAGAGAATTGCGGGCGGCGACCTTGAAGCCAGAATAAATCATTATCCTTATAACGATGAGCTTGGCGACCTTTGCAAAACAATCAATGATATGGCAACCAAGCTATCGGCAACCGACAGATTGAAAAATGACTTCATTTCAACTGTTTCCCACGAATTGAGAACCCCTCTTACTGCTATAAAAGGTTGGGGAGAAACTCTTCTTCAAATTGGTGATACTGATCCTGCCATGACCGAAAGGGGAATGGGCGTCATAATCAGCGAGGCTTCAAGGCTTAACGATATGGTTGAAGAGCTTCTTGATTTCTCAAGAATGAGCAGCGGCAGAATGCAGCTGAAAAATGAAAAAATTGATATTCTTGCCGAGCTTGATGAGGTTGTTTTCGCATTTAAAGAACGCTCGATGCGCGAAGGCATTGAGATGGATTATAACGCTCCCAGAACTCCTGCTCCCGCAATGGGTGATGCCGCAAGAATAAAGCAGGTTTTCATTAACATTCTTGATAATGCAATAAAATATAATTCTCACGGCGGAAAAATTACGGTTTTAGCCGAAATGCCTAATAAAGCAACGCTTGTAATTTCCGTCAGTGATACCGGAGCTGGAATTTCGTCAGAAGATTTACCCCATATTAAAGAAAAATTTTTCAAAGCCAATACAACCGTCAGAGGCTCCGGCATAGGTCTTGCGGTTGCCGATGAAATAATAAAGCTTCATAACGGAGAGCTTGATATCGACAGCGTTCTCGGCGAAGGCACAACCGTTAAAATAACCATTCCGCTTGAACGAACAGAACGCGAATCATCTGAAAAGGAAGGAGACATAAAATCGGATGAACCAAAAGAAGAAATGTAATTATGTAGCCGTGGGCGGTCAGGCGCTCATGGAAGGAATAATGATGAGAGGTCCGAAGGGTACTGCCGTATCGCTTCGTCTGCCTGACGGTACAATTGAAACTCAGATGAAAGATTTTGTTTCTGTCAGAAAAAAATTCAAGATTTTTAACCTTCCTTTAATTAGAGGTGTTGTTTCATTTATTGAATCAATGATTTTTGGCTATAAGCTTATAATGGAATCTGCCGAAAAAACCTCGCTTGACTTGGAAGAAGAAAGCGAATCAAAGCTTGATAAATGGATAACCGAGCATTTCGGACCCAAGATGATGGCTGTTATAGGCGGAATATCCGCTGTTCTCGGCATCGGTCTTGCCTTTGTCCTTTTTATGTGGCTTCCCAGCTTTGTATTTGACTTTATTAATGATAAAATTGTTTCAGGTGCAGTTTCGGCATGGAGAGCAGTTTTTGAAGGTGCAATCAGAGTTATTATATTTGTTCTTTATATGTATCTCGTTTCAAAAATGAAAGAAATTCACAGGGTTTATATGTATCACGGTGCGGAGCATAAAACCATTTTCTGTTTTGAGCACGGAAAAGAGCTTACCGTTGAAAACATAAAGAAAGAGCTACGCTATCATCCTCGATGCGGTACTGCTTTCATTTTTGTAACAATTCTTCTCAGTATTCTTATTTCATCTGTTGTTTCCGTGCTTTTCCCTGAACTTACGGAAAACAGAGCAATATGGATTGCGGTAAAGCTTTTGATTATGCCGATTATTATGGGTATCGGTTTTGAGTTTATTCAGCTTGCAGGTAAATATCCCAATAAACTGACAAAGCTTCTTTCTGCCCCCGGACTGTTTATGCAGAGAATAACAACTGCAGAACCCGACGACGCAATTATAGAGGTTGCAATTGAAGCTATGAAAGCGTGCCTTAGCGGAGAGATACCAGAAAAACCGCAAACTGATTCGGAGAATGCAGAATGACGGTTGCAGAGCTTCTGAAGAAGGGGACATCCCTGCTTGAAAAATATAAAATTGAAAATCATATTAATGAAGCACGGTGGATTTTTGAATCTGTTTTTGAATGCGCTAAAGAGTATATTTTTTTTCATTCGGATGCTGAAGTCGATTCCGAAAAAGCAGTTCGATATATTGATGCGGTAACCCGAAGAGCAAGCGGTGAACCTGTTCAGTATGTTATCGGATCATGGGATTTTTATGGTAAAACCTTTTCAGTTGGCAGGGGAGTTCTTATTCCCAGACCCGAAACTGAAATCCTTGTTGATTTTGCGCTCGGGTTTCTAAAAGATAAAAAGAATCCTGTTGTGTTTGATTTATGCTCAGGTTCGGGTTGTATCGGACTCAGCGTAGCAAAACATTTTCCAAATTCAAAAGTTTTTCTTCTTGAAAAATCAGAGGATGCATTTGATTATCTTGAAAAAAACCTTAGTAATCTCGGCTGTGAAAATGCAGTACCCATTCGCGGAGATATTTTTGATGGCTTTGAAAAATTCGGTTTACCCAAGCCTGATTTGATTCTCTCAAATCCACCCTATATTGAAAGCAACGATATTTCGTCGCTTCAATCCGAGGTTTTGTTTGAGCCTGCTATGGCACTTGACGGCGGAAATGACGGATTTGACTTTTACAGAGCGATAAACAATAAATGGCTTAATAACTGTTCAGGTGTAGTTGCTGTTGAATGCGGAGAGGGGCAGGCAGAAAAAATTGAGGATATTTTTTCATCTCATTGCGGTAAAACATATTCATTGACCGATTTTAATGGAATTAAAAGAGTGGTTATAGGTTATATCGGCTCAGAAAGGAAATAAAATGATTTTTGATTTATTGAGAAACGGATTCTCGGTAGATGTTCTGATGAATCTGCTTGCAAGAGTGTTTGTTGTTTTTTGCACTCTTCCAATCCATGAATATGCTCACGCGCTTGTTGCAACAAAGCTTGGTGATGATACTCCGAGACTTAAAGGCAGACTTACGCTTGCGCCACTTGCTCATATTGATATCATGGGCGCAGTTATGATTTTTCTTGTTGGATTCGGCTATGCCAAACCCGTTCCTGTTAATCCCAGAAGATTCAAAAACCCTAAATCGGGGATGGCACTGACTGCCCTTGCAGGTCCGATTGCAAATCTTATTATGGCACTTTTCTTTATGATACTTGCCAACGGATGTTCGCTTATCGTTTCCGGCGGCGGAGGTCTTGTTGCTCAGGTTTCAATGATATTCTTCAGCGTTGCGGCTCAGATTAATGTAAGCCTTGCAGTCTTTAATCTTATTCCCATACCGCCGCTTGACGGTTCAAGAATAGCCAATCTTCTTATACCTCAAAAATATTATTTTAAAATCATGCAGTATGAGCGATATATCATTCTCGGCATTTTTGCTCTTATTGTTTTCGGTGTTCTTGATAAACCTCTCAGCTTCATCAGTGGAATTGTTATGATGGGCATTGATTTTTTAGCAAGACTTCCGTTTTTACCTTTCACCTGATAACCGAAAGGGGTTAATTCCGTGGAAAAACTACAGTATAAGCTGGAGGTCTTTGAAGGACCTATGGATCTTCTTCTTCAGCTTATTTCAAAAAAGAAGGTAAGCATCAATGATGTTCCCATAATGGAAATCATTGAGCAGTATCTTGAATATGTCCGTCAAATGCAGGATGACAATCTTGAGGTTTCAAGTGAATTTCTTGAAATGGCTGCAAGACTTCTGTATATCAAAACCGTGTCACTTCTTCCTGTGCATGAAGAAGCCGAAAAGCTTGTTGAAGAGCTTCGCGGCGAGCTCACCGAATATCAGGATTGTAAAATGGTTGCCGGTAAACTTCAAAATCAGGCAAAAGGTTTTGAGTTTTATTCAAGACCTCCTGAAGAAATTGAGGTTGACATGACATACACAAGAGTACACGAACCCTTTGAAATCTTCAAGGCTTATCTTGCTGCGGTCGGTAAGGGCAAGCGCAAGCTTCCGCCGCCTATCGAGGCGTTCAGAGGAATTGTTGCTCATAAAATTGTTTCCGTTTCATCAAGAATCGGTTTTATTATTGATAAGTTCAAAAACAATAAGAAACATAAATTTATATCTTTTTTTGAAGAGTCGGAATCCCGTTCCGAAATGGTCGCAACATTTCTTGCTTTGTTGGCAATGGCAAAAGCAAAAAGAGTTCAGATTGACGGTGACGGAGAGAATGTTGAAATAACATTGCTTGAAGGCGGAGAGGAGAGTATTGAAATTGACGAATGAGGAAATCCGTGCAGCGTGCGAAGCAATTCTTTTTGCTTCGGGTGAGCCTGTTGAGCTTTCAAGAATTGCTCAGGCACTTGAGCTCGATGCCGAGGTTGTATCGGGTGCTCTCTGGGAGCTTTCGGTAAGTCTTGATGAGCGTCATAGCGGAATATGTCTGCTTCGTCTCGGAAGCAAATATCAGCTTTGCTCGAGAGTTGAATATGCTCAGCATGTGAGAAATGTTCTTGATATGAAAAAGAATGCACCGCTTTCTCCTGCGGCGTTTGAAGTTCTTGCTGTTGTTGCATATAATCAGCCCGTAACCAAAGCCTATATTGAACAAATCAGAGGTGTTGATTGCTCGGGTGTTGTTGCAACACTTTGTCAAAAAGGATTGCTTGAAGAAAAAGGCAGACTTGATCTTCCGGGCAGACCGTTGCTTTACGGAACTACTCCTGATTTCCTCAGGTGCTTCTGTTTATCTTCTCTTGCCGATTTACCCGAGCTTCCCGAAAAGCCTGAAATCGGTCAGGAACCTGACGATGAAATTGATAATGAACAGGGTGAACAAATAAGAAATTTTTTCCAGAGCGATGAGGAGGAGATAAATTGACAGCGCTTTATATCATACTAGGTATTATTGCATTGATAATTTTATTGCTCTCGGTAAAATTTGTTGTCACCGTTCACTATGAAGATGATGTTGAGCTTTCACTCGGTTGGTTATTCTTAAAGTTTAATATTCTTCCTTCGAAAGAAGAAAAGAAACATAAAAAAGAAAAGAAACCCAAAGAAGAAAAGCCAAAGGATGAAAATGAAACAGTTAAGGAGCCCAAAAAGAAAAAGCAGGACAATATGTTTGTTCGTTTTTACCGCAACAGAGGCGTTGAAGGAGTTGCTCAGCTTATAAAGGATGCCGCAAAAGCTGTTGGCGGAATGTTCAAACGAATCGGAAGAGCGTTTCTTTTTGAGGAGCTTTATATTTCGATGACTGTCGGCAAAGGCGATTCGGCGCAGACTGCAATAAAATACGGTGAAACATGCTCGGCTGTATTTCCTGCAATGGGACTTATTGTCAGCACGATGCGAATAAAAAAATACAGTCTTGAAATTAATCCCGATTTTATTTACGGCAATAACAATGCAAAGCTTCACACAAAGATTTCCGTGAGGCCGATTAAGCTTATAAATGCCGTTATAATCGTTGCATTTGAACTCTTGTTCAAAGTGGTTATAAAACTGCTTAAGCACAGCAAGGCTTCAAAGCCTGTGGTGGAAAAGCAGATTATAAATAATTAAATCATATTAAAGAAAGGCGGAAAACAAAATGAAAGAACAGTCAGCATCAGGAATTCTCGGTACATCAATTGAAAAGATAAAGGATCTTGTTGATGTCAGCACTATTATCGGCGATCCCATTAAAATCAGCGAAACTCTTCAGATTATTCCTGTATCAAAGGTTACTTACGGTTTCGCATCAGGCGGAACAGATTTCCCCTCAAAGAGCAATCAGGAGCTCTTCGGCGGTGGCGGCGGTGCAGGCATAACAATCTCTCCCGTAGCATTTCTTGTTGTTAATAACGGCAGCGTTTCAGTTAAATATATCAACGCAGCAGAAGGCTCTGTTGAAAGAGTTATCGGCATGGTTCCCGATATCGTTGATAAGGCAACCGATGTTATCAGTCAGCTCAAGAATAAAGATAACACTGTTGACAACGCAATCAATGATTATATGTCATCAGCTGAAACTACTGTTTAATTTTCAGTGTATTATTAATTCATTTTATCCGCATATATATTATTATTTGATATATGTGAGGATGAGATAATTGAAAAAGAGAATAATTGCTTTATTGGTTGCTTTTGTGTCTTTGTTTGCTTTTGATTTTTCTGCATTCGCTCAGGTTGGAGTTTCGGCAGAAAGTGCCGTGCTTATGTGTGCCGATAACGGAGAGATTCTTTTCTCAAGGAATTCTGACAGAAAGCTTTCTATGGCAAGCACAACTAAAATAATGACCTCACTTATTGCTCTTGAAACAGCAACTCCCAACAAGGAAATTGTTGTTACAAAAGAAATGGTTTCTGTTGAAGGAACATCTATGGGTCTTATTCCGGGTGATTCCGTTTCCATGATTGAACTTGTTTACGGCATGCTTCTTCAATCAGGTAATGATGCGGCAAATACGGTTGCGTGTGTTATCGGCGGCAATCAGGAAGGTTTTGCAAAGCTTATGAATGAGCGTGCAGCTGAAATCGGCATGAATAATACAAATTTCGTTACAGCGTCCGGACTTGATGACGAAAATCATTATTCAACTGCATATGACATGGCATTGCTTGCGTGTGAGTGTCTTAAGAATCCCGAATTTGCAGATATTTGCTCAAAGAAAAAAGCGAAGCTGACTTACGGAAATCCACCGTATGCAAGAACGCTTACTAATCATAACAGGCTTCTTTGGAAGTATTCGGATACAGTCGGAATCAAAACGGGTTTCACTAAAAAAAGCGGCAGATGTCTTGTCAGTGCTGCAAAAAGAAACGGAGTAACACTTGTTGCAGTAACGCTTAATGCGCCCGATGACTGGAACGACCATATTTCAATGTATGAATATGGCTTTTCACAGTATAAAGGAGCATTGATTGACTGCAACTTAAAAGGTGTGTCTCTCAGAATTTCAGGCGGTGATAAGCCTTCTGTTCCCGTTAAGCTCGCTTATAATCCCGAATGGCTTTCGGGAGAGGAGTGTTTTTGCCGAATTGAGCTGAAATCATTCGAATACGCTCCCGTACCCGAAAATTCCATTGTCGGAACGGCAGTGTTTTATTCGGAGCACAGTATTATAGATGAAGTTCCACTTCTTACAATCGATTCTGTATTTCTGAAACCTGTAGAAGCTGTTCAGGAACCGCCAAAAGGATTATTCTCAGATTTTGTAAAAAAGATAAAAGATTTATTTAATTCGGTGGTGAATTAATTGGCCGAAAATAAAATCAGGCTTCAAAAATTTCTTTCTGAAGCAGGCGTCGCGTCAAGACGCAAAGCAGAAGAAATGATAAAAAACGGATCTGTAAAGGTTAACGGAACCGTAGCTCAGATCGGCGACAGTATTGATCCTAAAAAAGATACAGTTGTTGTTAAAGGAAAAAAAATCCGCAAGGAAGGCAGCCTAAGATATATTCTTCTTAATAAGCCTAGAGGATATGTAACAACAACCGATGACGATTTGGGCAGAAAATGCGTTCTTGAGCTTGTAAAGGATGTTAAGGAAAGAATTTATCCTGTCGGCAGACTTGACAGAGTTTCCGAAGGCGCATTGATTATGACAAACGACGGTGCTTTTGCAAATGCTATGATGCATCCTTCAAAACATGTTCCAAAAACATACCGCGTAACTGTTCGTCCCTGTATAACAGCAGAGCAGGTTGATATTCTGTCAACGGGCATTGAAATTGACGGAAGAATGACTGCACCTGCCGATGTTCATGTTCTTTCAAAGGAAGAAGGCAGAGCGGTTCTTGAAATCGTGCTGTATGAAGGCAGAAACAGGCAAATCCGCAAAATGTGCGAAGCTCTGAATCTTGAAGTTGCAAGGCTCAGAAGAATAGCAGTTGGTCCCGTAAAGCTCGGAATGCTTCAAACAGGTGAGTGGCGTGACCTTACACCTGCAGAGGTAGAAAGCCTTTTTAAAGCAGCAGGAATAAAAACAGGGGGAGGCTCTAAATGATTAAGTTTCTTCCTTTTGAGAATGGTGCACTATTCGAAATGAAAGCTTTTGAAAATGATGCAGTTCTTGGATTCTGCACCTTCTCACTTGACGGATATAACATGAAATTTGAAGAAATACGCTGTGAGGACGATATTATAATTGAAGGACTTGCAAGAGCAGCAATGAATTTTGCCGCAAATAAAAATGCGTATATTGCCAAAATCGATAAGGCACATTTTTGTGCAGCATTTAAAAGACTTGGTTTTGATGGCGATGAAGTGATGAGTGTTGAAATTCCCGAGGCATTAACTTCGGGATGCTCCTGTCCTCATTCAAAACCATTTTGAAATATAGGAGATGTTTTAACCGATGATAAAAAGTATGACCGGCTACGGCAGAGCTCAGCAGCTTGTAGACGGTATGAATATAACAGTTGAAATTAAAAGCGTTAATCACAGATATTTTGAATTTTCCTCAAAGCTTCCGAGAAGCTACGGATTTCTTGATGAAAAACTGAAAAGCTTTTTTAACGGCAAGCTCACCCGTGGTAAAATGGAATGCTATGTTCAGATTGAAGCGGTAGAAGAGCCGGATACAGTTATCAGCCTTAATCATTCTCTTGTTAAGGGTTATCTTGATGCTTATAACGAGCTTTCCGAAACATACGGACTTGAAAATAACATTAAAGTTTCCGATATTTCAAGAGTAAGCGATATTTTTACGGTGCGCAAACAGGCTGCGGATGAAGATAAAATTTGGAATGCTGTCAGTGTTGTTGCCCAGGCTGCTCTTGAAGGCTTTATTGCCATGCGTGAGCGTGAGGGCGAAAGACTTAAGTCGGATGTGCTTTCAAGACTTGATGAAATCATCAGCAATGTTGAATTTATTGAAGTTCGTTCACCCGAAACGGTTGCGGAATATAACGAAAAGCTTCTCGGTCGTCTCAGAGAGCTTCTTGCAGATGCTCACATTGAAGAGCAGAGAATTCTGACTGAAGCCGCAATTTTTGCCGATAAAATTGCCGTTGCAGAAGAAACGGTAAGACTCCGCAGCCATATTTCGCAGCTCCGCTCATTCCTAGACCAGAGTGATGCGGTCGGCAAAAAAATGGATTTTCTTGTTCAGGAACTCAACAGAGAAGCTAATACAATAGGTTCCAAAGCTCAGGATGTTGAAATTGCACGCAGAGTGGTTTCAATCAAAGCAGAAATTGAAAAAATCCGTGAGCAGATTCAAAACATAGAATAATGGAGAGAATGCAATGAAACTAATTAATATTGGTTTCGGTAACATGGTAAATGCGAGCAGACTTGTTGCGATTGTCAGTCCTGAATCTGCGCCGATAAAGAGAATAATTCAGGAATGTAAAGAAAAAGGAACGCTTATTGATGCAACCCACGGCAGACGCACCAGAGCTGTTATAATAACCGATAGCGATCATGTTATCTTAACCTATCTTCAGAGCGAAACTGTTGCTAACAGACTTAACGATGATATGGACGAGCTTGACGAAGAGGAGGATGATGAATAATGAATAACGGTATTCTTATTATTCTTTCAGGTCCTTCGGGTTCGGGAAAAGACACCGTTCTTAATGAGCTTGTCAAGGACCGCGATGATATCAAGGTTTCAATATCAATGACTACCCGTCAAAAAAGAGATGCTGAAATAGACGGCACTCATTATTATTTTGTTGACAGAGAGTATTTTGAAAAGAAGATTGCCGATAATAAAATGCTCGAGTTTGCAGAATATGCCGATAATTATTACGGAACACCTAAAGAACCTGTTGACGAAATGCTTTCAAACGGAAAAGCTGTTATTCTTAAAATCGAGGTTCAGGGTGCCGAAAAAATCAGGAAATTATATCCCAATGTAATAAGCATATTCCTCATGCCGCCTTCTATAAGAGTTCTTGAAAATCGTCTCAGAGGACGCAACAGCGAGGATGAAGAAACGGTAAATCACCGTCTTGTTATCGCCCGTGAAGAAATGCGAAGAGCATCGGAATATGACTATATAGTTGTTAATGATACGGTTGAACAGGCTGTTGAAGGAATAAATACCATAATCAGTGCCGAAAGACTTAAAACCGTAAGAAATAAAAAATTATTAAGTGAGGTAATCAACAATGTTTAATCCCGATTTAAGAGGTGTTCTTAAAAATCATCTCAGCCGTTATTCTCTTGTTACCGCAACTGCTAAAAGAGCAAGAGAAATTTCAGAGCATGCAGAAGAAAATAAAATTATTATGACAGAAAAGCCTGTCAGCGTTGCAATTGACGAAATCATTAAGGGTGAATATGTTATCGTTGAGCCCGAAGAAATCAGAAATATCTGATTGTTAAATAAAAATCAGGCAGGGGAGTGAGTTCAAATGAAATATGCAAAGGTTGCTGTTGAAGCTGCAACTTTTACCTTTGATAAAGAGTTTGATTATATCATTCCCGAATCGCTTGAAGATGTTGCTCAAAAGGGTTGCAGAGTCACTGTTCCTTTCGGAATAAAAAACAAGAAGTGTCTCGGAATTATTTTTGAAGTCACCGACAGTTCAGATGGCAAAAAATTAAAAAAAATCACTGAAGTGCTTGATGAAAATCCGCTTCTCAATGATGAGATGCTTTCTCTTGCCGTCTGGATTAAAGAAAGGACTTTTTGTACTCTTTATGAAGCCGCAAAAGCTATGCTTCCGACGGGAATCAACCACAAAATGGTTGCGTCTTATGCGATTAATCCGGAAATTGAACCCGAGAAAACCGCTGATTTAGACAGCGTTGAAAAAGAAATCTTCGATTTGCTGTATAAACGAAAGGTTTATGTTAAAGCAGATTCCATTTTTAAATCATTAGGAATTAAAAATGATTCTTCGTTGCTTTACGATATGGTAAAAAAAGGATTTCTTCTTTGCAGTTATGATGCAGTGCGCAATCTCGGCGATTTGTCAGTTAAAATGGTGCGTCTTGTTTCCGATGAAACAGATAAGAAGTTAACGCAGAAGCAGCAGCAGATAGTAGATGTACTTAAAGACATCGAAACGGCATCCGTAAAAGAACTCTGCTATTTTACCGGTCTTACGCCTGCAGTTACAAACACACTCGTTAAAAACGGTGTTGCCGAATATTATGAGCAGGAAGTAATCAAACTGCCCGATTTTGCCGAAAAAAAAGGGGAACGAACACAGATAAAACTGACCGATGAGCAAAACGATGCTTTTAATAAGCTTACAGCTCTTGCTTTGTCGGACAAAGCATCGGTTTCTCTTCTTTACGGCGTAACCGGCAGCGGAAAAACCTCTGTTTATATGAGCGTTATTGACAAGGTAGTTGATAAAGGGAAAGCCGTTATCGTTATGGTTCCCGAGATTGGTCTTACTCCGCAAACTATCTCACTCTTCTGCAAAAGATACGGCGGCGATATAGCTGTATTTCACAGCGCTCTTTCTATAAGGGAACGGCTTGAACAGTGGAAGAGAGTTAAAAACGGAAAAGCAAAAATAATAATCGGAACAAGAAGCGCGGTTTTCGCTCCTGTAGAAAATATCGGTCTTATTATTATTGATGAGGAACAGGAGCATACCTATAAATCAGAGCAGACTCCGCGGTATAACGCAATTGATGTTGCAAAATTCAGAGCTTCATATAATAAAAGCCTGCTTCTTCTTGCGTCTGCAACACCGAGTGTTGAAAGCTTTGCTTTGGCGCAGAGTGGAAAATACAACTTGTGCCGTCTTGAAAATAGATACGGTAATGCGGTTCTGCCCGAGGTTGTAACTGTTGATATGAGAACAGCTGAAAAAGCCCCAAACTGCAAAGCAATAAGTCTTACTCTTTCGCAAAGTCTGAAAAAAAATCTTGAAAACGGTAAGCAATCAATTTTGCTTATTAACAGACGGGGATTTCACACATTTGCTGCCTGTAATTCCTGCGGCAGTGTAATATGCTGTCCTCATTGCAGCATATCAATGACATATCACACTGCCAATAACAGGCTTATGTGTCATTATTGCGGTCATTCTGTTCCGTTTTCAAGCATATGTCCCGAATGCGGTGAAAATTCAGTAAGATATTCGGGATTTGGTACTCAGAAAATTGAAGATGATCTTAAGCATCTCATGCCCGATGCGAGAATTATGAGAATGGATACCGATTCCACATCCGGGAAAAATACGCATGAAAAGCTTTTGGAAAGCTTTGCAAACGGAGAATATGATATAATGATCGGAACTCAGATGGTTGCAAAAGGTCTTAATTTTCCGAATGTTACGCTTGTTGGTGTTATTTCGGTTGATCAGCAGCTTTATAACGATGATTTCCGTAGCCTTGAAAAAACCTTTTCACTGCTTACACAGGTTGTCGGCAGGTCAGGAAGAGGGGAATTCAAAGGCACTGCAATTATACAAACTTTAACTCCCGAAAATGAAATAATCCGCCTTGCCGCAAGGCAGGATTATGATGAGTTTTTTAAAACAGAAATCAGACTTCGCAAAGCGCTGGTTTATCCTCCTTACTGTGATTTATGTGTTATCGGAATCACGGGAGAAAATGAAACTGTTGTTAAAAACGCGGCAAGAGAAGCCCTTGATATGTTAAAAAAATATGCTAACAATGAGTTTAAGGGCGAAAAAATTATTGTTCTCGGTCCAATGCCTGCAAGGGTTGCAAAGGTAAGCGAGAAATACAGATACCGATTAATTATCAAATGCCGAAATACGGCAAGATTCAGAGCTATGATTTCAAAATTACTTATTGATACGGGTAACGATTCCCGTTTTTCGAAGGTAACTGTTTATGCGGATATAAATCCGGAAAATACTTAATTTATCGCAATTGAAAGGATTGACATTTATGGCAATCAGAAACATTGTTAAAATCGGCGATCCGATTTTGGCTAAAAAATCCAGACAGGTTGAAAAATTTGATGCACGCCTTTGGCAGCTTCTTGATGATATGAAAGAAACCATGTATCATGCAAACGGAGTCGGTCTTGCCGCTGTTCAGGTTGGCATCTTGAGAAGAGTTGTCGTAATTGATTGCGGCGACGGATATATTGAACTTATCAATCCGGAAATAATCAGCAGTGAAGGCGAGCAGTTTGCAGAGGAAGGCTGTCTTTCTCTTCCCGGTGAATCAGGTGTCACATGCCGTCCTGCTGTTGTAAGAGTCAAGGCACAGGACAGAAACGGCAAGTGGTGCGTTTATAAAGGCGAAGAACTTAAAGCACGCTGTTTCTGCCATGAGCTTGATCATCTTGAAGGTATTGTTTTTACTCAGAAGGTTATTAAAAAGGAGCTTTCAGAATGAGAGTAGTTTTTATGGGAACTCCCGAGTTTGCTGTTCCTTGTTTACAGAAGCTTATTGATATCGGACATGATGTAACGGGTGTTTTTACGCAACCCGACAAGCCTCAGGGCAGAAAAATGATTTTAACTCCGCCTCCTGTAAAAGTTCTTGCAGAAAAAAACGGAATTAAAGTTTATCAGCCCATTAAAATGAGAGACGGAACTGCTTTTGAAATGCTGAAAGAAGCAAATCCCGAGCTCGTTATTGTTGTTGCATACGGAAAAATTCTTCCAAAGGAAATTCTTGATTATCCTAAATACGGATGTATCAACATTCATGCATCTCTGCTACCCAAGCTCAGGGGTGCCGCACCGATTCAGTGGTCAATAATTAACGGCTTCGATAAAACCGGTGTCACATCGATGCAGATGGATGAAGGTCTTGATACGGGCGACATGCTTTTGACAGGCGAAATTGAAATCGGAGAAAACATGAATGCCGGTGAGCTTCACGACGAGCTTTCGAAGCTTGGAGCATCCGTTCTTGAAGAAACAATTGATTTGCTTTTGAAAGACAAGCTTTTACCGCAAAAACAAAATCACGATGAATTTACATATGCTCCCATGCTTTCCAAAGAATTGTCGCCGATTGACTGGAATTGTTCGGCGAGAGAAATTCATAATAAAATAAGAGGTCTTTCGCCTTGGCCTTCTGCAAACGCAAAGCTTAACGGAAAAACCGTTAAAATTCACAAAACCGCTATTGCTTCTAAAAAAGGAACAAAAGCAGGTCAGATTGTTGAAGCAGGAAAGCATCTGTTAGTTTGCTGCGGAGACTTAAACTGCATAGAAATATTAAATTTACAGTCAGAGGGAAAAAAGGCGATGTCTGCTGCCGATTTTATGAGAGGCAATCAGCTCAATATCGGTGACTTTTTTGAATAACATCGAAAGGAGAAAAGTAAATGCCTTATTTCTTTATAGATTATTACTATATTATTCTTGTTATTCCTGCAATGCTTCTTGCTGCATGGGCTCAGTTTAAAGTTAAATCAACCTACAATAAATTTTCAAAAGTTGATAATTCAAGAAGAATTACCGGTGCTTATGCTGCCCAGGCAATTCTCAGCCACTACGGAATTAGTGATGTCAGAATTGAGCAGACATCAGGAAAGCTCACTGATCATTATGACCCTAAATCAAAGGTTATCAGACTTTCAGAGGGTGTATATAACAGTACAAGCATTGCCGCTGTCGGTATTGCCTGTCACGAAGCGGGTCATGCCGCACAGCATGCAGAGAATTATAAGCCTATTAAAATCCGTAATTCTCTAATTCCTGTTTGCAATATAGGTTCTTCACTTGGCATCCCTCTTGCGATTGCAGGATATTTCTTCGGATTCGAACCTCTTATTACCATTGGTCTTTTACTTTATTCTGCAATAGCTCTTTTTCAGGTTGTTACTCTTCCTGTTGAATTTAATGCAAGCCGCAGAGCAATAGATGTTATCGGCGAAAGAGGACTTCTTGCCGATGATGAGGTTCCGAGTGCTAAAAAAGTTCTTTCTGCAGCAGCAATGACTTATGTTGCATCGATGATTGTTGCACTTGCTAACCTTCTCAGATTAGTGTTGAGATTCAGAAGAAATGATTGATTTTTTTCCCGAAAGGATGCTGAATATATGAAAAGTGCAAGACAGGTTGCGTTTGAAGCGCTTCTTAAAGTACACCGTGACGGAGCATATTCAAACCTGGCTGTTGACAGCCTTTTAAAAGAAAATCAGGGACTTGATGAGCGTGACAGAGCATTTGTCTGCAATCTTGTTTACGGGACTCTTGACCGTTTGATGCTTATTGATTATAACCTCAGTCTTTATCTTAACCAACCGGTAAGAAAACTCAGACCTGAGCTTCACACCATTCTCAGAATGGGTACATATCAGCTTTTATTTATGGATAAGGTTCCCTCAAGGGCGGCTGTTAACGAAAGCGTAAATCTTGCCAAGGTTAATAAATCATCTTTTGCGGCCTCGCTTGTAAATGCTGTTTTGCGCCGTGTTTCCGATAACGGATTAAGACTGCCTGAAGGTGACGAAAAAGACCCGAATTTTCTTTCAATTAAATATTCATGTCCCGAATGGATTATTTCGCTATGGATTGATGCATATGGCTTTGAAAATGCAATTGCACTTGCTGAAAAAGCGCTTGAAGCACCTAATGTTGTTATCAGGGCAAACACAACCAGAATATCTGCCGATGAACTTATTTGGAAGCTTGCCGAAGAGGGTGTAATTTCCGAAAAAACCGACATTGCAAAGGATGCACTTATTCTGAGCAATACGGGTTCTGTTGAAGAGCTTGAAGCATATAAAGAAGGATTGTTTCATGCTCAGGATCTTGCGTCGCAGATATGCTGCAAGGCTCTTGATCCTAAACCCGGAGAAATTGTTTTTGATATGTGCTCTGCACCGGGCGGAAAAGCATTTACAATTGCCGAAATTATGGAAAATAAAGGTGTTGTAAGAGCATTTGATGTTTACCAGTCAAGAGTTGAACTTATCAAAAAAGGCGCAGAACGACTCGGTCTTGAAAATGTTTTCTCATATCTTTCCGATGCGTCAATTTTTAATGAAAATTATGGTTTTGCCGACAAGGTGTTGTGTGATGTTCCGTGTTCAGGGCTTGGTATCATCAGAAGAAAGCCTGAAATACGCTTCAAGAGCCGCAATGATATTGACAATTTACCTGAATTGCAGTATCGTATATTATGTAATTCTATCAGATATCTTAAGGATGGCGGAAGAATTGTTTATTCCACATGTACGCTAAATCCTAAAGAAAATTCCGAAATTTGCAACAGATTTTTGAATGAGCATCCTGAATTTTCATCAGTTGAAATTATGCCTGAGCTTCAAAGATACAGCATTGACGATAAATTCTTAACTTTGATGCCTCATATTCATTCAACAGACGGATTCTTTGTTGCTGCTTTCTGTAAAAACGGAGGTAACAAATGAGCCGAGATATCATTTCAATGACTTTTGAAGAGCTTTTGGAAGAATTTTCAGCATTAGGTATTCAAAAATTTCGCGCAAAGCAGGTTTATGAATGGCTTCATAAGCATCTTGCATCTGAATATAATGAGATGCTGAATCTTCCTAAAATTCTGAGAGAAGAATTAAATGAAAAATTTCCGCTTTATACCTGCAAAATTGCAAGAAAGCAGGTTTCAAAGCTTGACGGTACTGTCAAATATCTTTTTGAAATGCATGACGGCGATTTTGTTGAAAGCGTTGTTATGAAATATAAATACGGCTATACAATTTGTGTTTCATCTCAGGTTGGCTGTAAAATGGGATGTGCATTTTGTGCATCTACGCTTGGCGGATTTAAAAGAAGTCTGCTTCCCGGTGAAATACTTTCTCAGCTTTATACAGCTCAAAAAGATTTGGGCGAAAGGATTTCGCACATTGTTCTCATGGGTATGGGCGAACCGCTTGATAACTATGATAATGTAATCAGATTTCTGGAACTGATAACAGACGAGAAAGGTCTTAATATTTCAATGAGAAATATTTCTCTTTCAACCTGTGGCATTGTTCCGAAAATTAATGAATTAATCGAAAAGCACATGCAGCTTACTTTATCAATTTCTTTGCATGCCCCATGCGATGAGATACGCAGTAAAATAATGCCTATTAATAACAAATATTCCGTGGATGAGCTTTTACGCACTTGCCGAAAATATGCATCCGAAACATCACGGAGAATCTCTTTTGAATATGCTATGCTTTCAGGCGTTAACGATTCCGATGATTGCGCCTCCATGCTTGCTTCAAAGCTTAAAGGAATGCTTTGCCATGTTAATCTTATCCCTGTTAATGAGGTTGCCGAGAGTCCGTTTAAACCCAGCAGTCCTGACAGGGTAGAACGCTTTGTTGAAATTCTCGGCAAAAGCGGAATAAATGCAACCGTACGAAGGAAGCTCGGTTCAGATATTGATGCTTCTTGCGGTCAGCTCAGACAGAAAGAAAACAAAAATCGAATGAAGGGAGTTGAATAAGCATGAAAATTGTTGCAAGAACCGATAAGGGTGTTGTCCGTGATAATAATCAGGATTCATACTCTGCGTGTGAACTTGCTGAAGGAGCAGTTCTTGCAATCGTTTGTGACGGTATGGGCGGAGCAGCTGAAGGCGCATTGGCAAGCTGCGAAGCAGTAAGAATAATCAGAGAATACATTGCAGAGCGATATCTTAGTGATATGAGTGACCTTTCGATTAAAAGTTTACTTGTTTCTGCAATTGAAAATGCCAACAAGCATATATTCAACCTGTCATTGACTGATGAAAGTTATGAGGGTATGGGAACAACGGCAGTTGTTGTCCTTGTTGCAAATTCATATGCTTATATTGTTCATGCAGGTGATAGCAGAGTATATAAGCTTTCAAACAGTGAGCTTATTCAGCTTACAAGAGACCACTCTGTTGTGCAAAATATGCTTGAAAAAGGTGAAATTACAGCTGAAGAAGCCGTTGATCATCCAAGTAAGCATA
This sequence comes from Acutalibacteraceae bacterium, assembly GCA_045539875.1. Taxonomy (GTDB): domain Bacteria; phylum Bacillota; class Clostridia; order Oscillospirales; family Acutalibacteraceae; genus CAG-177. Next base: position 257,022 of record JAZQGF010000017.1, read on the forward strand.
TTATTACAAGAGCAATCGGTGTTGATAATTATATTAAACCCGATTTTTGTCAGGAGTTTTTTGCGGAAGACGAGGTTTTGATATTATGTACTGACGGTTTAACAAATTATGCAAGCCTCAGCGACATATCAAGACTTACAAGTGACGGCTGTTATTATAAATATGCTGACAGACTTGTTAATCTTGCAAATCAAAACGGCGGCGGCGATAATGTGACGGTTGTAGCTGTTGCTTACTGAATTTAATTTGACTTGTAATTTTGAAAGGAATGTTTATATATGGATAATTACACCGGAAAAAGACTTGACGGCCGATATGAAATACAGGAAGTAATCGGTGTTGGCGGTATGGCTGTTGTTTACAAAGCCTATGATAATATTGATGACAGAACAGTTGCCGTTAAAATACTTAAGGATGAATATCTTGCAAATGAGGAATTCAGACGCAGATTTAAAAATGAATCAAAAGCTATCGCAGTTCTTTCTCATCCCAATATCGTTAAGGTTTTTAATGTCAGTTACGGAGACAGGCTTCAGTATATCGTTATGGAGCATGTTGAAGGTATAACTCTCAAAGAATATATTGAGCAGCAGGGCAGACTCGGAATCAAAGAGACCGTTCATTTTACTATTCAGATTTTAAGGGCTTTGCAGCATGCGCATGACAAGGGAATTGTTCACAGAGATATAAAGCCTCAGAACATAATGCTTCTTTCAAACGGCAATATTAAGGTTACAGATTTCGGTATTGCAAGATTCAGTTATAGCGATACAAAAACTATGACTGACAGTGCTATAGGATCTGTTCATTACATCAGCCCTGAGCAGGCAAGAGGCGATTCAACAGACAGCAGAGCTGATATCTATTCAGTTGGCGTTGTTATGTATGAAATGCTGACGGGTCAGCTTCCGTTCCAGTCAGATAATTCTGTATCTGTTGCTCTTATGCAGCTTCAGAGTGATCCGACCCGTCCGAGAGAGCTTAACAGCAGTATTCCTGTGGGACTTGAGCAAATTGTTATGCACGCAATGCAGAAAAATAATAAAGACAGATATCAGTCAGCGGCAGAAATGCTTCTTGACATTGAAGAATTTAAAAGAAATCCCACAATCCGTTTTCAGCGTGACTATTTTGTTGATACCGATCCCACAAAATTTGTTCCCAAGAGGGGCAGTGTTTCTTCTCAGCCGGCAATAAAAACTCCTTCAAATGTAGTTAATCAGGCACCTGATTATGATGATTATGAAGAAGAATATGACGATGAACCCAAAAAGAGCAGAGGCGGATTGATTGCGATTGGTGTTATAATCGGTTTGCTTGTAATTTCAATTCTCGGTTTCGCATTCATGTATTTCTTCACTGATGTTTTCAGAGGCGAAACAATAACAGTTCCGAAATTTGTAGGTTATAATTACGAAACAGATATCAAAGATAACCCTGAATACAGAAACTTCCGCTTTGAAATCAGCACTATTTCAAATAGTGCATATGAAAACGGAACAGTATTTGATCAGGAGCCCGACAGCGGTCAGAAATTAAGCAGGAATGAAAATGTTGTTCAGCTTGCTATTGTTCAAAATGAGCAAAAGGTTGTTATTCCTTCCGTTATCGGTTACGGTTATGAGCTTGCAAAACAGACACTTGAAAACAAAGGGCTGACTGTAAGATTAACACCGCTTCTCAGCCTTACTGAAGAATTCGGCACTGTTCTTAAAACTGATCCTGAGGTTGAAACCGAGGTTGACAGCGGAACCGTTGTAATTGTTTATTACGCAAGCAGTGAAGATCTTATTGAAGTTCCTGCGGTTGCAAATATCGGTTTTGGCGTTGAAGAAGCTGAAGCTATGATCACATCCGTTCAGCTTGTTATGGATCCTGAAATCAAAGAAGAAAACAGCAATGAGCCTGCAGGCACTGTTATTGCCCAGTCACCTGAGGCAGGCGAAAAGGTTATGCCTAACTCAAAGGTTTCAATTGTTATCAGTAACGGAATTCCCGAATCAAGTGAGGCCGAAATAACCATTGACCTTCCTTCTTCCGGTTCCAGAGGTACCTTTGAAGTGTTTGTTAATAATGAATCATTATTGAGCAAGCCTCTTCTTCTCGACGGCAGCGCATATCCTTTCAAGATTGAAGGCAGCGGCTCGGATGTTTCGGTAAAGATTTATATTGATAACAAAGAATATTACACTTGTAAAGTTGACTTTACTCAGAGTCCTGCGGTTGTTTCCGACGGAAGATATTCTTCATCATCTATAATTCCGACAGGCCGTAAACAGATGCCTTCGGTTGTAGGCATGTCAATGAGTCAGGCGATTTCAACTCTTGGTTCTGCTGGCTTTAATGTAAATAATGTTATCATTGAATCCAGAGTTGTTTATTCTGATGCAGAAAACGGCATTGTTCTTTCTCAGGACCCTGCACCCACTTCTTCTGGAATTATGGGAATAACACAAACATATGATGCAAACACTCAAATTAAGCTTGTAGTAGGTCAAAAGGACGGAATCTGATTAAATGCCAATAGTTGACGGAATAATAATTAAAGGAATCGGTGGCTTCTATTATGTTGAAGCCGCCGGTGAGGTATTTGAATGTAAGCCAAGAGGAATTTTTCGCAAATCAGGCATAAAACCTCTTGCAGGCGACAGAGTTTCAATAAGCATTAATGAAAACGCTGAAAACACTATTAATGAGATATATGAAAGAAAATCTCTTTTGCAAAGACCGCCTGTTGCTAATGTGGATAAGCTTTTCATAGTTTCATCCGTTTGTGAACCCAAGCCTGTTCTTCTTATAATCGACAGACTTACTGCACTTGCAGTCAATAAAGGAATAGAGCCTGTTGTTGTATTCACAAAAAGTGATCTTGAGAATGCCGATGAATTTATTGAAATCTATCGTAAATCAGGAATAAAAGCATTTTCTGTTTCCTGCGTGACAGGAGAAGGCGTTGACTGTGTTAAAGCAGAGTTAAAAAATCATATCAGCGCTTTTTGCGGAAACTCAGGTGTCGGTAAATCATCATTACTCAATGCAATCGACCCCGAGCTTTCATTGAAAACAGGTGAAATCAGTGATAAACTCGGCAGAGGACGCCACACAACTCGTCACAGTGAGCTTTTTAAAGTTGAAGGCGGATATGTTGCTGATACACCCGGTTTTTCTTCTTTTGAAGCGGAAGAAACTGAACTTATTTTAAAAGAAGAACTTCCTTATGCTTTCAAAGAATTTGAAGAATATCTCGGTCAATGCAAGTTTTCAACCTGCTTACACACTGTAGATAAAGGATGCAGGATAATTCAGGCTGTCAATGATGGTGAAATTCCATTAAGCCGACACGAAAGTTATTGCTCAATGATGGAGCAGGCAAAAAATATTAAAGAATGGGAACTTAAAAAAAGGTAACGAAAAATGTCACCGCTGATTATACTGTAATGAGCAAAGACTCAAGCTGTATCTTCGGGCGGTGATTTTTTGAGACATGAATCCAAGGGACCTGTTCTGATAGCTTTTGCAATCGGAATGATTGTTGCGGCACTTTTTCCTTATACGCTTGCGATTGTAATAATTGCATCGGTTTTAATTCTTGCAGGTCTGAGCCTTTGCAGATTTTTTTGAAAGGGGGAGGACAGTTATGAAAATCGTTGTTGTTCGCAGCCCGAAAGCTTTGCGAGGAATATTGAGGGTGTTATTCGGTATAAAAAAAGATAACACGGATTACAGTTAAAATCTTTCATTTGAAAGTGGGATGTCAAATGTCCAAAACAGTTAAAAACTTATGCTTTTCTGCAATGTGCCTTGCATTGTGCATGATTTTGCCGTTGATAACAGGCGGAATACCCAGAATTGGAAATATGCTTTCTCCAATGCACCTTCCTGTGTTTATTTGCGGATTTGTTTGCGGATGGCAATATGGTGCAATAATCGGTTTCACGGCACCGATTATGAGAAGCCTGATTTTCACAAAGCCTGTTATGTATCCTATGGCAATTGGAATGGCATTTGAACTCGCGGCTTACGGATTTATCTGCGGAATACTTTATAAGCTGTTTCCAAAAAAGAATGCGTATATCTATCCGTCATTAATCTTATCAATGTTTGCCGGTCGAATTGTTTGGGGTATTTCAAGATACATAATGGCTGGTCTCAGCGGCTCGGATTTTAATATCTCGATGTTTATTGCAGGAGCATTTACAAACGCAATTCCGGGAATAATTTGTCAAGTAATAATTATTCCGCTTATTATTATTGCATTGAAAAAAACAAAACTGATTCAGAAATAAAAAATCGGCAGTTAAAAACTGCCGATTTTTTTTAATATTCAAGCGACCCTTCAAAAACAAGCTTTGTTGAGCCTGTGAGATAAACTCCGTCGTCGCTGTAATTAACTATAAGGTCACCGCCGCGAACCTTAACGGTGATATCTGTGTTCTTTTTGCAGTATCCGTTTTCAACAGCAGCAACAACTGCAGCGCAGGCGCCCGTACCGCAAGCAAGAGTTTCGCCGTTACCGCGTTCCCAAACTCTCATTTTAAGTGTAGTTTCGTTAACCACTCTTACAAATTCAGTATTGACTCTGTGAGCAAAAATATCAGCCTTTTCAAACTTGGGGCCAATCTTTTCAATTTCAATTGTATCAACTCTGGGAACAAATACTACGCAATGAGGGTTACCCATTGAAACGCAAGTGATTCTCTGTTCTTCGCCGTTGATAATAACAGGATAATCAATGAACTTGTTGGTATCAATTGTACTTGTAACAGCATTTTCAAGATCAGCTTTGCCCATATTTGCGCAAACTGAGCTTACCTTGCCGTTCATTGTGTAAAGCTCAACACTCTTAACACCGCTTGCTGTTTCGATTGTTACAGTTTCTGTATCAACATAGCCCTTATCGTAAACATACTTTGCTACCGAACGCATTGCGTTACCGCCCATTCGTCCTTCGCTGCCGTCAAGATTGAATACTCTCATCTTAACCTGAGCAACATCTGACTTTTCAACAAGAACAACGCCGTCGCTGCCGACACCATGATTTCTGTCGCAAAGGCTTACACAAAGGCTTTCAGGACAGGTGATTGAGTTATCAAAGTTTTCAATAACAATATGGTCATTACCCGATGCATCCATCTTAACAAAATTAAGAGTTTGTCTTTCGGAACGCATATCGTTGATGTCAACAAGCTCTGTGTTCTGCTGATTAAAGCGGCTTGCGATAATATCAGCAAGAGCGTTTGCAGTATCAAGAGATGTAATGCATGCGATTGAAAGCTGAATAGCGCGTCTGTGAAGAGCAATATAATCGCCCATTGTTGAATCTTGAAGAGCACCTGTATAAACAACATAATCAATCTTGCCGCTTTCGAGAAGCTTATAGATTTCAGAGTTGTCATCATATCTGCTGTTAACATATTCAACATCAATGCCAAGCTGTGAAATTGCGTCAGCAGTTTCTTTTGTTGCATAGATGTTGATTTTAAGGTCATCAAGCTTCTTTGCAAGTGAAACAGCATCAAGCATATCATGGCTGTCAACGCTCAGAAGAATGCCGATATTCTTTTCTGCTGTGGGAAGCTGAATCTTGAAGCCTGCCGAAGTAAGACCCTTATAGAGAGCTTCTGCGGTTGTTTTACCGATACCGAGAACTTCACCGGTTGACTTCATTTCAGGACCGAGAATCGAGTTGACATCCGAAAGCTTTTCGAATGAGAATACAGGAACTTTTACGGTATAGTAGGGGGGTGTCTTATAAAGACCGGTTCCGTATCCGAGTTCTTTGAGGGGCTGACCTATCATAACTTTTGAAGCTATGTCAACCATAGGAACACCAGTAACCTTGCTGATATAAGGTATTGTTCTTGATGCTCTGGGGTTAACTTCAATAACATAAAGCTGATTATGATAGATAAGATACTGAATATTAACAAGACCCTTTGTTCCGAGAGAAAGAGCGAGCTTTTCGGAAACATCGCAAATATTCTCACGCATCTTGTCGTTGAGATTGTAAGGCGGATAAACTGCAATTGAGTCACCGCTGTGAACGCCGGCTCTTTCAACATGTTCCATGATACCGGGAATAAGAACATCCTTACCGTCAGAAATAACATCAACTTCAAGCTCGGTACCCATCATGTATTTATCAACAAGAACGGGGTTTTCAATTTCACCTGAAAGGATAATATCCATGTATCTTTCAACATCGGCATTTTCATGTGCAATTGTCATGTTCTGACCGCCGATAACATATGAAGGACGAAGGAGAACGGGATAGCCGAGTGTATTCGCAGCATTGAGAGCTTCCTGTTTTGTCATAACACCCATTCCCTTAGGTCTGCGGATTGCAAATTTTTCAAGAAGTGCGTCAAAACGCTCTCTGTCTTCTGCGGTATCAATTCCGTCAGCGGATGTGCCGAGGATAGTAATTCCGTTTTCATCAAGGAATTTTGTGAGCTTGATAGCGGTCTGACCGCCAAATGCAACAACAACTCCTATGGGCTGCTCAACCTTAATGATGTTCATAACATCTTCGGGAGTGAGAGGCTCAAAATAAAGTCTGTCAGCTGTATCGTAGTCAGTTGAAACTGTTTCAGGGTTATTGTTGATAATAGCAACTTCATAACCAAGCTCTTTAAGTGTCCATACACAGTGAACCGAAGAATAGTCGAATTCGATGCCCTGACCGATTCTGATGGGACCTGAACCGAGAACAATAATTCTTTCCTTTTTGTTGTTTTCAAGGAAGGGTCGTGCTTCGCATTCTTCGTCATATACTGAATAGAAATAGGGAGCAGCAACAGGGAAGTTGGAAGAACAGGTGTCAACGATTTTATATACTGCATCTTTGTGAGCGGGAAGCTTGTCCAAACCTGAAAGACGCTTGAGAGCAGCATCGGTATAACCGTAAGATTTACCCTGATTGTAAAGTTCTTCGGTCATATTGCCGTTTTCAATAGCTTTCTCATAGTCGGCAAGATTTTTGAGCTTGAGAAGGAACCATTCGGTAATCTTGGTTATTTCATGAACTTCTTCAATTGACATTCCGCCCTTGATAGCCTCAAAAACCGAGAAGAGTCTCATATCATCGGTATTTCTGAGTCTTTCTTCAAGGCTTGCGTTTGTTTTGGGAGCAGCGTTGAGTGTGTCAAGCGAAATTTCTGCGCCTCTGACAGCTTTCATAATTGCATTTTCAAATGTAGGACCGATTGACATAACTTCACCGGTTGCCTTCATCTGTGTTCCAAGCTGACGGCTTGCATTAACAAACTTATCGAAAGGCCATTTAGGAAGCTTAACAACGATATATTTAACATCAGGCTCAAACTTTTCACAGTTAAGTCCTGTTGTTTCATTTTTGATTTCATCAAGAGTGATTCCGAGAGCAAGCATTGCGGTTACCTTTGCAATGGGATAACCTGTTGCCTTACTTGCAAGAGCAGATGAACGGGAAACTCTGGGGTTAACCTCGATAACAGCATAGTCCATGCTGTTAGGATCGAGAGCAAACTGACAGTTACATCCGCCGATGATGCCGAGAGCATCAACAATGTCGAGAGATGCTTTTCTGAGCATCTGGAATTCTTCGTCAGTAAGTGAGAGGGCAGGAGCGGCAACAATGCTGTCACCGGTATGAATTCCGACAGGATCAAAGTTTTCCATGCTACAAACCGCAATGCAGTTTCCTGCACTGTCTCGCATGGTTTCAAACTCGATTTCCTTCCAACCGAAAATGTATTTTTCAACAAGAACCTGAGTAATGGGAGATAAATCAAGACCTGTTTTAGCGATTACGGCAAGCTCTTCTGCATTATAAGCAACGCCGCCGCCACCGCCGCCGAGTGTAAATGCAGGACGAATAATGATGGGGTAACCTATTCTTTCCGCAATCTCAAGCGCGGTTTCAACATCATTAGCGATTTCAGAAGGAATAACAGGCTGATTGATTGATTCCATAGTATCTCTGAACATCTTTCTGTCCTCAGCCTTATCAATAGCTTCGGCATTTGTTCCAAGAAGCTTAACTCCCATTTTGTCAAGATAACCGTCTTTGCTCAACTGCATGGCGATGGTAAGACCTGTCTGACCGCCAAGACCCGCAAGAAGACTGTCGGGCTTTTCTTTTTCAATGATTCTCTTAACGGTTTCAGCGGTAAGAGGTTCAAGATAAATCTCGTCGGCAAGAGCTTTATCTGTCATAATCGTTGCTGGGTTTGAGTTAACGAGAACAACATCAAGTCCGGCATCCTTAAGAACACGGCATGCCTGTGTTCCTGCATAGTCAAATTCGGCAGCCTGTCCAATAACAATAGGACCCGAGCCGATAACCATGACTTTTTTGATATCTTTATTGATTGGCATATTAATACCCCCTTGAGTTGATTAATCTTTAAGAAGCTTAACAAGAACTGCTTTCTGTGCGTGAAGTCTGTTTTCAGCCTCTTCAAAAATTTCCTTTGCGTGAGCTTCAAAAACTTTTGCGGTTATTTCTTCTTCACGGTGAGCAGGAAGGCAATGAAGCACCATAGCATCGGGCTTCGCAACAGCCATAACACTGTCATTGATCTGATAACCGTCAAAAATCTTCTTTCTCTCTTCAGCTTCGCTTTCCTGACCCATCGAAGCCCAAACATCGGTATAAAGAACATCCGCATCCTTAGCAGCAGTAAGAATATCGGGTGTGCATGTGAAATCACCGTTTTCGGCAGCCCATTTCATAATTTCTTCATCGGGCTTATAATTTTCGGGGCATGCAATGCTGACTGACATTCCCATTTTAATGCCGCCAACGATAAGCGAATTTGCCATGTTGTTTCCGTCGCCGATGTAGCAAAGCTTATTACCTTTAATTCCACCCTTAAATTCGCGGATAGTCATAAGGTCGGCAAGCACCTGACAGGGATGACAATAGTCGGTAAGACCGTTAATAATGGGAATTGAACCGAATTCAGCAAGAGTTTCAACATCACTCTGATCAAAGGTTCTGATCATAATTCCGTCAAGATAACCGGAAAGAACTCGGGCAGTATCGTTTACAGGCTCACCTCTGCCAAGCTGAATATCATGCGAGCTGAGAAAAAGTGCCATACCACCGAGGTCATACATACCAACTTCAAATGAAACTCTGGTTCTTGTTGATGACTTTGCAAAAATCATGCCGAGAGTTTTGCCTTTAAGAAGATGATGTTCGATTCCGTTTTTCTTTTCGTATTTGAGCTGATCTGCGAGATTAAGGATTTCGTTAATCTCATTAGTGCTCAAATCCATAAGTTTGAGTAAATGCTTCATATATGCCTCCAAAAACAATTATTAACATGTTAAAGTTTATATTCAATAAATTATAACATATATATTTTTATTTTTAAATCCCTAATTCAAAAAAAATTGAAATTTTTTGCAAAAAAATACCGTCATCAAAAACGATGACGGTGATAAAATATTTTTGAAGAAAAAACGGGAGTAAAACCTGCTTCATCAGAAGTGAAGCAAGCTGAAATTGATGATGATTTCATTAAAATGTTAATCATTATTGTTCTCCCATAAATTCAATAAGTGAAAAATTTTGTTCCTGCGAAAAACCGGAAACATTAAATAAAATCAAAACACTGCTGTAGTCAGACGGATTAATTTCTTTTATCTGTAAATGTGAACAATATCTGGGGTCAACAAGTGTGATTTTAGAGTAATGCTCGGCAAGAAAAGGAACAAAACAGTTAGCGTAACTGTCTTTAATAATCAACAGCTCTTTATTTTCAGTGATGGTGTGATTATTAATTGTACAGATTCCATGATTTCCGGCAAGAAAATATGAATATTTATCTTTTTTATTCAGGAAATTTTCAAAATATATCGATTGAAATTCCTCATCTTTAATCGTTAAAGTAAAACTGCTATCAGTTTTATAAACCTTAATCGAATCCGACAAAATATCTTCATTGAGAGTTTTTGAATATAAAGTTCCTTTGAATTCATCACTGATTGTTTCTATTATAAAACTGTCTTTATTAAGTGGGTTGAAGTCAAGAAAAACGGATGATTTTACATAAGCTTCATATGCCGCATCTGTTGTCCAGTGATGGTCGGTTCTGTAAAAAGCATAATCTATGCCGCATATTTCCCGGGAAACATCAATAAAATCAAGACTTTCAAGCTTATCAATGCAATATTCGATATATTCCGATTCATTGTTAAGATTAAGATATCGCGGTAAATTATTCCAATGTTTTTCCTGAGCAGTATTAACAGGCATAAAATAAAAAGGAATTTCAGGGTGCCTGTTTTTTAGTTTATTCAAAGAAGAAAGGTTTCTGTCGGTTATTTTATAATCAATTTCCTTAAATGTCTGAATAAGATTTCCGTCGATTTCAAAAACTCCGTTGATTTCGTTTTTACCAATTGTTTTTTCAATTGAATTTTTTAGTTTGATAAAGCTTTCTCTTCGTACAAAATGGTCAGAAAAATAATCAACCATTCCGTTCATAAACGAACGATTTTTCCAGCTTTCAAAACTGAGTTCGGGAAATTCGGCAAGAGTTCGGTTTTCGTTATAACTGATGCTTTCTTTTTCTCCAAACAATGTAAAAGCAGGAATAATAGATATTACAAGAAAAAAGAAAACAACTCTGAGAACCTTTGTTTTCATTGTTAACTCCTAAAAATTAAAATATAAAAACGGATTATACGAAGCATCAACAAGATATGCTATGCACACAGCCATACCCACGGCTTCACCGGCAAAACAAAGAATATCGAGGTTTCTGCCGTGCGATATTTTTTTCCAGAGTTTATGCGGAAGTCCGGTCGCGATTATGGCGGCTGCAATCAATATAACAGAATAATTATGAAGAATATTGAGTGTAAATGCATCGGATACACTGCCGGATAATCCAAACATTGCACCAATAAATTCCAACTCGAATGCAGGGGAGTATATTTCAAAAATTACCCAGCCAATTATTACAGCAAGCATGGTATAAATTCTTGTTATCCAAAAGGGCAGCTTTTTAATAACAGACGCAAAAACAAATTTTTCAAGAATGAGAATAACTCCGTAGTATAAGCCCCAAATCATAAAATTCCAGCTTGCTCCGTGCCACATTCCGGTTAAAAACCACACTATGAGCAGATTGCGGATTGTTTTTGCCTTTCCGTGTCTGCTGCCTCCAAGCGGGAAATAAACATAGCTTTTAAACCAACCGCCAAGCGTCATATGCCATCTGCGCCAGAATTCACTGACACTGTCTGAAGTGTACGGATAATCAAAGTTTTTCGGGAAATTAAAACCAAGCATTTTTCCCAGACCGACAGCCATATCACTGTAGCCCGAAAAATCAAAATAAATCTGAAAAGTGAAGGCAATAATGCCGAGCCATGCAGTTGCTGCTGGAAGCGAAGAATAATTTAACTCTTTAACGGTTGCCCATAATTCACCTACAGAATTTGCAATCAAAACTTTTTTGCAAAGTCCGCAGATAAAAATTGAAATTCCGTTGCTGACAGAATTAAAATCTGTTTTTCTTTCTTCAAGTTCAATCGCAATATCTTCATATCGGACTATCGGACCAGCAACAATCTGAGGAAACATTGTGACAAATGCCGCAAATTTAACAAAGCTTTTCTGAACTGAAATATTCCGTCTATATAAATCAATCGTGTAAGACATTGACTGAAAAGTGAAAAAACTGATTCCGATCGGCAGGGGAAGGTTGGGGTTATAAAAAGATAAACCGAAAGCACTGTTCAGAGAATCAATGAAAAATCCGCTGTATTTAAAAATTCCAAGCAAAGAAAGATTCATTATAACTGATATAACAAGTGCGGTTTTTCTTACTTTTGCGTTGTCATCAAAGTGATCCATAACCCTTCCGGCAAGATAGTCTATAAGTGTTGAAAGTATCATTATCAGCACATAAACAGGCTCGCCCCATGAATAGAAAAATAAACCTGTCAAAAAAAGAACGGCATTTTTATACCTGAACGGAACTGCATAATATAACAGCAGAGTAACGGGCAAAAAAACAAACATAAAAACAGGCTCAGAAAAAACCATAATATTTTTCTCCGGTTAATTTTAGGTATTGTAATCTTGAATTTACATAATCAGTCGATTGAGATTAATATTTTTTATTTAACTTCACCGTGTATTTTACAATATGCATTAGAATAAATCAATATATAATTGGTTACATATTTATATTATTTTATTATTTTGTTTAATAAATAATTACCAAAAAGCAGCACCGCTTTTCAGCGATGCTGCAATAAATTTTAAAATATTATTTAAGTCTTTCTTCAATGATACCTTTAACGGTTTCAATAACCTTATTAAGTTCAACCTTGATGCTGATTTTTTTATCTCTTGTTACAATTTCGCAAACGCCTTCTTTAAGGTTTCTGGGGCTGACAATAACTCTTACAGGAACTCCGAGAAGGTCTGCGTCCGAGAACATTGCACCGGGACGAATGTTTCTGTCATCATAAATAACTTCCATTCTGTCATCAAGCATCTTCTGATAAAGGTTATCGGAAACTCCTCTGCATTCATCGTCATCTGCTCTCAGACAGCAAATCTGAACATGCCAGGGAGCAATGGACATAGGCCAGATGGGTCCGTATTCATCGTGATGAGCTTCACATACAGAAGCGGCAAGTCTGCCGACGCCGATGCCGTAGCAACCCATGATGGGATACTGAAGATTACCTTCACTGTCAAGATACTGCATGCCCATTGATTTGGTATATTTTGTGCCAAGCTGGAAGATGTTGCCGACTTCAATGCCTCTTGAAATATTAATTGCGTGCTTTCCGCATTTGGGGCAGATGCCGCCTTCCTTGATTTTTGCAAGGTCGATATATTCAACTTCACCGATGTCTCTGCTGATTTTAAGACCTTTATAGTGATGGTCAAGCTGATTTGCACCGCATGAAAGGTTGTGGGTATTTTCAAGTGACTTATCAAAAAGAACGGTAAACTTTTCTCTGTCAAGATTGTAAGGACCTATGAATCCTGCAAACAAACCGCAATCATCTGTAATAACAGCAGGATGTACAGCTTCGCCGAGATAATTGGTGAGCTTTGTTTCGTTTATGTCAAGATCTCCTCTGACAAAAATAACAACATATTCATCGGTCATGTTTTTCTGATAAACAACCGCCTTGCATGACTCCTCAAGAGGAGTTTTGAGGAAATTGCAGATATCTTCAATTGTATGGATATCGGGAGTGTAAACAAGCTCAAGTTCTGCAGATTCGCCTTCAATTTTGTTTTCGATTATGCTTTCGGCTGCTTCCATATTTGCTCTGTAATCACACTCGGAGCATACAGCAATAGAATCTTCGCCGATAGGGGAGAGAAGCATATATTCGTGGGAAATGCTGCCGCCCATCATGCCTGAGTCTGAAGCAACGGTAATAACCTCGGGAATTCCTGCTCTTGCAAATATTCTTTCGTATGCTTTGTAACAGATATCGTAATATCTTTCAAGGTCTTCCTGAGAAGTATGGAAAGAATATGCATCCTTCATGGTGAATTCACGAACTCTGATAAGACCGCCTCTGGGGCGTGCTTCGTCACGGAATTTCGTCTGAACCTGATAAATCATAAAAGGATATTTGGTATAGCTGTTAGCATATTCTCTTACAAGCTGAACAGCCGCTTCTTCATGTGTCATGCCGAGAACCATAGGAGAATCGTTTCTGTCAGTGAAACGCATAAGCTCGCTTCCTATGCTCTCATATCTGCCTGATTCTGACCAGAGAGAAGCCGGCATAACAACAGGAAACTGAACTTCCTGGCCGTCAATAGCATCCATTTCTTCACGAATGATGTTTTCTATTTTTCTTGTTATTCTTCTGAGAGGCATGAATGATGAGTAAATGCCGTTTGCAACACCTTTCATATATCCGCCTCGAAGCATAAGTGCATGGCTATCAATCACGCAATCCGAGGGTTTTTCCTTAAATCGCTCTCCTGCAAGTTTGTCAATTTTCATATTTTTTACCTCCAATAAAAAATGTCCCTAAGCCATAAGGCTCGGGACAAACAAATTCAGTCTGCGGTACCACCCGAGTTCAGATATAATCTGCTCTCTATAACCGATAACGGCGGTTTTTCCGGCGAAGCTTACTTAAAATTCAGCTTGCAGCTCAAAGATGGGTTCGTCATTCAGAAAATAAGAGCTTTCACCAACCGCCCTCTCTCTGAAAGTTCTGAAATGATTACTGATTCTTATCAAAGCTTTTAAAATATCTTGTTTAGTTTACAATAAAAAAATAAAATTGTCAATATTAAAGTATTTATTATTATAAATCATTAAAAAATCACACATTGTGAAGGTTTTGCGTGATTTTAATGTTGCAATTACGCTTGATTTGTTTTTTGTTTTTGTGATAGAATGTAAAAAAGACAAATTATTGATAATTTGTTCGATTTTAAATATTGAATGGGGGTTGTTTTTATGGGAAAAGGATTTAATGTTGTTACCGGCGGTAAAGGTCATGTAGGCTATGCATTGGTAAAAGAATTGGCTGACAGGGGAGAAAAAATCCGTTTGATTCTTCGTTCAGACAGTCCTGTTTTTGATAATATTGAATGCGAAAAAATTATGGGTGACATATGTGATTCTGAAGTTCTTGATAAAGCATTTGAAGGAGCAGAAACCGTTTACCATGTTGCTGGTGTTGTTGATATAAGCGGCACAAAGGACAAGCAGGTATGGGCTGTTAATTTTGAAGGCACAAAGAATGTTGTTGCCGCCTGTAAAAAATCAGGAGTAAAAAACCTTATATATGTTTCTTCTGTTGATGCAATCCTCGTCGATGACAGTATGGCTGTTATTGCTGAAACAGATGAATTTAATCCAGATTTGCTTGAAGGCACTTATGCCAAATCAAAGGCAGCTGCAACAAGATATGTTCTTGACAGTGCAGACGAAAGTCTCAAAATTTGCGTAGTACATCCGAGTGCTTGCATTGGTCCTTATGATAATAACAGAACCTCAAGTATGATTACTGCAATTAATCTTTATTCAAAGGGCTTTTTTTCTTTAACTTTTGATTTTGGCGGATATAATTTTGTTGATGTGCGTGATGTTGCAAAGGGCATGGTTGCTGCAGCAGAAAAAGGAAGAAACGGCGAATGCTATCTTCTTTGCGGCAAGGCTTATACGCTTAACGAGTTTATGTGCGCGCTTGCGGATGTATGCGGTAAAAAACATCCTAAAATTGTACTTAAAAAGAAGCATATAGATACAATAATTCCTATTTTTGAAAAAATTTCAAACGCGGCAAAAATACCTCCTATTGTTAATGAATATGCAATCCGGAAAATTTGCGAAAACTGCAATTTTACATATGCAAAAGCAGAAAAAGAGCTCGGATATTCACCTCGTCCTCTTGCTGATTCACTTAAGGACACCATTAGATGGCTCAAAAAAAATGATGAATAAACAAAAACTCGGCATTTTAGCCGAGTTTTTTTATGTGAATAAAAAGCCTGTAATAAGTGCCGAAATACAAGCAGCAAGGGCGACAACAGTCAGCGGCAACTTGAAATATGCAAGCACAATTGCAATGACAGTACCGACCGCAGCCGTTGCAGTGTTTTCAGTGGAATAAAATATAGAAGGAAATGTCATTGCGCTCAGCACGGCATACGGAATATAGTAAAGAACGCTTTGCAGGAACTTTGATTTTATCTTTTTTCTGAAAAGTGTAAATGGAATCATTCTGATAAGATATGTTACGCCTGCCATTACAGCTATATATATTGCCATACTCATTCTGCAACATCCTCCTTTTCAGCTATTTCTATCGGGAAAAGAAGTGCACCAATGACGGCTGCTGCAACAGAGCTGATTATTATTGCGAATCCGAATGAAACATCAGGAAGCAGAAATTTGAAAATCATGCTGAATACAGCAGCAAAACATATTACAATTAAATCTTTTCGGCTGCTTCGTGCAGCAGGAACAATAATCGCAATGAACATACCGTAAAGCAGTATTCCCATTGCGGCTGTAATCGTTGCTGGTAATGCTGTCCCTGCCAGCGCGCCGACTGCTGTTCCACTTGTCCATCCGATTGAAGCAACGGAAATCATTCCGTACATATATGACGGAACAAGCTTTTCTTTTTGCGATGAAGCAACTGCAAATATTTCATCGGTAATTCCGAAAGCGGCAATCATTCGGTGTAAACCGGTAAATGAATTGTCAAGTTTTTGGGAAAGAGAAAGCCCCATAAGAGAATATCGAAGATTAATAACAAACTGGGTTGCAGCCATCTCAATAATAACTCCTCCTGCGGCAATTATTTCAACGCCTGCAGCCTGACCTGCTGATGTTAAATTTGTAAAAGATATAATTATTGCATTAAGCGCACTTAACCCGGAATTAACAGCCATAATTCCAAATCCGAATGAAACGGAAAAATATCCTAGTGCAATTGGAATTCCATGAGAAAGACCTTTTGTAAACTGTGATTTCAATTTGCGAACTTCCTTTCAGTGCAGGAAAATTCCCGACCGTTTCAAATCAGAAACAGTCGGGAAAGCGAATGATTAATTATTTGATTTCTTCAGCGATTTCAGCAAAGCCTTTCATTATTGATGAACCTGCGTATTTACCGAGAGAAATCATTTCCTGATAGTGATCACCAAGAAGTGACATTGAATAGTCGTTATCAGGAACAACATAACCGATAGCATCGTTCATAAGACCGAAGCAGATGGTATCATTTCCGAAGAGTTCATAGATTGTTTTGCAATCAAAATCCTTACCCGAGAATGAGCCGTCAGCTGTAAGAGAGTCGCCGCCGCATACGATATCCTGAACGATTTCGCCGGGCATAAATGCAACCTTAACGCCGCCCATTTCCATATAACCGATTTCAGCGAAGATGTAGTAGTCGAAGCCTTCCTTGCAAACGGTATAATTTACGAGATTGAGCTTGCCTACAAGCTGAATAAGGGGATTGGTAACCTTGATTTTAACTTCTTTAATAATAATGTTAAGATTGGGTTCAAGAACTATCTCTTCAACAGGTTTCCAGTCTTTGTACCAGAGTGTGTAGTCATCGCCACCGATTGACATTTCTTTTTCAATTTTTGCCTTTTCAGCTTCTGTCAAGTTAGCCTTGATAGTATCAACATCGTTTGTGAGATTGAGAGCCATATAAGCGATTTCTTCGCCGTAACGGAGAGTTTCTTCATATCTGCGGTTTGTGGGAACGCCGTCGCCTGCGGGGCCTCTGCCTTCGTATATGCCTGCGATAGCACCGTTGAAGAACATAAAGTTATAGCCTTTTTCTTCAAGCTTTCTGCCGAGATAGTAAATGTAGTCGCCTGAAAGGTCTCTGCCGTTATCTTCATCGTTAACAGGAAGACCTGCAACATCGGGATGAGCAGCAATGTTAACAATCATTGTAGGTGTTGTGCCGTCATCGGGAGTGAAAACAAATCTTGAAAGCTCGTCCATAAGTGAGGTTGACTGGCTTCTGTTTTTGTTGTTGAAATATGAGTTTTCTTCGTCGCCGATTTCCTTAACTGCATATGTCATTGTACCGGGACGCATATCTTCAACCGCTTTTTTCATGGTGTTTGCTGCTGTATCATAAACAAATTCCATGAATTCTGCATTAGCGCCTCTTTCTTTATCAACGAAAGGAATATAGGAGAGAGCGAGGTTTTTGAAGAGCTTGGGGAAAAGATTAGTCCAAAGACCTTGAGTGTCAATACAGCTGTGTGTGTGTGTTGACGAAACATTGATGCTGTTGAATTCAACGCCCAGATTCATAGATTCAACACGCTTACGAATTTCTTTAATATCGCCGTTTGAGAAACCGATGCAGTCGATGTTTGCAAAGAGAGCAACGCCTCTGTCTGAGCCGTCTTCAACAGCGATAACTCTTATCTGCATATCGTCTATGATTTCTTCAATTTCATTTACCATGCCGTTGTTGGGGTCGATGAAACCGCCAAGATAGTAACCGGATTTTGTTCCGTTAGCAACAGCTTCTCTGAGGTCATCAGGTATAAGCGAAGCTTTTGCATGACCGAGCTTCCATTTAGCATCAGCCTTTGTATCTTCTTCCCATGTGTCTGTTCCTTCATAGAAGTTTTCAATAACTCTGTCTTTGACCTGAACAAAATCTTTGCTGTCAGGAACAATAAAATTAATTCCGCCGACAAGAACGGTGAATATTGCTTCTACAACGGAAAGACCGGCTTTTTCCAGAACTTTTCCGATATCAGCTGCAGAAGCTGTTCCCATTGATGAGAACATGAGGGTGAATGCAAGTAAAATGCTGACAATTTTCATGCCGATTTTTTTCATGTTTGATTTCTCCTTACATTTTTTGCATAGATTTGTTAATATAATAGCACTATTTTAAATTAGTGTAAAGTGTTTTTTCAAAACTGCGTAAAATTTTGTTTAAACATTAATTTATTTTGGCAGTTGAAAAAAGAATAGCGATAGAGTATAATGTAATAAAATGTAGTTTGGAAGTGATAATTGATGAGCGGTCAGAAGCGTGTTGCCGCAATCCATGATATATCCGGAATCGGCAAATGCTCTCTCACAGCGGCTGTTCCCGTTATTTCTGCGGCAGGCATTGAAACTGCCGTTATGCCGACTGCTGTTCTGTCTACTCATACAGGTAATATCAGCGGATTTACATACCGCGATCTTACCGAAGATCTTGTGCCTTTTGCAGCCCATTGGAAATCTCTCGGTGTTACTTTTGACGGAATATACAGCGGTTTTTTAGGCTCGACAAAACAGGTTGATATTGTTTGCAGGTTTATCGACGAATTCAAAACAGAAAAAACCGTTGTAATTGTTGATCCAGCAATGGCCGACAGCGGAAAAATGTATACAACATTTGACAGTGATTTTGCTGACGAAATGACATTGTTATGCAAAAAAGCAGATATTATAGTTCCGAATCTTACTGAAGCTGCATTTCTTCTCAATGAGGAATATGTTGAACCGCCTTATACTAAAGAATATATTGACGGAATAATGCACAGGCTTATTGCTCTCGGCGTATCAATGGTTGTACTGACAGGCGTTAGTTTTAAAGATGATGAAATCGGATGTGCTGTTTGCTGTAAGGAAAATAGCGATGTGTTCTATCTCTTTTCTGAAAAATATCCCGGAATTTACTATGGAACCGGCGATCTTTTTGCGTCTGCACTTACCGGCGCTTATCTTAAAGGAAAAAATATTTATGAAAGCGCTGAAATTGCTCTTGATTTCACTTGCGGAGCAATAAAAAGAACATATTTTGCAGGAACAGACACTCGTCTCGGAGTTAATTTTGAGCAGGGAATCGGAGACTATATATTAAAAATCGGAGGATAATTATGAGTTTTGCAGATAAAGTTTTCATTGATACATGTAAAGATATTTTACAGAACGGATTCTGGGATACTGAGCTTGATGTCAGACCCAAATGGGAGGATGGTACTCCTGCGCATACCGTAAAAAAATTCGGAGTTGTTAACAGATATGACCTCAGCAAAGAATTTCCGGCACAGACAATAAGAAAAACATTTATTAAAAGTGCGGTTGATGAAATTCTTTGGATTTGGCAGAAAAAATCAAACAATATAGCTGACCTTGGCAGTCATGTTTGGGATTCCTGGGCGGATGAGAACGGAAGCATCGGAAAGGCTTACGGATATCAGCTCGGAGTTAAGCATCAGTATAAAGAAGGCGAAATGGATCAAGTTGACAGAGTTCTGTTCGATTTGAAAAATAATCCGCAGAGCAGAAGAATCCTTACTAATATTTATGTTCATCAAGATTTGAGCGAAATGGCTCTTTATCCCTGTGCATACAGCATGACATTCAATACTTCCGGCAATAGGCTCAACGCAATTCTCAATCAGCGTTCGCAGGATATGCTTGCTGCAAATGCATGGAATGTTGCTCAGTATGCAGCTCTTGTTCATATGTTTGCTCAGGTCAGCGGTCTTGAGGTTGGTGAATTTGTTCATGTTATTGCAGATGCGCATATTTATGACCGACATGTTCCTATTATTGAAGAGCTGATAAGCCGCGAGCCGTATGATGCACCCGAATTTGTGATGGATAGAAGTATCACAGATTTTTATGAATTTAATAAAAATCATTTTTCACTTGAAAATTATAAGTTCCACGATTTCAGTGAAAAAATCCCTGTTGCAATTTAAAAAAGAGGTAATATTCAAATGAAAGCCATTGTTAATGTTGATAATAACTGGGGAATAGGAATAGGCGACAAGCTGCTTAATCATATTCCTGCCGATATGAAGTTTTTTAAAGAAACCACAACGGGAAATGTTGTTGTTATGGGCAGATCAACTTTTCTTACTTTCCCCGGTCCTAAAGCACTTCCGAACAGAACCAATATTGTTCTTACAACCGATAAGTGCTGGAGTATGCCCGATGTTACGGTATGCCATTCTCTTGACGAACTTTTTGAATCGCTTAAGTCATATGATTCCGATAACATTTTTGTTATTGGTGGCTCAAATGTATATGAACAACTTCTTCCTTATTGTGATACTGCTTATGTAACAAAAGTGAATTCTGCCAAAGAAGCAGATAAGTTTTTCCCTAATCTTGATGTTTCATCAGATTGGGTTGTTAAGTGCGAGGGTGAAACGATGGAGCATAACGGAATCGAGTTCAAATTTGTAACATATGAAAAAATTTAACGGTAGAATTATATCTGCCGTCGGTCAGACTGCGGCGGAAATTTCCGTTCGTGGTCTGATTTAATTTATTTTGCGAGGTGATAATATGGATGCTGTTCAATATAAGTGTCCTAACTGCGGCGGAGGACTTAAATTTGATCCTGATAAACAAGATTTTATATGTGAATACTGCGATTCGGTTTTTAAAGAGCAGGACTTTTTAAATGCAGATGAAAAGCTTGAAGAGAAATCTGTAAAGCAAGCAGTTAACAATGATTTTGAAAATGCTCTTTTATATGTTTGCCCCAGCTGCGGCGCCGAAATAGTTACCGATCCAACCACTGCGGCAACAACCTGCTATTATTGCTCTAACCCCGTGGTACTTTCAGGTAAACTCAGCGGAGAACTAAAGCCTGATTTTATAATTCCTTTTAAAATTGATAAAAACGGAGCGATACAGAAATTCAAAGAGCTTTGCGAAAAAAAGAAATTTTTGCCTAATGATTTTATTTCGGAATCAAGGCTTGAAGAAATTAAGGGCGTTTATTTTCCTTATTGGTATGTTGACTGCGAAGCAAACGGAAATATCAACGCTACTTCAAAGCAGGTCAGAACATGGATGGTTGGTGATATACGACATACCGAAACAACCATAAGAGGACATTTCAGACAGGGTGGTTTATCAATTCGCAACATGCCCGAAGCGGCACTGAAATGTAAGGATAAAGATATTTTAAAGTATGTTTGTCCTTTTAACGGAGCTGATTTTGTTCCGTTTTCAATGTCTTATCTTTCGGGATTCTTTGCAGAAAAAAGAGATGTTGAAAAAACGGAAATTGAATCATCAGTTATCCAAAAAATCAAAACATTCTCAAGCAATCGGCTCTTGCAATCAATTGAATATGCAAATCCGAAGCTTAAAGACAGCAGTATTTCAGTTGGTGAACTGAAATGGAGCTATAATCTTCTTCCTGTTTGGGTGCTGAATTATAAACATAGAGATAAAAGTTATATTTATGCTTTAAACGGACAAACAGGAAAAGTCTATGGAGAATTGCCTGTTTGCAACAAAAAACTTATAGCTTTGTTTGCAGGAATTGCTGCTTCTGCCTCTGTTATTCTTACCGTTCTTACGGAGGTGCTGTTCTGATGAAAAAGATTTTATCTGTTTTAACGGTTTTTCTCTTTATAATTTCTTTGCTTATTCCTTTGGCTTATGCGTATGAGGAAACATTGATTGATGATGCGGCAAATTTGTTTGAAGATATGCAGGAGGAGGAAATAAGTTCAGCACTTCTGAACTTTGCGCTTGAAACAACATACTCTGCTGCCGTTATTTCAACCGATAATGCAAACGGTAAAACTTCGCAAGCATATGCAGACGATTATTATGATAATCTTGTTGTTTCAGAGGGATGGAGTCATAACGGAATACTTTTCCTTATAGATATGGATAACCGTGAGGTATGCATTTCAACAATGGGAGAATGCATTCCAGTTTATGCAGATTCGATAGATTATATTATTGACTTCGGATATTCTGAGCTTGTTGACGGAAATTATACCGAATGCATTTTGCTTATGATTGACGCCGCATATGAACGCACTCAAACCGGCAGCGGCGAATACTATGATGATTTTTATGATGACGGGTATTATGGCGGAGAAGTTAATTACCCGAATACGGTAACGAAATCATCCGGTATAAGTATCGGTAATGTTGCAGTATGCATTATTGTTGCGCTTGTTGTTGCTGCGATTTCAGTATTCGCAGTAAAGAGCAAGTATAAAAATACCGGCAAGGGTGATGAGTTTGATACGGATGATGTTGTTCTTAATCTGACAGGCTCAAACGATACGGTTATCAGCAGAAATGTTGTAACAACCCGAGTGCCCAGAAACAACAATCATAACAGAACGGGTGGCAGAGGCGGAATTTCAGGTGGCGGCTCATCTCACCGTTCATCGGGCGGCTTCAGTCACGGTGGAGGAAGCAGAAAATTTTGATTGAAAACGGAGTTTTAAAATATGAAAAGAAAAGTTGGCTATGCGGTAGTCGGACTTGGCGTAGGTATGCGCCATGCAGATGCTGCCGCAAAATCCGAGAATTCAAACCTTATTGCTGTATGTGATTTGAAACAGGAAAAGCTTGAGAAAATTAAGGAATTATATCCCGGTACTCTTACTTATACTGATTTTGATGAAATGCTTAAAAATCCCAATATAGAAGCAATCAGTATTGCTGTTCCTAGCGGTATGCATGCCGATTTTGCTGTTAAAGCGATGAAGGCGGGAAAGCATGTTCTTGTTGAAAAGCCCATTGACATAACAGTTGATGCCGCTATGAGAATTGAAAAGGCAAGACAGGAAACAGGCATGAAAGCAGGTGTTGTTCATCAGAACAGATATAATGCCGATATGATACCGATGCATGATGCTGTTGTCAGAGGAAAGATCGGAAAAGTTCTTTTCGGAGATTTTGCCGTTAAGTGGTACAGAACACAGGAATATTACGATAACGGCGGCTGGAGAGGTACTTGGGAAATGGACGGCGGCGGTTCTCTTATGAATCAGGCTGTTCATACGGTTGACCTTATGCAGTGGATGATGAACAGCGATGTTGAAAGTGTCACTTCGCAGATGGCGATTTATAATCACAAAATTGAAACCGAAGATTTTACGGCATCTCTCATTAAATTCAAATCAGGTGCGGTTGCAACTTTTATAAGCACAACCTGCGCTTATCCCGGTATCAGCACGGATATCAGAGTTTACGGCACCGAAGGCTCAATGGAAGCAGATCAGGATGAGTTAAAGCTCTGGAAATTCATAGGTGCTGATGAAAATGAAGAAAAAGAGATGCTTGAAAAATACGCAGGTAACGGCGCTGCTGCTGCTCTTGATCCTACACTTTGTACAGGGCACGCATATGTTGTTGAAGATATGATTAATGCGGTTATTGAAGATAGAGACCCTTCAATTGTGCCGATGGAAGCGATAAAAAGTGTTAGAATAGTCAATGCTGTTTATGAATCAGCAAAAACAGGAAAAACAATTTATTTTTTATAAGGAGAAAACATGGGAAATATATGGCATGATATCAGCCCGAAAAGAATATCCTCCGAGGATTTTATGGCGGTTATTGAAATTACAAAGGGCAGCAAAAAGAAATATGAGCTTGATAAAGAAACCGGCGTACTTATGCTTGACCGAATTCTTTACACCTCAACACATTACCCTGCGAATTACGGATTCATTCCCAGAACCTACGGCGATGACGGAGACCCTCTTGATGTTGTTGTAATTTGCAGTGAAAAAATTGACCCGATGACACTGGTTCGTTGTTATCCGATAGGTGTTATTACAATGAAAGACAGCGGAAAACTTGACGAAAAAATTATTTCAATTCCATTTAATGATCCGAATTATAATTCCTATAAAGATATCAGCGAGCTTCCGAAGCATGTATTTAATGAGATGACCCATTTCTTTACTGTATATAAAAATCTTGAAGACAAAGAAACGGTTGTTGATGAAATACAAAATAAAGACAAGGCAATTGAAATAATAGAGAAATGTATCGGCAACTATATACAAGAATTTTGCAGATAAGTTAAGATTTATGTTCTAATTGTGTATTTACATTTCTGATTTTTTGTTATAAAATATACTTTATATTCAAGGCTGACTTTTCCGGCAGCCTCAATTTCCTAAAGGAGTGATAAACGATGGCCATTTATTGTCAGGAGCCCTCAAGAACTTTCAGTGAATATCTTCTTATACCGGGCTATACCTCGAGGGAATGCATCCCCGCAAATGTAAACCTGAAAACACCTCTTGTTAAATTCAGAAAAGGCGAAGAGGAATGTCCTCTCAGCCTTAATATTCCTCTTGTTTCTGCTATCATGCAGTCAGTTTCAAATGACACAATGGCGATTGCCCTTGCTAAAGAAGGCGGCGTATCCTTCATTTACGGCTCGCAGTCTGTTGAAGATGAAGCAGCTATGGTTGCAAGAGTAAAGAGCTATAAAGCAGGCTTTGTTGTAAGCGATTCAAATCTCAAGCCTGATTCAACACTTGCAGAAGTTCTTGACCTTATCGAACTCACTGGTCACAGCACTATGGCCGTTACCGATAACGGCGGCCCCAACGGCAAGCTTCTCGGCGTTGTTACAAGCAGAGACTACAGAGTCAGCAGAATGGAGCTTGAAACACCTGTTTCGGCATTTATGACTCCTTTGGAAAAACTCATTACCGCTCCGGAAACAACAACACTTAAGGAAGCAAACGATATCATCTGGGAGCACAAGCTTAATTCTCTTCCTATCGTTGACAAAAACGGAAACCTTCTTTATTTTGTTTTCCGTAAGGACTATTCACAGCATAAAGATAATCCCCAGGAGCTTCTTGATGCAAATAAGAGCTACATTGTAGGTGCAGGTATTAATACTCTCGACTATGAAAAGCGTGTTCCCGCACTTGTTGAAGCGGGTGCAGATGTTCTTTGCATCGATTCATCAGAAGGCTATACAGTATGGCAGGAGCAGACTCTTTCTTTTATCCGTGAGAAGTACGGCGATAAGGTAAAGGTTGGCGCAGGTAATGTTGTTGACCGTGAAGGCTTCCTTTTCCTTGCAAAGGCAGGTGCAGACTTCGTTAAGGTTGGTATCGGCGGCGGTTCAATCTGTATCACCAGAGAAACTAAGGGTATCGGCAGAGGACAGGCTACTGCTCTTATTGAAGTTGCTGCTGCAAGAGATGAATATTATAAGGAAACAGGTGTTTATGTTCCCATCTGCTCAGATGGCGGCATCGTTCACGATTATCATATGACCCTTGCTCTTGCAATGGGCGCAGATTTCCTCATGCTTGGCAGATATTTTGCCCGTTTTGATGAAAGCCCCACAAACAAACTTATGGTTAACGGTGCATATGTTAAGGAATATTGGGGAGAGGGCTCCAACAGAGCAAGAAACTGGCAGAGATATGATCTTGGCGGCAAGGCAAAGCTCAGCTTTGAAGAAGGCGTTGATTCATATGTAACATATGCCGGTCCTCTCAGCGATAATGTTGCAAAGAGCCTTTATAAGGTTAAGTCAACAATGTGTAACTGTGGCGTGCTTACTATTCCTGATCTTCAGAAGAATGCAAAGCTTACCGTTGTTTCGGCAACAAGCATCGTTGAAGGCGGCTACCATGATGTTACTCTTAAAACAACCGCAACAACAGGCAGATAATTATATTATAATGTAATATTTTATAACGGCGTTTCTTGATTGAAACGCCGTTTTTTCCGAATGTTAATTTATGTTGCTTGCTGCAACGGCTTTTTAGTGATATATTTTGCGGTAAGGAGGTATAGCAATGCTCAGTGAAAACATAAGAATTTTAAGAAAAGAAAAGGGAATGTCGCAGGAGGAGCTTGCTGAAAAGCTTAATGTTGTCAGACAGATCGTTTCAAAATGGGAGCAGAATCTTTCAGTTCCCGATTCCGAAATGCTTATAAAATTAGCCGAAGTGTTTAATGTGTCTGTAGGAAGTCTTCTTGGCGAAACAGTTGAAATAAAAGATACAAAATCGGAGCTTGCGGAGATTTCTCAAAAGCTTGAAAATCTTAATGCAATGATGGCTGAAAGAAATTCAAGAAGCCGCAGGATATGGCTGAGTGCTGTTGCGATCGGATTGATTATTATTGCTTCGTTTATTCTTTTTTATGCAGTATCTGTTTTGTTTTTTATGATTAGCCCTTCACAAAGCGTCGGAATAATCGGCGGTGCAGACGGACCGACAGCAATTCTTATCGCTTCAACCGGATTGGAATGGCTTGAAATAACAATACCCATTATTGTTTCAATTTCCATTATTGCATTATCTGTGTATCTTATCCGCAAAGCTAAAAGATAAAACTTTTTTAATATTATACTTGATTTTTGAGTTCCGTTAGGCTATAATATAAAGGCTGATTTGCCGGTGTGATGGAATTGGCAGACGTGTCGGACTCAAAATCCGATGGTAGCGATACCGTACCGGTTCGACCCCGGTCACCGGCACCATAAAATCCGAAACCTTCTTTATTTAAGGCTTCGGATTTTATTTTACTGTAAAATCCTCAAAAATTGTGGCTTACACTATTGCAAAACACAATATATTGTGTTATTATAGTCGTGCACATCGTAATTATTGATTTATGAAAGAAGGTGGCCGTTATGGTTATTCAAGGCTTTCAAAAGTTAACATTGCTTGATTATCCGGGTAAAATGGCCTGCACTGTTTTCACTGCGGGATGCAATCTACGCTGTCCTTTTTGCCATAATTCAAGGCTTGTAATTAATCCGTCAGCAGAGAGTGAGTTTACCACCCAAGAAATTCTTGCTTATCTCAAAAAAAGGCATGGTATTCTTGACGGCGTTGCAATAACAGGCGGTGAGCCGCTTCTTCATAATGATATTGATGCTTTTATTAATCAAGTGAGGGAACTGGGATTCTCGGTTAAGCTCGACACAAACGGCACTTTTCCTGAAAAACTTAAAGAACTTGTCGGAAGAGGGCTTGTTGATTATGTTGCAATGGATGTTAAGAACTCTCCCGAAGGATATCCCGAAACCGTAGGCATCGGCGGCTATGATATTTCAAAAATCAAAGAGAGCATTGAATTCCTTCTTGAAAACAATGTTGATTATGAATTCAGAACAACCGTCGTAAGAGAATTTCACAGTGTTTTCTCAATTGATCGTATCGGAAAAATGATTGAAGGTGCGAAGCGACACTATATACAGGCATTCATTGATTCGGGTGAACTAATAGGATTTGACTTGAATCCCGTGCCTAAGGATGAAATGCTTGAGATGCAGAAAATTATGTCAAAATATGTTGATTTATGTGAAATAAGAGGTATATGAGAAAAATAAACAAAATATAATTCATATATCGTGCAGTTTTCACAAACTTACAAAAACAAACACAATATGTTGTAAAATCCATTGACAGAAACACAATAATTTGTTAATATCTAAAGCGTTGCGGTTTGCGTAACACTATATGTTGGGTATAATTAATTTCTAATATAAAATTTCGGAAAGGAACAAGTGAGCATGTATCAGGTAATTAAAAGAGACGGCAGCGTTGCTGAATTCAATGTCAGCAAAATTGCCGAGGCAGTCAAAAAAGCATTTGATTCACAGGAAAAGCAGTATCATCCTTCAACAATTGATTTTCTCGCACTCAAAGTAACTGCAGATTTTGAACCTAAAATCCAGAATAATTTAATTGCTGTTGAAGACATTCAGGACAGCGTTGAATCAGTTCTCATTCAGGCGGGCTATGCAGATATTGCAAAGGCATATATCCTTTACAGAAGACAGCGCGAAAAACTCCGTAACCTCAAGTCAACAATTCTCGACTATAAAGAGCTTGTTAACAGTTATGTTAATGTTACAGACTGGCGTGTTAAGGAGAATTCAACCGTTACTTATTCGGTAGGCGGTCTTATTCTCAGTAATTCAGGCGCAATTACAGCCAACTACTGGCTTTCCGAAATCTATGACGACGAAATCGCAAATGCTCACAGAAACGCAGATATTCATATTCACGACCTTTCAATGCTTACCGGTTATTGCGCAGGCTGGTCGCTCAAGCAGCTTATTCAGGAAGGTCTCGGCGGTGTAACAGGCAAGATCACATCAGCACCTGCAAGTCATCTTGCAACCCTTTGCAACCAAATGGTTAATTTCCTCGGTATTATGCAGAATGAATGGGCAGGAGCTCAGGCTTTTTCATCGTTTGATACTTACCTTGCTCCTTTTGTTAAGGTTGATAATCTCACCTATGATCAGGTCAAGAAGTGCATTGAATCATTTGTATTCGGTGTTAACACTCCCAGCCGTTGGGGTACACAGGCTCCCTTCTCAAACATTACTCTTGACTGGACGGTTCCTGCTGACCTTGCAGAACAGAATGCAATTGTCGGCGGTAAGGAGATGGATTTCAAATATAAAGACTGTAAAGCCGAAATGGATATGATTAACAAAGCCTTTATTGAAATTATGATTGAAGGCGATGCTAACGGCAGAGGCTTCCAGTATCCCATTCCCACATACTCAATTACAAGAGATTTCGACTGGTCGGAAACAGAGAACAATAAGCTTCTCTTTGAAATGACCTCAAAATACGGAACTCCCTATTTCTCAAACTATGTTAACAGCGATATGGAGCCCAGCGATGTTCGTTCAATGTGCTGCCGTCTCCGTCTTGACCTTCGTGAGCTTCGCAAGAAGAGCGGCGGTTTCTTCGGCAGCGGCGAAAGCACAGGCTCGGTCGGCGTTGTAACAATCAACCTTCCCAGAATCGCATATCTTGCTGAAAACGAGGCAGACTTCTATAAGAGACTTGATAAGATGATGGATATTGCTGCACGCTCACTCAGCGTTAAACGCACTATTATCACAAAGCTTCTTGATGAAGGTCTTTATCCCTACACCAAGAGATATCTCGGCACATTCAGCAATCATTTCTCAACAATTGGTCTTGTTGGTATGAATGAAGTTGGTCTTAATGCCAACTGGCTCCGTGCAAACATGACAACAGAAAAGACTCAGCAGTTTGCAAAGGATGTTCTTAACCACATGAGAGAGCGCCTTTCTGATTATCAGGAGATGTACGGCGACCTCTACAATCTTGAAGCAACTCCTGCAGAATCAACATCATACCGTCTTGCAAAGCATGATGTTAAGCGTTATCCCGGCATCATCACCGCTTCCGACGGAACTCCTTATTACACCAACAGCTCCCATCTTCCTGTTGGTTATACAGCCGATGTTTTTGAAGCTCTTGATATGCAGGATGAGCTCCATACTCTTTATACTTCAGGCACTGTTTTCCATGCTTTCCTCGGCGAAAAGCTTCCCGACTGGAAGGCTGCTGCAAATCTTGTAAGAAAGATTTCCGAAAACTACAGACTTCCTTATTATTCAATTTCTCCCACATACTCTGTATGTAAGGATCACGGATATATTGCCGGTGAACACTTCACATGCCCTGAATGCGGTGGAAACGCAGAAGTTTACAGCCGTATTACAGGTTACTACAGACCTGTTCAGAACTGGAATGACGGCAAAACTCAGGAATATAAAGAGCGCAAGGTTTATGATATGGCAAGCTCCGATATCAGCAAGCACGGAACAGTTAATGCTCCTGCTGTTGCAGCTGAAGCTGCTCCTTCGGATGAAGGTTGCGGTCTTGCAGACGGACTTTATCTCTTCAAGACAAGCACTTGTCCCAACTGCAAAATTGCTCTTTCTCTTCTTGATAAAGCAGGTATTTCGGTTAACGAAATAATGGCTTATGAAAACGAAGACCTTGCAATTAAGCTTGGCGTAAGACAGGCTCCTACTCTTGTTGCAGTTGTTGACGGCGCAGCAGAGAAATATTCAGGCGTTGCCGAGATCAAGAAATTCATTGAAGCTGCAAAGGATGCAGCAATCTGAGGAAGATTTTAATGTACGATATAATTATAATCGGAGCAGGGCCTGCAGGACTTACTGCAGCGCTCTATGCTCTCAGAGCCGATAAAAGCGTTCTTGTGCTTGAAAAGGGTACTTTCGGCGGACAGATAACCTATTCTCCGCAGATTGAGAATTATCCCGGTTTTGCAAAGATGAGCGGCAACGAATTTGCCGAAAAGCTCATTGACCAGGTACTCTCGCAAGGCGCAGAAATTGAAATGGAAACCGTAACCGAAATTCGTGACAACGGTGATACCAAAACCGTTGTTACCGAAGAAGGTGAGCATGAGTCAAAGGCAGTTATTATCGCAACAGGTGTTAAACACCGACAGATTGGCTTGCCCAACGAAAACGAACTTGTCGGCGAAGGAATATCCTATTGTGCAGTCTGCGACGGCGCATTCTTCAAGGGTCAGACCGTTGCTGTTCTCGGCGGCGGCAACTCCGCTTTGCAGGAGGCTGTTCTTCTTTCCGAAGGCTGTGAAAAGGTTTATGTTATCCAGAATCTTGATTATTTCACGGGCGAAGCACGCCTTGTTGAAAAGCTTAAAGAGAGGGATAATGTTGAGTTTATTATGGGTACGGTTATTTCCGAACTTATCGGCGAAAAATCTCTTGAGGGCTTAAAGCTTGTTAAAGAATCTGATAAATCCGAAAGTGAACTCAAGGTTAACGGACTTTTTGTTGCAATTGGTCTCATTCCCAATAATGGTGCATTTGCTGAAATTGCAGGTCTTGACGATTGGGGATATATCGATTCAGATGAAAGCTGTAACACTAAAACTGCAGGTGTTTTTGTTGCGGGCGATTGCCGCAAAAAACAGATAAGACAGATTACAACCGCAACCGCAGACGGCTCTGTTGCTGCTCTTGCCGCTTGCAGATATATTGATTCAATGTAATTTTTAGGCTGTCAGTAATGGCAGCCTGTTTTTTGTATTGAATATAACGCTGAGATAAAGTATAATCAAAACAGAAGTGGTATTATGAAATTTCGATACAAAATCCTTATCGTTTGGTGTCAGATACGAAGATATTTTAAGTGTTGAATCTGAGTTTCTGCCTGTATTGGGTTTGCATGCAATAAGAATTAACGCAAAAAACATTCCCGAAAAAATAAAAATCTCATTCGGTTTCCGCAAACATAAAAAGTTATATGCTGAAATTGTAAAACTAGCAAGAAAGTATAATCCTGATGTTTATATAGACAGCAAACTTGAAGATTATCTTGAAAAAAGAGGTTTGTTTGAAGAAATATAAAATAATTGTAACAAATCTGAAATTATATTTTAATTGTAAAGATATAATATAGCATTGGAGGTGTGAAGATGAAAACAAACATAAAAATAGCCATTTGCGGTGCAATTGCAGTAATAATTGCAGTTTTAATTGTTGCAGGTATTCTCGGCGATCCCGTTCAGGTTGTTATTGACCCAGGTCACGGCGGCAGTGATGTCGGCGCAGAATTTAACGGCAGATATGAAAAAGATGATAATCTTGCTCTTGCATTGCTTGTCAATGAAAAGCTTTGTGAAATGGGTATTGAGTCTGTGATGACAAGAAACAAAGATAAGCAGATAAGTCTTGAAAAACGGTGCAGGATTGCAAATCAAAGGAAGGCAGAGCTTTTTGTTTCTCTTCACCGAAACAGTGCGGAAGGTGCAAAAGGTGTTGAAATTTGGATAAACAGTGAACCGTCCGAGAAGGATTCTTCGCTTGCCGGAAATATCTTAAATTCACTTAATTCGGTTGGTATTTCTCAAAACAGGGGAGTTAAATCGGGCTATGCAAGAGGCGAGGGGAATTATTATGTTAACAGTCATACTGATATGCCGAGCTGTCTTGTTGAGCTCGGATTTATAAACAGCGAAACAGATAATTCTCTTTTTGATGAAAAGCTTGGTGAATACGCACAGGCAATTGCCGAATCAATTGCAAAAACTCTTGATGAAGAGTGAGTTTTTATATTGACTTTGTAGCTGTGTTGTGTTATTATTTTACTATCAATTATGTGGAGGTTTACTGTAATGGAACACATTAAGACTCTTGAAACCCGCAATCTTTGCGAAAGCGCTAAGAACGGCGGCTGCGGCGAATGCCAGACTTCATGTCAGTCAGCTTGCAAGACCAGCTGCGGTATTGCTAATCAGCAGTGTGAAAACACAAAGGAAAGCAAATAATTGCAACGGATAAAATGCTGCCGTAAAGGCGGCATTTTTTATAGCGGATATAAGGAGAAACTTTTATGATACATCAATATCAACTTAACGGCTATAACATCGTTCTTGATATTTGTTCAGGCTCCGTCCATGTTGTTGACGAGGTTGCATATGACATTATATCAATGTTTGAAAAAAACAGCCGTGAAGATATTATAAATTCAATAACGGATAAATATTCTTCAAGAAAGGATATATCGGAATCCGATGTCGTTGAATGTTATGAGCAGGTGAATTTACTCAAAGAAAGCGGAAGGCTTTTTGCTCCCGAAACCTTTGAGCCTATGGCAGGTCATCTCAAAGCAAAAACAGCAGGTGTTGTTAAGGCTCTTTGTCTTCATATTGCGCACACTTGCAATCTTAACTGTTCATATTGCTTTGCAAGCCAAGGAAAATATCACGGTGAGCGTGCGCTTATGAGCTTTGAGGTTGGTAAACAAGCTCTTGATTTTCTTATTGCAAATTCAGGAACTCGCCGCAATCTCGAGGTTGATTTCTTCGGCGGTGAGCCTCTTATGAATTTTGAGGTTGTGAAACAGCTTGTCGGATATGCAAGAAGTATTGAAAAAGAATATAATAAAAATTTCAGATTTACGCTTACAACTAACGGTTTGCTTATTGATGACGATGTCATTGATTTCGCAAATCGTGAAATGAGCAATGTTGTTCTCAGTCTTGACGGTAGAAAAGAAATCCATGATCGTTTCCGCGTTGATTATGCAGGCAACGGTAGTTGGGAAAAGATAGTACCCAAATTCCAAAAGCTTGTTGAAGCGAGAGGTGGAAAAGAATATTATATGCGCGGTACATTCACCCATGCAAACACCGATTTCCTTAATGACATTCAGCAGATGCTTGATCTCGGCTTTTCAGAACTCAGTATGGAGCCTGTTGTTTGCGCTCCCGGCGATCCTTCGGAGCTTACTGAAGAGGATAAAACAATAGTTCTTGATCAATATGAAAAGCTTGCAGAGCTTATGCTCAAACGGGATGAAGAAGGAAAGCCTTTCACCTTCTACCACTATATGATTGATCTTACAGGCGGTCCATGTATCTATAAGCGTATTTCAGGCTGCGGTTCGGGCACGGAATATATGGCAGTTACACCTACAGGCGAGCTTTATCCTTGCCATCAGTTTGTAGGTGAAGAAAAATTCAAGCTCGGTGATGTATGGAACGGCGTTTCCAACACTGCAATCCAGAATGAATTTATGGAGTGTAATGTTTATTCCCGAGCAGAATGTCGTGACTGCTGGGCAAAGCTTTATTGTTCAGGCGGTTGTGCCGCAAATGCCTATCATTCAACAGGTTCGGTAAAAGGTGTATATAAATATGGTTGTGACCTCTTCCGCAAAAGAATGGAGTGTGCAATCATGGTTGCTGTTGCCCGTGCGTTCAGAGAGTAACACCCGAGGAGAATAATATGAACACTCCCATTTGCGATTTTGTCAGAAAATATGCAGAATCAAACGCGCTGAGACTTCATATGCCGGGACATAAGGGAAATAGCTTTCTTGGCATGGAATCTCTTGATATAACCGAAATAAGCGGTGCAGACAGTCTTTATGAAGCTGACGGAATTATCAAAGAAAGCGAAGATAATGCTAGCAGCCTTTTCGGATGCAGAACTTTTTATTCGACTGAAGGTTCGTCTCAATGCATTCGAGCAATGCTTTATCTTGTAACTTTATTTGCAAAAACCTATGGCAAAACTCCTTTGATTCTTGCGGGAAGAAATGCGCATAAAACCTTTCTCTCAGCGGCTGCTTTGCTTGATTTCAAAATTGAATGGATTTATCCTACAGCAGGTGAATCATATCTTTCATGTAATATCAATTCTGACAAACTTGATTCAATTCTTGAAAATTCGCTGCAAAAACCCGATGCCGTTTATCTTACAAATCCCGATTATCTCGGTAATTGCATAGATATAAGATCGATTGCAGAAGTTTGTCACAAATACGGTGTTTTGCTCATTGTTGACAATGCACACGGTGCATACCTCAAATTTTTGTCCGAATCTTTGCTTCCCATTGACTTAGGCGCTGACATGTGTTGTGATTCTGCTCATAAAACACTTCCCGTTTTAACTGGCGGTGCATATCTTCACATTTCCGATAATGCACCTGTAATTTTCAAAGAACAGGCGAAAAATGCCCTTGCAATGTTTGGCTCAACAAGTCCGTCTTATGTCATTATGCAGTCACTTGATAAAGCCAATAAATATATATACGACGGATATAAAGAAAATCTGAATACACTTATTTCAGGTGTTTCAGATTTAAAAAATGTATTATCTCAGCACGGCTATTTATTTGTTGGTGATGAACCTTTAAAAATAACTCTTGACATAAAAAAATACGGTTATAATGGGCTTGAATTTGCGGACCTTCTGAGAGAGAAAAAAATTATCTGTGAGTTTGCAGATCCGGATTTTATTGTTTTGATGTTCACTCCCGAAATAAGTGTTGATAATATTGATTTTTTGAAAAAACAACTTATTTCAATTCCTATGAAAGATAAAATTCTGACCAAACCTCCAGAATTCAAAACATGCGAAAAGGTTATTTCTGTAAGAAATGCTTCTTTATCTATGAGTGAAACAATACCCGTTTCAAAATCAGTTGGAAGAATTCTTGCAATTTCAAATGTAAGCTGTCCGCCTGCAGTTCCGATTGTTATAAGCGGTGAACGCATCGATACCCATGCAGTCGCATGTTTTGAATATTACGGTATCAAAGATTGCACAGTAATTAAATAATGTTTTTGGGGCAGTCGACGACTGCCCTTTTCTTAACTAATAATCTAATTTTTCTATTGAATCATCCGCTACTTTTTGTTATAATTTATAAGTAAATAATTTCGAAGGGAGCTTACATAATGAAAAAAACTCAATGGTATAAGAATGCAGTGTGTTATCAGATTTGGCCCCGTTCATTCTGCGACGGTAACGGCGACGGAATCGGCGACCTTGAAGGCGTACTTTCAAAGCTTGATTATCTTAAAGATCTTGGCATAACCTGCATCTGGTTTTCACCTCTTTACTGCTCACCCAACGCAGACTTCGGTTATGATATTTCTGATTACAAAAACATTTCTCCAGATTACGGCAACAATGAGCTTTTCAAGAAGGTGCTTGACGAAGCACATGCAAGGGGAATGAAGGTTATTATGGACCTTGTTGTTAACCATACATCAGATGAGCATGAATGGTTTAAGCAGGGTATTGATAAAAACAGCAAATACCACGATTATTATTTCTGGCGTGACGGCAAGGGCAAAAAGCTTCCCAATAACTGGTCATCTCTCTTTGAAGGAAAGGCATGGGAATTCAATAAAGAAAACGGTCAGTATTATCTGCATCTTTTCTCAAAGAAACAGCCCGACCTTAATATGGATAACCCCGAAGTGCGTGAAGAAGTTAAGGATATTATGAAATTCTGGCTTGATATGGGTGTTGACGGCTTCCGAGAGGATGTTATTACCTTTGTTTCGAAGCGTGAAGGACTTCCCACCGGTTTCCCCATTCCTCAGGCTTGCGGTATGGAACATTATGCAGACGGTCCTCATATCCACGAATATCTTAAAGAATTCCGTCAGGTGCTCAATAAATACGATTGTTTTGTAGTCGGCGAAGCACCCATGATGACAGTTAAAAAGGCTCTTAAATATATCAAGGAAGGTCCCGACCAGGAACTTGATATGATGTTCCATTTCAAGCATATGGAAGCTGACTGTATTTTCATGGACTGCCTTTGCATCGGTTTCAGCCTCAAGAGACTTAAGAAAGCTTTTTCTACATGGCAGAAAGGTCTTTACGGAAAGGGCTGGAATGCTCTTTACATGGAAAATCACGACCATCCGAGAATTATCAACCGCTTCGGCAGTGAAAGATACAGAAGCGAAAGCGCAAAATCAATCGCTAACTCTTATATGCTTCAGCAGGGAACACCCTTCATCTATCAGGGTCAGGAAATCGGTATGGTAAATATCGACCTTCCCAAAGTTGAAGACTATCAGGATGTTTTTGCGGTTAATAACTATAAAACACTCCGCTTTTTCGGTTTCTCCGAGGAGAACACAATCAAGCGTCTCAAAACTTCGAGCCGTGGCAATGCAAGAACTCCCGTTCAGTGGGACGACAGTGAAAACGCAGGGTTTACAACAGGAACACCCTGGATGCCCGTCAACCCCAAATATAAGAACGGAATCAACGCTAAAGCTGAAATGGAAAATCCCGATTCGATTTATAACCATTATAAGAAGCTTATTAAATTCCGTAAGGAAACTCCCATTGTTACTCACGGTGTATATAAAGAGTATTACAAGTCAAGCAAAGAGCTTTATGTTTTCGAGCGTACATATGAAGGTAAACGCTTGCTTGTAATCTGCTCATATTCCGAAAAGGCTGCAGAATTCAAAGCTCCCGAAGGCTATGACCTCAGCAAGGGTAAGGTTATGCTTTGCAGCTATAAGGACAACCCCGTAACAGATAATGGATTTACAACAAGACCTTACGAAACCAGAGTTTATTATTTTGAATAATTATGAAGCAACGCCTCTGATTATTTTTCAGAGGCGGCTTTAATATTGCAGGTATTATAAAATGATCGAAACAGTAAATCAATATGCAAAAACATATTCCGATCCTCCCGAAAGAGAACGCGTCGCAAGCAGAGGAATAATCGTTGAAAACGGAAAAATTCTGCTTTCCTATGAAAAAAACACCGATGTTTATATGTCTCCGGGCGGCGGAGTTGAAATCGGTGAAAGCCTTGAAGAATGCTGCGTCAGAGAGCTGAAAGAAGAAACAGGATATGAGGTAAAACCAACAAAGCATTTTATTGTAATTAACGAATACTGCTTTGAAACTCTTTATGTCAGCAATTATTTTATTTGTGAGAGAATAGGAAAAAGTGAACAGGCGTTGACCGATATTGAAGTTGAGCACGGCATTATGCCCGTTTGGATTGAGCTTGAAAAAGCACTTGAGATTTTCGGAGCATATGCATCAAAAAGAGAGGATATAGCAAGTCTGTATCTGCGTGAATTTACAGTACTCAATAAGTATTTGGATTTTGGTGATTTAAAATGAGAGTAATGACCTTTAATATTCAGCATGCGCTGGATTATAAAAACCAAATGGTGGATGTCAATTTGTTTATCCGCAAAATCAAAGAATACGACGCTGATATCTGCGGTCTGAATGAGGTGAGGGGAGATGGTCCTCTTGAGGATTATACCGACCAAACAAACGCAATTGCTGACGGTCTCGGTTATAACCGATATTTCGGTGAAGCGATAAAAGTAAAAGGGACAAGTCCTTATGGCAATGCAATAGTTGCAAATATTCCGTTTAAATCAGTTGAAACAATCAGAATTCCCGATTCCGAAGAAACCGATGAAATTAATCGGGACGGCGACCCTGTTCATTATGAATCACGAATAATTATTAAAGCTTTATTTGAAAAGGGAGGCAAGGATTTTTGTGTTTTGGTAACACATATGGGTCTTGCTGTTTCGGAAAGAATAAATGCAGTTAAAACTCTTTGCAATTTAATTGATGAAACGGAAATGCCTCTTATCCTTATGGGTGATTTCAATTCCACTCCCGATGATGAAATACTGTTTCCTTTATTTGAAAGACTTGAGGATACAAACGCATTTTCATCAAATCCCGATACTTCCACTTATGCTTCGTACTCACCCGATATTAAAATTGATTATATTTTGTTCAGAGGAATGGAATGCACTAATGCTGCAACAGTTGAAGAAATAATTTCAGACCATTATCCGATTATTGCTGATTTTAATTTATTGAATTTTTGAAATTATAACTGTCTTAAAGAAGAATAGAATATGGAACCTTTATTTATAAATAAAATCACAAATTCAAAAAAGTTTTATATTGAAATGGGTAATGCCACCTCGGTATTAATCACTTTTGTTTCCGGAACGGTTCTTTTAATTTTATACTTTATTCTTTCGGCAGTTTTATATTTATATACGCAATATTTGGCAGGCAGTATTATAATTGCAGTAATCGGTATTGCGGTTACAATAATTCCGATCTTGTTAAAGCATTACATCACATCAAAAAATGAGAAAAGGTGGATTTTGCTTTATAACTGTATCCCCGAAGTAACAACAAATTTTCATGAAAATAAAATTTTCCGTACTTCGAAAACGACAAAGGAAGAGCTTGATATCAGCTATGATAAAATAATAAAAGTAAAACAAAGTAAAAATCTTTATTTATTGATTCTTAGTGAAAAACTAGTTATTATGATTGATAAAAACCGGTTTGAAAAAGGCAACTGTACCGACTTTGAGGAATTTATAAAAGAAAAAGCTTTTAATGCAAAAATTAAACTATAAAATTTAAAGACTTGATACCTTTGTGGTACCAAGTCTTTAGCTTTATCCGAGGATATTTAAAATCTCCTTGAATTCTTTCGATTTCTTAAAGTCTTCCGTCAGTGGATAGTTAACCGTAAAATGATACTTCATTCTTTCACACATTGTTTTACCGCGCTGAGTTTTTTCAAATATCTTTCCGCAGAATAAATGTGAAGAAAGTTCTGTCTTTTGCGGCATATCATCATATTTTTTTGCAAGTTCGGCACATTTTCTGAGATATTCAAAAGATTTTTCCTTGTTGCCAAGCTCAAAATACCAATGACCGAGATGACCGCAATTATATACAACCATATGCCAGTTTTCACCGTAATTACCGTCATCATAAATTATATCAAATATTTTATTCATATTTTCTGCTGCTTTAATCTTATATTCAAATGAAAAATCTTCATTATAGAAGCAATAATTAACCGTTGCACCGTCGAGGAGAAAAAGAATTTCTTCAAGAGCGTGGCGACATGCATTATCATGCTTTTCTCCTGGCAGATACATATGAGTTGCGGTGTAATCACGGCTGTCACGCATTACAGGTAAATCATTGTTGATTTCTTCCATTTTATTAATGTAAGAATTGTCTTTTTCCGTATAGCTGAGGGTTTTATAATATGTTCCCATAAGCCTTTTTGATTTGATTCTGATGCTGTCGGATGTGCAATGATTCTGTATATTTTCATTAATCGAAATCATTTCATCATAAATCTTTTTCGGGTCGTCATTAATTCCGCCTTTTGTTGATAACAGAGCAGTCATATATCGAATGAGAAGTTTAAATTCTCCGGGGAATTCCTTGGTTGCTTCACCGATTATTTCAAATGCTTTAGGTGTATCTTTAAAGTAAAGACTTTCGTATTCCTCTATATATTTTTGAATCTTTTCTTCTTTTTTAAATTTATCAACACCTAACAGTTCATCGGTTGTTATATCAAAAAATGATGCGATTATGGGAAGCATGGTTATATCGGGATAGCTTTCATTCCTTTCCCATTTGCTGACAGCCTGGAATGATACTCCAAGAAAATGTGCAAGAGTTTCCTGCGTCAGTTCCTTTTCTTTTCTGAGCTTTTTGAGGTTTTCGCCGAAATAAATGTTCATGGTGAAATCTCCTTTTAATTTGTTTAACAGCGCTGTCGTTGTCTAAATAATAACTTGTAAAAGCTTAAATATCAATAACTTGTTTGTTGAAATAAATTCTACAATTAGGGGAAAAATTCAACAGCCACGGAAATTTATCCGTGGCTGTAATGTTTTATACAAGTTTTGTGAACATTTCAAGTATGCGTTTAACGCAAAGCTCAAGGTCGGCTCTTGTGAGCTCACCTTTATCATATGCAGCTTTGAGGTCATCGGGATATCCACAGTGCATCTTCATATCATTGCCGGCTTTAACCTCTTTGACAGGATCGTTTTTAACGCCCCAGTCGGTAACGACCATGCCTTTGAAGCCCCATTCGTTTCGGAGAATTCCTGTCAAAAGCTCATAGCTTTCGGAAGTATGCTGACCGTTGATTCTGTTATATGATGACATAACAGTATAAGGGTCAGCCTCTTTAACGGCAATTTCAAAGCCCTTAAGATATATTTCGCGAAGAGCTCTTTCGGAGATTCTTGAATCAATATCATATCTGTTTGCTTCTTTGTTGTTGCAGGCAAAATGCTTGATTGAAACCGCAACTTTGTTTGACTGTATACCTCTTGTTGCTGCCGCCGCTGATTTACCAGCAACCAATGGATCTTCGGAATAATATTCAAAGTTTCTGCCGCAAAGAGGATCCCTGTGAATGTTAAGAGCGGGAGCAAGCCAGATTGCAAGATTATTTTCACGAAGCTCTGCACCGCCTGCAGCACCGACCTCATAAATTAAATCCGTATCCCATGTGCATGCAAGAAGGGTTGCGCAAGGCCATGCAGTTGTGGGAATTCCTGTTTCAGGTTCGAGGCGGAGACCTGCAGGACCGTCGGCAGTCGGGAAATAAGGTATATCAAGTCGCTGGATACCGCCGAATGAACCTGTGTTACAAACACCTGTTGTTTTCTGACCGCCTACAAAATACATCAGCTCATCAAGCGTAAACTGTGCAATAAATTCATCCAAAGAAATTTTTTGGCCTACATCATCAAACTTAACAAGCTCGTTGGGAGCCGATGCACCTGAAGGCTCATTGACAGCATAATGATAGTTTTCTTCACCCATAGGAAGAGCTTCAAACGAACCGTCGGAAAGCATTCTTTTTTCAAGCTTGAAGGGTTTACACCAATTTTTGAGTTGTTCCGTTATTTTTGATTCTTTTACTTCGTATTCAAATGCAAGCTTTTCTGCATTTCTTACCGATGTGCCGAGATAGAATTCATAGTTGCCTTTTTCAAGAACATATGCCGACTTTATAATTTTACCAAGGTCGTCAAAGCTTGCCATATCGTTTACATCAAAGCTGAGAACAACAGTTTCAGATTCGCCGGGAGAGAGGAGTTTTGTTTTTTTATATGACGCAAGTTCTCTTGCAGGCTTTCCGAGAAGCCCCTGAGGAGCGGAATAATATAGCTGAATAACTTCTCTGCCTGCAGTATCGCCCGTATTTTTTACCGTTGCTACAGCAACAATCTTTCCTTCACTTTCGCAGCAAACTCTGCCGCTTATTTCAAAGGTTGTGTATGAGAGGCCAAACCCGAACGGATAACGGACATATTCTTTTGCTCGCGGAATTGTTTCAAAATAACGGTAGCCGACATAAATATCATCGGTGTAATAGAGATACTGAAAACTTTCCCAGAATTCTTCTTTACAAGGATAACAGTCATATGATTTTGCAATAGTATCCGTAAGCTTACCCGAGGGATTAACATCGCCGCAAAGGATATCGGCGATTGCCATTCCGCCTTCCATACCGCCCTGCCATCCGAAAAGAACTGCTGATATTTTATCGTTTTCAGCGAAATATTCGCAGTCGATTGTTGCGCCTGAGTTGATAACAATTATAACTTTTTTGAAAAGTTCACATGATTTGTCAATAAGCTCTTTTTCGATATCAGAGAGGTAATAGTCACCGCCCTGAGGTCTGCGATCAACGCCTTCTGCAGAGAATCGGCTGATCGTGATAATTGCCGTTTCTGCATTTTCAGCGGCATTATTTATAAGTTCTTCGGGTACGGCAGGCTCTTTTACATGCATGCTGGCAAAGGTGTCGTATGTCATGTCATCACGCTTGGTGCAGAATTCCATGGCATTGACGATATCCCATGTGGCATTAATTTGAGCCTGAGTGGGAATATTAACACTTTCTTTTTCAACATAATCCTTATAGAAATCAATAAGGGGCATATAAACAGAAACTTTGCCGTCCTTTTCTTTCTCTTTAAATCCGTCATAAATATTATGGATATAGGGGCAGTGAACATCTCCGCTTCCGCCGCCGCCCTTTATGTATTCAATTGTTGCCTTTCCGAAAAGAGCAATTTTTTCGCCTCTTCTTAATGGTAGAGCTTTGTTTTCGTTTTTAAGAAGAACCATACCTTCTGTTGCAGCTTTTCTTGAAAGCTGAGTGTGTTTTACCGAAGCGGTAACGCAGCGTCCGTCCTCACCGAGAGGAATACACGGCTGATATCTGAATCTTGCGTATTTATTCATGTTTTTTACCTGCCTTTGCTGAATATTATAATCAATTATATCACATCAGTTTTAATCGTCAAGCGATTTATGATTGAAGTTTTTATAATAATTAGCTATAATTTAATTAAGTTTTAATTAAACACTTGACATTTCCCTTGGGTAAAAGTTTAAAATCAGTCTGAAAGGAGGTTGGTTTATGAAAATTAAAGATGTAATTGAACAAACAAAACTGACCGATAAGGCTGTGAGATTATATATTGATAACGGACTTGTAGCACCAAGCATTGACGAATCCTACAGCGGAAGAAAGAGCATTGATTTTTCAATTGATGATGTTGAAAGGCTTAAAAACATTGCACTTTTAAGAAAAGCAGGATTTTCAATTGCAGATATCAGGGATATCATTGAAAGTGAAGAAAAAGCAAAGATTGTTCTTCTTAGATTTATTGAAGAAACCGATTGCAACATAAAGCATGAAACTGAAATTGTTAATAAGTTGAAGAATATAAATATCAATGATAAAATCACAATGGAATTAATCTGTAATTCACTGTCAGCCTCTGTTTCTCAAAATGAAGTTCCGCCTGAGGATATGAAACTGACTCTAAGGGAACGCATCAGAAGAAATTTTGCAATTGGATTTGCAATAGGCGGAATGTTTTTGTCGATATTAAGTGTAATCTTCATTCTTATCTCTTATAAAGTAAATTATATACATTTAACAGTTGAAAAAGACGCATTTTCTGTTTCACTGCTGTTTTATGGCGGCATAATATTGGTCTTTATTTTATCGCTTGTTTTACTTATTATAAATTACAACAGGGTAATAGTTGGAAAAAAATCAAAGATAATAGATCGTATCTCCGCCTTTATTGCATTGTTTATGGTTCTTGTCGGCATTCTTTCGTTTTATAGTTCGTTTTTAGGAACCTTTTTTCTTTCATGTACATTTTGTTCTCAAACAACCGATCCTGCTGATTATTTAATTCTGGATAGTTTTGTGGAATATAAGATTGGAGAGGAAATATCAAAAGTATTTCCTAAAAAAATCCCTGATTCGGCATCCGTTATTGAAGAAAGAATCTATGAGGAAAGTTATCCGTTCAGCACAAAATACTATTATAATTATTCAAACTGCATTGACACTAAATTTGATATTGTAGCTGAGTGGTCTTTATCTGATGAAGAATTCGAAACAGCAGTACATGAAGCAATAGGAAAAGAAAAATATTCATTGATAAAAGGAGATTGGGAATGTCTTGTTTTTGTTGATGAGCTTTCTTCCCGAAATGATGAAGAAAAAGATATGTGGAGAAATTCATGGAGTGGTGACTATTACGATTATCTCTTTTTTGCTTATAACAATAAAACAAAAACTGTCAGATATATTGCAGCTCACGCCATAGACTCCTATTCATACGGACCATATTATTTAACACTTAATTGGTAAATAATAACCGCACATGAGCGTATTTTCAGCTCTTGTGCGGTATCTTTTATATTATTTCATTATACTTTATCTTAATAATCTTGCAGGAATTTAAAGGACATTCGGAATTGTTGGAATGATAATATGAAACAAGGAAATAGTCATCACCTTCGATTATTGCAGGGTAACAGTATCCGTTATTCGGGTCATCTTCAAGTGCATAAATTCTTTCAAATGTTTTTCCGTCGTTCTCGCTGATAGCGCAAACAAGCGGAGTGCGTCCCCAGGTGTTATCCTCAGGTCTTATAATATAATTAGGTATCGGATTGAATACCGCAACCGTAAATTTTCCGACACGCCTCATAAGAAGAGGGGAGTCGGGCGAGGAGAAGAAACGATTGGGAGAAGGCTGAGTCCATGTTTCCCCGTTATCATCGGAAAAGCATTCAAATTGAAATGCAAAGTCTGTTCTTGATAAAGCACGGATTTTTCCGTTTTCGTGCTGATAAAGGGTTGTTTCCTGCAATCCGGTTTCACTTTTATTAGAGAACGGAATATCCTGCCTTTCTGCAATCTCACACCAGGTATTTCCGTCATCATCCGATGCAAAAATGCATTTGAGTC
This sequence comes from Acutalibacteraceae bacterium, assembly GCA_045539875.1. GTDB lineage: Bacteria > Bacillota > Clostridia > Oscillospirales > Acutalibacteraceae > CAG-177. Next base: position 301,498 of record JAZQGF010000017.1, read on the forward strand.
CGTGCTCGATTATTTTTGTTTCACCGTTAACAAGCTCGGAATGCATATTTGCAGGCAGAAGAATTCTTCCGTTTTGAAGTCTTATTGCGTGATCATTTTCAATAACGAAATATGTTGAGTCATCGTCAATAAATTTCTGCGGCTGTGAAAAGCTTTTTCCTTCATCGGATGAGCGTGAAAAAAGGGGGATTCCGCTTTCGTTTTTCTTTGCTTTTCGCAGAAAAACCAATCCTACATCGCCGTTGTTCATTCTTATAAGCGAAGGGCACATATAATTCCGTGAATCTTCATCATGCATGAATATAATTCTTTCATTAACCCATGTTTCACCCTGGTCATATGAAGTTAAAGCAGCAATATCGGCAGCACACTCATCATGCCAGTCATTACCTGAAAATTTTGAATATACAAAAAGAATTGAACCGTCTTTTAGTCTTAAAAATGTTCCTTCACCGTTTCTTGGATTTCCTTCTTTTGACGAAAGAAACAGCACTTCGCGTCCGATTTTCTTCATAATATCATCCTCATAATTTCTTTGGTTACATTTTACAACATATAAAATAAAAAGTAAATACTTTATAATGCTTGTAATTGGAGATAGTTTCTGTTAAAATATTATTTGAATAGTTATATTAAAACCAAGGAGGATTTTTAAATGACTAATCTCAAAAAAAGTCTCGCATTGTTTCTTGCAGTTATAATGATGTTTGCTTCGTTGTCGGTTGCCGGAATTGCGGCAGATTCAAACGAATATCAGTATACTGTTGAAACATATTTCATGGATACTTTCGGTGTGTATCCGTCAGAACCCGATGAGGAAACTTCGTTTACTGCCGCAGCGGGCGAAACTGTTGTTTTAAATGCCGATGATATCGAAGGATTCACTTTTGACAGTTCAGTATCTGTTGTTGAATTCATGGTAAATTCAGACGGTTCTTCGGTTGGAAAGCTCTATTATTCAAGAAATAAATATACCGCAACTTATATTTATGAAGATTTACTCGGCCCTCAGACAGAAGAATCATCTGTATATTACGGTGCGGAGATTCCTGGATTTGAAGCCAATCCAAGTGGAATTCCTTCAAAACAGGGATATAATTTTATTATGTGGTCACTTGATGAGAACGAAAAAACTTCTGTTCCTGTTACCATGCCTGCATATGATATTGAAATGTATCCCATCTATGAAGCAAAAAAATATACATATACTTTTGATGCTGATGATGGCGGATATTTTTCTAATGGCGAGCAGACTCTCGTTTATGAATATTTTTACGGTGATGTTCCTGAGATACCCGAAAATCCCGAAATGCCTCACAAAGAGTTTATTGACTGGGATATCACTATCCCTTCAACAGTAACAAGCAGCGAAACATTTGTTGCGATGTATAATGATTTATCATATTGTGCAATTTTCATGGACGGCGAAGAAGAAATCGGATATCTTGACGGATATTTTTACGGAGATGAAATTGAAGAAGCAGATATTCCCGAAGGATATGATGCATGGACTCTTGCCGACGGAACTTATGTTGAATTTCCCTATACCGTAACCGGTGATGTTATTTTTTATTCAGCATCTCTGCCATCAGAATATACTGTAAGATTTTATCTTAATATTGAAGATTCAGAGCCCTACGAAGAATTTGCCGTTCTTCAGGGAGACGAAATTGATTTTCCTGCTGATCCCGAAAAAACAGGCTATACATTTATAGGCTGGAGTTCAGATATAACAGTAATGCCTGATGAAGATGTTGATTTTATTGCCGAATGGGAAGCTAATTCTTATACTATATCTTTTGATACAGACGGCGGAAGTTTTATTGATGATATAACCTTTGATTACGGCTCGGTTGTAACAGGACCCGTTATTCCCACGAAGGAAGGCTATGTTTTTGCAGGATGGGAGCCTCAGCTTCCTGAAATAATGCCTGCCGAAGATATAACCGTAACTGCTCATTGGGAAAAATGCCTCAGTGAAGATTATCTCAGCATTAAAACAGAGATTTACAGACAGGATGAAGCAACAGGTGAATGGCTTGTTGCCGATAAAGTTGAGCGTGGCGAAACCGTAAAAGCAAGAATTTTTATTGAAACAGGCTTTGCAGTAGGAACAGGACAGGTTCTTGTTTTCTTTGATGATGCCGTATTTACAAGTGACAGCTCAACCATTAAGAATCTTGTTATTAATCCTGATAACGCATCTATAACAGGTCAGAACAGAGTTTCGGGCACATATGTTATATCCAAAAAAGACCATCCGACATTCGTTGACTTGGTTGATTTCGGATACATTAGCCAAGATTTTCTTGATACACACACACCCATTTCCTTTAATTTCAGCTTCACAGATTATAAATGTCATACGATCAATGGAGATGAATGGTTTGCAGAGTTTGAGCTTACCGCAAAAGACGATGCAGTCGGAACAGGCGATTTCTTTGTCGTTCCCGAAACAATTGTTAACTCCGAAGAAGGCTATTATGCTTATATAGATTTTACAAGAGGTGCTGAAGGCGATAGCTCATTAAGTGCCGAAAACATGCTTTCATGGAATGCACAGGCAACTGTTGAAAGCAAGCCTGTTTCAACCGGTTACGGAAGAATTATTTTTGATGCAAACGGCGGTACTTTTGCTTCTACAGGAAATGATAGTATGACAACAGATTATGTTGTTGGTGAAGCAGTTTCGGTTTCTGAGTATCCTGAACTTGTCGGATATAACTTGTCTGCATGGGAGCCGCAGCTTCCTGAAACAATGACTGAAGAAATCATTACCGTAGAAGCTCAGTGGACTCCATCAACAAATACGCCTTTCACAATTAAACTTTTTTATTATGATTTTTTAGACAACGGCGAAGTTGAGTTGAAACATAAATTAATTCCTTTCAGCGGAACCACAGGTTATAATATTAAATTTTCACAAAATCCTTACACCGGTACAATAAATAATGGTTTGTTTATTTCATATTCTGAAGATCTGAAACCTCATATTCCTGAATATAATTATATTAGTGACATTGAAAAATATAATGATAGAGGATACAAGATTGCCGCAGACGGTTCAACGGTAATTAATATCCTTTGTGATAAATCAAAGCATAAAGTCCGTCTTCATCCGGGAGCAGGAGATATTCAAGGTGTGGATGTCGGATATTATGGAGAAGCGATTATTTATGTTCCTCACGGAGAATATCTCAAGGACCATATTCCCGATAACATTGCCGTAAGAGCCGGCTATGACTTCGTTGGTTGGGATTTCGATCCGGACCTCAGAGTATATGAAGATATCGAAACGATGATTGATGCAATATGGGATGCAAGAGAATACACCATTAATTTCTATTGGTACGGCAGGTTGGTTGAAACGGTAACCGCTGATTGCGGAACCGAGTATCCCATACCCGGTTCTTATGAAGATGGATGGGGAGTGTATTTCTGGTTTAATTATGAAAATGATGAAGACCATTATAATGGAAAAATACCTCCATATAATGCAAATTATGGTGTTGCAGCTCATCCTAACGATCATTATATATATTACGATGCCGGCGAGGGTACATTCCCAAGCGGTAAATCAATAGTTAAAGTTTTTATCCGTTACGATGATATAGTTGCAGAACAAGAAGTACCTGAAGATCCCGTAAGAAGAGGTTATGTTTTTGCCGGTTGGGATAAAGAATTACCTGAAAGAATGCCCGATGAAGACATAACATTAAATGCTGTTTGGATACCCGAAGAAACAACAACAGAACCAACCACGGAGCAAACCACCTTTGAATCTACAACAAAGGAAGAAACAGAACCTTCGACTACGGAGCCAGTTACAGAACCCTCAACAACTGTACCGATAACAGAACCTTCAACTACTGAACCTGTTACCGAGCCTGCAACACAGTCGACTACAGAATCCACAACAAAACCGGTTACAGAACCCACAACCAAACCCACAACTGTTCATACACATTCTTTGAAAACGGTTGTTGAAAATGCAAACTGTGATAAAGAAGGAAAGAGCTATCAGGTATGCAATGATTGCGGTAAAACAGTCGGAACGGCAACTGTTATTCCTGCTCTCGGTCATGCAACAGGGGATTGGCAGACGGTGATAGAACCTACCCATGAAAAGGAAGGCAAAAAGGTTAAGAAATGCACAAGAAACGGATGCGGAAAGATTCTTGAAGAAGCTGTTATACCTGTTCTTGAGCGTGAAACAGTTGATTTAACAATTAAAAAGCCTTCAAGAACAACCATTAACTATGGCGACAGTATTTATCTTCATTCTGTTGTTGAGTTACCTGCAGGTGCAAAGGTTGTGTGGGAAGCAAGCAACTCGAATTTCACATATTCAACATCTGCAGACGGCAAAACATGTCTGATTTCTCCTGCGTCAAACGGTGAAACGGAATTTACTGCAAAGGTTGTTGACAAGGACGGAAATATTATTAGTGAAATCCGTACACAGAGAATGACCTCAAAAGCAGGCTTCTTCCAGAAAATAATTGCTTTCTTCAAAAAGCTTTTCGGTCTTACTAAAGTTTTCCCTGACTTTGTAAAAATCGAATATGACAAATAAGTAGTATTATCAAAAACGGTGTTTCATAAATGAAGCACCGTTTTTTATGTAATAAATATTGGACTTGCTCATATAATCTAATATAAAACTTTGGAGGCAAAAAATGAGCAAGTCAAAATATAAGGTTTACAACGGAAAAACAATAAAAAAACTTTTTGAAAATTCAAGAATATTCTTAGTTACATTATTATTTATAATTGGTTTATTCGCAGGAGCAATAACAATTTCAAGAGACACATCATTTTATGATAAAATTTCTGTTATTGCAGATTCATATTTATCAATAAGAGCAGAGCAGGGGATTGCCGTTAATTTTTTTAATTCAATGGCAGTTAACGGTGTTTTTGTCGCGATCAGTTTATTTCTTGGATTTTCATTAATCGGCTATCCGCTTATTTTGTGCTTGCCGTTATTGAAAGGTCTTGGCACAGGCGCATTTTGCGGATACATATATTCAGCATATAAGCTCGTGGGATTGGGCTACAGCATCTCAATGATTTATCCCGGAGCAATTGTTTCGTCGTTTGCATTGATGCTTTCCTGCAACGACAGCTGTGAATACAGCAAAAACGCATATTTAAAAGCTATAAGAGGCTCAGGGCAATACGAAAAAGAAGAAACACGAGTATATCTTATAAGACAACTCGTGTTTTACGGAATATGCGCAGCTTCATCTGTTATTGATGCAATGTTTTGCGAAATTTTTTCAAGATTTTTTGAAATTTGAAGGGTTGTTAAGAGGATTCGAATCAACAGCCTGTTTTAATTGTTCACTATGAACATGAGTATATATCTCGGTTGTTGAAAGATTTTCGTGACCAAGTATTTCCTTGAGCTGTAAAGGGTCAACATTGCCGTGCTGATACATAAGTGTAGCAGCTGTGTGGCGTAGCTTGTGAGTTGAAAAACCCATTCCGTCTAGTCCGCTTTTCTTCAAAGCAGCTTCAACAGTCTTTTGAACACTCTGTCTGCTTATACGGGTCTTACGGTTGCTGAGAAACAGTGCATCACGGTCAATAACACCGTCAACAGGTCTCACGGAGAGATATAACCTAATTGCACGCAGACATGCATCATTAAGGTATACAGTGCGTTCTTTGTTGCCCTTACCGAGAACAATTAAAGTATTATCATCCTTGATATGAGAAATGTTAATTCCTATTAATTCAGAAAGACGCAATCCGCAATTTAAAAAAAGCGTTAAAATACAGTAATCCCGTTCTTTAAATTTACCGTCAACACTGTTTAAAAGCTTAACACTTTGTTCAAGAGTAAGATATCTCGGCAAAGCTTTTTTTGTTTGCGGCGATTCCAGAAATGCAATTTTATTAATCTGAATATATCCGTTAACTTCAAGATACCTGTAAAAACGCTTTATAGAAACAACCTTGCGCGCTCTGGAGTTGTTATCATTTTTTCTTTCGTTTCTGCAATAGGTGAGGAAGGCATATGCCTCATCCAAAGTAACAGAACATATGGTCTTATCATCAAGAAGAGAAATGTTGATTTCATCAAACGGAACAGACTTATCAACAAGATTGTTAAATCTCATTATAAATCTAAAGAACAATCTTAAATCCGAAGCATATTCAAGAACAGTCAGCAAGGATTTGCTTTTAACGCCGAGAAGATAGTTGAGATATTTTCTGACAAGTTCGGGTAAAGTAACAAGTTCTTCTTGTCTCATAATTTCACCGCATTTCATAAAAAATATAACAGGGAGTTGCTATAATTTTATTATAACATACCCTGTTTTAAAAAGTCAATATTATTATACAAAATAAAAGTTTTGTATAATTAAGGGGAGGATTTTAGATAATAAAACAAACCAGCAACTACAATACCATTAAACACAAAAATCATTATAGGCATAATTAATTCCATATATCAAGACACCTCATAACATATTTACCGACAAAACCAAGAACCCAACCGAACAAACCGATAAAGCCAAAAATACGAATGTCAAATATTTCATCAGTGCAATATAATAAATATGAAAAAAGAAATGTTGGACAAATATCAAGTATATTTTGAAATACAAATTTTAAAACTTTCATAGCAAACACAACACCTCACAGAATATCTATAATCTCACGAAAGAGCTGTTCAAAAAATTCAGAATCATGAAGCACAATATATGTATGATGAATCTGACTTTGCGTGATTTGCTTCGTTCTCTTTAAATCATAAATCATTTTTTCGGCATCCAGTCTTAACAAATCACCACGTGCCATTAAAAATTGATAAAGCCTTATTTTTAATCTCTCATATTCATCCATTTAAAAACACTTCCTTTATCTTAATTAATAAATTCTCATAAACAATTCTATCTAATTCAAATAACGGTGCTTCATAATTAAGATACGGTGCAAATTTCTGTTGTTTTCTACTGGTAAGTTTTTTCTTATACTCAGGATGAAGCCGAAGCAGTTCAACAAAAACCGTATCATTAACAGAAAGCTCCGAAAGATTATCAGCAAACTCAATTTGTGAATTATCATAAATATGTAATCTGGGAAAAACTTTCAAAACCGATTTATAATCAAATTTCTTTAATGTTAATTCAAATCTTGTAAGAACATTTTTAAGATTAGATTCTATCTGTTTGTTATATAGCTTGCAAAATCCATGTGAATTATGTTTACTCAAATACTCAGTTGTATTATTAAAACCGTCATTAATTATAGTCGAGATGCGTCTATCTTTTTCAAGATAAAAACAGTTACGAGCTAAAGGAAAATCAAAAGCAATATCCATTTGAGATATATCAATTGAAGAAGGTTTAGAATTCGAATAAACAAAATGAATAAAATCCATAACAAAATCACATGGTAAACACTTGTTAGGATTTAGTTCCAGTTTCCATGAACATTTATTAATTCCATTTGAATTATGAAGATATCCGAAATAAAATGATGATTTATCCGAAAGAACAATACTTAAATTATATCGGTACTCCCCTATCCCAAATCTTTCATAATTCTTATATTCCACTAATCCCCTTTTTTGCCAAGGCAATTGAAGAGAATCACGAATATCAGCCACATAAAAAGATAATAAAAAATTTGATAACGAACGACCAAAGGACTTTAAATCAAAATAATTCAAATCACCTTTAATACAAATTTTGTCACAACTATATATATATCCTTCATGCGTTCGCTCATATAAAAAGTAATTTAACATAAGCGCCCCTCAAAACACATAAAATGCAAATTTGCACTATTTAACCCCCTATTAGATATAGGGGTTAAAACCGTAAACGAGAAAACTACCTGATAAATTAAAACAACTGCAACCGCTCATGGGCGTTGCCCAATTTACCTACAATAGTTACTGAACTACACGAGCAGTCAGAAAGCTACTTAAAAACAAGAAACAGTGTAAAAGCCGATTAGGAAAGGGTGGAATGCTCTCACCGGGCTAACAGTTCATCCCACAGAACAGGCTCAACAGGTAGCTTTTTTTGAGTAACATAATTTGTTTCAAAGTCACCGTAATACGGCTTACGGTAAAAATAACAATACGAAATAGGCAACTCAGCAACATCCCATACAACTTTCATAGCATTTTTTGAGTAACCTCTGGAAACAATCTGAGTATTCTTATCAGCTATCTTAACCTGACAGGTACGGGAAACATCAACTGTTGATATATTCTTAAAAAATCTGCTGCGCTGAATGAAAAAGGTATAATCAGCAGCATAGCGAATATTTAAATCAAGACCGTCATATCTCTGTGTAGCAAGAATAAGCGAAGTATTATATTTTCGGATGAAATTGAAAAACTGCTCATCATTTTCATTCCAATTTTTAAAATCTCTTGCATTCCAAACTGTACGAGCCTCATCAATCATGACTATCGCGTCAGACAAATCAGCAGAATAAAGCCATTCCTTATTTACAACGGCAGTTTCGACACCACCTATTTTCTTCTCAATTAAAGGAATACAGTACGCACCCTTATAAGGATACTGACAAAAAACACGGCGACCATAATTAATACCATCACGAGCAGCCAAAGCCATAAGAGAGGATTTACCAGAACCACGGTCACCATCAAAAATACAACATGACGCTTCACGAATAAGTGAAGCAAGCTGTTTATTAAATCCCATATTAATATTTACCCCTTACAAGAAATACAATTACAGTAACGATTACTGAACAAAGACAACACGCCGACAAAAACAGAACAATATCCGAAAACTGCAGACAGGACACAAACAAGGAACTAAAAAGAGAAACAATATGATTTATCATATACATCACCTATAACAAAGGGCAGTGCCCCTCCCTGCCCTAAAATTTATCGTCTGGATGATACACCACGAACACCAAGCTTACGGATAACCTTTACGGCAAACATAACAAGACCGCCAAGAAGAGCAATAAGCACAGGAACATAAAGGAGAGGATTTCCGGTAATGGTTGTTATAACTTCTTTAAAAAGGGAAACAAGAAGTGTATAAACCGTCTGCATCGAATTCAGAACACTCTGAATATCAAAAGTAGCTTCACCCTCGAGAGGAATTGCGAAGAATTTCAATTAAATCACCACCTTATTATTTATTTTAACCGCACGGCGCGCCAATGGGCGCGCGCCGTAGCGGTTTAGCGTCTGCGACCCTTGAGACCGAATTTCCTGACAACCTTGATAGCAAGACCGACAGAACCAGCAACAATAGCAAATGCGACAGACCAAAGAAGAAGATTGTTTGAAGAAATCATTTCAATGAAATCCGTAAACAGACCCCAAAACCATGTGGACACACTACCGATATCAGTAGCAAGACCTGCTAAATCAGCCATTCTGAAACCTCCAATCATTTTTTATTTTTATAGCTCATCTTGATTGAAGCTCCTCTCTGTGAGCCTGTTGAAGCAGACCACTTCGAAGGCTTCATAGTGGAGTAATAAACCCCATTTTTACCACGATAAGCATATAAAGGACTATTCTTGGCATCTAACCTCATACCGACATAAACAAAGCGTTCTCCGTCTTTACAACGGATAACATCACCTGCTTTTGCCTTACGATATTTATTAAGTCGGAGAGAGAAAAAAGATAAATGTAAATATTTAGGAGCAAGATCCCTGCCATAATTCCTTATTTCCTTCAACGATTGCAAACGATACGCAGCTACCGATTGATTCAGTCTCAAATTATTAAGAGATTTCCACGAAGAAGGAGAAAGAACATTAAAAAATCTGATTTCCCTACATCGAAAAGAGAGAATAAAAGTAAAAATCAAATCAGCGCAAAACATCAAAACAACAGGTAACAAAGCAGTATAAAACAGAAAGTTCCAATTGTTATTTGAATAAATTTGTTGTAGAAAACTACGGCAATGAGAAATAACCCATAAACCCACTTTATAAAAATCATTGAAAAAATTATCAAGTGGAGTTAAAGAAAAGGTCTCCAAAACACTCACCCCCACAAAATACGCCTAATGACAAAAAAAGCAAAGCCAACAAGGCAAAGAGATAAAAAGATTTGAACACCTCTTGTATTAGTCAAAAAGCCAAAGATATTTGACAATAAAGAGCTAATACTATCACTGGCAAAGAAAGATGTTATGAATGATGAAAAACTCATTTAAACACCTACCTACGAAAAAAAATGCTCATTACAAGAGAAATACCAACACCGGCAACAGCAAGACCGAGCAGAGCCGAAAGAGTTGAATTACTCTCAAAAAATTCCATTACTGCAGTAACAGCGGAAATACCTTCAGTCATCAAAATTCACCACCTTAATTTTTAAAAAATCTCGAAAATAAAATCTCAAATATATGCTCAATTATGTGAAATACAAAAATGAGAAGTAAACCACTCAAAAGAACATATACAAAGGCAAGTCCGGGAGGAGGCTCGCCAAGAATAGCATAAAGAATTTCAATTATCGCTTGCGACATAGGAATCAATAACCCCTTTCAATTCTTCATTCTCTCGTTTCAATTCTTTAATTTCATCCCTCATATAAGAATCGCTCATTTTACGAATCTTATAATCGTAAAATAAATCCGAAAGAAGAATAATAAGCAACGCAAAAATAGCTATATAAGGAATTTCAAAAGACCGTTCAAGAAATTCAATTATTTCCGATGCCATAAAAACCACCCCAAGAATACAAAGAATAAAATCGAAATCAAAACAGAAAGAACCGCTATTTGATATTTATCAAAATAATAGTTATCATTTATGCGCTCAGATGCAGTTGTAAAAACAACATTGGTATCAGTAATATCACCTGTTGTAATATCAACATAGTCATAATATGACGATATTGATGTGCGATACTGAAGAGTACCGAAGGACTGAAAACGAGCAGTATACTGTGTACCGTCAACAAAAACAAGACAACTTATTGTTGAAGATGTTACATTGAAAAGGTTTCCGTCAGTAGTGAAAGTAAAGCAGTTATCGACAAATTGAATCGGTAACACAATGCAAATATCACCGATGCTTGAACTGCATTCAATAAAACCGCCGCCAGTAAGACCAGTTTCAGCATAAGGGAACGAATCCTCATAGTAGACCGCCGAAGCTGGCGGCGCCAAAACCGAAACGGTGAAGAAACAAAGCAATATAACCGATATAACAAATTTATTTCTTTTTTCATACATCATTTATTACCCCTTATAATCAAACCGATTGCAGAAAGAATAATAATAATAGCAAACCATGTTGTAAGCGATATACCAAGAATCTGAGTATCATCCAAAAAATAAAATATATCCGACAACATAAAGAAAAAATCCTGCATTTCAGTATTCACTATGAATTACCTTCCCTTCCGAGAACTTTATACAATACACAGACAACAACAAGAACAATAAGAATTACATACATCCATGAAGGAAGTATAGATAGAAAATTTTTAGCATAATCAAGACAAATGCCTAGAATTGAAATCAATGTTACAAATAAATCACCAATAAGATGAAAAATATCAATAAACCATTGAAAAAAATCCGAAATAGTTTCGATTACTTTAATCAAGATAACACTTCCTAATCAAAAGAATATCGGCTATAAGAAGAACAAGACAGATAAACGGAACAAAGATATCAAGATTTATCATCTGCCGATTATCTTGACTACAACAATAGCCACAAGCAAAGCGGCACAAGCAGCCTTCAAAAGAGAAGGAATACTTTCAAAGAATCCGTTTATAAATGCTGAGGCCTGCGCCATATTTTCAGAATTTTCTTCCTCACTCTGTTTCATCTGTTCTTCAAATGATTCAAGTTGCGACAACCAGTCATTCATCTGCGATAAACTTTCATCCATCCATGTTGTATCTGTATCAATATCAGGCAAGTTACCGCCTGCATCAATTATTTCATCAACACCGTCCGAAATAACGGTACCGACATTAGCAGCCGCATAAAATATTTCTTCTTTTATTTCTTCTGAATTTTCATTAATAGAGCCTTGTATATCAGCAGAAGCATCATTAATAGAACCCTGTATTTGTGTTACACCTTCATCAATTGCATCGCCAAGATTATCAATAGAACTTTTTAATTCATCGTTTCGAATATCTGCACTTTCACTTGCAGACAAATAATGATAACGACCAATAATTGTAAACCAATTACTATAAAACTGGCTCTTTTCTGCAGAAGGAATATTATTAATTACATCAACAGTCAATTGTTTACCACCGTAAAAAAATGTGGAATTAGAAAGAACAGAAGGATAATACAAAGGATATGTTATCAATGACCAATCCTCATAAGTACCAAGTGTACCCGTAAGATTAAAATAATAGCCTAAAGTATCACTATAGTATTCAAGTCTAGTAACTCCTTCAGAAACAATTACATCCGGGTTATCATCAAGCCAATACATCGATTCATAATAAATAGGTGACTTAGCAATAATCATAAACTTAAAATGACTAGTTGAATTTGAAGTAAGGAATACTGAAAGACCGTTAGCGGCAGAAATATCCGAACCGTCATAATAATCAGTTTTAACATAAAAACGATAGACAACATAACCATTATTAGCGCGCTGAAGCATATCGTAAACCAATGTATCAACTCCATAAGGAAGTGTAGAACTATCTGGATAATACGGCGAAGGAAGTAATATATTATCTGCAAGATAATCATATACAGGAACATCAATAGCATTAGATGCAAATGCAGGAATACAACAAGCTATAAAACAAAGTGCCGTTACAAGTGTAACGGCAACGATTTTTCTGAATGATTTCATATTAAACACCTCTTTAAAGTTTTCTTATATCGTTAAGATAATAACGACCATTTGAATATCCGACATCACAGTCATACATCTTATTGACTTCAAGTTCGGGAAGCTTCCCGACTGAATCACCGTAAACAGTAGTTGCAAATACAACATTTCCCGTTACATCAGTCTCACGGATATTCGGCTCACGAACGAAATTGAGAGTACACGAATCAGTAACAACACCTGTTACTTTATCAGTAAATGAACCTTTGCGAAAACCTACAAGCTGACCTTTCATTTTTTCATACCTCATTTTCTTATATATTTAACACTTTTAAAGTGTCAGCTTACTTGTCTCCTATAGCCGAGGGGCGACCATAGGAGTGCATTAAGGAGAAATTCCCCACCGTGAAAAAGAACAGTCAGCATCTCGGAGACAAAATACAGATGGTCGGTGAGGGAACGAGCTTGCAATCACTCATATGAATGATTGCAAGCATATTCTATCATTCGTTTGAATGATTGTCAAGCAAAACATTCAAATAAATGATAAGATTATTAAAAATAAACAAAAAGAGGTGATAATATTTTATGATTTATACCAAAAGAATGAGAGATACAAGAGAAGATAATGACGAACTACAAAAAGATATAGCAACCATATTAGACATAACAACACAACAATATCAATTATACGAAAGCGGACAAAGAAAACTACCAATTGATAAACTCATTATATTTTGCAAGCATTATAAAATATCAGCCGATTACATTCTCGGACTAACCGACAAAATGAAAGGAATATAAAATTATGGACATCAAAACAACAGCAGACGAGCAATTCAGAATTCAATACAAAGAAGTTAAAACATTCTGGAAAAAGAAACGCAGACAAAGAGCATTAATATTCTTCATCCTTACTATTGGACTTATCATAATAACAGCATTATTATCAACATCGGAGTATTACACATTAATGAAATACATCATGTTTTTCGCAATCTTATCAACCGCAACTTGCACAGTAAGAGAATTAGTAATACCCATGAAACAAGAAGTAAAAGAGCTAAGACGATTAGAACGAATCTATGATGAAGAACGCTTCAGAGACAGAAAAGGATAAAACAACTCCCCCGCTGAACATTACTGATCAGCGAGGGAGATTAATTAAAATGAAAATCCGGATTAAAATTGCACAACGTCATACAATTGCGCCTTAAGCAAATATTGTATGGCGCAATACAATTTGGTTTTCGAATTACAATATGTATCAGAAACAATAAGAAGACTATTATAAAAAAATGCCCTATAAACATAAGAATGATTATGAATCTTAAAAACATAAATAACAAAATGATTTGGAAAATAAATCACATCAGAATCCACACCGTTAAGCAATGAATAACAATGCCAAACATCATCAACGAGAACACGAAATGATAATTTAATAAAATCACCTACTATACAATTTAACGAAAAATAAATTTTAAAGCATAAAAGTTTTGTATAATTAAGGGGAGGAAATAATTATATTATATCTATAATTCCATAAGCGGAAGTATTCCTCCTATATCAGAAAGCGGCTCGTTATGCAGCTCTACGCACTCAATTTTATTGCGGTCTAAAAAATCAAGAATTAACTTATAATCACTGTGGCTTTCAATCGCTCCATTAAATGCAATTTTGTTTTTATCAATTTTACCGCAACATCCTCCGATAAATCCGTAATTATATCCTTTCAATCGAACGGAGCCTTTTGAAACGAGCAAAGCATCATTAAAGAAATTTCCAGCAGCTGTAAAGATGGATTTATCATCTGTTAAAATTGCATTTTCATTAACTGCGCATACAGAGCATCCTGAATATCCCTGATTAACATTAATAACATTTAATCCGGCTTTTTCGGCAAACTCAAGCACATACTTTGATATTGTTTTTTTATTACATATTATTTTATCGTTTATTATTTTGCAGTTTAGTTTTACATCGAATGGATACATATTTCCGGGTGTTTCATAAATCTTTTCTAATATAAAATCTTTATTCAAATCCCCTGCGTACAAATGTTCGTTTTGAATGAGAACATGATTTTTCCCGATATGCAATATCTGCATATCGGCATGAGAATTAACCGGCTTAGGCAGTCTGTTATCCGGTAGTACGGGAATTGTTTTTATACCTAAATTGTTCAGCTTACCTATAGCTTTATAAGCCGTTGCATTTATTGCAACTACCCCTACCCTGTTTTGCGGCAAATTAGGATTTTCAATGAATTTCATAGCTTTTACACCGATGCGTTAAATGCTTCATTAACATTTGCTGCTCCGATTATTTCAATATCGCCTTTAAAGCCGTCAGAAAGATTCCTAAGGTTATGTTTAGGTATAATAACACGCTTAAAACCAAGCCGTTCAGCTTCTTTGATTCGCTGTTCACAATATGAAACGGTTCTTAATTCTCCGCCAAGACCTATTTCTCCGATTACAAGGGTATCGTCACGGATAGGTGTGTCTTTAAGGCTCGAAACAAGAGCAAGAGCAACCGAAAGGTCCGTTGCAGGCTCGTCAAGCCTGAGACCACCAACAACATTTATATATGAATCACAATTGCTGAAGAAATAACCTGATCTTTTTTCAAGCACGGCAAGCAGCATAGACATTCTGTTATAATCAAATCCTGTTGACATTCTGCGGGCATTACCATAGTTTGAGGCCGCAACAAGTCCCTGAACCTCTGCAAGAATCGGTCTGCTACCTTCCATAACGCATGCAATGCAGGTTCCTGCTGTATTCTTCGGCTTACCTGAAATCAGCATAAGCGATGGATTAATGACTTCCTTGAGACCTTTATCGAGCATTTCAAAAACACCGATTTCGTTTGTTGAACCAAATCGGTTTTTAACAGCTCTGAGAATTCTGTAAGACAGATGTCGTTCTCCCTCAAAATATAGTACACAGTCAACAATATGTTCCAGCACCTTCGGTCCTGCAATGTTACCGTCTTTATTTACATGACCAACAAGAATGGTTGGTATTCCCAGACCCTTTGCGCAATGCATATAAAGATTTGTTGATTCTCTTACCTGAGTAATGCTTCCGGGCGACGAACTGATTTCGGAAACATTCATAGTCTGTATTGAATCAACAATAACCAGGTCTGGTTTATCGGATTTTATGTATTCAACAATACTTTCAACATCAGTATGACACATGATATAAAGATTATCTGTTGAAACATTCAGTCTGTTTGCGCGAAGCTTAATCTGCCTTGCAGATTCTTCACCTGATACATACAGTATTCTTAAATTTTTACCTAAAAACTCGCAAATCTGAAGAAGAATTGTTGATTTTCCGATACCCGGATCGCCGCTGAGTAGCACAAGCGATCCTTTTACAATTCCGCCGCCCAAAACGCGGTCAAGTTCATCCATACCTGTTCTGAATCTTATTTCATCATCAACATCAATCTCACCGATTGTTTGCGCCGTTGCAGATTTTGAAGCAGACTTAGAAGATTTTTGCTGCTGAGGTGTGCGTAATTCTTCTTCCATAGTATTCCATTCACCGCATCCGGGACAACAACCATACCATTTTGCAGTTTCATAGCCGCACTGACTGCAGATATAAAGTGATTTGGATTTAGCCATTTATACATCCTCCGTTGCATGAAAATAATCTATAATACCAATAGCAATCATAAAAGCAAGTTTTCTTTGATACGATTCATTTTTTAAATTTTCCGTTTCTTCAACATTAGATAAAAAACCGCATTCAACCATCACTGACGGTGACTGTGCGTTGCTGAGCAAATATATATCGGTACCGCTTTGTTTTATTTCACGGGTATTATCAGTCTGAAGATAAGAAATAACAGGCATTCTTATTTTTTCTGCAAGCGTCCTTGATAACGGATTATTTTTTGAATAGAAAACCTGCGTGCCTTTGTATTTAGACTCACCGAAATGATTCTGATGTATGCTAACAAAAACAGAATCTTCTGTGTTGTTAATAATCTTTAGTCTGTTTTTTAAATCGGATATTTTCTTTTGCCGAATTGTTTCAGCAGCAGCATCATGTATCGAAACATCGCTATCACGGGTTAAAATTGTATTTATACCCATGGAATTTAGAATATCATTAAGCTTTAAAGCAATTTGTAAATTTAAATCTTTTTCAAGTATACCATCATCTGCGGATGTTCCTCCGTCTACTCCGCCGTGACCTGCATCAATTATTACAGTCTTAAAATAAGATGAATTTGATGAAACTTTAACCGTCTTTTTAGTCATTACGATGATGCTGCCTGAAATAAGAATTCCAAAAACAAAAATAAGTATAAGCGAAAGAACTGTTTTAGCTTTAAACTTTGTTGTTGCAACAATTTTCATATAAATCATCTCCGCATAATATTCAATTAATAATATGCGAAAAAACAAGAACTGTTGCAAATTAATTATTTATTTTTCTGAAGTCAATATAATCCTGAAGAATCATTACTGCAGCAACCTGATCAACAACATTTTTTCTTTTTTTGCCCCTTGTGTTTGTATTGTTTAAAACATTGTGGGCACTGACTGTCGAAAGACGCTCATCCCTCATAACAGCTTCAATTCCTGTTTCCTTACTGAGCGTTTCGGCAAATGATTTGCATTTTAAAGCCCTCTCCCCTTCGCTTGAATCCATGTTTTTGGGAAGACCGACCACGAACTGCTGAGCCTTATATTCTTCGGCGATTTTTTTTATTTCATCAATAAGTAAATCGGGGTTTCTTTGTGTTATTACACATACAGGAGATGCAAGCATCTCAAATTTATCGCACACGGCAATGCCTGTTCTTACATCACCGTAATCAATAGCCATTATAATCAAATTATCATTCCTTAAATATATTAAATTGCGGAGTCTGCAAAGAAACAAACTCCGCAAATTTTTTATCTTTCGCCGATAATTCCATTCAAAAGACCTGACAGATTATCTGCAACTTCATTAACAACATTGCTTGCTGACTCATTTGGATTTTCACCCGAAGATGAGCTTGTGCATGAGGTGCAAACTGAAGGCATTGCATCAATTTTATACCAACCCTTACCTGTTGAATAGCAGTTGGAACCCGCAAGCTTTCCTGTTATTCGGCAATAAGATTTCTGAATGGTTTTGTTACTTTTCGGAAATTCTTTTTCAGGTAAATTTTTATGAATTTCATCAAAAACAGTCATAAAAATCTTACCTGCAGGGTTGATGGAAACTCCAAGCGATTCAGCATAGTCAAATCCAACCCAAACAGCTGCAACATAATAAGGAGTTCCTGCGCAGAACCAACGGTCCTTATCGCTGCTGGTGGTACCTGTTTTAGCCATAATCTGGAATTTACGAACATTAGATGCTTTTCCGTAATAGCTTGTATCAACAGTCTGAAGAAGTTCACATATAATGTCAGAAGTTGAATCAGAGATAACCTGCTCTTTTTTAGGCTGTTCGTTGCTTAAAATAACCTGTGTTCCCTGACTGTTGGTTACTTTATAATATGAATACGGATGATAATAATATCCACCGTTTCCGAAGGTTGCATATGCTGCCGCCATTTCAACGGTTGTTGTTCCGTTTGTTAATGCACCGGTTGCAAGCGGAGAAAGTGCTCTGTCAGATTCTTCATCAAGTCTTGTCAGATGGAATCGGTCTCTTAAAAACTCAAACGATGTATCAATACCGACATCATAGTTGATAATTCTTGCAGGAACCGTGTTATGAGATTTCTGAATTGCATATTCAACAGTAACATTACTTCCTGAACCGAGCGTTTTATCAACATTATGAGGCCAAAGCTTACCGTTAACAGGGATAGCGTAATCCTTAATTTTGCTTGAGTAATTATAAAGATTCATTTCAATAGCCGGCGCATAAGCTGCCAGAGGTTTGATGGTTGAACCCGGCTGTCTGTATGAGTTTGCAGCTCTGTTAAGACCAAGCTTGCCTGATTTTTCACCTGCTTCACCAACTATTGCAACAACTCTTCCGTTGTAGTCCATAATTGTCATCGCTGACTGAACAAGCTCTCCGTCATAAGGTTCTTCTTCACTGACAAGATCAGGGAAATTCTTTCTGTTAACATAAATATATTCAAGCTTTTCCTGAATATCAAGGTCAACTGCGGCATATATTTTAAGACCGCCGTAAAGAAGCTGATCGCTTGCCTGTTGTTTTGTGTATCCATATTCTTCCATAAGATCACGCTGAACACACTGTCTTACATAATCGACATAGAAGCTGTTGATAACTTCTTCGTCTTCTTCTTTAACGGCGTTTTCATCAATCTTAGGAACATAATTTTCACTGTTTGTAAAAATTAATTCAAAATTGCAGGCCTCATCATATTCTTCTTTTGTAAGAAAGCCTTTTTCCTCATACATCATCTTGAGGCAGTAGAGCTGACGGTCGCGATTTTTATCAGGATTAAGAAGAGGATTATATTTTGTAGGAGCTTGAGTAATGGAGGCAATAACCGCACATTCAGCAGCATTAAGTTCGCTTACATCTTTGCCGAAATATTCTTCACTTGCGGTTTTAACACCGTAGCATCCGCTTCCGAGATAAAGTGTGTTAAGATATGCTTCAATGATTGTATCTTTATCATAATGAACTTCAAGATTTAATGCAGATAGAATTTCATTAAATTTTCGGACTGTTGTAACAGCTTTTTGGTTTGTAAGGTTTTTTATAAGCTGCTGAGTTATTGTTGAACCGCCCTGACCGAAGTTATCAGGAACAACAAGAACACCTATTGTTCTTATCCAGTCAACACCGTGATGCTCTCTAAAGCGTGTATCTTCAAGAGCAATAAACGCATCAGCCATATAAGGCGACATGTCGTCTAGATCAACCCACACACGGTCTTCCTCTCCGTGAAGCCTTGCAAGCTCAACTTCATTACCGTTTGCATCGTATGCATATATAAATGATGTTTGGTTTTGATTGGCTTTTTTTTCTTCAAGATTGAGAATCAAATCACCGTTAACCGTTGTTATAACATGAAAAAGGACATATGAAACAACAACAATGAGTGTTACTGAGCATATGCTCAAAAAACCAAAGAAAACAAGTGCAGGCTTGCTGTGTTTATTCTTTCTTTTTTTTGTTTTTTTGGTTTGGGGATTTGCATTGTTTTGATTATTATTCAAACTCTTAACCTCCCGTCAAAAGTTATTTCAAAAGTATTTTACATCAGGAAAATTAAGTAAATATAAAAAATTATTATTTATCGGATGATGCAAATAAATTTTTAATATCAGAAAGTTCGTCCTGAAATGCACTGAGTTCTTTTTTTAATACATCCTTTTTTTCGTTTTTGCTTTCAACTGGTTCTGTGCTGATTTTTTCAACATTTTCGGGTTCATGTTTATCGCAGGATATTCCGAGCGTGTTTTCAATGTTAATTAATCTGTTTTCGATTGCTGAAAGCTTATCAAAAACGATTGCCTGAAATTCAATAAAAGAACTCATGTTAATCACCGTATTAAATCTATTTTATTTTATCTTTAAATTTAATTGTGTTGGAAATATAAGCAAATAGAACAGCTATAAGCCATAAAGGAAGAAAACAAACAACGGTAAGTAATATGATAATTATTATGGGTAAGCCTTTTTTGCTCTTTTTTACCGTGTTTGATTTTTCGGGCCATTCAAGCTTGGTAAATTCAGTATTGTTGTCCCCAAAATAATCAAGAATCTTAAGGTCTGCATTATATGAATCAATTTTGGGATTGAACAATAACGGTTCAACAAGTTCAGACGCATTTGAAACAACCTTAGTTATTTTTTTCAAATCAATATGAAGTATTCCGAGGATACTGTCAATAATGTGAAGAAATCCGATTGTAATTTTATAGGTCGGGGTCTCAGGAGGATATTTGCTTTCCCCTCCAAAAAGATTCAAGGCGAGCTCCGAAATAAGATCAACAACCTTTTTATCTTTTATATCTGCATAATCGGCAGGTTTAAGACCGGTTTCTTTTTTTGTCCATTTAGCGACAGTTCCGATTTTAAGAGAATTAAGAAATTTAAAAACAGGTTTTATTATCCAGCCAAACTTATATATCACTTTAGGTTTAATACTTATTGCAGATGCCATATAAGCAAGCTTGTCTATATCTTCTCCGGCAACCTTAATCATTCCCTTAATAACTCCGATTAACTGCTCTTCAAGGCAAGAAACAAGCTCTTTGCCTTTTTTCTTAAAGCTTTCGGGAGTCTGAATATATTCGGTTTTTACTGAAACCGTAGATTCATCCGGTTTAAAGGTAACTTTTCTATATGCACCGGGATATCCTATAGGAGAACAGGTGCATATATCATAAAGAACATTTCCTTTAGGACTCTGATAAGCGGAAATATTGTGAATATGAGTATGACCTGTAAACATAAATTGAATGCCAAGGTCTGAAAGTTGCTCGATTCTTTTGTCAAAATCGCCGAGCATATCACCTTTACCAATTATTTCATAAATCGGTGAGGGAGCGATAAGCGGATGATGCGTCATCGCAATTATTGTCTGACCGTCTCTGCGAGCCTCATTGGCTCTATCGGTAATCCACTGAAAGCATTCATCCGAAAAGCCGCTTTTTCCGCTTAAATTTGTGTCATCATTCAGTGCAAATAACCTGTATCCGTCGCAAAGCTGAACTATATATGACATGCTTTCACGATGAACAGAAATTGCCTGATCGGGCCCGAATTCACGATACATATCAAACAGTAACTCACGGATAGCAGTTGGTGTTTGCAGTTTTTCATCACCTTTATATGCATCAGAAACTCCGTTTGCTCTGAAATCATGGGTAGCGGTAATGACAAAAACTTTTTTACCATTGCTTTTTAATTCACGAAGCATCTCAATGAATTCTTTATGTGAGTTAAGCTCGCCGTTGTTGGTTAAGTCGCCTGAAATAAGGACAATATCGCTGCTTTTATCATCTGCAATCTGATCAAAACAAGTTTGCAAAACTTCTGCACTTTCAGCGAGAAGCTTCTGACTTCTTGAATTTGCGGTTTCATAGGCGCTTCCGCATGTTCCGATTTCTTTGGAGTAATAATGAGTATCGGTCAGCACTGTAACGGTAAGAGGAGAAATGCTCATTTATTTATCATTCCTTCTGGCGATTTCCACAAGATTCTTATAACTGATCGCCATTGATTCTCTGGGATCTATCTCACAAATATCCTGTTCAATAACAATATATTTTACACCGGCATCCTTGCATTTATTATAAACTGCATCAAGATTGATGTTTCCGGTTCCTATTTCAACAAATTTTGGAGTATGGTCAGTAATGCCGTAATCTTTAAAATGACAGACCTTCATTCTTCCCGAGAGCTTTTCAACATATTCACAGGGATTAACTCCTCCGAACTGGAACCAATATGTATCACCGATAAAACTGAACTCATCAGGCTTGGTATCCTCAACAAGAACATCAAAGATGCGTCTGCCGTTATCAAGCTTTGCAAATTCAAATGCATGGTTGTGATAAGCAAACTGCAAACCGTTATCATGCATTTTTTTGCCGATTTCACTTGTTACTTTTATAAATTCATTGATGCTTTCGGAATTTTGTCTGTATTTATCAGGCATCGCACCGATACCGAGAGTGTCGCAACCAAGCATCTTATGCTCTTTCATAACGGTATCAAGGTCTGTGAGCATTCTGTCAAAAGAGGTATGAGTTACACAGACATCCATGTTATATTTTTCAACAAGATATGCAACTTTATCGGCAGGAATGGGACCGATACCCGATATCTGAATAACATTGATGCCGATATCATTGAGATATTTAAATGTTGCTTCGCAATCTTCATATGTTTTTATATAGTCACGCAATGTAAAAAGCTGTGCACCGAGTTTTATACTGCTCATATCAATACCTCTCAATTATAAATATTTATATTATTATACATCTATTTTGTTTATTATGCAAGTATTATTATATTAATATTGGAGGAATCAGATGTTTACCGCAATTTGGGAGCTTTTGTCAAAAGGAATGCTTTTTTTTGCACTTCATATCAAATCAAACAATTCATTCCCGCATACTCTTAGTGCAAAAGAAGAAAAGGAATATTTGGATAAATATAAAAACGGAGATATAAATGCAAAAAACATTATAGTTGAACATAACCTCAGACTTGTAGCGCACATTGTAAAAAAATACTGTTCTAATCCGACAGAACAGGATGATTTGATTTCAATCGGTACAATTGGTCTGATTAAAGCAGTTAATACCTTTGATGAGTCTAAAGGAATTAAACTTGCAACCTATGCATCAAAATGCATTGAAAACGAAATTCTTATGTATTTCAGAAGCATAAAGAAAAGTGCACAGGATATTTCTATAAATGAACCGATTGATTCGGACAGTGAAGGAAATCCTCTTACGCTTATGGATATTATTTGCACCGAAGATACAATTTCTGATGAGATAGATGAAAAAATCACAATACAGAAGCTATACGGATTTATAGAGGAAATTGAAAATGAAAGAGAAAAAACAATTATAATTATGAGATACGGATTATATTGCACAGAGCCTAAAACACAAAGACAAATCGCCAAGATACTTAATATTTCAAGGTCGTATGTCAGCAGAATTGAAAAGAAGGTTTTAATTGAACTAAGGGAAAAATTTCAAAAAAATAAGAGCTGCCATATATAGCAGCTCAAAAATAAGTTTATCTTATTTGATGAAAAGAACAACAAGTGTTGAAACAAGAGCAAGAACGAAGAAAATAATTGCAAAAATCTTTGTTATTTTAACAAGCTTCTGCTCAACAGTTTTGCTCTTGCCTTTGCCGAGAAATGTTTCTGCACCGCCTGCAATTGCGCCTGAAAGACCGGCCTGACGACCTTCCTGAAGAAGAACAAGAGCAACGAGAGCAAGAGATGTAATGATAAGGACTACGCCTAAAACGATTTCATACCACTGCATAGGTAGATTACCTCCAAAGAATTATTTGTACTCGACGATTTTAACATATATTATCGAGAAATGCAAGATGTTTTTTAAATTTATTTAGCAAAAATTCCTATGAATTCAAAATAAATATGTGCTAAAGATATTTGTGCAGAGAAAAAGTTGCGTTTGCTTCTCTGTTTTAACCGTTCAAAGTGGGGATGCCCGACTCTGAACGGTTAATTGTTTTAATGATTGAATGTTATCTGTTCTGCTTCGTCCTCACTGCTGAGAAGTGCACCCGCAGCAGGAAGATTTTTTGCTTTGTATCTGTGTGGCTTTGTAAATTCACCTTCAACATAATCTCTCGCAGTCATCAATCGGTGGCCTTTTTTAAGTGTCATAACGCCTACGCCGATAGTATCTTTAGTTGTTTTAGGAAGAATAACCGCGGTATTGATAAGCAAATGTCTGCCGGCACTTGAAGCAACAACAAGTTCTTTATCCTCAGCTATATGCATGATAGCTGCAAGGGAAGATTTATCGGAATATGCTTTTATAAGCTTCTTGCGTTTGGTTACTGTTTGATATGCCTTCATATCAATTTTTGCAACCTTGCCGTTTTCAAAGAAGAACATCATATATCCGCTGTAATCATTGGTAACCGCCATATAAATAGGAGATTCGCCTTCTTCCATTTCGAGCTTTGCAGGTATATAATCACCGAGAACGCTTGCTTTTGAATCTTCGAAAGCGGATGCCGAAGTTTTATAAACCTGACACTTATTAGTGAAGAAAAGAAGCTCCTTGGCGTTCGTTGTTTCAAAAGTCTGGCTGATTTCGTCGCCGTCCTTAAGTTTATTTGCACCACTCATTCTGAGTGAAAGCGGAGTGATTTTCTTGAAATATCCTTCACGCGTAAAGAAAAGATGAACAGGATAATCGGGAATTTCTTCCTCTGTTGACACTTCTTCGATTTCTGCTGCATAAATAATCTGAGTCTTTCTGGGCTTTGCGTATTTTTTTATTACCTCTTTGAGCTCAAAAATTATTATCTGCTTAATACGCTTGGGGTTTGAAAGAATATCTTCAAGGTCGTTGATTGCAGTTTCAAGTTTTTCAATATCCTGCAGGCGCTTGATTATATATTCTTTATTAAGATGACGCAGTTTGATTTCAGCAACATATTCCGCTTGAATTTTATCAATTTTAAAGCCGATCATAAGGTTGGGAACAACATCGCTTTCTTCTTCGGTGTTGCGAATTATTTTTATTGCTTTATCGATATCAAGCAGAATTTTTTCAAGACCGCGGAGCAGATGAAGCCTATCTTTTGCTCTTTTCAGGTCAAAAGCTGTTCTTCTTCTTACGCAATCGCTTCTGAAATCAATCCATTCATTAAGCAATTCTTTAACGCCGAGAACCCTTGGACTGCCTTTGATAAGAACATTAAAATTACATGAGAATGTATCCTGCAAAGGAGTTGAAGCATAAAGCTTTTCCATAAGCTTATCGGGGTCTGTTCCTTTTTTTATATCAATTGTAATCTTAAGACCTCCGAGGTCTGTTTCATCACGGATATCACTGATTTCTTTTATTGAGCCTGCTTTAATTTTTTCAATTACTCTGTCAATAATCGCTTCGGATGTTGTAGTAGGAGGGATTTCGGTTATGTCGATGCAACTGTTCGCCTTATCATAAGCATATTTTGCCCTTACTTTAAATCCTCCCCTGCCCGTTCTGTAAATTTCTTCCATTGCATCACGGTTGTAAACAATCGAACCGCCGCCTGCAAAATCAGGCGCAAGAAGGGTATCGGCAACATCGTGCTTGGTATTTTTTAAAAGCTCAATAGTTGTTTTGCATACTTCTTCAAGGTTGAACGAGCAAATAGAGCTTGCCATACCCGCAGCAATACCTGTGTTTGCATTAACAAGAACACTGGGAAAGTTAACCGGCAAAAGAGCAGGTTCTTTCATTGTATTATCAAAGTTATCTACCATATCAACTGTGTCTTTGTCGATATCGGTAAAAAACTCTGTACATATTTTTTCAAGCTTTGCTTCCGTATATCTTGATGCAGCCCACATCATATCACGCGAGAATGCTTTACCGAAGTTACCCTTAGAGTCAACATAAGGATGAAGAAGCGCTTCATAACCCTTTGAAAGACGAACCATTGTGTCGTAAATCGCAGCATCACCGTGTGGATTGAGCTGCATTACCTGACCAACGATTTTAGCTGATTTAGCCCTTGCGCCCGTAAGCAGACCCATTTTATACATCATGTAAAGAATCTTTCTGTGCGAGGGTTTAAAGCCGTCAATTTCGGGAATTGCACGGCTCATAATAACGCTCATCGCATAAGGCATAAAGTTAACTTCGAGTGCATCAACGATAGGCTGATTCACAACCTCTCCCGCTCCGAATATATGCGTCTTATCGTCAAGCTGTCTGAGGGATGCCGTTATATCTTTTTTTGATTTTTTAGCCATATTTTTATTTCTCCGTATATTCAGAAATTAAGAAACATCAGTCAAATCAATATAAAGATGACCGTTTTCAGCAATATAATCCTTTCTGCCTGCAAGATTATCGCCAAGCAGCAAATCAAATTTTTCGCTGGTTTCCTGTGCAACGGAAGGCTCGATTTTTATAAGTCTTCTGGTTGAAGGATTCATCGTTGTCAGCGACATCATATCAGGGTCGTTTTCACCGAGACCTTTAGAGCGCTGAATTGAATATTTTTTATTGCCGATTTCAGCAAGAACATCATTCTTTTCTTTTTCGGTATATGCAAACCATGTTTCATCGCCGCAATTAATTTCGTAAAGCGGCGATTCGGCTATAAACACTTTTCCTTCTTCAAAAAGAGTAGGCATAAGTCTGTAAATCATTGTTAAAATGAGCGTTCTTATATGGAACCCGTCAACATCGGCATCGGTACAAATTATTATCTTGTTCCAACGGAGCATCTCTAGATTGAACGATACCATATCTTTGCCCTTTTTCTGCTTTGCGCCAACCTCAACACCGCATCCGATAACTTTAATTAAATCTGTGATAACATCACTCTTAAAAATGCGGTCATATTCTGATTTAAGGCAATTAAGAATCTTACCTCTTACGGGCATAATAGCCTGAAATTCTGAGTTTCTCGACTGCTTACATGCGCCCAAAGCCGAGTCACCCTCAACTATGAAAAGCTCACGCACATTAACATCCTTGCTCCTGCAATCGACGAACTTCTGGATTCTGTTTGTAAGATTTCCTACATTTTGAATAAGAGATTCCTTGAGTCCGAGTCTTGTTTTTTCCGCCCTGATGCGGCTTCTCATATTTACGAGAACCTGTTCAGCGATTTTGTTTGCTTCAATGGGATTTTCAATGAAATAAATTTCAAGCTGATGCTTGATAAACGATGTCATAGCATCCTGAATACCTTTGTTATTGATTGATTTTTTTGTTTGGTTTTCATATGAAGCAAATGTCGAAAATGAAGAAACAACTATCGCAAGACAGTCTTCGATATCTTGAAAAGTTATTTTACCGTCGCTTTTCTGGTATTTTCCGCTTTGCTTTATAAAAGAATCAATTTGTGAAAGAAAACCCTGTTTTACAGCTTTATCGGGAGAACCGCCGTTTGCAAGATAACTTGAATTATGATAATATTCTTTAATCTGAATTTTATTGGAGAAGGTTAACGCAAAACTCATTTTGAGCTTGTATTCTCCGAGATCTTCACGGTCACGGCAATTTGCATCTCCACTCCATGAAAGAAAGCTTGTCAAAGCATTTTCTCCCACAATTTCTTTTATATAATCATCAATACCTTTTTCGTAATAATATTCATAAGTTTCAAAGGATTTTCCGACTTGATTTTTCAGAATAAATTTAACTCCGGCGTTAACAACCGACTGATTTTTCAGCATCTCCTGAAAATATTCAAGTGAAATGTCAATGTCGGTAAAAACATCAAGATCAGGTTTCCATTTTATTCTTGAGCCTGTGTCTTTTTTTGAATAGGGTTCCTTGAGCATTTCTCCGTCAGGGTCGCCTTTTTTGAAGTTGAGAAGATAACGGAAACCGCCGGTATGAATCTCAGCTTCCATATATTCAGATGCATACTGTGTTGCGCAAAGACCAAGACCGTTTGTGCCGAGCGAGAATTCATAATTTCCGTCTTCGCCGTTATTATATTTACCGCTTGCATAAAGCTCACAAAAAACAAGCTCCCAGTTGAATCTTCCTTCTTTAGCATTATAGTCAACAGGAATTCCTCGTCCGAAATCCTGAACTTCAACCGAATTATCGGCAAAACGAGTAACTACAATTTTATCTCCGAACCCTTCCCTAGCCTCATCAACTGAGTTAGAAACAATTTCAAATATTGAGTGCTCACAGCCATCAATACCGCTTGAACCGAAAATAACAGCAGGCTTTTTTCTTACTCTGTCTTTGCCTTTTAAGGCAACTATACTTTCATCATTATATCCCGGTTTTTTAGCCATTCGGAAAATCCTCCAAAAAAACGCAATTTTTACAAATACTATTATACCACATCTTGAATCAATGTCAAGCACAGACACAATCTGTTGTTGACAAATTTACTGATAATTCTATTATAAACATCAAATTGTACAATAAAAATGACAAAAAATAAGCACCCGAAATTCGGGTGCAAAAAATTAAAATATAACACTTTTCTTCTTGCCTTTTTTATTAAGCG
Organism: Acutalibacteraceae bacterium; assembly: GCA_045539875.1. Taxonomy (GTDB): domain Bacteria; phylum Bacillota; class Clostridia; order Oscillospirales; family Acutalibacteraceae; genus CAG-177. The sequence goes on from JAZQGF010000017.1 coordinate 329,958, forward strand.
GATGTTCTTTAACTCTTATTATGTAATCAATATTTAATATTTCGACTCCGTCACGGGTTTCAACAGTAATCCAATTATCCGAAACATTGTTAACACGGCATTCCATAACATTTGAACTTGAATTTGAAAGATAAATAACACAATCTTTGCCGATATACCTGTTAAAAACTTCATTCATATCATTTTTACCTCTTTTCTTTCTCTTTTTAATAATTTTTCTTATGTTCTGAGATTTTTCATTACGGATAATCATAAAAATTATTATCCAAAGAAAAATAATAGGTATATAAGCACTCAAAGAATAACACCGTTCTTTCTTTGCATTCTCAGATAAGCTCCGGAAGGAATTTCAACGGGACATTCAAAACTGAGATTCATCATGGGGTGAGGTGCATTTTCAATAAGTTCGCCGTCAGCGTTTCTAAGATTTTTAACAGTAACGGAAATGGGCTTTTGGCCTTTTATCATTACTTCAAGCTCATCGCCCTCAAAAAATCTGTTTCTCTGCGATGCATAAAGAACGCCGTTTTCCCATTTTTCAGAGATTGCAGCAACATCCCATTCGCGCACATATCCGCCATTATAGAAAATCTGAGCATCATCCATAGGTGTTGAAAAATAAAATCCCGTGCAATACTGACGGTTGCTCGCTTTTCTGACTTCATCAATAATCCATCGCTCAGGTTTATAGTTAAAATCAAAACCTGTCTTTTCGTATCCGTCGATTGCACATCGGTATGCATTAACAGAAACCGCAGTATAATATGCAGATTTTGCTCTGCCTTCGATTTTAAAACTGTTTATGCCTGCCTGCGCAAGTTCGGGAATATGCTCAATAAGACACATATCGCGTGAATTCATTATGTAAGTTCCGGTGTTATCCTGCTCAACAGGAAAATATTCACCGGGTCTTTTTTCTTCAAGAAGAGCATATCTCCATCTGCAAGGCTGTGCGCAATCTCCCCTGTTGGAATCACGACCTGTCATATAATTTGACAGCAGACATCTGCCCGAAAACGAAACGCACATTGCACCGTGTACGAAACATTCAATTTCAAGCTCTTTGGGAGTGTTTATACGAATTTCGGCTATTTCATCAAGCGAAAGCTCTCTTGCAGTAACAATACGCTTTGCGCCCATTTCATAAAATGCATTTGCGGCCGCATAATTTGTTATACCCGCTTGAGTTGAAATGTGAATCTCAACATCAGGCGCGAACTTCTGAACAAGCTTCATAACACCGATATCGGTAACAATAAATGCATCAACGCCGCTATCTGCGGCAAATTTAAGAAAATTGGGAAGACTGGAAAGCTCGTTGTTTCTCGGAACGGTATTGCAAGTAAGATATACCTTAACTCCTTTTGAATGAGCGTATTCACAGGCTTCTCTGAGATTTTCGCCTCCGAAGCTTGCTGCGGCAGTTCTCATTCCGAAGCAATCAGAGCCGAGATACACTGCATCCGCACCAAATTCAACAGCTGCCGCAAGACGCTCTTTGTCGCCTGCAGGTGCCAGCAATTCAGGTTTAATTATCCCTGTCATAAATATCTCCTATCGGCTGTTTGCACGAAGGACCTCGTTTCCGTTCCTGTCGTGTTCAGCCTGGGTTTTTGCCATATAAATTTTGCCATACTTATCATGGCGGAAATATAAATAGTCAGTATCAGAGGGGAAAAGCGCAGCTCTTATAGCAGCATCGCCGGGATTGCAGATGGGTCCGGGCGGAAGCCCCTGACTGTAATAGGTGTTGTAGCTCTGTTCATAGGCAATAGCCTGAGCAGGTGATACATTAGGTCCGACATATTTGGTTATATAGTTTGCTGTTGAGTCGCATCCGAGAAGAGGCCATGAAACAGCGTTGTTAAGTCTGTTATGGATTACAGATGAAATAATGCTCATCTGGCTGGAGTCAGCCGCCTCGCGCTGAATTATGGATGCAATTATCAACACTTCATCACGAGACAAACCAAGAGCAATTCTCTGTTCCTCATATTCTTCGGTCCATCTTTTTTCAGATGTATCAAGAAACTTTCTTATAATTGAGTTTGCATCGCTTTCTTCGTAAAATTCATAAGTGTCGGGATATAAATAGCCTTCAAGCTTAAATGTTCTGTCAGCATTATCGGGAATTTCGGAAATGAAATCATAGTCAAATGTTGCTTCATTAAGAGAAGTGATAAGCTGTTCCTTGCTGCAAACGCCGAATTCCGCAATCTTATCAAACATCTGATAAATTGTCCAGCCTTCGGGAAATACAAGCGAAATAGTATCAGCGGTTTTCTGCACTTCTCTGAACTCGGTAAGATAACCTTCAAGTCCGAGATTTTTTTCAACATAGTAAACACCGCTGAGATATACGGGTTCACCGGGCTTAACCTCTTTATTAAGGTTTTTTACAAAATTAAAAAGGTTATAATAAAAATTGCAAAATAACTTTTGTTTTACTAATCCTTCATCTGCAAGGATATCAATTATGCTTTCTGTTGATGCTCCGTTGGGAATTGTTATCTTTACCAGTTCGTCGCTTCTTCCTATAGCAAGAACATCGTTAATGCAGGATATTGCCAGTGCAGAAAGTGCAGAAGAAAAAACAATTACTACCGCAAGAAAAACTGCTGTAACGGATTTTGAAGATTTCTTTTTTTTCTTTTTGGAATTCTTCGAAGAAGGTTTTGCCTGAGCAGATGTTCTGCTGTTTTGTGAAGACGGAGTCTGAGACTCAATATGAGGCTTAGAAGGGCGAACATTTGAAAAATAAATTTCACCCTTGTATTGAGGCTGCTGTTCAAAAGAGTCAAACGAAGGCATATCATCCTCAATGTGAACCTCAAATTTCTTTTTTGGCGGTTCAACGGGAACAATTTTTTCAAGCTCTTCGGGATTTAAAAAACCGTCATCTTCAAAACTGACTTTAAAAGGATTGTCCTTATTTCGCTTGTTGTTTTCATTATCCATATGTAGAAACCTCCTTTTTAGAGTTTCTTAAACTTTTTTCAGTCATAATGTAATCAACTTTTATATCGTGTTCTTCACATGGAAGAACATAACTTATACATCTTTCGTAGCAAATTCCGATTGTGAAAATATCGTTATCTGACAAAAATCGGTCATAATATCCGCCGCCGTAGCCAAGCCTGTTTCCGTAAGCATCAAAACTCAGAGCAGGGACAATGCAAAGCGAATTATCAAAATCATTAACGGCACATATATTCTCTTCTCTAACTGATGGGATACCGTATGCACCGATTATAAGGTCATTTACGGAATTTATAACAGAAAAAAACATATTTTTCCCTATACAAACCGGTACTGCAACCGTTTTGCCGACTCTCAAGGAATAATTAATTATTTCACGGGTGTCAACCTCACTGCCTACAGAAACATAGACCAAAATTTTTAATGAATTCCGATATGCAGATGAGTTAATCAATTGAGAAAAAATTCTGTTGCCGTATTCGACTCTTTCGCTGTCAGATAGACTGCTTCTGACAGATTTATATAACTCCCTGAGTTGTTTCTTATCATTTATGAACATTGAAGTGTTTCCTTAAGAGCACAAGCCGTTTCAGCGTCTTTTATTGAAGCAACAATTGCAAGTCCGAAATTAACAGCGCTTCCCATTCCCTTTGCTGTTATTATTTTACCGTCGGTGCAAACATATTCATCACTGAGCATTGCTCCGTCAAGAAATTTTTCAAACCCTGGAAAACATGTTGCTTTTTTACCGTTAAGTAAACATTTCTGCCCGAGAATCATAGGAGCGGCACAAATGGCACATAAATAAAGATTATTTTCAAAGCAATAATCTATGAAATCATTAACGATGGCACTGTTTTGAAGGTTGGTTGTTCCAGGCATTCCGCCGGGAAGAATTATTCCGCACAAATTATCTGAAAGCGAAATATCATTCTCAGATTTATCACAAATGACAGTTATGCCGTGAGAACCTGTAATCTGTTTTGAACCAATACCGACACTTTCGATTTCAATACCCGCACGCATTATAACATCAAGAGTAGCTATTGCTTCAACCTCTTCAAATCCGTCAGCAAAAAACATATATAACATTACAATTCCACCTTTTAATCAAGAGTTAATCCGAGATAAGCATCGGAAAGATTTTCGGTTATCGCTTCAGCATTTTTGTTAACAGGATAAATCATTGCGGAAGAAACGACTTCATAATTGCCGCAATTCACTTCATAATGCGAAGGAAGATTAAGAATGATGCTCTGTGCATCGCAATGTGAAAGAATCATTCCGACTCCATACTCAAAATTCTGCTCTGTAAAAGCAAACTCCTTTACAGTTACAACATCATCAAATTCACTGTAAAGGCAATAACCCTTACGCGATAAAATTGCTTTTCCTGAGTACAATTCATTATGGTCAAATGCGAACTTAACAGACAGGTTGTCCCACTTAAAAAAATCAAATTTTGAAAATATATTATTTCTTAATTCAGATAAATCCGTTTCATCCTGTTTTTCATAAACACAGGTAAAATCACATTCTTTTCTGTTCAGTCTTAAAATTTTTTTATTAAACACTGTTTTATATCCGTGTTTCTCATAAAAATCAAACAGTGATCTCTCACCCGGCATAAGACAAATAAACTCTTTGTTTCTTAATTCGGCGACCCGATTTGCTTCATTAAGCAAATATGCCATATATCCCCTGCCTCTGAACACTTTTGAGGTACATGCGGCATAAAGATAATACGACGGATACTCTGTGTTGTTAATATGCATTTTGCCTTCAAGCAGAAAAAGCATAGATGCAATTTTACCGTTTTCTTCGAGAACAAGTGTATTTTCAGGAATATATTTGTTATCAAGAAAAAATTTAATTTCTTTCTCACCGTCACCAAAAGCTTCGCTCCAAAGATTTATTATTTCATTGATATCTTTTGATTTCGAAAAACGGACAATCATTCAATATTCAGCGCCTTTTTAACAAAGTTAAAAATTGAATCGGAGATTTCTTCTATAGGTAACGGTTCACCGTTTCTGCTGCATTCAACTCTTTCCCAGCCGAGCTTATGACAAGCATAATCAGCGGCCCTTCGACAGCTGTTAAGATATTCAACATCTTTTTCATGAATATCCTTTTTTGATTCATCGCCGTTATATCTTCCCGTCATCAACTTCTGGGAAACTTCAATAGGCATATCAAGATAAATAACGGCATCAGGCTTTGGAATACCCATTTTGTTATATTCAAAATCTTCAAGCCATTCAAGATATGAATCCCAGTCGGCTCTGTCTGTTTTGGTTAGCTGATGATAAGCGTTGGAGGTTGTGTATCTGTCGGCCAGAAAAACTTCACCATTTTTATATAATTCTTTCCAATAGCAGTTATAGCTGACATATCTGTCAACTGCAAAGAAAGCGGAGGCAGCATATGCATTAACATCTCCGGGTTTTTTGCCAAATCTGCCTGCAAGATACATCTTGACAAGCTCACAGGCCGGATCATCATAATTAGGAAGCTTTATAAAATTAACCTTTATGCCTGATTCGGAAAGTCTTTTTTTGAGAAGCTCCTCCTGTGTGGATTTACCGCTGCCGTCAAGTCCTTCGATAACAATGAGTTTTCCGTCCATACTTCCTCCATATTACACTATAATTATTAATATTATATCAATAAAATATATACTTTTCAAGTGTTTATAAATATTTTATGATGCATCACAAAGCAGGATATTGCCTAATATCCTGCTTTATAAATTAAATATATATAGGCTGAATTTGTTTTGCATTAAGCGATGATAGGATTGCATCATAGGTTTTATTAAAATCCGCAACAACAGACCGCGGTTTCTTTTCACAGTCGTCTTGACGCATTGGCACAAAGAATACATTTTTGTTATTCATAAGCTTACCGATGTTTGTAGCAGCCATAGAGAGCGCATCGTTTGTTGAAACGGCAATTAATAGCGGTCTGTCATTTCTAAGGTGAGCTTTTGCCGCCAAAGTTACGGGTGTATCGGTAATTCCCGAAGCAAGCTTTGCAATTGTATTTCCTGTGCAAGGTTCAATAACCATAATATCAAACATCTTCTGAGGTCCAACAGGTTCCGCCTGAGTTAATGTTGAGATTATTTTTTTGCCGCAGATTTCTTCTATCTCATTGATATGCGTTTCTGCTTTACCGAATCTTGTGTCTGTGTTATATGCATTGAATGACATTATAGGAAACAACTCAAAATCATTTTGAATTAAATATTTAATTTGTTCTTTTGCCTTTTCAAATGTACAAAATGAACCGCAAAGAGCAAAACCGACTTTTATTTTATTCATACCCCTCCTCCTTCAGAATATTAATTATTCCGTCTGCAATTATTTTACCCGCGGTTTTCGGTGCAACCTTACCGGGCAAGGATGAGCATTGCATAGCATTAATTCCAAGCTCGTATGCCGAGGCAAAATCTGTTCCGAAGGGGGCTGATGCAACATCAATTAAAAGACAGTCTTTTCTTGCTTTCTCAAGAATTCTTCTGTCAATTACCATTGACGGAACGGTGTTAATCATTATATCATATTTATCGGCGTATCTGTAAAAATCGGATATTAAACATCCGTTTATGCCGTTGACTTTAGCAAGCGAAATATCGGAGCCTTTTCGAACGCAAACGGTTACTTCTGCTCCTAGAGAAGATAAGGTTTCGGCTGTAACCTTCGCAACTCTGCCATAACCAAATATTGCGCATTTAGCCGAATGCACCGTATAGTCTATATTTTCAAGGATTATTTTTAGAATACCCTGAGCTGTGGGTACTGTATTCATAACAGTTACATCTTCTCTTTTAAAATAATCAAATGTTTTTGCTCCTCTGTTTTTGAATTTTGCTTCAAATCCTTTTCCCATCATTCCTGAAAAAACAAGTTGATTTTCCGCTACATTTGCAATAATTTCATCAAGAGTTTCTTTTATCGGAACAATCGTAAACGGATATTTATTATCTTTAGTTAGCGGAAGAGAAAAAACAAGAGCATCATATCTGCCTATCTCTGATTTAATGTTAGCGATACATTTCCGTTTTTCTTCAGGTAAAGCATAAACAGATACGGTTTTACCGAATTTTTCAAGGTAATCCGCGGTATAAAGTTGACGAATATCGCCGCCGATTATTAAAAAGTTATCTGCTTTTTTCATCTTTGCACCTCCTTGGGCTTTGATATTAACATTTTATGTGTAATGCAAAAAGCTGTTACATAAAAAATATAGGTTAAAACAAAACTTTTACTTTATTTTCATTTAAATATAGTATATAATAATATAGAAAACTTGAAAGGAAGTTTTTGATATGTTTGAAATAGATAAATTATTAAAAACAGTTAAACGGATTCATTTTATCGGCATCGGCGGCTCAGGTATGTGTCCGCTTGCTGAAATACTTCACAAAGAAGGATATCTGCTTAGTGGCTCAGACAATAACGAAACCGACACGCTTGCAAGAATTCGTTCTCTCGGCATTCCGGTGTATATGGGTCAAAGAGCTGAAAACATCAAAGGCGCAGAAATGATCGTGTATACCGCAGCATTGCTTAAGGATAATCCAGAGCTTGTTGCTGCAAAGGAATCGGGAATCCCCACATACGAAAGAAGCAAGCTTCTTGGCGCCGTTACAAGGATTTATCCTAACAGTATATGTATCAGCGGTACTCACGGAAAAACAACCGCATGCTCAATGCTCACCCAGGTTCTTATTGAAGCAGATTTTGATCCTACTGCCGTTATTGGCGGAAAGCTTCCGCTTACAGGTTCAAACGGTCTCGTCGGTCACAGTGAACACATGGTATGCGAAGCCTGTGAATTTGTCGATACCTTTCTCGATCTCTCACCCGATGTTGCTGTTGTTCTAAATGTTGACGAAGATCATCTTGATTATTTCAAGACCTTTGATAACCTAAAAAAATCATTCACTAAATTCGTCGGTATGGCAACAAAAGCAATCATTTATAACGGCGATGATGAAAACACATTCGAAGCTGTTTCGCCTGCTTTAAAAGAAACAGGAATTCATTCAATAACTTTTGGTCTTAAGGAATCAAACGATTATTCTGCATCAAACATCTGTTTTGAAAATGAATTTGCTTCTTTTGATTTGATTGTAAAAGGTGTTAACCTCGGAAGAGTCAGACTCTCAATTCCCGGTAAACATCATATATATAATGCTCTTGCCGTTATTGCTTCTGCGATGTATTCAGGAGTAAGTTTTGAACAGTGCGTAAAAGGCATATTTGATTTCCGCGGCGCAGGCAGACGCTTTGAGATTCTTGCAGAAATTGACGAAATAACAATTGCGGACGATTATGCTCATCATCCGAAAGAGCTTGAGGTTACTCTTGAAACCGCAATGAAAATGGGCTTCAAAAAGGTTTGGGCGGTTTTTCAGCCTTTCACATATTCAAGAACAGCAATTCTTTTTGATGAATTTGTCAGGGTTTTAAAAATCCCCGATCATTGCATTATGACGGAAATAATGGGTTCAAGAGAAGTCAATACTTATGACATTTACACCTCTCATCTTGCAGAAAAAATTCCGGGAAGCGTGTGGTTCAACACTTTTGATGAGGTTGCGGAATATGCTGTTAATCACGCTGAAAAGGGCGATTTGATAATCACCCTCGGTTGTGGAGATATATATAAAGCAGCAAAAATTATGATTAATAAATTAAACGAAAGGCAGTGAAAAAATGAAGTACAGCATTAACAAAACAAACTTTAACGATTTCTCTGTTTTTGAAATCAACAAGCTTGAGGGAAGAGCATATCAAATTCCCTATTCATCAAAGGAAACTCTTAAAAAGACAACTTTCAAGAAAGAGCGTTCATCCTCCGATTTGGTTAAGGTTCTTTCGGGCAAATGGCAGTTTAAATATTATGACAGCAACAAGAATCTTCCCGATGTTATTGATACCGATGAAATGGGATTTGACACCGTAAAAATACCTTCAACATGGCAGAGAACAGGATATGATGCGCCTGCATATATCAACTGCCCTTATGCATTTGACAATCCTCCTCCCTATGTTCCTGAGGAACAGCCTGTTGGCATTTATAAAAAGAATTTTGATATTTCAGATGTCAATAAGGTTTATATCCTTTCTTTCCTTGGCGTTATTTCATGCCTTGATTTATATGTTAACGGTGAATTTGTCGGTTACAGCGAAGGTGCACATAACACCGCAGAATTCAACATCACAAAATATCTCAAGGAAGGCGAAAACGAGCTTCTTGCCGTTGTTCACAAATGGTCAAACGCAACATTCCTTGAATGTCAGGATATGTTCAGAGAGAACGGTATTTTCAGAGATGTTCTTCTTTACGAAATGCCATTAACATATGTTAATGATATTTATTACAGACCCAAAGAAACAACCAGGGGATGGAATCTTGATATAAATGTTGCCGTTGAAGGCGTTGCAGACGGATATACTCTCAAAGCAGAAATTTACAACGCAAAAAATAAACTTATAGCAGAAAAAACAGTTAATGCCGATGCAAATTCAGTCATTAATTTCAACGATCTTGATGTTATAAGCTGGAACGCTGAGGTTCCAACACTTTATACCGCTTTTGTAACTCTTTATAACGGCGAAAAAGAAGTTATGTCTGCCCGTAACTACATAGGTTTTAAAACAGTAAGAATTAAGAAAGATATTTTCACAGTTAACGGCAAGAAAATCAAGGTTAAAGGTGTTAATCATCACGATACACATTATAAGAATGGCTATGTTATGAGCTTTGATGACCTTGAAAACGATATCAAACTCATGAAAGCGCTTAATGTTAACTCCGTTCGTACTTCGCATTATCCTCCTGATCCTCAGTTCATTGTTCTTTGCGATATTTACGGTCTTTATGTCATTGATGAAGCCGATATTGAAACTCACGGTGTTGCCTGTGAACCCCATAATAACTTTGACCTTATCAGCCATGACCTTGCATGGGCGCCGAGATATGTTGACAGAGTTAAGAGAATGTATCTGCGTGACAGAAGCCGTGCAGGTATTATTATGTGGTCTCTCGGTAATGAAGCAGGCGGATATGCATGCCAGGATAAATGCTACGAATACCTTCACGAAGTTTGCCCTGAAATTCCTGTTCATTATGAAGGTGTTGTTCGTAACGAAAGACATTCATATGATGTTGTTTCTGAAATGTATACAAATCATCGGGATGTTGAAAAAACAGGTAAGCATACAAGAGGAAAGAAATATACTCCCAAGCCCTTCTTCCTTTGCGAATATGCTCATGCAATGGGCGTGGGTCCCGGCGGACTTGAAGAATACTGGGATATTTTCTATAACTACGATAATCTTATGGGCGGCTGTATCTGGGAATGGGCAGATCATTCGGTATATCACGCTAACGCTAAATATAAATTTACCTATGGCGGTGACCACGGCGAGTGGAGACATGACGGATGCTTCTGCGTTGACGGTCTTGTTTATCCCGACAGAAGACTCCACACCGGCGCAAAAGAAATGAAGAATGTTTACCGCCCTGTAAGAGCTGAATACGAAGACGGAATTCTTTCATTCCTTAACACAAACAGATTCAGAAACACTTCGTATCTTACTGCGGTATGGGAACTTGTTAAAAACGGAAATATTCTTATTGAAGCCGATGAAGCTATTCTTGATATAGAGCCCGAACAGACCAAGGATATCAAGCTTGATTTTAATATCCCCAAAGATGACTGTGACTTCCATCTTAACATTTATTATTATGACGGTGATAACGAAGTTGCTTTCGAGCAAATAACTCTTAAAGAAGAATATAAATATGACAGACCAAAGTCAAAGGGCAAGCTTTCGCTCACTAGCGATGATGACGAATATTCAATTGCTTTTGAAAATGGTAAAGTTATTTTCTCAAGTAAAAGCGGTATGATTGAGCGATACACCTTTAACGGCAAGGAATTTATCAATGACTCCCCTGCTTATGCCAAGGGCTTTCTTCCCAACATCTACAGAGCTTATCTTGATAACGACACAAAATACCGTGATGAATGGATTGATGCTGGCTATGACGATTATGAATGCATCTGCAAGGATTTTGAGGTTGAAATTAAGAAGGATAAAGCTGAGGTTGAGGTTAAATATAAGCTCAAAAGCAAGAAAACAATCCTTCCTCTTGCTGAGGTTGAAATCGAATACAGCATTTATCCTGACGGCATAATTAAAGTTGAAACAGAGTTTGAGCCCATCGCAAAGAAACGACTTGCAGCTCACATGCCGCGATTTGGTCTTACACTTGAAATGCCCAAAACATTCAAAAATGTTGAATATTACGGTATGGGTGACTGCGAAAATCTCTGTGACCTTTATGCTCAGTCAATAGTCGGTATCTATAAAACAACCGTTGCTGACATGCACGAGCCCTATGTTCGTCCTCAGGATGCAGGTAACAGAACAATGGTAAGATATCTTACGGTTACTGATGATGACGGCAACGGACTTAAGTTTGCTTTTGATGATGAATATTTTAACTTCAACATAAGAGAATTCTCTCAAAAGCTTCTTCAGAAGGCAGGACATCAGGAAGACCTTCACGATGAAGACACCGTTGTTGTTAACATAGACGGCTTCACAAGAGGCACAGGCACCGCAAGCTGCGGTCCTGATATTCTTCCTCAGTTTGAGGTTGACGGCAGCAAAGGTCTTGAATTCAGTTTCTATATTATTCCTGAAATTAAGTAAAAATACATCCGCAGGCACACGCTTGCGGATGTATTAACAGAGAAGAGGTTTTGAAAATGAAATCTAAAGTTTATTTTTCAAAAGAAATTTCTCCCGAAAAAGTTCTGGAGTTATATAACGCAACAGGCAAAAAACTTGAAGGAAAGGTTGCAGTTAAGGTTCATTCAGGCGAAGTCGGAAATCAGAATTTTATCGGAGCAAAATTCTGGAAACCTGTAATTGATGCAGTCAGAGGCACTGTTGTTGAGTGCAACACCGCTTACGATGGCGGTAGAAATACAACCGAAAAACATTTAAAAACTATTGCAGAACATGGCTGGAGCTGTCTTTACGATGTTGACATTCTTGATGCTGATCAACCCGACATGATTCTTCCGATTAAAAACGGGAAAAGAATCAAAGAAAACTATGTTGGTAAAAACATGAAAAATTATGATTCGGTTCTCGTTCTTTCTCACTTCAAAGGTCATCCGATGGGCGGTTACGGCGGTGCATTAAAGCAGCTTTCAATCGGTTTTGCATCGTCTTACGGCAAAGCATATATTCATGGTGTCGGCAATCCCAATGATTTCTGGACATCTGACCATGATTCTTTCCTTGAATCAATGGCAGATGCGGCAATGTCAGTTGTAGATTATTATAAAGAAAACATTGTTTATATTAATGTAATGATGAATATGTCGGTTGACTGCGACTGCTGCGCGGTTGCCGAAGATCCCTGCATGAGGGACATCGGCATTCTTGCCTCAACAGACCCGATTGCAATTGATAGGGCTTGTCTTGATCTTGTTTATGCTTCAACCGATGATCCCGGCAGAGAGCATCTTATCGAACGCATCGAAAGCAGAAACGGTGTTCATACAATCGATACTGCCGCTGAGCTCGGATACGGTTCAACTGATTATGAGCTTATTGAATTATAATTAATAATGCAAAAAGGCTGCTACCGATTTTGGTAGCAGCCTGATTTTTATATTACGCGAAGAATTACATCATGCTTGCAACTTCTGCCGCAAAGTCGTCAGCCTTCTTTTCAATGCCTTCGCCCTTAGCAAGACGGGTGAAGCCTGTAACCTTGATGTCAGCACCGATTGTTTTTGCAACATTTGCAACATAACCGCTTACTGAGCCTTCAAAGAGGTCTGAACGAACGAAAGTCTGGTCAAGAAGGCAAACTTCTGTGAAGTACTTCTTAATCTTACCTTCGATGATCTTAGCCTTAACCTGCTCGGGCTTATTAGCCATCTTGGGATCTTCGTTCATCTGAGCAAGGTTGATTGCCTTTTCCTTCTCAACAACTTCAGCAGGAACCGAAGCTTCGTCAAGATAAGCAGGGCTCATAGCAGCAACCTGCATAGCAATGTTCTTACCCATAGCGATGAACTCTTCGTTATCAGCAGCGTTTGTGTCAAAGCTGACAAGAACGCCTACCGAACCGCCGCCGTGGATGTATGAAACTGCTGTTCCTTCAACAAGTTCAAAACGGCGAAGCTTAAGGTTTTCACGAATCTTAAGGAAGAGTTCCTGAATTGAATCAGCAACTGAAAGGCTGCCGTCTGAAATTGTTGTTGCAAGAAGTGCATCAAGATCAGCGGGCTTTGCTTCAACAACTGTCTTTGCAATCTGATTTGCAAGAGCCTTGAATTCAGGATTATTTCCAACAAAGTCTGTTTCGCAGTTAAGTTCAACAAGTGCTGATGAACTGCCGTTTGAATAGAGACCGATAACACCTTCTGCTGCGATTCTGCCTGCCTTTTTTGCTGCAGTTGCAAGACCCTTCTCACGAAGAATGTCTATTGCCTTTTCAACATCGCCGTCAGCTTCAACGAGTGCCTTTTTGCAATCCATCATGCCAACATTGGTCTTTTCTCTGAGAGCCTGTACATCTTTAGCTGTAAATGCTGCCATAGTAATTATTCCTCCTCTGTAGCTTCTGCAGCAGCGGGAGCACTCTGCTCACCCTGTCTGCCTTCGATAACTGCGTCTGCCATTGCGCCTGCGATAAGCTTAACAGCACGGATAGCGTCGTCGTTACCGGGGATAACATAATCTACTTCATCGGGGTCACAGTTTGTGTCAACGATTGCAACGATGGGAATGCCGAGCTTCTTTGCTTCAAGAACAGCGATTCTTTCCTTGCGGGGGTCAACGATGAACATAGCAGCAGGCTGCTTCTTCATTTCTGTGATACCACCCATGAATTTTTCAAGCTTTTCAATCTCAAGATTGAGCTTTGTAACTTCCTTTTTGGGGAGAAGATCAAAAGTGCCGTCAGCTTCCATAGCCTTGAGCTGAGCAAGTCTCTTGATTCTCTTCTGGATTGTGTTGAAGTTTGTGAGCATACCGCCGAGCCAGCGAGCATTTACGAAAGGCATACCGCAACGAACTGCTTCTTCCTTAACGGATTCCTGAGCCTGCTTCTTTGTGCCTACGAAAAGAACTTCGCCGCCGTCTGCTGCGATCTCACGGATGAACATGTAAGCTTCTTCAAGCTTCTTAACGGTCTTTGCAAGGTCGATGATGTAAATACCGTTTCTTTCTGTGAAGATGTACTCAGCCATTTTGGGGTTCCATCTTCTGGTCTGGTGTCCGAAATGAACACCTGCTTCAAGCAACTGCTTCATTGATACTACTGACATTTGTTTTTCCTCCTAAGTTAAATATTGTATCTAATGTCAGATACGAACCGCCGCAAAGCCTGATATTAACACGGTTTTAACGCCGCACTTATAATAAAAATAGCTCTGCGTGTGATTTGCGTTGGAATTATATCACAATCGAATATAAATTTCAAGCCTTAATTTCAATTATTTTATATTAATATCAAAATTTTTATATAATATACAAAAAGCCGCACCGAAAAAGCTCCGATGCAGCAAAATATTATAGTTTTTCGGACAACAATTAATATAATTTTGCATCTGAAATGCAACAGATTGCGTGCAGTCGAGAATTTCTTTGATGCAGGCATATCAGACATATGGAATTGTTGTCCACAAAACTATTCTCTGTGCCACTTAACGCCCTGAGCGGTGTCTTCAAGAACAATACCCATAACCTTAAGTTCATCTCTGATTCTGTCTGCCTCAGCCCAGTTTTTATCTTTTCTCGCTTGGGTTCTTGCTTCAATCATTGCATCGATATCGGCATCGAGAACTTCTGTTTTGCGATTATAAACAAGACCGAGAACGCCTGTCAGCTCATCAAAAATCTTTGCAGCGTATTCAGCAGTTGCTTTTGATTCTCCCTTACCGATAACAAGAGAATTGATATCTCTTACAAGTTCAAATACTGCAGCAATACCGTCAGCGGTATTGAGGTCATCATCCATCGCATCAATAAACTGAGCAACTCTCTTATCAAGCTGTTCTTTTATTGAGGAATTAAGTTCTCCTTCTGCGGCATTCTTGATTTCAAAATCAAGGCTGTCACGGCAGGTATAAAGTCGGGTGAGAGAAGCCTTGCATTGCTCAATAATATCAATGCTGTAATTAATGGGACTTCTGTAGGACGAAGAAATCATAAGATAACGGATAGGTTCATAGCCGTAAACATCAGCAACATCTCGAACGGTTTTAAAATTGCCGAGAGATTTTGACATTTTAACATTGTCAACATTGATATATCCGTTATGCATCCAATAATTTGCAAAGGGTTTACCTGTGAAGCACTCACTCTGCGCAATTTCATTTTCATGGTGCGGGAAAATAAGGTCCTGTCCGCCGCAGTGAATATCAATGCTTTCACCGAGATATCTGCAAACCATTGCGGAGCACTCAATGTGCCAACCGGGTCTGCCCTTTCCCCAGGGTGATTCCCAGTAAGGCTCACCGGGCTTTGCTGACTTCCAGAGTGCAAAATCCATAGGATCACGCTTGATATCGCCAACCATAATTCTTGCACCTGCTTCAAGGTCTTCAAGAGGCTGGTGAGAAAGCTTTCCGTATGTGTCAAAGGTTTTGGGGCTGAAATAGACATCGCCGTCAACCTCATATGCATGGCCGTTTTCAATAAGACCGCTTACAATTTCAATGATTTTATCAATATTTTCGGTTGCCTTAGGATGAACGGTTGCTTCTCTGAAATTAAGACCTTTAGCATCGGTCCAGAATTCCTCGATATATTTTTCGGATATTTCGGTAAATGTTGAGCCTTCTTCGTTTGCACGCTTGATGATTTTATCGTCAATGTCCGTAAAATTCTGAACAAAGGTTACATTATATCCTCTGTATTCAAGATATCTTCTGAGAACATCAAAAACACATATGGGTCTGGCGTTGCCGATATGAATAAAATTATATACTGTCGGTCCGCAGGCATAAATTTTAACTTCGCCTTCTTTAATGGGAACAAACTCCTGTTTTTCTCTTGTTAAAGTATTGAAAATTCTCATTTATTTTCCTCCGTTGTTAATTTGATTTTTTAATTCTTCAATTTCTGTTTCAAGCCTTGAAATTTCCTGAGCAATGGGGTCGGGAATATGAATCTGATCAAGATCATCGACACGCATACCGTCTTTTTTCACAACTCTTGCAGGAACACCGACAGCCGTTGAATTGGGCGGAATATCATTAAGCACAACCGCACCCGCTGCAATTCTTGAATTGTCGCCGATCACAAGAGGACCGAGAACCTTTGCACCTGCACCAATCATAACATTGTTACCGATTGTCGGGTGTCGTTTGCCTGTGTCCTTACCCGTACCGCCGAGAGTAACTCCTTGATAAATCGTTACATCATCGCCGATTATCGCCGTTTCACCGATAACAACACCCGTTCCGTGGTCAATGAAAAATCTTTTACCTACCTGAACGGCAGGGTGAATCTCAACGCCGGTTTTCTTTGATGCTCGCTGTGAAAGCCAGCGTGCCGCAAAAAACATTTTTTTATTATAAAACTTGTTTGCCAGTCTGTGAAGCCTTATTGCTTTAAGACCGGGATATAAAAGAAGGATTTCCATTGCAGACCTTGCGGCAGGGTCCCTGCTCTTGACGCATGCAATATCTTCTTTCAATTGCTTGAACATTAAATCACACCTTAAAATAAAAAACTCCGCAGTCAAAATGACTACGGAGGCGTATTTACGCGGTTCCACTCCTGTTTATAACTTGAGAACAGGCTTTAACGCAGCCATACGCACAGAGATACTGTTATTTTTCCCCCTGTGTGCCGACGGGTGCACTTCATCAAATTCGCATAAGAAGCATTTTCAGCTGCCTGCTTCCTCTCTGATATGCTGAGAAATGATTACTCTCCCGACGATTGCATTTAAATATTTTCTTTACAACATTATATGTTGTTTACTTTGAAAAGTCAATTACTTTTTTTCCGTCAACAAGATACTTTATTCCGGAAATAACAGTTAATATTGCAGTTATCCATAATAAACCATTTGAAATAATTGAAAATTTCTCCGAATCCCAATCAAAAACATCGACAAAATGAATTCCTATCATAATAACAATGGAAAAAATCATCTGACTTGCGGTTTTAAGCTTTCCCCATATTCCGGCAGCGATAACAACGCCCTGGGCAGACGCAACAAGCCGGAAAGAAGTAACGAGAAATTCACGGGTCAGAATAATCATAACAATCCATATATTACAAAGACCGAGTTGCATAAAAGCAAGCAGCGCCGCTGTAGTTAACATTTTATCGGCAACGGGATCACAAAGTTTTCCGAATGTAGTTATTAAATTGTTTTTTCTTGCAATTTTTCCGTCAAGAAAATCAGTTATTGATGCAACAACAAAAATAACGGTTGCAACAAGAAAATGATATTTAAAATCAATAACCATCGCCGCAAGAAAAAAAGGTGTGAGAATAATTCTTGCAACAGTTAGCTTATTAGGTAAATTCATAGAGTCTCCTTAATCTTTTATATCTTTTCCGATTAAATCATAATCGTTAACACCGATTATAACCACCTCGGCAAAATCACCGTTTTCATAGCTTGCGTTTGTTGTAAATGAAATGCAGCCGTCTATCTCCGGTGCATCCATATATGTTCTGCCTTTGTAACTGTCGCTGTATCCGTCATAATCCTCAACAAGAACCTTATAAATTTTGCCGATTCTTTCTTCGTTTTTGAGAGTTACAATTTCAAGCTGATCCTGCATTATAATTTCACCTCTGCGCAGTTTGATATCCTCCTCAACCTGATTTTCCATATCATAAGCAGGTGTTCCTTCCTGAGGTGAAAACGCAAAACACCCAAGACGGTCAAATTCAATTTCGTTCACGAAAACCTCAAGATTTTCAAACTCCTTTTCGCCTTCTCCCGGGAAACCGACAATAAATGTTGTTCTGATAACAGCATCGGGAAGCGCTTCACGGATTCTGTTAACGGTGTTACGCAAAAAGGCACCGTCTCCCCTTCTGTTCATCGCTTTCAAAATGTTATCGTCGGCATGCTGAAGCGGAAGATCAATATAATGAAGCACTTTCGGCTGACGAGCCATGGTTTCAAGAAGCTCGTCCGTAATTTTATCGGGATAACAGTAAAGCATTCTTATCCATTCTATGCCGTCAATCTCACAAAGTGCATCAAGCAGCTCGGGAAGTCTGAGCTTGCCGTAAAGGTCAATTCCGTAGTTTGTAGTATCCTGAGCAATAAGAATGAGTTCTTTAGTGCCGGCCTGAGCAAGCGCCTTTGCTTCTTCAACAAGAGTTTCGAATTCAACGCTTCTGAAATTGCCTCTGATAGAGGGGATTGCACAATATGTGCATCGGTTTGAGCATCCGTCGGCAATTTTAAGATATGACCAATATTCGGGAGTGGTAAGCAATCTTTCGCCGGCAAGCGGAAGTTCTTCGTTGCAGGGCATATCAAATATTCTTTCTCCATCTATCGCCTTTTTTACCAGTTCGGCAATTCTTCCTTCCGCACCGATACCTATAACGGCATCAACCTCTGGCATTTCATTGAATATTTCTTCTTTATGACGCTCGGCAAGACATCCTGTTACAATTATTTTTTTGACTACACCTTCAGCCTTGAGTTCAGCCATTTCAAGTATGTTTTCGATGGCCTCCTGCTTTGCAGCATCGATGAAACCGCAGGTATTAATTATTACGGCATCAACACCGTCATAGCAATCGGCAATTTCAAATTCATTTTTATCAAGCTGTGCGAGCATTCTTTCGGCATCAACCTGATTTTTGGGACATCCGAGAGAAATCATTCCGATTTTATACATCGTCAAAAACCTCCGTTTCATTTTTAATACGGCAAAGTGCACTTTTAATATCAGACCAACTGTATCCGAGTCTTTGGAGAGAAGCAACGGTTTTGCGGATACCTTTTTCATCCGAAAGATTTCGGGAATATTTGGTATTCAACAGTTCTATAATACGCAAAATCGGGTCAAAGTCAAGTGTTTCAATGATTTTATCAGCAATTTCCCTTGAAATTCCCTTGTGCATAAGCTCGGCTCTTATTCCTTTAGTGCTCATTCCTTTTGTTCGAATAAGCTTTTCAGCAAGATTTTCAGCGTATCTTTCATCATTTATATAGCTGTATTCTTTCAGCTTATCTGCAGCCATTTGAGCGTATTCGCGATTGTGACCTTTTTGAGTAAGCTTTATAACCATCTCACGCTCACTGTGATCACGGTACGAAAGAAGTCTCAGTCCTGCAATGAAAGCGCAACGGGAGCCGACGGCTTCATAAAAAGCCGCCAACTCCTCTTCATCTTCAATACTATTAACAGAGGAATACGGACTGCTGAACCAGTATTCTGCATCAACGGTAAAAGTGTATTCCCCATCACAAATAACATGAATTTTATTTTGTTTTCCGATATTAATTGAAAGTTTCATAAATTATTCGTCATCATCAACAACAATGTCAAGTTTTGCCCTGGCATTGGCTTTTGTTGTCGGTTCAGGAGCAGGAGGTGCAGGCATTTCGGGTCTGGGTCGTCTTACAACCTTGCTTTTTTCAGCAGCTTCTTTCATGGCGACAACAATCTTTGCTTCAATTTCATCGGCAAGCTCGGTATTTGTAAGGAAAAGCTCTTTAACATTATCTCTTCCCTGTCCGAGACGCATGTCACCGTATGAGAACCACGCACCGCTTTTCTGGATAACATTATATTTTACGCCGATATCAACCATTTCGCCTTCTTTGGATATACCTCTGCCGTACATAATGTCAAATTCAGCCTCTTTGAAAGGCGGAGCAACCTTATTCTTAACAATTTTACATCTTGTTCTGTTACCGACAACTTCATTTCCTGCACCCTTAAGAGACTCTGTTCTGCGAACATCAATTCTCATCGATGCATAGAATTTGAGCGCGCGTCCGCCGGTTGTAACCTCGGGATTACCGTAAATTACGCCCACCTTTTCACGAAGCTGATTAATGAATATTATAATAGTATTTGATTTTGCAACAGCACCTGCAATCTTTCTGAGAGCCTGAGACATAAGTCTGGCATGAGCACCGACATGGGAGTCGCCCATTTCACCTTCAATTTCCGAACGGGGAACAAGAGCTGCAACTGAGTCAATAACAACAACATCAAGTGCACCTGAACGAACAAGAGCTTCTGCAATTTCAAGAGCCTGTTCACCGTTGTCAGGCTGAGAAACAAGAAGTGCGTCAACATCTACACCAAGATTTGCGGCATAACCGGGATCGAGTGCATGCTCTGCATCAATAAATGCGGCTTCACCGCCGTTTTTCTGAGCCTGAGCAACAACAGAAAGTGCAAGTGTTGTTTTACCCGATGATTCCGGACCGTATATTTCAATAATTCTGCCCTTGGGAAGACCGCCGATACCCGAAGCGGCATCAAGAGTTATTGAACCCGTTGAAACAGCTTCGATATTCATGCCGTTATTTTCGCCGAGTCTCATTATTGTTCCCTTGCCGTATGCTTTCTCAATCTGAGCAAGAGCAGTTTCAAGAGCTTTCTTTTTATCTGCCATTTTTAAACCTCCAAACGCATAATCAAACAAATGTTCTATTGGTATTGTATAACATAACAGCAAAAAATGCAAGAGTTATTTTTTATTTTTATAAAAATTTTTAAAAGTTGAGAAAAATATAAAAAAATGCTTGCAATTTGCGTTAAAACCTGTTAATATATCATCTGTTAATGAGTAAAAAGGAGGTGTGACACATGGCAAAATGCGAATACTGCGGTAAGGATGTGTCATTCGGCATCAAGGTTTCCCACTCACACAGAAGATCAAACAGAACATGGAAGCCCAATGTAAGAAGAGTTAAGGCAGTTGTTAACGGTACTCCCAAGAGAGTTTATGCTTGCACAAGATGCCTTCGCTCAGGTAAGGTTACAAGAGCCGTTTGATTTCAAACGCATGATTAAGAGACTGCCTTAAGCAGTCTCTTTTTCTTTTGTTGTTTTTAACAAACAGATTGTATATAAACACACGCTGCAACACTATTTATTGTGATTAATTACATTAATATATAGAATATCGTCAAAATGACGCATTTTTTTAAAAAATGTGTTTCAATTTATCTTTTAATTGTGTATAATATAATTTATTCAAAATTAACTGAACGGAGATAAGCAATGAGTTATTCGGTCAATCCTTCTGTTTTTAAATCAATATTTGCCGTTCCTACAGATATTGTTGACAAGCATATACGACTCGCAAACGAACATCAACTTAAGGTTTTATTATGGATTCTTCGCAATTCACCTGACAATCCCAATCTTGAGGAAATGTGTAAGTCATTAAAAATAAATATCAGTGATGCCCAGGATTATCTTCAATACTGGGTTTTGACGGGTGTGCTCAGCGGAGAAAATAATGAAATAAAGCAAACCGTTATTTCACTGCAGCCTGAAAAAGAAATCAAGATTGATACAGCAAAAAAAGAAACAGCAGAAGCGTCAAATCCTCCTGAATTAGCTCCGTCAAAACCAACAAGCTCCGAAATTGCCGAAAGAATTGAAGAATCACCTGAAATCGGACATCTGTTTAATGAAGCACAGCAAAAACTCGGAAAAACAATCGGATACGACGGGCAATGTACGCTGCTTCTTTTGCATGATCATTACGGACTTCCGACCGATGTTTTGTTTATGCTTATCGAATACTGTGTTTCGATCGGCAAAACAAACTATGCTTACATACAGGCTGTCGGCAAGGATTGGGGAACAAGAGAAATAGATACACTTGATAAAGCAGCAGAGCAGATATCTTCTCTGCGAAGAACCAATACACTATGGCGTGAATTTGCAAAGTATGCCGGAATCGCCAATCCTCGTCCAACAACAAAGCAATCCGCATATTTCCGCCGCTGGGGCGATGAGTTAAAATTCGGTGCTGAAATGATAATTCTCGCTTATGAAGAAATGGCAGACAGAACCGGCAAGCTCAGCCTCGGATATATGGATAAAATACTTTTAAACTGGCACGCAAATGGATTAAAAACTCCCGAAGATGTTGCAAAATATACCGAAGAAAAAAAGGAAAGAAATCCAAAATCTTCTGCTGAAGCAAATGCATCGTACGACCTTGATGAATTCAAGGAACGCTCTCTTCACGGAGAATTGAAATACGAAAGGAAGAAGAAAAAATGAGTTACAGTAATGCCACCCTTTCAAAAGCTGCACAAGTTATCGAAAGCAGAAGAAAAAAAGCTCAGCGCATTCAAACAGCACGGCATCTTGAAGTAACCGAAAAACTTCCGGTTATTTCAAAATATGAAAACCAGCTTTCGGAAACAGGTCTTTCAGTTGTTAAAGCGATCGGGATGGGCAGTGATGCACAGGAATATATAAATCAACTTTCACAGCTTAACCTTGCCGTTCAGGATAAAATAAAGTCGATGCTTAAAGAAAACGGATATCCCGAGGATTATCTTGAAGTCCCTTACACATGCAAAAAATGCAGTGATACGGGATTCGACGGCGGATATATCTGTGAATGCAGAAAAGAACTTCTCAGAGAGCTTGCAAAGCAGGAGCTTGCCGCGGTTTCAACAAGCGATAAATGTAGATTTGATAATTTCAGCCTTGAATACTATCCTCAGCCTGTTGACAGAGTTCTGGGAGTTTCGCCTTCAAAAAGAATGAGCGAAATTCTTGAATATTGCAAATGCTACGCAGAAGATTTTGATGTAGAATCCGAAAGCCTTTATATGCATGGAGCAACAGGTCTCGGCAAAACACATCTTTCGCTTGCGATTGCAAATGTTGTTGCAGAAAACGGATTCAGAGTTATATATGACACGGCACAAAACCTGCTATCTTCACTTGAAAAAGAAAAATTCAGCTATTCCGGCACAAACGAAAGAGAAAAAGAGGTTCTCGGATGCGACTTGCTTATAATAGACGATTTAGGCTCCGAGTTTTCAACTCAGTTTACTGTTGCTGCGTTATATAATATCATTAACACACGAATCAACCGTTCAAAGCCGGTAATAATCAGCACTAATCTCAGCGAAACAGAGCTTGAAGCAAAATATACTCAGAGAATCACTTCGAGAATCATTGGTAATTATGTTTCTCTTCTTTTCCTGGGAAAAGATATAAGACAGCTTAAGAAAAGATATTAAGGAGAATAAAATGGATATAATTCAGTCACTCACAACGCAATTCGGACTGCAGACATGGCAGGTCGAAAACACAGTAAAGCTTATTGACGAAGGAAACACCATTCCCTTCATTGCCCGATACAGAAAAGAGGCTCACGGAACACTTGATGATCAGGTTATCAGAGAACTTTCCGAAAGACTTGAATACCTCAGAAATCTTGACAAGCGCCGCGAAGAAGTTCGTTCTTCAATTGAAATCCAGGAAAAGATGACGGAAGAAATTGCTGTTGCTCTTGATAAAGCTGCAACACTTGCCGAGATAGAGGATATATACAGACCGTTCAGACCCAAGAGAAAAACCCGTGCATCCGTCGCAAGAGAAAAGGGACTGGAGCCTCTCGCAAATGCGATTTTTGAACAAAAAGCTGATTCCCCTGCTCCGCTTGAAATGGCGGCGGAATTTATCGACAAAGAAAAAGGTGTTGAGACCGC
Organism: Acutalibacteraceae bacterium; assembly: GCA_045539875.1. Taxonomy (GTDB): domain Bacteria; phylum Bacillota; class Clostridia; order Oscillospirales; family Acutalibacteraceae; genus CAG-177. The sequence continues at coordinate 353,685 of JAZQGF010000017.1, forward strand.
TGAGGATGCGCTTAAAGGTGCAATGGATATTATTGCGGAAAACATTTCGGATGACGCCGATATCCGCCGCAGACTCCGTAATCTTTTCACTGTTTTGGGTGTTGTTACAACATCTGCTGCCGATAAGGATGCAGACAGCGTTTATACAATGTATTATGATTACTCAGAGCCTGTAAATAAAATTGCCGGACACAGAGTTCTCGCAATCGACAGAGGAGAAAAAGAAAAGTTTCTCAAAGTCAGTGTTACACTTGACGCAGTAAAAGCATCAAATGTTATTATAAATGCAACTCTGAATCCTGAAGGCTCACCCACAACTGAAGCAGTCAGAGAAGCAGGTGAAGATGCATATAACAGACTTATATACCCTTCAATCGAAAGGGAAATCCGAAACATGCTTACAGAAACAGCAGCAGCAAAGGCGATTAAAGTTTTTGCAATGAACACAAAGGAGCTTTTTCTTGCTCCGCCCGTAAAAGGAAAGGTTGTTATAGGACTTGACCCCGGCTACAGAACAGGCTGCAAGGTTGCGGTTGTCGGTACAACGGGAAAGGTTCTTGACACAGGTGTTATTTATGTTACTCATTCCGATGCTCAGCGAAATCAGGCAAAGGAGCTTATAAAGAAGCTTATAGCGAAACACGGCGTTAACTGCATTTCGATCGGTAACGGTACAGCATCAAAAGAAACCGAAATTTTTGCAGCTGAAGTCCTTCGTGAAATAAGTGCAGATGTTTCATATATGGTTGTCAGCGAAGCAGGCGCATCGGTATATTCGGCATCAAAACTCGCTGCGCAGGAATTTCCGCAGTTTGATGTATCTCTCAGAAGTGCGGTTTCAATCGCAAGAAGACTTCAGGATCCTCTTGCAGAGCTTGTAAAAATTGATCCGAAGGCAATTGGTGTCGGACAGTATCAGCATGACATGCCTCCCAAAGAGCTTGATTCAGCTCTTGACGGTGTTATTGAAGACGCAGTTAATTCGGTAGGTGTTGACCTTAACACTGCATCTGCTCCCCTTCTTTCAAGAGTTTCCGGAATCAATGCAACGGTTGCTAAAAACATTGTTGAGTACAGAGATGAATACGGTGAATTCAAAGAGCGTTCACAGCTCAAAAAAGTTCCGAAGCTTGGTGCAAAGGCATTTGAACAGTGCGCAGGCTTCCTCAGAGTTCCGGAAAGCAAGAATATACTCGATAACACAGGTGTTCATCCCGAAAGCTATAGTGCTGCTAAAGAGCTTCTGAAGCTCTGCGGATATTCTCTCACCGATATAGGAACAGAGAAAATTGCTGAAATCTCTGCAAAAGTTGATTCTCTCGGAGAAGAAACTGTTGCAGAAAAACTTGGCATCGGTGTTCCCACACTCAAGGATATTGTTAAAGAGCTTATTCAGCCGGCAAGAGACCCCAGAGATGAGCTTCCTCCCCCGATGCTCAGGACGGATGTTATGGATATGAGCGACCTTGTTCCCGGTATGGAGCTTAAAGGCACCGTCAGAAATGTTACTGATTTCGGTGCGTTTATTGATATTAGCGTTCATCAGGACGGATTGGTTCATATCTCACAGATTACAAATAAATTTATAAAACATCCTTCGGAAGTTCTCAAGGTAGGTCAGGTTGTTACAGTTTGGGTAATCGCCGTTGATGTTGCAAAGAAAAGAATTTCACTTACTATGAAAGAACCAAAATCACAGGAGAACAAATAAAAATGGCAGATAAATTCAGACAGGACTTGACTCAGGGAAGCGTTGGAAAACAGCTGATGAAATTCGCAATTCCTTTTTTGCTTTCCAACCTTCTTCAGGCGTTTTATTCGGTTGCCGATATGATTATAGTCGGCAGACTTTGCGGCACTCACGGAATTACAGGCGTTAACATAGGCAGCCAGATAAACATTCTTGTTACCGGTGCCGCCTTTGGACTTGCGGTTGGCGGAACGGTTCTTATTGCTCAGTATGGCGGAGCCAAGAAATTTGAAGAACAGCGAAAAACAATTGGAACTCTGTTCACGGCATATATGATTCTCAGCGTTGTTTGCACAGCCGTCATGCTTCTTCTCGGAACAACACTTCTTGATATTCTTAACACTCCGCAGGTAGCATATGTTGAAGCGGAAAACTACTATAGTATATGTATGGCAGGTCTTGTTTTCATGTTTGCCTACAATGTTATAAGTGCTATTCTCCGAGGTATGGGTGACTCAAAAAGACCGCTGTATTTTGTTTTAATTGCAACAATTATTAATATAATCGGCGATATCATTCTTGTTGGTCCGTTCAAGATGGGTGCTGCAGGTGCAGCGTATGCAACCGTCTCTGCACAGGCACTCAGTGTTGTGCTTTCATTAATTTATCTCATAAAAAACCATTTCTTTGTCGGTTATAAAAAGAGCGATTTTATGATTGACAAAGAAAAAATGAAGATGCTTTTAAAGCTCGGTCTTCCTTCATCAGTTCAGCAGGTTGTTGTTTCATTCTCATTTCTGACACTTACTGCACTTGTTAACTCTCTCCCGAATGCAGATATAGCATCTGCTTGCCAGGGAATAGGCGGCAAAGTTAACTCATTTGCGGTTCTTCCTGCTCTCGCAATGAGCAGCGCCGTTTCATCAATGGCGGGTCAGAATATAGGAGCAGGAGAACATGAAAGAGCCAAAAAAACTATGTTAACAGGTATGGGAATTGCGTTTGCAATTTCTGCTGTAGTTTTTGCGATTGTAGAAATTTTTCCGCAGCCTATCATTTCGCTTTTTGACACAAATCCCGATGTTATCAGTACAGGCTCCGAATATATGAGATTTATTGCGCTTGACTACATTTTTGTTCCGTTTGTTTTTTGCATGAACGGACTTGCAATCGGCGCGGGATACACTAATTTTGCACTTTTCAATGCTTGCTTCAGCTCGATTCTTGTAAGAGTTCCGTTTGCATATCTTGTTGTTGAATTTACACATCTCGGATTTAACGGCATCGGTCTTGCAACGGGTCTTGCTTCACTTGCTTCAATCATAGTCGGTATTATATTTGTAAGTTCGGGAAAGTGGAAAAAGCCTAAAATAAGAATATAACTGATATATTGAAAAGTATTATTGACAAACACAATATGTTGTGTTAAAATTCTATTGTAAATTTAAAGATTTTTTGAGACTGACGGAATAAGCAGAGCACTGCAAAGGAACAAAAAATCTGATTTTAGCCGACCGTCTGGGCAGTCTTATCCAACTGATAGACTGCCCTTATTTTTTTGAAAGGATGAGAGAAATTATGGGTATTTACGAAATCGGCAACATCGGCGAGCTTATCAAGGATAACACTTATGTCGGCAGAGGCATTGTTATCGGCAAAAGCGCAGACGGCAAAAAAGCTGTTACCGCTTATTTTATTATGGGAAGAAGCGAAAACAGCAGAAACAGAGTTTTTATTGAACAGGGCGATGAAATCATCATTCATCCCTTTGATGCTTCAAAGGTTGAAGACCCTTCACTCATTATCTACGCTCCTGTAAGACAGATTAACAATAACCTTATTGTTACTAACGGCGATCAGACCGATACCGTTTATGACTTCATCAAGGACGGTAAAACATTTGAACAGGCACTTGAAACAAGAGAGTTTGAGCCTGATAAGCCTAACTTTACTCCCAGAATCAGTGGTATGATAACTTTTGACGGTGCAGATTTCACCTATAAAATGAGTATACTCAAGAGCGCCGATGAAAACGGAAGCGCCTGCAACAGATACACCTTCTCATACGCTCCCCTTGCAGGTCTCGGTCACTTTATTCACACCTATAATCACGACGGAAACCCCATTCCCACATTTACAGGTGAGCCCGAAAGAGTTGCAATTCCTAATGATATTGATGAATTCACAAATACTCTTTGGAATAACCTCAACGAGCAGAATAAGATTTCTCTCTATGTTCGTTATATTGACCTTGAAAGCGGCAAATATGACAGCAGAATGATTAATAAGAATAAATAAGGAGTACGGATATGAAAGAGTTTGAACTTAAATACGGTTGTAATCCCAATCAGAAGCCTGCAAAGATTTATATGGCAGATAATTCCGATCTTCCCATTGAAATTCTCAGCGGCAGACCCGGCTATATTAATTTTCTAGATGCATTTAACAGCTGGCAGCTTGTAAAAGAGCTTAAAGAAGCTCTCGGTATGCCCGCCGCAACATCATTTAAACATGTAAGCCCTACATCAGCGGCAGTCGGCATCAAAATGAGCGACACACTCAAGAAGGCTTGCTTTGTTGATGATATTGAAGGCCTTGATGAATCCCCTCTCGCTACTGCATATGCAAGAGCAAGAGGAACAGACAGAATGAGCTCCTTCGGCGACTGGATTGCTCTTTCGGATGTTTGCGATGTAACAACTGCAAAACTCATTAAGAGAGAAGTTTCAGACGGCGTTATTGCTCCCGGATATGAGCCTGAAGCACTTGAAATCCTCAAGAGCAAAAGAAACGGTAACTACAACATCGTTAAAATCGACCCCGATTATGTTCCTGCTCCTCAAGAAGTCAAGCAGGTATACGGTATCACCTTTGAGCAGGGCAGAAACAACTTTGAAATCAACAACGCTCTTCTTGAAAACATTGTTACTGCAAACAAGGAAATGCCTGACAGCGCAAAACGCGACCTTATAATCTCACTTATTACTCTTAAATATACTCAGTCAAACTCAGTTTGCTATGCAGTTGACGGTCAGGCAATTGGCGTTGGTGCGGGTCAGCAGTCAAGAATTCATTGCACAAGACTTGCAGGCAACAAAGCTGATATCTGGCATCTCAGACAGCACGAAAAGGTTCTCAACCTCCCCTTCCTTGATTCAGTAGGCAGACCTGACAGAGATAACACAATTGATGTTTATATTTCTGATGAATACGAAGATGTTCTTGCAGACGGCGTTTGGCAGACTCTATTCTCAGAGAAACCCGAGCCCTTCACAAAGGCTGAACAAAAGGCATACCTTGCAACAATAAAGGGCGTTGCTCTCGGAAGTGATGCATTCTTCCCCTTTGGTGACAACATTGAAAGAGCTGCAAAAAGCGGCGTAACCTATATCGCAGAGCCCGGCGGCTCAATTCGCGACGACAATGTTATCGGAGCATGCGACAAACACGGAATGGTTATGTGCTTCACAGGCATGAGACTTTTCCACCACTAATAAAAAATTACCTCCTGCGGCCAATTAAAGCTGCAGGAGGTTTTGTTATATGTTTTATTTCTTTTCAACCTTGGCATAATTTGCCATGATTTTCTTTGTACCGGAATTGGTAAATGCTATTTCAAGCAGGGTGTCATTTCCCATCGGTTTTGCACTGAGTACAATTCCTTCGCCGTATGCTTTATGAATAACCGTATCGCCGACATTGAAAGTTTCTGAACTCTTGGCAGGCGCAGAATGAATGGGTGCTGCGGTAAATCCTCTTGACGGAGCCTGAGGTTTTGAATTGGCAGCAGAGGATGATGAAGCCGAAAAGCTTCTGACAAGCTCACCGCCTGATTTTTCAAGAAGATTATCAGGAATCTCTTTAAGGAAACGGGACGGCTGATTGAATCTTGTCTGTCCGAAAAGCATTCTTGTGCGTGCTCTTGTGAGATAAAGCTGTTTTTTGGCTCTCGTTACCCCGACATAAGCAAGTCTGCGTTCTTCCTCGATTTCCGCCGTTCCAGCCATTGAAGACATATCCGACGGAAAAATTGATTCTTCCATACCAACAAGGAAGACAACAGGAAACTCAAGACCCTTTGCAGAATGAATTGTCATCATAACAACCGTTTCTGCTTCGGCATTGTAGTTATCAATATCTGTCATAAGAGCAACTTCCTGAAGGAAGTCATTCAATGTTGCACCTTCGTTTTCATTTGAAAATCTGAGAAGGTTGTTTGCAAGCTCATCAAGGTTAGCGAGCCTGTCCTCTTTTGTTTCAGGTTCAAGAGAGAGCGATGCAGTATAACCCGAAATATTAAGAACGCGCTTCAGAAGCTCTGAAAGCTCAACTGAATCCGATGCATCAATAAAGTCATCTATCATCGATGCAAACTCAGTCATCTTTTTTGCACTTCTGCTGAGTCTCGGGAATTGGTCTGCGGTTTTGATAACCTCAAACAATCCGATTCCGAGTCCGTCAGCAATTTCCTGCGCAACAGCAAGAGATGTATCACCTATTCCCCTTTTAGGTACATTTATAATCCTTTGAAGTCTGACACTGTCATTAGGATTAACGATAACGCTCAGATATGCAAGAGCATCCTTTATTTCTTTTCTGTCATAGAATTTATGACCGCCGATAAGTCTGTAGGGAATACCCATTCTCACAAACGACTGCTCAACAAGGTTAGACTGAGAGTTCATTCTGTAAAGAACAGCAAAATCACTGTATTTTTTTCCGTTCCTGATACCGTCAAGAACTTTGTCAGCAACAAAAAATCCTTCGTCACGGTCTGTTTCGGCTGAATGATAGGTTATTAAATCGCCTTTACCGTTATCGGTCCAGAGATTTTTTCCTTTTCGGTTTTCATTATTTGAAATAATTTTATTCGCAGCATCAAGAATATTCTGTGTTGAACGGTAGTTCTGTTCAAGACGGATTACTTTAGCGTTTCTGTATTGATTTTCAAAGCTGAGAATATTTTCAATCGTTGCGCCTCTGAATTTATAAATACTCTGGTCGTCATCACCGACTACGCAGATATTTTTATATCCGCCTGCAAGAAGAGAGGTGAGCAAATACTGAGCATGGTTAGTATCCTGATATTCATCAACCATAATATATTTGAATTTGCGCTGATAGTATTCAAGAACCTCAGGATTATTCTGAAGCAAACGAACGGTATTAACAATAATATCGTCAAAATCCATTGCATCGGCGGCCTTAAGTCTGTTTTGATAGGCTTCATATACGGAACCGATGCTGCGCTTTCTGAAATCCATATAGTTCTCTTTAATATAATCAGCTGGTGAAATCAAATAATCTTTAGCTCTGCTGATTTCTCCTAAAACAGTTTTAGGCTGGATATTACTTTCGGAAAAGCCAAGCTGTTTAATGCAATCTTTAATAACTCGCTTGCTGTCATCCGTATCATAAATAGTAAAATTGGAAGTATATCCGATATAATCGGCATTTCTTCTCAAAATTCTGACACAGGATGCATGAAAGGTGCTTGCCCATATATCAAGCGCCTGCTCACCAAGCATTTTTTCAAGTCTTTCTTTAAGTTCGCCTGCTGCTTTGTTTGTAAATGTAATAGCAAGAATCTCCCACGGTTTTGCTGCATCAACTTTAAGAAGATGCTCAACACCGGAAAGATCGTCTGTTAAGCCGTCTGCATATGCATGCATTATTGCAATTTCGCCATCAGACGGTTCGTATTCGCACTCTTCGCTGTAATATGCTTTTCCGTATTTAATTATATTTGCAATTCGATTAACGAGAACGGTTGTTTTTCCGCTGCCTGCACCTGCAAGCACCAAAAGCGGTCCCTCAGTAGAGAGAACCGCTTTCCTTTGCATATTGTTGAGATTTTTGTAATCTCTTTCTATTATTTTTCTTCTATATAAAAGAAACTCTTTGGAAATCATTTGTTACCTCAGATTGAAATTTCGTGAGCAACCTTATAAAGCTCATCGTTAACAGAGCGTTCCATGCAAAGTGCTTCATAAATATCATAATCAATAATATCATCTTTTTTCTGAACAACAACTCTGTTGCCGATACCCTGCATAAGAAGCTGAACAGCCTTATATCCCATCTGGCTTGCTGCAACTCTGTCGCGAACGGTGGGTGAACCGCCTCTTTGAACATGACCAAGGACAATTGCACGGGATTCAACGCCGCATTCGGCTTCAATTTTTCTTGCAAGCTCTTCAACACCGCCGATACCTTCAGCAACCATAACAATGAAATGCTTCTTATCGGTTTTCTGTGTTCTTCTGATTCTTTCGATTACATGCTTTTCGATATCCGACTTAATTTCAGGAATAACAATAGCTGTTGCACCGACTGCAATACCTGCATTGAGAGTAAGGTCACCGCATCTGTTGCCCATAACCTCAACAACTATACAGCGGCTGTGAGATTCAACAGTATCTCTGACTCTGTCAACCATCTGCATGATAGTGTTAAGACAGGTGTCATAACCGATTGTGTAATCGGAGCTTACAATATCATTATCAATTGTGCCGGGAATACCGATACAAGGAACACCTCTGAGCGAAAGGTCGCGTGCACCTCTGAATGAACCGTCACCGCCGATTACAACAATACCTTCAATACCGAAATCTTTACATGTTTGAATAGCCTTTTTCATGGCATATTCTTCTTTGAATTCCTTGCATCTTGCGGAATAAAGCATGGTTCCGCCTCTATGAATAATATCGGATACGCTTCTGATGTTGAGCTCACGGAGATCTCCGTCCATAAGTCCTGCATATCCTCTGTTAATGCCGTAAACCTTAATACCGTTTTCACATGCGGTTCTTACAACTGCACGAATGGCAGCATTCATTCCGGGGGCGTCGCCGCCGCTTGTTAAAACGCCGATAGTTTTCATAATCTGATACTCTCCTTGAAAAATATTCAGCTAATATAATACACTTTTTGTTGCAATATGTCAATGAAATTAACATTATTTGATAAAAAAGTTCTTCAATCGACTCAATCCTAATTATTGAATATAACATTATCCTCTCCGAGAATTTTCCTGAGCTCTCTGAGTAATACAGGATTAACATCAATTGATTGTCCAATCGGATTGCGTACATATTCTTTTTTGTCATTAAAGAAATAATATAAGGGAACATTACCGTCAAAAATCGCAAGAAGTCTGCGACAGAGTTCAATCTGCGGTGAAGAGTTATTATCAAATCTCAGAAACAGTCCCCTTGCCTTTTTCTTTTCAGGCTTTGACATCTGTAAAACCGCTTCTTCCGACGGACAGGGTTCAACCGCCTCGCAAACTATTTTAGTATCTTCATCTTCGCGCATGCTCACTCTGCCGTGGAGCAACAAAACATTTCCCTCATAGAAAACGGCAGGGTTTTGCATAAGCGTTTTTGGGAAAACTATAACCTCTATGCTGCCCGTTGTATCTTCAAAATTTACAAATGCCATTGTAGAATCGTTTTTTGTTATTTTCTTCTTGATTGATCCTATAAGACCCAAAAGCAAAACACGATCATTGTCTTTAAATTTGACATTTTCTTCTTCGATTATATCCGCAATATCAGAGCATTTCATTTTTTTTGAAATTGAAAGGTATTTTTTCATAGGATGCCCTGAAAGATACATTCCTGAAACTTCTTTTTCATATTTAAGAAGTAGCTCTGTAGGAAATTCCGAAACATCGGGATATCGGAATGACGAATCGAGTATATTCTCATTTTCATCAAAAGATGAAGCAAGATCACCAAAGCCTATCTGACCTTCAACATTTTTCCGTCTTGAATTATCAAGGTCTTCAATTATCTCGTCGATAACATTATACATCTGTCTGCGGTTTGCGCCGAGACCGTCAAATGCACCGCATTTTATAAGACTTTCAATTGCCCGGCGGTTAAAATCCTTTCCGTGCATTCTTCGGCAGAAATCATAAAAATCCACAAAATTTCCGACTGAATTTCTTTCATCAATAATTCTTCGGATAAAATTCCTTCCGAGATTCTTAACAGCAAGAAGGCTGAAGTGAATATTTCCGTTTGAAACCGCAAATTCTTCGGAGCATTGATTAATATGAGGCGGAAGAATCTTGATTCCGAGCCTTGAACATTCACCTATATATTGAACGATTTTATCCGTTTTATCAAGAAAGCTTGTGAGCAGAGAAGCAAAAAATTCACAAGGATAATGACATTTGAGCCATGCGGTCTGATAAGAAACATAAGCATATGCTGCGGCGTGAGCCTTATTGAAAGCATATGATGCGAAAGAGATCATTTCGTCAAAAATTTCATTAGCAGTTTTTTCGTCAATTCCTCTTCTGACTGCGCCTTCACATACAATATTTCCGTTTTCATCGACCATTCCGTAAACAAAATTTTCTCTTTCTTTAAGCATTACATCATGCTTCTTTTTGCTCATTGCTCGACGAACAATATCAGCTCTTCCGTAAGAATAACCTGCAAGCTCTCTGCAAATCTGCATAACCTGCTCCTGATAAACCATACAGCCGTAGGTAACATCAAGAATACTTTTGAGCTGAGGAGTTTTATATTTTATTCTTTCAGGATGATGTCGGTTTTCGATATATGTAGGAATTGAGTCCATGGGACCCGGTCTGTAAAGCGAAATGACAGCAATCAAATCCTCAAGGCTTTCGGGTTTGAGCTGAGAAAGAACGCTTCTCATGCCTGCAGATTCAAACTGAAAAACACCTTCAGTCTGTGCATTACACATCATTTCAAAAACATCTTTGTCCTCGATATCAATGTTATCAATTCTGAATGAATGATCTTTTTTTTGTATCATTTTTTCAGCAGAGCTGATAACAGTTAATGTCCTGAGCCCAAGAAAATCCATTTTGAGCAGACCGAGCTCTTCAAGAGTTGTCATCGGAAACTGGGTGACAACCGCTTCATCATTCCTCGCAAGAGGAACATATGACATTACAGGGTCATGGGTGATAACAACACCGGCGGCATGAGTTGAAGCGTGCCGCGGCATTCCTTCAACCTTTTTCGCCATATTAATAAGTTCACGGGCTTCGTCATCCCTTTCATAAAGCTCACGGAATTCAACAGACCGTTTCATGGCTTTATCAAGAGTGATATTAAGCTCGTTCGGAACAAGCTTTGCGATATTGTCTACGGTTGAATAAGGCATACCAAGAGCCCTGCCAACATCCCTTATTGCTGCTTTTGCAGCAAGAGTTCCGAAGGTTACAATCTGAGCAACATGGTCTGAACCGTATTTATTTATGACATAATCGATCACTTCTCCGCGTCTTTCGTAACAGAAATCAACATCAAAATCCGGCATGCTGACTCTTTCGGGGTTAAGAAAACGCTCAAAAAGCAGGCTGTATTTCATCGGGTCTATTCCCGTTATTCCGATGCAGTAAGCACAAATGCTTGCTGCACCCGAGCCTCTGCCGGGTCCAACGGGAATTCCCATATCTTTTGCGTGCTTAATAAAGTCATGGACTATAAGATAATAGTCAACATAACCCATTCTATTTATAACATCAAGCTCATAGTTGAGCCTTTCGATATACTCTTTAGGTGGATTTTCACCGTATCTTTCAACAAGGCCTTTTCTGCAAAGGTAAGAAAACCACTCAAAATGATCGTAGCCTTCGGGTACATCAAAATGAGGAAGCTTGGTTTTGCCGAATTCAAATTCAACATTGCATCTTTCTGCAATTTCAGCTGTGTTATAAACAGCTTCCGGGCAATCAGGAAATGATTCAAGCATTTCAGATTCACTTTTAAGGTAAAACTCCTGTGTGCCGAATTCAAGTCCGGTGTCTTCACCAACGGTATGATTAGTCTGAATGCAAATAAGCACCTGCTGCATTTTTGCGTCCTGCTTGTCCACATAATGCGCATCATTTGTTGCTGCAAGAGGAATATCAAGCTCCCTTGAAAGCCTGATTAAATCAGGATTGATTCTGAGTTGTTCATCAAGTCTGTGATTCTGAATTTCAAGATAATAATTTCCTTCTCCGAATGTATCTTTGTACCACACGGCAACACGCTTTGCTTCGTTATAATCATCGTTCTGAAGTGCTCTTGAAACTTCGCCTGCAAGACACCCGGAAAGAGCAATAAGACCTTCGTTATATTTTTCAAGAAGTTCTTTATCAACTCTGGGCTTTGTATAAAATCCGTTAATCCATCCTTCGGAAACTAGCTTTATCAGATTTTTATAGCCTTCATTATTTTTACAAAGAAGAACAAGGTGATATCTTTCGCTGTCTATACCGTGAACCTTGTCATGCCTTGAACGAGGTGCAACATAAACCTCACATCCGATAACAGGCTTGATGCCTTTTTTTACTGCAGCTTTATAAAAATCAATTACTCCGTACATGACACCGTGATCTGTTATGGCAACGGAAGACTGACCCATGCTTTTTATTTTATCAAGCATAGGTTCAATTCTGCATGCTCCGTCAAGCAAGCTGTATTCACTGTGAACATGTAAATGAGTAAATGACATTATTTATCACCGTTTTTAAGATTTTCGGCTATTTTCACTATTCTGTTTAATCTGTGATTAATTCCTGAACGCGAAATAGGCTCGTCCAAAATTTTTTCAAGTTCACTGAGACTTGATTCGGGATTTTCAAGTCTTACATAAGCGATTTTCTGTAAGTTTTCAGGTAAAGATGATATTCCTGTTTTGATTTCAATATATTTTATCGCCTCGACCTGAAGGTTAGCCGCATCAACCGTTTTGCTTATATTGGACATTTCAAAATTAAGCTTACGGTTTACTTTATTCTTAACATCCTTTTCAATTTTGATGCCCATAACATACAGAGAAGCATCCTGCGCTCCGATAATTGCAAGAATGTCTTCTATGCTTTCGCTATCCTTAAAATAAATAATGTGGTTACCTTTTCTGACTATGTACTTCGGCTTAAGCTCAAGCTCATCAAGAAATTTCATAAGGTCAGTGCAAAGCTTTTTATATGGTACAACAAATTCAAGATGATATCCTCTCTCGGGAGCGGTAACTGTTCCGCATGCAAGAAAAACGCCTCTGAGAAACGCCCCTGCGCAGCATTCATCCAAAATATTTGCACGGTTAATTCTCAAGGTTGCTTCTTTAAGAGAATGCCCGAATTTTTCAAACGCTTTTTCTTTCTCGACATCGCTTTTCAGATATGCGGTAAGCTTTTTTGTTCCGCTGTCGCTTATAACAGGCTCAACACCGCAATAATTGCGAAGATATGAAAGATAAAGCTCGAAAACATCGGTGTTTTCAGTTGTAATAGAAAAATTATATTTTGAGAAATGAGCAAAAAGCACAAGCCCGTAGACTTGTGCATGAAGACAACAGGAAGAAAGATTTTCAGTTTTTGATATTTCACTTTTAACATCCGAAGAGAACGACAAAAAAATTCCTCCCGTTAAATAATTTTAACTTCAGGTTCAAGGATAACACCGGTTTTTTTAAGAACAGTTTCGCGGCAATGTTTTATAACGCCCATAACATCTTTGGCAGTTGCAGAACCGGTATTTATTACAAATCCTGCATGCTTTTCGCTGACCTGCGCACCGCCAACCGTAAATCCCTTAAGACCACACTGCTCAATAAGCGCACCGGCAAAATACCCTTCCGGTCTTTTGAAGGTGCTTCCTGCACTGGGATATTCAAGCGGCTGCTTATCCTTTCGTTTACCGATAAGCTCATCCATTTTTGCTTTTATATCATTTTTATCGCCTTTGTTAAGCTTTAGAGTAAGTGAAGTTATAATGTAATCACTGTCGGAATACGCACTGTGTCTGTAGCTGAGATTAAGCTCATCGCCGATAAACGAAGAATAAGAACCGTCGGGATTAATGTGTTCGCAAGAGACGAGAACATCCTTCATTTCTCCGCCGTAAGCTCCTGCATTCATATATGCAGCACCGCCTGCGGTGCCCGGAATTCCGAATGCAAACTCAAGACCCGACAAAGATTTATCAAGTGCAAAGCGGCAAAGTCTTGAAAGTGAAATGCCGCTTTGACATTTTATTGTTGTTTCATCAATAAGTTCAATTCCGTCAAGCTTACTGGTGTTAATTACAACGGCGTTAATTCCGCTGTCGCTAACAAGAAGATTGCTGCCATTGCCGAGTACAAAAACAGGAACACCGTCACAATATGCTTTTTTAACTATTTTTGAAAGCTTTTCTTCGGAATCGGGAAAAATCATAAGGTCGGCTTTACCGCCGATTTTAAAGCTCGTATAGTCTTTGAGCATGGAATCGGTTAAATATTCACAATCCAGTTCATTACACAATGTGCACAGATTACTATATAAGCTCATATTTTCCTCCCAAAAATTATTCATCAAGAAGAGCAGCACCGAATATGCCTGCATCGTTACCAAGCTCAGCTGCAACAACCTTTGTCTGTTTTGAGGAGTGAATACTGTATCTTTCATCTTCAATATGCTTTCTGAGAGGAGCGAGAAGAGTTTCACCCTCATGGCTTACACCGCCGCCGACACAAACAAATTCAGGCTGGAATGTATTGATAATATTTGTAACGCCGACAGCCACATAATAAATGTAGTTGTCAACAACCTTCTGTGCAGCTTCATCACCAAGACGCATCGCATCAAAAGCAGTTCTACCGCTTGCGTTGTCAACGATGCCGTTGCAAAGCTGCCACATTTTGCTGTCTTTATTTTCAAGCATTGCTTCTTTTGTCTGAGCAATAAGTGCGGTTGCGGATGCATATTGCTCCCAGCAGCCTTTTCTGCCGCAGTTGCACTGCTTGCCGTTAACCATAATGACAGTATGACCCATTTCGCCGCCTGCATAGTTAACGCCACTGACAATCTTGCCGTTAACAATAATACCGCTGCCGACACCTGTACCGAGAGTTACGGCAACGAAATTGCCAACACCCTTGCCAACGCCTGCGATAGCTTCGCCGAGTGCAGCGCAGTTCGCATCATTCTCGAGAAAGATGGGCTTTCCGATTCTTTCTTCAAGCATCTCCTTTGCAGGAACCTGATTGAATTCAAGATTATTTGAAAATTCAATATATCCATTGCTTTTATTAACAGAGCCGGGAGTTCCGACACCAACAGAAACAACTTCGTCCATTGAAATGCCTGCATCCTTAACAGCCATTTCAACCGCAAGTGCAATGTCATCAAAGATTTCTTCTGCAGGTCTGGGTGCTTTGGTTTTCACCTTTCCTCTGCCAATAATTTTAAGATCTTCGGTAACAACACCGACTGCAATATTTGTTCCTCCGAGATCAACACCGATTCTATACATATTTTATTACCTCCATAGTAAATTTATCCTGATTTTATTGTTTAAAAGTTATGCCAGAATTCAAGTTCTTTTTTTGCAGGAATGATATCATCTGTCATTCCAAGTCCGTGAAGAAGCTCTCTGGCAGCGTTATAGCCCATCTTTTTCTGTCTGTTATTCATTGCGGCAGCTTCAATAATGATTGAAAGATTTCTGCCCGGTCTGACGGGAACGGTTGTTACGGGAACCTGAATTCCGAGAATATCGGTATATTCATTCTCGAGTCCGAGTCTGTCATAAACTTTTTCACTGTCCCACGGTTCAAGCTGGACAACCATATCAACCTTTTCAGTCATTTTAACTGCACCCATACCGAAAAGTCTTCTTGCATTAAGAACACCAACGCCGCGAAGCTCAATGAAATGGCGGATATTGTCGGGAGCTGAACCGACAAGGGTTTTATTTGAAACTCTTCTTATTTCAACCGCATCGTCCGCAATAAGTCTGTGACCTCTTTTAATGAGTTCAAGCGCCGTTTCGCTTTTGCCGACACCACTGTCACCAAGTATAAGCACGCCTTCACCATAAACCTCAACAAGAACGCCGTGGCGTGTTATTCTCTGAGCAAGCTCAACACCAAGATATGAAATTGTTGCAGACATGCTGCCCGATGTTGATTCAGATGTTCCGAGAACGGGAACCTCATATTTTTCTGCGAAGCTCAGGAATCTGTTGCCGCATTTCAAATCACGGGTAACAACAATGGCAGCGGGACGCTTTGAAAAGAATCTTTCAAGGCAGTTTAAAAATCCTTCTTTTGTTAGACTTTTAAAATATTCAAGCTCCGTCAGACCGATAAACTGAATTCTTGCAGGGTCAAAATAATCTTCAAATCCCGTAAGAATAAGACCGGGACGGTTAACATCCTGAGCCGTGATATAAATATCGGCAATATCCTTAGGCGTATATATTACCTGAAACGAAAGGTCATTCACAACCTTTTCAAGCGATACGGAATATTTACTCATAATATTCTCCTTGATTTTATTTGCTTACGCATATAAACCCATATTAATTGTATTATAAAACATATATTTAATTTTTCCAACCCTTTTTTAAAATTTTTTCCAAAAAAATGCGGATACCTGACAGGTATCCGCATGATATCAGAGCTGAGTTGCAATTCCTTCAAATTTTGTTTTGGTATTGTTAATCATCTGAGCCTGTGCCGCTTCTGGGCTGTACCATCCCCTCTTCTGCATTTCGCTGAATACGGTGAACTGAATGTTATGCTCTTCTTTAAGAATGTTAACCATATCGCTCTGAAGCTGCTGATTAACACACTCATTTGAGAAAGTATTATAAACATCCGTAATGTGCTTCTGAGAGCTCAAAACATCATCCATGATTTCTCTGTCGGTAAAGCTTGAGTTAGTGTTCATTTTAAACCTCCACAATTAATAAAGATGACCCATAAGAGTGTCAAAATGCTGCTTATGCTGATTTGCAATCTGCTCGCACGAATTCTTAATCTGAGGGTCGGTTGCAGCCTGTGCATATGCTTTGAATTTCTTAATGAGAATCTGCTCCTGATTAAGCTGATCCTCAAGAGCTGAAAGCTCTTTTGCTGTTAGATTTGCCATTATATTGCTCCTTTCATTTTGTATTTCTATTATTCACAATGTTAATGCGTAAAATTCAGATTTACAAATTTTTATTGACAAAATTTGTATGATGTAATCTTTTAGCGAAAAAATAAAACTAACCCGGAAACACATTACTGTGTATCCGGGTCTTTATCATTATCTGAACTTTTCTTTGCGCTTCTCGTACCTGCTGCAGCAATAACCGTAAATGATATTGCTGCAAAAACACCGATTATTGCCTTTTTCTTTGTTCCCTCCGAAAGAGAAAAAGAGCTTTTGATTTCAGTTGAGGGAACATCGGGTGTTGCAGTTTGGGTATGTATCATGCTTGTTAAGGCTTCGGTTATTTTTATAGTTGTTGAATCAGTTTCACTGTGAGTTATGAAAATATGAGAAATTACAGTTTCTTTTTCATAATAATAAGCCTTTGCAGACATGGGTTTAGATTTTTGTGTAAGAGCAGTTGTTTGCTTTTTGGTTGTGCGAGCTTTGGTTCTTCTTACATATGAATAACCGTCAGGCTCTATTCCCTTCCACTCGGTTGTTGACTCTGTCGGCTTTTCTGTTCTCTTTTTATCAGTTTTTTCTGTTTTCTGAGTCTTTTTCTTTGTTGTTTCGTTTCGGACTTTGGAATTCTTTTCTTTTTTGGTTGTTCCAGATTCTTTGCGGGTTATTATCTTCTCGGTTGTTTCGGAATATTCCTCATTAATTACATCAAAACGGTAATCATTTGACATAGCGGAATCCGAATCAATAAACCGAACATTGCACTTGATTATTTCAGGAAGTCCGTGTTTGAATCCAACCCTTATCTCTGCCGTTGCGCCGTTATTTTCATCAACATTTACAGCACCGTCAAACGAATAATCGGATGAATCATAAAAACTCGGCGATGCAGAAGCTGTAACGGTAAAACTTTCGGAATTTTCAACACAAACAGAAACACCTGCATCAAGGTCATCCGTTTCCATACCGGTTTCTTTGAACATAAAACAAAGATAAAGTGCACTTTCTTTACCGTTAATAACGGTTTTAACCAAACCAAAATTAACACCGCAATTGCTTTCACCGTCAAGAAGCTTGTCAACGGTTGCGCCGTCCCATTCATCGCTTGTATGAATACCGTCTATGTCAATAGAAAAGGCAAGAATCAAATCCGAAAATATAAACAGCATACAAATAAATGCTGCAAAGAATCTGAAAGCTTTGGTTTTTAACAACAATACTTGCAGAGCGAACCACTCCCGAGTAAATTAATTAAAATTCAACAGAAATAATATCCTCGCTCTGTTCTGCGATAAGCATTATTTCGTCCATTGATGTTGTTCTTGCTTTTTTTATGGTAATATCAAGAATAACGGTTGAATCAGGGTTTCTTGTCATTTTGCATTTTTCAACGGTAAGCTTATTATCCGCAAGCATTTTTCTGAAATTCTTGACCGCATCGGGTGTATCCGAAATAATAACGGTAAATTCATTAACCGTATTTTCAAGACGGGTAAAGAATCTGTGAAAAACAAGCTGAAATACAATCATAAGAATTGATGCGCCGATTCCCACGGTATACATACCGGAACCTATCGCAAGGCCAACACTTGCAGTTGCCCATATACCAGCAGCTGTTGTTAATCCCTTAATCGAAACATCTCGAACAAAGATAACACCTGCGCCAAGGAAACCGACACCTGTAATAACATTTGAAGCAATTCTTGAGGCGTCAGCCCTGAGACCTTCATACTGAAGTAAATCAAAGAAACCGTATTTTGAAACTATCATTGCAAGTGCTGCGCCGAGAGCAACTATCATATGTGTTCTTATACCCGCATCTTTCTGACGGCGGCTTCTTTCAAAGCCGATAAATATACCACAGAGACTTGCAACAACCATTCTTAAAAGAAAATTTCCGTTTTCATTTAAGTCAACAATCAATTCCTGAAAAACATTTTCCACTTATTCATTGTCCCCTTTCGTTTAAATATATATTTATTTATTATATCAATTTCAATAAAAATTGTCAACAATGAACCTGGAATTTGTTTTAAAAATGAATTTTATCTGATTTCATTAAAGTTACTTCTTATTTCCGTTGAATCGCCCGTTGTCAGATAAAAATCATATTTAAACGGTTCAAAATCCTTAAGTACCATCGCTTTGGTTACGGCGATATAAGAAGTTGCAACATCCTTCGAAGGATCTGAATTAACAGTCATTCCCCTGTTATATACTCCCGTAAGAAACTGCGTCTGATCTTTAACAAATAATCCTATTCCGAAACTGTCTTCGAATTCTCCGATAAATGCAGACCAGTTTTCAAGTGAATAATAATTAGGATATCCTGCATCAGGCCAAAAAATCAAATCATCAACAATTGTCAGCTCACCGTTTGTCCATGGCTCACTGCCGGCATAATAAATGAAATTGTTTAAAGGCTCAACACAATAAAACGCAGGAATTTCCTGAGATCTCATATCAGCATTGTTATATCCTGAAAAATCAACAAATCTGCATGAAACATGAACCGTTTCATTAACGAATTCATAGGTTGACTCCATATATGACGGTGTTATATATTCCTTTGATTTTGCCCAATCAAGAGGTCTGCATTTAACATATATGGAGCTATCTGTTATTTTTAAATCAACAATCTTGCTGCTCTCATTGAACTGATTTCCGCCTTGTACGGGATTGTACGCCCACACATTGCCCATAAATTCCCCGGTTTCGTAGTTTCCCGAAGCAGTGCCGTAATATGACTGTTGAACAAGCCTGCCCGTATCGTTTCTGTTGATGAGGTTAACATTGCTGTTAACGGATTCGGTATTATATCTTTGGGAGGCATTTGAATCAACCTTGATTTTTCCGTTAACATATACAGCTTCAACATTGGAATTCAAATCCTCAAGATAGCTGAGTGCACCACCCCAAAGCAGATCAACACCAAGTTTATAATTTTTACTTTCTATAAATATTTCTCTTTCGGGAACGGCTCTGTTAAAAACCGATAAGCCATGAATACGCATTGAAGCTTTTTCAGAATTCAAAAGCTCAAAACTTAAAGAATAAACAGCATCCGCTTTTGTTTTATCAAGACAGTTATCAATAAAAGAATAAAATGTATTTACCGATTCGGCAGGTTCAAGAAAGAATTCTTCGCTTTTTTCGGTTACACCTGTTTTATATTCGAGTGTTCCTTTGATATAGGAATCCGAGGTGTAAGCCAGACCGAAATAATTGAACCAAGAGCAAAAAGGATCAGCAAAAACAATCTTTACGGGCTGAGAGAATGTTATTAAACCTTCATCGTTTACTTCCGAAGCGTTTTCAATATTTATCTCAGCTTCCGTTCCGTTAAAAATAATTTTCTCCTCCGAAAACACTCCTTTAACCACATCAAAATCAGCATCGGTTTCCGACTGCAAAAAGCTTATCGGAAATGTTACAAAACCAATTATAAATGCAATTAATAACGAAAAAAATCTTATCAATCCTGACATTTGATTCACCGCCTGAATTTTTTTCTTAAGTTTAACATTGAGGATAACTCATGTCAAGTGAACAATTAATTATTGACTAAATATTTTTGGCATGATAGAATTTTATTGAAAAGGAGAATGATTATGTATAAAAAAATAATATCTGTTATTCTTGCGCTAAATATTATGATTTTGAGTTTAATTACTGCTTATTCAGTTGAATCCGAAGCAAAAACATATTCGGTATACTCAGACAACATGCTTTTTAAACAAAACGAAGAAGCTGTTATTGCCGGAACTGCTCAAAGCGGAACCGAAATAACTGCCGAGCTGTTTGACAGCAACAAAAACACCGTAACATCAGGAAAGACAGCAGCAAATAACGAGGGAATTTTTGAAGTTAAATTCAATGCTCCAACGGGAAGCTTTGAAGAATACAGCATCATTTTAAAGGCAAACGGCGTTGAATTTGAAACGCTCGAAAATGTTGTTTTCGGTGAATTATGGCTTGCAAGCGGTCAAAGCAACATGCAATATCCTCTTGCGCAGGCAAAACACGGTGTTGAAATGATGAGCAAAGGAGAAAAGCTCAGCAGAAACATCAGAGTACTTATTACGCCGTTCTTTTCCGAACTGGACAATACAATCGGTAAAATACCATCTGAACCTCAGAAAGATATTCCCGGAGCATTCTGGATAACAGGTGAAAATAATAACATCTACGAAATGAGTGCGGTTGCATATTTCTTTGCGAACAAAATGACAGAAGAACTGAAAATGCCTGTAGGTATTCTTAATATATCTCTCGGCGGCACTACCATTGCAAGCTGGATTTCGCGTGAATCCATTGAAAGCAACGAAGCCGTAAGGAACGATTTCATAAACTACGGAAAATATGTTAAACTTTCCGAGTGGGACAAAACTCAAAGAAGCATTTATTACGAAATGTCTGCAAACTATAACTTAAGAATTGAAGCTCTTAAAAGATTCAGGCTTTCAGGAATGATTTGGTATCAGGGCGAAACAGATATAGGCTGGACGGCTGATGCATATTCAAGAGCATTTGATTTACTTCAATCGTCATACACTGAGCTTTTTAACCACAGCAACGGTTTATTGCCAATAGTTTTCACTCAGCTTGCTCAATATTTTTATAGTGATGAGGGCTATGAGGTTCCTTCAAGAAACATTGATTTTTCGGAAATTCAGCAGGCAAAACCCGATTCAAGAGCACTGACATCAATTTACGATGTGCCAATAACTTATCTGCCTGCCGCAGGCGTAATTCATCCCGAACATAAGCTTGAAGTTGGAGAAAGAATGGCATTTGCCGCCCTCGGACTTGTTAACAATAAGTACGGTTCATATACAACCGCAACAGTAGAAAAACATGAAATTAAAGATGGCTCAATATATGTTACTCTGAAGAATATCGGCGAAGGGCTTATGCAGAAAGGAAAGATTCTCAAAGGTTTTTCAATTTGCGGCAGTGACGGAATATATGTCAAAGCCGATGCTGAAATCATAGAAAACAACATCGTAAGAATAACGAGTGATTTGGTTAAGAAGCCTGTTTCTGCAGCATATGCATACTCTCCCAACAATGAGAAATCAAATCTTTACGCATCCCACAACGGTGATTATACTCTTCCTGTCAGTCCCTTTATAACCGACAGAAGTATCGGTACAAAATACTATAACGAAAGAACCTGGGCTGACTGTGATAACGCTGAAACATGGCATACAATAAATGACGCTTACAGCGGATATTACCCGTCATGGAAAAGCGAAAATGCTGAGCTGATGTTGAATTCCGAAAATGCATACAGCGGCGAAGCTTGCCTTGAAATCAAGGCTACAGAAAAGCAGTTCACCGTATCACCTGTTATGAATTTTTCGACCGATGACGGAATGAAAACATTCTATGATGCTGACACCGATTACTCAAAATATAATTCAATCTGTTTAGCAGTAAAAAACAACGGTAACAGCGATATAAAGATTGATAAGATTAAATTTTACAGAAATGATTCGATATGGTTCTCCCCTTCCGGTGCAACGATTCCTGCTGACAACGAATGGCACACAATCAGCTTTGATATTAATAAGCTGACTCGTAACGGTTCAGAATCAATCATTACATACTCTAACGATGTTTTATCGGACATAAGCAACATTGAGTTTGTTTTCACCAGTGAGAGTGAAAATGCGATCGTTTATGTTGATAACATCAGACTTTCTCCCGGCGAGGTTGAATCTGAAGGTTTATTTGAATATATAATCTCGTTGTTCATAAGATTTATTGATATGATTAAAAAATTATTTAAATAAAAAACAATCCGAAGATTCAATTTATGTTTCTTCGGATTATTTTTATTTTAGGGCTTGCATTTTTTTTAAAAGTATGATAATATAATCCGCGGAAGTCATGGGGGTGTAGCTCACTTGGGAGAGCGCTTGAATGGCATTCAAGAGGTAAGGGGTTCGATCCCCCTCATCTCCACCAAAAAATCCGAGGTTTTATGACCTCGGATTTTTTCTATTTAAATTAAACCAAGCAGAATCATAAAATCTGCTCGGTTATAGTACAAAATATGGGAATTGTTCCGAAATACCGCTTGAAATCAATTATTATTTTTATCATCAACTTTTCCGACACAACGGGTATATATACCGTAAGGTACATCGAAGATATTATCTTCAATTTCTGCCTCACGGAGATATTCAAGATGTATCATATGTTTGCCGAGAGTTGCCCTTTCAAAACGGTTGCCGGTTAAAACAAGCTTACCATGAACAAACTCTTTTGAATTTTCGTCCATGACTTTGGGTGTAAAGCGTATAACGGGAGAATTCTGCCATGTTACACCGAAATCGCAGCCGATAACATGATTATTTCTGAATATAATTTCTTTCGTATATCCCGATTCAAACCAAAAATTACAGTCATCTTCAATAAGAAGAGCCGGACCCCACAAATTTCGGAAACGGTTATTTTCAATAATAACCTCCCCTCTTGTTGTGCAGAGTATTCCTCTGCCTGAGGTTGGTCCGAAATCGCAGTTTCTGACATACAGGCTGGGAGTAAAAGTTATGTTTTCAACAACATCCTTGTCAAGCTCAATTTCAGGTAATACAATGTCAAGAAAAAGCTTTATATCTGTATCTCCCAGACGCTCATAATTTAAAACTTTTGCACTTCCGAAAGGTTGCAGAGTGTTCCATTTGATAAATTCTATTTCATCGCCTGATTCAAACGCCTGAAACCCCCAGCTTTCTGCATGCATAAAACGAACAACAAGGCTTTTTTCATCATCGTTCTTATTTATTATGCGCAGGTGTGTTCCGTGAACATTTATATAATCATCATGCGCACCGGATGCTTTGCAGTTTTCGACGGTAAGATCACCTTTGCAGCCTGAAAACTGAAAAAAGTCCGCCGTACTGGCAACAGTCCTGCCCTCAGCCGGTGTAAAATCGCAATTTCTGAATGTTACATTTTCGCAAAATTGCGAAACCATTCCTAATCCGTGCATAAATTTTATACGAAGATTTTCAAAAACAAGTTTTTTGCATCTTTGAAACAAGCTACCCGTTTGGTCGCGAACAATATTTCGGGTCTGATAAATACATCCGACCGAAAATGCCGCATCCTTATCTGCAAGAGTAACAGCCAAAACTGTTTCATCAAGCTTACGAATACTTTTAAACGGCAGTTTATCACGGCTGAAATCCTTTGTTGTTTCCGTTTCGGGATCAAAAACCTTAATATGCCTGCGGTTACCGATATAGCAGTCTTCCCAATACGGTTTGCCGTCTTTGCCGTTTTCGCCATGCCAGATAAGATTATTTTCTTCAATTCTGAAAAGATTCTCAGGGTTTATTTTTATTACATATTCACCGTTATTGTGTGAAAGAACTTTGAATTCTGCCATTGTAGGGCATGCATAATCAACCGACAAATTTCTTACAGTTATGTTTTCACAGGAATCAAAAAGCATGGGAGTCATTTTTCCGTGAACAATAACAGATGCTCCGTTTCCCTCAACAGTAACATTCTTTCTGTTTTTTAAAAACATTGCCGTTCGGCGTAGTCCGTTGGGATTTTCATGCTTTTTTGCTGTGTTTGAACAGTAATATCCTTCAAACTCATAGGAATCATCCTGCCTAACATGGTAAATCTTATTTTTTTCAAGAACAAGCGTGTCGCCGTCTTTGATATTTTGAAAAAGCAAGCTAAGTTCATTCATAATCCGGTCTTATACACCTTTCAGCATATCAAGAATCTGCTGCTTTGGTCTTGATCCGACAGCCTGAGCAGCGATTTTTCCGTCCTTCATAACAACGAGCATGGGAATGCTTGAAACACCAAATGCTTGCGCAAGTTCCGGCTCATTATCAACATTGATTTTTCCGACAAAATACTGCGGATTTTCAGCAGCAATTTCATCGACAAGAGGAGAAACAATGCGGCAAGGGCCACACCAATCTGCATAAAAATCAAGAAGCACGGGTTTATTGCTCATTTTTAATTCTTCAAAATTATTTTTATTTACGCTCAGTACAGACATAACAAATTTCCTTTCTTTATTAAATTATATTTATTATAACAAAAATCAGGGCGCACTGCAAGAGTGCACCCTTTAATTGTTTCACAATATCCGCATAATAAACAAGCACATCTGTGAATTATTATTAATACCAAAGGAATCCAAGAAGAAGGATCATTATTATCCACTGCCACCAGACATATGACACCGTAATGTTATACTGAACGGTAAGGCCTTCATATTCAACGGTAACGGTCTTTGTACCAGTTGATTTAGTATCAAAGTCTTTTACTTCAAGCTTGGTAGTATCTGTAATATTTTCTTTTGAACCGTCCGAATATGTTATCTCAATTATCATTCCCGTAAGGTCTGCCTTTGTATCAATCTTATATGTATATGAGGTTTTTACCGGTGCCGAAACAATTCTGCATGAAACAGGTACCTTGGAATCAGGGTCAACCGAAGGCTCATCTTCAGCCTGATTTTCCCATACAGCATAGAGAGTTCTGCTTTTACTCAACGCAATGCTCTCACCCGGTTCATAAATTACATCTGTTGAATCTTCAACAACTGTCCATCCGAGGAATTCAGCGCCATCTTTAACAGGAACTTCATCTGTCAAATATCCCTGTGCAGCTAAATCCCAATATGCATAAAGAGTTTCATCAGAATCAAAAATCACATATGTACTGCCGCATTCATAATCAATAAATCCTGAATCTCCGCCAAGTGACCAACCCATACAGCCATAATATATCTCCTGAGTTTCAGGCCCCGAAGTTCCTCCGTTAAGATCAAAGGTAATCTTTTCGCTTCTTACAGGAGTAGGCAGAACAATTACAGTAGCCGAAGGATATACATAGCTTTCAGGATAAACGGTTCCACCCTGTGGATCGAGGGTAATAGTATATTCTCTGGGTTCTTCATATCCGGGACCGGGTTCAGGGTCTGTTTCAGAGCTTGTAACTTTTATTTTACTTGTTGCCGTATATTTTACTCCACCATATTCAGTTTCCGCAATAAGATTTGTTTCACCTGCATTAATGCCGATAACTGTTACTCTGTAGAAATCTTCTCCGCTGTATTTTGCAAATCCGACATTAGCAACCGATGTATTCTCGCAATAAATGGAAATATCACAGCTTGAGGGCACCGAGCGGATAATTAATTCGTCACTTTCTCCGCCGTCAAAAGGTGAACCGGTCGGAGAAGCTTCAACTTCAATATAACTCTCTGAAATAACAACGCCGTAGTTCAAAGGAGAAAGCACCTTTATTGAGCATTTATCCGTGTAGGTTACACCATTACACACAATTTCTGCAACAAGGTTTGTTTCACCTGGTGCAATTGCATATACGGATGCACGGTAGAAATCTTCGCTTCTTTTCTTTGAATATCCGACAGTTGCTACCGATTCATCCTCAACATAAATGCTGATATCGGCATCGGAAGGAACACTTCTTATTATCAGTTCGTCGCTCTGCTCACCGCCAAACGGTTCACCGTTTTCAGATGCTTCAAGCTCAACATAATCATCGGAAATATATACTCCGAACTCATTATCATTAAATGAATCAACAGTAATTGAACAAGAATCGGTAACAATTTTTCCATCAACAACAATTTCTGCTGTAAGTATTGCTGTGCCAGTCAAAAGAGCATTAACATAACAACCATCATCATTTCCATCTTCAATTTGAATTATATCCGAATTATCCGTGCTCCAGCTCACTTCGGCACCGCTTGTTACTTCTTCAAGCCTTACAAAATAAGCAGGAGAAGGATCTCCGTTTTCATCATATAAAGGAATGGTGTAGCTATCTTCTTCAATGGATACTATTGCAGATGTAACATCGGAAACTTTATTCCATCTTGCACTAAGAGTTGTATCTTCACTTAAAGCCATCGCTTCACCAAGCTCATAATCCATAAACCCTGAATCATCTTTTGACCAGCCGCAGAATATATAACCGTCTCTAACCGGCGCTTCCAGACTGAGCGCTCCAAACGCTCGTGTGCTCCAAACAGCATAAAGAGTGATGTCACCTTCAGGAACAGTAAACTCATCACCGCAATCATAATCAACAAAACCACTGTTTTCACTTGTCGACCAGCCGAGACAGTTAAAATAAAGCTTTTGTGACTGATAGCTTGCAGTACCGCCCTTATGATCAAAGGTCACTGTTATGTATTTTTCAGCTGTAGGCAAAACTATTGTTTTTCCTGAATTACTCTCGATGCTTTGAGTTGCTGCCGAACCGCCGTTTGCATCGAAATTAACCGTATATATTGCCTCTGTTATCTTGGAAACCGTAATCAATGACTGAGCAATTAAGCCATTAGATGTTGTTGCGGTTATCACTGCATAACCCAAGCCCTTTGCTGTTACGGTGCCTTTGCTGTCAACTGTTGCTACGGTTTCATCACCTGAACTCCAAACCACACTTTTATCTGTTGCATCTGAGGGCATAATATTGGCTGATAAAGAACATGTATCGCCGATATATAATGTGTTTTCAGTCGGAGAAACAGATATGCTGTCAACAGCGACGGAATCATTCTCTTTAACATTAAGATAGAAATAGTGTGACCATGACTCTGTGGAATTCGCAGAATTTACAGCACAAACTGCCACCTTAATCCAACTTCCGGGAATCAAATCATCAGACGATATTGTGAGAGTGCGTCGGCTTGTTGTTTTTTCATATATGTTGCTTCCACTCCTTCCCCAATTATCGTGACTCTCGTTATTTGTGAATTCAGGTTCCGATTTAAGGCGTATTGCCTTAACATTATATGATGTAGCTCCTACACTTGAAGACCATGTAACGGTAAGATCCGAATCAAAATCAACAACATCATAGTTAGAATAATTATTAATTTCAGGTTTTTCAGGACTTATCGGAACATAATATGATTTCCATTTTTCTGTATTTGTTTCATCAACACACCCTACAGCAATTTTAATATAATTACATTCCGAAAGCTTTGAAGAAGGAATTTCAATAAAGGTTTTACTCGTAAGTGTTTTTGCATCACCAATAGTCCATACTGCACCTGCTGATTCATTCGTGTTATCAGGTTGGGGACTGTTAATTAAACCGGCAACTTTATAGCGATAACCGAGTGCAGCCGCATTGGGATCACACCATTCAATTCTCAGATCATTTCCTAAATCAAAATAGCCTGTTGAAATATCATAAACATTGTCTGTTGAGCAGCATTCATAAGAATAAGCTCCAACAACCGTTATCTGAGGTGTTGCAGATACCGCCTGTTCATTTTTCGAAAGCTTAAGCACAGCGACGCGTGAATAGCCAAGTTTCCAATTTGTTGTATATCTGGGCTCGGTATGAGCCGCAACACACGGTGTTCCGTTGTTGCTTACAACAAGTGAAACATGACCCCAGCATTTTTTAGAGTTTGAATAATAATATACAATATCACCGACACTTAAATCATCTGCCGAAGGATTTTCAACAAAAACGCCACCGATCGAAGTTAAATATTTTTTCATACTGTTGCATCCGATAAAAGCGGGTTTGTCGGGTGCCCAAACATTTTCCGAATAAGCTAATCCGCCTGCATGAAGGCACTGCGAAACAAAATTGGCGCAATCGCCGCCCTGACCTGCATAGTTAGTGAATTCCGGATTAAAGCCATCCCACCATTTTTTTGCATATTCTGCTGCAGCAGAAGGATTATAGCCCGAAACATTGCCCGAAATATTGCCCAAAGATGAATATTTAGGCCAATATGTATCTCTTGCTAACTCGCCGCGATCATTTGAAACAGAGGAGCCTGAAGGCTTTTCAAATTCAAGACAAAAAAATCTTGCACTCTCATAGCTGCCGTTAGCTGAATTGGGCTGAGATTTTAAATAATTATATACTTCCTGATATTTTGTAGTAAGTTCATACTTAAAAAAGTTAAGCTGACCCTCAAGAGTTTTATAGCTGAATCCGTTTTGACTGCACCAATTTACAAGATCGGTTCTTCTTCCGGTCGAAGATGTTCTGGGATAGTTTGTCCACTGGCAAATACCGTATCCGCCTCCGTTCTCCCATGTATAACCATATTCAATTACATTATGACGAAAACTTGATTCTTTATATATGTTTGCAAGAATTCCGGTTGCAGCAGCCGTATTAAAACCAATCTCTTCAACCAAGAAATTATAAATTACTGTTTCGTTGCTTGTTGCTGCATAGGCCGGTGAAAAAGTCATAAATGCCATCGGAATAACCATTGTAAGAACCAAAAGAATGCTTATAAATTTCTTCATATTAATCTTCCTTTCTTATTCCCAATAACCCATTTCGTTTTTCTTACGCTGCACTGCAGCATCAACCTGCTTTGCTGTAGGATTATAACCCCTTCTTGCGTCCATCGGACCTGCATCTGCGGTTCCGTGTGACTGATAATTGGTAATAACAGCGCTTTCAATAATTGCATCCGTATCTATGTTATCAGGCTGAACTACTTTATAACCGAATTTCTCTTCAACCCAATCAGACAAAAGCTTTTTGCCCATAAATGCAAAGATAATGTCTGCAACGCAAAGAACAACACCAAGTATCCAAGATGCCAGTACGCCGATACATAAAACGCCGATGCTTATTGCAAATGTTAAAACAATGTTTCCGCTTGTAAGTAATATATAAGTATTTGTTCGTCTAAAGACGCTTTTGGTTTTCTTCCAAGCAAGCTTAAGGAAAAGAAGGCCGAAAGAAAATCCTATTCCGTAAAGAAAACAAACGAGCACCAAAAGCGGAACCTGACCTGTCGGTGTACCCTTATAGCTGCCTGTAACTATAAATAACAGATTAATAACGAAGCCGATTCCTATTCCTCTGAGCAATTTGTATATCCAATCAATTACTCTTTTTTCTCTCGCATTTTGATCAATAGCCATTATAAATCTTTCCTTTCTTATCTGTCTGCTACATGCTTCATCGACAAATCTTCAACAGTATCCAAGTAAACATTAATATCATCAACCGGTTCCTCTTTCAAGGAATCTGACACATGATAAGAATAAGTGTAATCTTCAGTCTCACTTCTGTCTGCAGAAACAGTAAAGCTGTTTCTGAATTCACCGTTTTTATACTGAACGAATTCTTCGCTCCATGTTATTGATGTACCTCGGTAAGGCTCGATAACCAAAGCGGAATATTCCTCAGAAATTCTCGGCTCACCGTAATGATAGATAAGCTCACTTGCGGGTGTGACAGTGTAGTCATCGGTATCACAGGTGTAAATTCTGGTGAATTGCCAGCCTCTGTCATAAGTGATATCACCTGTGATAATCATCTCATTAACACCGTCGCCGTTAATATCGGCATAACAGTATCTTTCATTCTCGGTATCAGCAAAATCTTCTGCATAATCATTATGTTTTCTCATATCAAGATAATCTTCATATGCTTTTTCGGGAGAGTCAATTTTTTCAACAGCATTTGCAACCGACGGCAGACAATCAATCGGATTTTCAGGTTCATCACGCATACTGAAATCATTGTAATATTCATAATCTTCAAGCTGTGTTGCAGGATAAACAGGACTGTCACCGCCGCCGTAAAGATTCGGATTCACCGAATGAAGATAATATCCGTTATTTCCTTTTGCCAGTCGAGATTCCAGCTCAAGTACATAGTAAGGCTCATCCATAAACTCATCTGCTTCATAAACAGAAACACAAATTGCAGAAATCATATCACCGTCAACCTTAAATCCGGCAAATCTTCCGTATTCAACATTACCGCCGACAAAGTCGGTTTCACCTGTCGGTCCAACGATAAGAAGACATTCCGAGCATTTTGCAGAATCCTTTTCACCTCCAAGCGTATGCCAAATCCTCCATACCCGATTAAGTTCAAGAACTTCCGGAAAATCGGAATATGACATTTCCTCAACAGAATCTCCGTAAATATCACGCAAAATCATATTATACTCTTCGATTGATAAGGCTCCTTTGACTTCATAACCGGTTTCTTTAATATAATCATCAAAAATTATCGGAGCAGAACTCCAATTTTCACTGTCTTTTATATTGTAATCCTCGGCAAATTTTTCAATGTATCTCGCAAGAGCAAAAGTCAGACTGTTATTGTCCCTTATCTCTCCCTCATGCCACATATCGGAATTTGTAACAAGAAACTTAAGCTTTTGAAGCTCAAACCCCTTAATATCCAACTCCGCAAAGTTATCTGCGTCAAGCTGCTGGGGTTCTGCAGCTACGGTTTCTTTTGCTGCTGTTATTTGCTCTTTCGTTGCCGTTTCCTGCTCATTCGTAAGATATTCCATTGTTGATTGTCTCTGATTCATCTCCTCTGTTACACCTTGAACAGATGCCTGAGACGGCGAAACAGCAGATACCGACTCATCGTCAACGCCAGCCTTTGATGCAATTATTGCCGCAAGCATTGTTATTGCAATAACAGCAACCGAAAAAACTGCCGTCATTGCAAGAAGCATTGTGCACGGCTTGCCTTCCAAAAAACCTAAAATACGCTTCATAATACCTCTCCTTTTGTTCACTGAAGTAGACTTTTGTAAACAGTTATGTTATTATAATTTAAAAAAAAGATCCGGAGGCTTTACGCTGTTTACGGAAGTCTACTTGTAAAAACAAAAATTTACTTGACGGATTTATTTTCATATAAATGAAAATATTTATAAAAGGTTGAATGCTTCATTCCGCACATATCAGCCGCCTGTCTGACAGTTACTTCTCCCGAACCGTATCTGACACATGCCTCATAGAAGTTTTCCGATGGCTCGTATTTTGATTTACCAAACCTTACTCCCCTGCTTTTTGCAGCTGCAATTCCTTCCGCCTGACGCTGCCTGATGAATTCTCTTTCTGTCTGTGCAACATAAGACAAAATCTGAAGAACAAGATCCGCAATAAAGGTTCCGGTAAGATCATTATCCTTTTTTCTGGTGTCAAGCAAAGGAAAATCAATAACAAACACATCTGCCTGTCTGACTTTGGTTATTATTCTCCACTGTTCGAGAATTTCTTCATAGTTTCTTCCCAAACGGTCAATCGATTTGATGACAACCAAATCTCCTTTTTTTAATTTTTTGAGCATTTTTTGATATGACGGACGCTCGAAATTACTCCCTGTTTGCTTATCCACAAACAAATTCTCAATAGGAATTTTCAGCTTTTCCATAGCATCCTGCTGACGGTTGATATTTTGCTCTCGGCTCGACACTCTGATATAGCCGTAATCCATAAATTCACCTCCGAATTTTTGAATTTAGCATACCACTTAAACCGTTTTTTATCAAAGTTATGAGCGTAAAGCTTATCCTCGACCTTTTATAGTTTAATTATCAAAATAAATCTCAAATTATTTTTCTAATTTCAAATTATCGTAACAATTTGCATTTTTATGTAAAAAACAGCATCCCTATCAGTTAAGGATGCTGTTGATTTTATTTTGCAGATACGGTAAGCATGGCACGAACCATACCTTCAGAGGAATTAATGATATACTCTCCGTTATTGATTTTTGCAATTTCGTTAAGAATCTCAATACCCATTCCATGCTCCTTTTTATTGGGTTTTGAGGTTACGGAAAAATCGGAAATTTCTTTATCGGGCACAGGGTTTGAAGTTATAATGTAAAGATAATCC
>JAZQGF010000018.1:0-1540 GCA_045539875.1 Acutalibacteraceae bacterium
GGAGTGATGACAGATGAAACACATCGAAGGAATCAGCAGAGATCAGATAATGATGACAGATTTGGAGAGCCTGATACCGTCAAACAGCGAGTGCAGGGTAATAGATATATTCTGCGACAAGCTGGATATGGTAAAATTGGGTTTTGTGCACGCTGAAACAAAAGACGAAGGTCGTCCTCCGTATGATCCCACGCCCTTGCTCAAGCTATATCTGTACGGATTGCTAAACCGCATTTGTTCCTCGGGCAAGCTGTCGATAGAGGCAACGCGAAACATCGAAGTGATGTGGCTAATCAACGGAATGCGCCCCAGCAAGCGCACACTCTGCTACTTTAAGGAAAACAACAAGGAACAGCTGCGCAAGGTTTTTGTTGAGTTCAATCAATTCTATAAGAAAATTGGTCTGTTTGGCAAGCAAACCGTTGCGCTGGACAGCGTCAAAGTCAAGGCAAACAATTCCAAAAAGAGGAACCATAACCAAAAGACCATAGACAGAACCCTCAAAAAGACTCAGGAGAGAATAGACGAGTACCTCGCAGCACTCGATGAAGCCGATAAAAATGACGGCAAAAATGAAGAACGCAATCTGACGAGCGGACAGATCAAGGATATCATAGAAAAGCTGAGTGCGAAAAAGGAAAAGTTCGAAAATCTCCACAATGAACTCGAAAAATGTGGAGAAACGCAGATTTCCGAAACCGATTCCGAGGCTCGCTGCATGAAGCAGGGAAGCGGAAAAGGAATGGACGTCAGCTACAATACTCAGGTCGTGACGGAAGCCGAATCAAAAATGATTGTGGATTACAAAACGACCAACAACGGTTCGGACAAAGGACAGCTTACGGAAATGGGAAAAACCGCTAAGGAATTTCTTGAAGTGGATAAAATCACTGAACTCGCCGACACCGGTTATCATGACGGAAATGATATGCTCGAAGCCGAAAAAAACGGCATAACCTGCCTCGTTCCAAAGGGTAAGGACGGAAATCAGAAAGCCGAGGAAGGCTACAAGCGAAAAGATTTCACATATGATGTGGAAAAAGATGAATACACCTGTCCTGAAGGTCACACGCTGAAGCATATGCGCGACCAAACGGATTCAAACGGCGACACATCATTTGTATATGCAAACTATTCCGCTTGCGCGAACTGCCCAAACAGGAAAAAGTGTACCAAAGGAAAGCACCGCGAAATATCGCGAAAAAGCTTTCAAACCGAGGTTGATGAGCTTGACAAGCGTTTCATCAAACGAAAAGGCGAATACAAAAAGCGGCAGGAAATCATAGAGCACCAATTTGGCACAATCAAATGGGTCTGGGGTTTCGACCGCTACTATACAAAGGGCATTGGATTTGCAGCCGCAGAGAATGCCCTCAGGTTCACCGCGTACAATTTACGCAGAGCAATCAATATGATGGGAGTTGAAGGGTTGATAGAGGCAATGAGAGCCTGCCTTTCGGCTGCCTCACACCAAATCTACACCTTTATTTTTAAAGTCGTTCATCTCAGCAATATGCAAAATGAGTATTTGCACGGGCTG